>DATKDI010000083.1:0-89468 GCA_035512775.1 Actinomycetota bacterium | reverse complement strand
GTCCTGCCAGCGGCCCGAGACCGCGGGAGGGATCGGCATCCCTACACTCCCTCGATGGGTATCACGACCCCGGGCCGCCCACCGTGAGGCTCCTGGAGCTCGGCGCTGTCATCCTCGGGCTCGCGGTCCTCGCACGGATCGCGGCGAGGTTCGACCTGCCGACGGTTCCTCTCTATCTGATCGCGGGGCTCGCGTTCGGCGAGGGAGGCATCCTGCCGTTGGTCACGACCCGTGGATTCGTCGAGACCGGCGCCGAGATCGGCCTGATCCTCGTTCTGTTCGTGCTCGGTCTCGAGCACTCGTCTAGAGATCTGCTCGCGACGGCGAGGGCCTCCGCGATGCCCGGCCTCGTCGATCTCGTCCTGAACGTCACTCCCGGCGTGCTGGTCGGCCTCATCCTGGGGTGGGGCCCGCTCGCTGCCGCGTTCCTCGGCGGGATCACCTATGTCTCCTCCTCCGGCGTGGCGGCGAAGTTGCTCGAGCACGCAGGTCCGCATGCTCGAGGCGCGAGCAGGTTCGTGGTGACGATCAACGTCATCGAGGATCTCGTCATGGCGATCTACCTCCCGGTCCTCGCCGCCCTGCTCATCGGAGGCAGCGCCGACATCTCCCTCGTTCCCGCGATGGTCGCGATCGTGGCGGTCGGGGTGCTGCTGGTGATCGCGCTGCGGGTCGAGGTGGGTCTCAGCGCGATGCTCTTCAGCCGCTCCGACGAGGCGCTCCTGCTGTCCATCCTCGGGTTCGCGATCCTCATCGCTGGCGTCGCCGAGGTGGCGAGGTTCTCGGCGGCGGTGGGCGCCCTGCTCGCGGGCATCCTGCTCTCCGGGCCCGCGGCGGAGGGGGCGCAGACGCTCGTCCGTCCGCTCCGCGACCTGTTCGCGGCCATCTTCTTCGCCTTCATCGGCCTATCGGTCGATCCGTCCACGATCCCCCCGGTCCTCGGGATCGCCGTGCTCCTGGGGCTGGTGACGTCGGCGACGAAGTACGCGACGGGATGGTGGGCGGCGCGCCGCCTCGGCTCGGAGGTACGAGCCCGCGGGGTGGTGGGCGCCGCGCTCATCCCCCGAGGGGAGTTCTCGATCGCGATCGCCGGGCTGGCAACGGCCGCTTCCATCGAGGACGACCTCGGTCCCGTGACGGTCGCGTACGTGATCCTCACCGTCCTGGTGGGATCGGTCGTGACCAAGGTGCTGGCGAGGCGGGTCGACCGCTGGGATCCCTCGGACCCCGCCGCTCGCCACGGGTAGGCACGCGGGCTGAATCCGACCTGCTGGATAGACTTAGAGGTACCCTGTAGAGGACCGCAAGTCGATGCAAAGGGAGTGAGATGGTCGTCAGTCAGGAAGAGCATCTCGAGGAGCTTTCCAAGGGATACCGTTTCGACTGGAAGGACCCCTCCCACTCGGTGTTCGAGCCGAAGCGGGGCCTGTCGGCGCAGGTCGTCGAGGAGATCAGCGAGCTCAAGTCCGAGCCCGACTGGATGCGCAAGTACCGGCTGAAGGCCTTGAAGCACTTCGAGAGCCGCCCGATGCCGTGGTGGGGCGCCGACCTGTCGGACATCGACTTCGAGAACATCTACTACTTCATCCGATCGACCGAGAAGCAGGCCCAGAACTGGGAAGACCTCCCCGAGGACATCCGGGGCACCTGGGACAAGCTCGGGATCCCGGAGGCGGAGAAGAAGTACCTGGGCGGCGTGTCGGCCCAATACGAGTCCGAGGTCGTCTACCACAAGATCAAGAAGGAGCTGGACGACATCGGTGTGATCTTCACCGACATGGACTCCGCGCTCCGCGACTACCCGGATCTCGTGAAGGAGTACTTCGGGACGATCATCCCGCCCAACGACAATAAGTTCGCGGCGCTGAACACCGCCGTGTGGTCGGGCGGATCGTTCATCTATGTCCCGCCGGGCGTGGCCGTCGACATCCCGCTGCAGGCCTACTTCCGGATCAATGCGGAGAACATGGGCCAGTTCGAGCGGACCCTGATCATCGCCGACGAGGGTTCTTACGTGCACTACGTCGAGGGCTGCTCGGCGCCGATCTACACGAGCGACTCGCTTCACTCCGCTGTCGTGGAGATCGTCGCGAAGAAGGGCGCCCGCGTTCGCTACACGACGATCCAGAACTGGTCGACCAACGTGTACAACCTGGTGACCAAGCGCGCCGCCGCCTACGAGGACGCCGTCATGGAATGGATCGACGGGAACATCGGCTCCAAAGTGACGATGAAGTACCCATCGATCTACCTCCTCGGGAAGGGCGCGCGCGGTGAGGTGCTGTCCGTGGCGTTCGCCGGTAAGGGGATGCACACCGACGCCGGCGGCAAGGCGATCCACGCCGCCCCGTACACGACCAGCGTGATCAACTCGAAGTCGGTCTCGAAGGACGGCGGCCGCACCGGGTACAGGGGGCTCGTTCGGGTGGAGCCGGACGCGCACCACGCGAAGTCCACGGTGCGCTGCGATGCATTGATCCTGGACGACGAAAGCCGCTCGGACACCTACCCCTACATCGAGGTCGAGGACGAGACGGCCGCGCTGGGCCACGAAGCCACCGTGTCCAAGGTCGGCGACGACCAGCTCTTCTACCTGATGAGCCGAGGGCTCTCGGAAGCCGAGGCCACCGCGATGATCGTGAACGGCTTCATCGAGCCGATCACGAGGGAGCTCCCGATGGAGTACGCGGTGGAGCTCAACCGACTGATCGAGCTGCAGATGGAGGGCTCGGTCGGCTAGCCCTCAGCGCTCCGCCAGGAACACGAGCGCGGCCCCGGACACCAACAGCACACTGCAGCCCATCACGATCCACATCGGCAGGCGGAAGCCGCGTGCCTCCATGTCCCGGACGCCGCGCCAAAGCGGATACGCGTACAGGAACAGGATCACGGACCCGATGGCCCAGCCGAACATGACCTCTCCGAGGCCAGGCTCGTTGAATGTCATCATGCTCAGTAACGCCATCGCGAGGCCACCGAGGAGGCCTCCGGCGATCGAGAAGAGGACGAGGCCCCAGATAGAGGTGCGCAGGCCCACCAACAGCGCCGACAGCACCGCCGCGACCGCGATGTTGAGGAGCGCTCCGGGCGTGAACGAGCCGCGGATGCCGGTGACAGTGGCGGTCATCACGAGCACGATCACCAGCGTGAAGGGCAGCGCGACGAGGAAGTCGCGACGGAACGTCGTCCGGAGCGGTGGGAGCGGAGGCGGTGGCGCCATCGGCCTGCGTCGCCACGGCCACGGTGAACGGGACTCGAACGCTCCGCTCGCCTGCATCCGCTCGGCCACGTCCCGCATCCCGGGCAGCCACGCCGTCGCAAGCAGGACGCCGCCGGCTACGCAGACGAAGAGGTAGCGGGGGAGCGAGGCCTCTCGGCCTCCGAGGACCCAGAGCAGCTCCACGACCGCGCCGATCACCGGGAGCGACACCAGACCGAACACCAGGCGCCGGATCGAGAACGGCGGGAAGTGCCGGTTCCACCAGGCGTCGACCCGGTTCATCGGTAGCGCGAAGACTTCCTCAGACGGCCCTCCAGCGGCGATCGCGGCCGCGACGATGGCCTCCTCGTTCGGGTGACGTGGCGGTTCCGGCCACGGCGGCGCCAGCGGTCCCTCCCAGCTGTTCACGGCCGCGCTCCAGCGGAACCACGCCCCGTCGGGGGTGCGGCCCCACCAGATGCCTCCGTGCTCGCGGCGCTCGACGATCTTCATCGCCCCGGGATATCGGTGGCTACGACGTCAAGCCTGAGTTGCCGGGAGCGCGGGGCCTCGAGCGAGGGAGGACCGGCGTGGACGCGTTGTCGCTGAGTCCGGCCGGTGAAGCGCACCTACCTGGTTGGGTCGAATCCGACCTCTCCAGTAGGATTCCTTCATGAGCCCGGTGAGCACGACCACTTTCGACGAGCGAGCCCTCGAGGCACTTCCCGAGGCGCCGGCCTTCACCTCGAAGCTGCGCCTGGAGGCCTTCGAACGCTTCGGGTCCCTTCCGGTTCCTTCTCAGGAGACGGAGGAGTGGCGCTACACGGACCTCGCAGGCTTCGAGCTCGATTTCGCGCCGCACGTTCAAGGTGGCACCGCGACCCACCTGGACCAGGTGCCGGCCCACCTTCTCGCCGCCGCCGGCGACGTGAGCGCCCGCGCCGGACTCCTGATCCAGCACAACTCGACGACCACGATCGCCCACCTCGATCCCTCGATGCACGCGGACGTCCATTTCGAGAGCATCGACGCCGCCGTGGCTGACCACCCGGAGCTGGTGGAGCCCTACCTCCACACGCTGGTGCCGTTCGACAGAACGAAGTTCACCGCATTGCACGCCGCATTCCGCACCGGTGGCGCGTTCGTCCGCGTGCCGAGGGACACCTCGATCGAGCTCCCCCTCCAGGCGCTGACCTACCTCGATGCGGACGGCGCCGCGATCTTCCCCCATACGCTGCTCATCGTGGAACCGGGTGCGGAGGTGACGTTCATCGACCGCTATGTCTCGCCGGACCTCGGGCGTGCGTTCAGCGATGCGATAGCGGAGATCCACGTCGGCGACGGCGCCCACGTGCGCTACGTTTCGATCCAGGAATGGGGGAGCGGCGTGACGCACCTCGGGATCCAGCGGGCCACCGTCGGACGCGACGCCACGCTCCGGACGCTGAACATCGGGTTCGGCGCTTCGCTCGCGCGGGCCGAAGCCGAGACCGTGCTCGCGGCGCCGGGCGGTTTCTCCGAGATGCTCGGCGTCTTCTTCGCGGACGGGGACCAGCACTTCGACCACCGCTCGATCCAGGATCACGTGGCACCGAACTGCACCAGCGACCTCCTCTACAAGGGCGCGCTCCGCGACCACTCCCGAGCGGTCTACAGCGGCTGGGTCCACGTCCGCCCGGATGCGCAGAAGACGAACGCGATGCAGACCTCGCGCAACATCGTGCTCTCCGAGCACGCGAAGGCCGACGCGATCCCCAATCTCGAGATCGAGGCGAACGACGTCCGCTGCGGCCACGCGGCGAGCGTCGGTCCCGTGGATGAGGACGCGATCTTCTACCTGATGAGCCGCGGCATCCCCCGCGCGGAAGCCGAGCGCTTGATCGTTTCCGGCTTCTTCCAAGAGGTGCTCGACCGCGTGAAGATCGACGAGGTCCGGGAGGGCGCCGAGAAGGCGATCCAGGACGAGCTCGCGCAGGGACTGGGGACGCAGGCCCAGCCGAAGGTGTCCGCATGACGGTGCGGATCAAGGTCTGCGAGACCGCCGACATGCCGCCGCCGGGTGAGGCCAAGCGCTTCCCCGTCGAAGGCAGGTTGGTCGCGGTCGTGAACCTGGGCGACGAAGGGCTCCGCGCGATCGACGCGATCTGCAGCCACGCGAAGTACTACCTGGACGAAGGGGAGGTGGATCCTGACTTCGAGACGATCGAGTGCCCGAAGCATGGCTCCAGCTTCGACCTGAACAGCGGGAAGCCGCGGAGCTTGCCGGCCACCGAGCCGATCGAGGTCTTCCCGATCATCACCGAGAACGACGACGTCTACATCGAGGTGTGAGGACATGAGCGAGCAGAATGGTCGGGCGACCCTTGAGATCCGAGATCTCCGGGCGGAGGTCGAGGGCAAGGAGATCCTGAAGGGGATCGACCTGACGGTGACGCAGGGAGAGACCCACGCACTGATGGGTCCCAACGGTTCCGGCAAGTCGACCCTGTCCAACATCATCATGGGCCGGCCCGGGTATGTCGTGACCAGCGGTGACGTCATCTTCAAGGGCGAGAAGATCACCAGCCTGACCACGGACCAGCGAGCCAAGCGGGGACTCTTCCTCGCGCTTCAGTACCCGACCGAGGTCCCCGGTGTGAGCGTCGTGAACTTCCTGCGGACGGCGTACCAGGCGGTGAAGGCCGAGCAGATCAGCGCGCTCGCGTTCCGCAAGCACATGAAGGAGCAGATGGACCGTCTCGGCATCGAGGACGCGATGGTCCAGCGCTACGTGAACCAGGGATTCTCAGGCGGGGAGAAGAAGCGGAACGAGATCCTCCAGCTCGCGGTCCTGCAGCCCGAGATCGCGATCTTGGACGAGACCGATTCGGGCCTCGACATCGATTCGCTGAAGCTCGTGGCCGGCGGCGTGGCAGAGCTGGTCGGTCCGGATCTCGGCGTGCTGCTGATCACCCACTACCAGCGGATCCTCAACTACATCACCGCCGACCGCGTCCACGTGATGATGCAGGGTCGTATCGTGAGGTCCGGCGGACCCGAGCTCGCGGGCGAGCTCGAAGAGAAGGGGTACGAGGGTATCCGCGAAGAGCTCGGCATCGAGGAAGGGGTGGAGGCGAAGGCATGAACGGGAACGGGGCTCTGGACGTCGAGCGGATCCGCCGGGACTTCCCGATCCTCGAGCGCGTCATCAACGGGCACCCACTCGTCTACCTCGACTCCGCCGCGACGTCCCAGAAGCCCCGTCAGGTGATCGAGGCCGTCTCCGACTTCTACACGAACCACAACGCGAACGCGCACCGAGGGATCTACACGCTGGGGGAGGAGTCGACGGAGGCCTTCGAGGGAGCTCGGGCCAAGCTGGCGCGTTTCTTCGGTGCCACTGATCCCCGGACGATCGTCTTCACGCGCGGCACGACCGAGTCGATGAACCTCGTCGCGCAGGGATGGGGGAGGAAGTTCCTCCGGGAGGGCGACGAGATCCTCCTCACCGACATGGAGCACCACTCGAACATCGTCCCGTGGCAGCTCACCGCCCAGGTGACGGGCGCGGTTCTTCGATACATACCGTTAACCGACGAGGGGCAGCTCGACCTCTCGGAGCTGGGCTCGCTCTTGCACGAGCGGACCAAGATCCTGTCGGTGACCGGGATGTCCAACGCGCTCGGGACGATCACGCCCCTGGGCCAGCTGATCGAGGCGGCCCACGCGGTGGGCGCCCTCGTCGCGGTCGACGCCGCCCAGCTCGTTCCGCACCACGGAGTGTCCGTCGAGGAGGTGGACTGCGACTTCCTCGCGTTCAGCGGCCACAAGATGCTGGGTCCCACGGCGAGCGGCGGGCTGTACGCGAAGGCCGAGCTCCTGGAGGCGATGGATCCGATGTTCGGCGGCGGGGAGATGATCCACGAGGTCTTCCACGACCACTCGACGTGGAACGACATCCCGTACAAGTTCGAGGCCGGGACGATGCAGATCGCCCAGCAGGTGGGGCTCGGTGCGGCCGTCGACTACCTTCGAACACTGGGGATGGACGCCGTCCGTGCCCACGAGGAGGACATCACCCGGTACGCGCTGGACCGGCTGCTCTCCGTGGACGCCACCGTCTACGGGCCGAAGGACGCCGCCGCGCGGGGAGGCGCCGTGAGCTTCTGGTACCGCGACGTCCATCCGCACGACCTCGCGACGGTCCTGGACGCGGAGGGCGTGGCGATCCGCGCCGGCCACCATTGCGCGCAGCTCGTGATGCGCAGGCTCGGTACCCCCGCCACTGCACGGGCCTCGTTCTACGTGTACAACACACGGGACGAGGTGGACGTGCTGGTGGAGGCGCTCGCCAAGGCGGAAGAGATCTTCGCCCACTAGCGCTCGGAGGAAACGTGGCGCTCGACGACATCTACAAGGAGACGATCCTCGACCACTACAAGAACCCCCGGAACAAGCGGGAGTTGCCGGGAGCCGTGGTGACGTGCACGAGGAACAACCCGCTGTGTGGCGACGAGATCACGGTCTCGGCCAACCTCGAGGACGGGAAGCTCCTGGAGGTCACGTTCCAGGGCGCGGGCTGCTCGATCAGCCAGTCGAGCGCCTCGATGATGACCGAGTCGGTCGGCGGCAAGCCGGTCGAGGACGCGATGGCCCTCGCGGCAGATGTGCGAGGGATGCTCGCCGGGGAGGTCGATCCCGACGAGGACGCCTTCGGCGACCTCGTCGCGCTGAAGGGGGTCGTGAAGTACCCGATCCGGATCAAGTGCGCCGTGCTGGCGTGGGACGTCCTGCAGGAGGCGGTGTCCGGCGGCGGCGCCGCGAGCGGCGCCGCCGAGCACTAACCGGTCCGGCTGCCGCCGACCGTCTACCCTGGCGCCCGTGCCGCTGCGGACGCTCTCCCTGAAGCTCTCCCTCGATCGGTTCCTCGCGTTCGTCCCGCTCGCGATCGTCTCGGCTGTGCTCCTCCTCTTGGTGGCGGCTCCCGCCGGGGGGCAGTTGCCCGCCGAGGCGATCCACGGCTACGCCGTCGAGATCCAGATCCTGGACGACGGCGCCCTGCAGATCACCGAGCGGATCGATTACGACTTCGGCACCCAGCTGCGACACGGGATCTTCCGCACGATCCCCAGCAGGTACTACTTCGACGAGGTCTACGACCGGATCTACCGGATCGAGGACGTGTCGGTCACGGCCACCGGTGGGGCGCCATCCGACGTCGAGGTCTCGCAGGAGGGGTCCTCGACGGTGATCCGGGTCGGAGACCCCGACGTGGAGATCTCCGGCAGGCACACGTACACGCTCACGTATCGCGTTGAGGGAGCGCTGAACGCGTTCAGCGACCACGACGAGCTGTACTGGAACGCGATCGGGGACGAGTGGGAGATCCCCATCGAGCGCGCCGATGTCATCGTTCGAGCGCCCACAGACATCCAGCGGGTGACGTGCTTCCAGGGCTACGACGGGTCGACGGAGTCGTGCAGGAACGAGCAGGAAGGCGAGAGGGCCACCTTCTCCCCCGGTCGGATCCTCCAGCCGTTCGAGGGTCTCTCGATCGTGATCGCGATCCCGAAGGGTGCAGTGCCGGAGCCGGAACCGATCTTCGACGAACGCTGGTCGGCACGGCGAGCGTTCAGCGTGAACCCGGGCACGGTGACGGCATCGCTCGCCGTGCTCACCCTTCTCGGCGGCGCGCTCTTCCGCATGTGGTCTCGGGAGGGGCGCGATCGTCGCTTCCTCGGCTCTCAGATCGACCAGGTCATGGGATCGGCGACCGGAGAGGACGAGGCGGTTCCCCTCGGAGAAGGCGACGCGGAGGCCCCTGTCGAGTTCGCTCCACCAGAGAACATCCGACCGGGGCAGATCGGCACCTTGATCGACGAACGCGCGAACGTGATCGACGTGACCGCGACCATCGTCGACCTCGCGGGCCGAGGCTTCCTGCTGATCCAGGAGATCCCGGATCGCGGGTTGTTCTCCAAGACCGATTGGAACCTCATCCGCCTGGAGAAAGCCGAGACCGAGCTGTTCGCGTACGAGAAGCAGCTTCTCGACGGTCTCTTCCGTGACGGCAACGAGGTCAAGGTCTCGGAGCTGAAGACGACCTTCGCCACGCGGCTGCACGGTGTCGAGGAGTCCCTGTACAAGGATGCGATGAAGCAGAAGTGGTTCCGCGCACGGCCCGATCAGGTCCGGACCCGATGGGCAGGGCGAGGCGCGCTGCTCGCGGTCGCGGGCGGCGTCGTGACCTTCGTGCTCGCTCGATGGACGCACTGGGGGCTCGTCGGGATCCCCGTGATCGCCGCGGGCGTCGCGCTCGCCTTGATGGCGCGACGGATGCCCGCCCGGACGGCGAAGGGAACGGCGATGCTTCGGCGGATCCGCGGCTTCCGCCGGGTGATCGCGACCGCGGAGACGCACATGTCACGTTGGGCGGAGGAGGAGAACGTGTTCACCCGCTACCTCCCGTACGCGATCGTCTTCGGGCTCACGAAGAAGTGGGCGAAGGCCTTCGAGGACCTGGGGATCCAGCCGGATTCGTCGGGCTGGTACGTGGGCCCCCACGCGTTCACCGCGGCGGCGTTCGCGGACTCGATCGACGGGTTCGCGGTGACCACCGGTGGGACACTCGCATCCACGCCGGCGTCCTCGGGCTCGAGCGGGTTCGGCGGGGGAGGGTCCTCCGGCGGCGGAGGCGGCGGCGGCGGGGGCGGCTCCTGGTGACGGGGATCGACGTGGTCTTCTCCGAGGACCCCAGGGACTTCCAACGCCGCGACTGGAGCGATCTCGTGCGAGCCGACCCGTCGGGGACGCTCTTCCACACGCCGGATTTCCTGAAGCTCTACTGGGAGGAGTTCGGCGAGGAGCCCGAGCACCTCTTGCTCGCGTTCGGCGAGGACGACAGCGGCGCACAGGTGTCCGCCGCGGCCTTCGAGCTGATCGGGGACACGCTCCGCTTCCTGGGAGGGACCGAGGTGACCGACTACATGGGCCCCGTGGGCGTGCCGGAGGCCGTCGCCGGCTCCGCACACGCGCTGTGGGCCGGCCTGCTCGCACGCGACGAGTGGCGGGAGGCCGACCTCCGCGGCCTCGCCGAGGACTCGCCGTGGCTCGCCGAGCTCCGAGAGGCGGCCGTCGGCCACGGGCTCACGGTGGAGGAGACCGAGGACCAGAACGCGGTGGCACCGATCCTCGACCTCCCGACCACGTGGGACGAGTACCTCGCGCAGATCCCCTCGAAGCTCCGGCACGAGGTCCGGCGCAAGGCGAAGAAGTTGGAAGCGGAGACGGGACCGTTCCGCATCGAGACCGCGACCGACGAGACCCTGCTTCCCCTCCTCGACCGGTTCGTGGAGCTGCATCGGATGAGCGAAGGCCCGAAGGGGGTCTTCATGGTCCCGGGGATGGAGATCTTCTTCCGTCGGCTCGGGCACACGTTCTGCGAGCGAGGTGTCTTCCGACTGACGTTCATCCGTGTTCGCGAGGAGCTCGCCGCCGGCACGATCGGGTTCAGCTTCGAGGGCACCTACTCGCTCTACAACTCCGCGTTCGACCGGAGATGGCAGCAGCTGGCCCCCGGGATGGTGCTGGTGGCCGAGGACATCAGGGAGGCGATCGAGGAGCACTGCTCGGTGTTCGACTTCCTCAAGGGGGATTACGCGTACAAGTACCGGTTCGGCGCGCGGAAGCGGCTCGTGAGACGACTGGTGGTCGCGCGCGACTAAGCCGGACGGAGCCCGGCGGTCGCCAGCGTCGCGCCGTCGGGGGTGGTCACCGTCAGCCCCGTCATCGAGGCGATGCTCCGATCGGTGACCCACCACACCGCCGCGTCGCCATCCCCGTCGAACTCGATCGGTCCGGGGTCCCACGAGGTCCCGTCCGAGCGAGACACGAGGAGCGATCCTTCGCCCGTGAGCTCCGGCGTTCGAACGAACACCACCACGAATGACTGGTCGTTGCTGGACTCGTAGGCGACGACGCTTCCTTCGACGGGCACCGGTGAGGCGGCTTCGAGGGTCCCCACCTTGAACCCGGTTCCTCCGAGCGTGGCGAGAACGGTGCGGAAGCTGATGGCGTCGTCCGTGGCATCGCGGGCGCGGCCGAGTTGGATGATCCCGAAGGTCGCGGCGACGACCGCGAGCGCGAGCGAGGCGGCCATCGCGACGCGCCAGCCGCGGGGAACGTGCCCGCGCGATCTCGAGGAGCCGTCGGCTTCGGTCCATTCCTCCGCGAGGACGTGCATCACCCGGTCGTGCAGCTCCGTCGGGGCGGTTCGCTCCATCGTCGAGGCGAACACCCCAACCCCCTCGCGGAGCGCGTCCAGCTCGCGTCGGCACCCGCTGCATCCGCGGAGGTGGCGACGCACGTCCAGGTCGCCGGCGCCCTCGAGGGAGCCCAACACGAAGTCGGGGAGCAGCGGACGCACGTCGTCACAGTTCGTCACGACCGGCCTCTTCCTGCCCCACCTCGGAGGCCATCGATCCGCGCAGCCGGAGCAGCGCCGCCCGGATCCGCGTCTTCGCGGTGCCGATGGGGATCCCTTCGAGGTCGGAGATCTCGGCGCTCGTCTTCCCGCCGAGATACGCGAGCTCCAGGGCCGCGCGCTGCTCGGGAGGCAGCGACGACATGGCCCGACGCGCCCGCTCCGTGAGATCGATGGTGACCACCCGGTCGTCCGGTCCCGGCGCTTGGTCGATCTCGAGCGGACGGTCCACGCGTTCCAGTGTCCGCGCCTCGAGCACCCGGCGCCTGATCGCGTCGATCGCGAGTGACCGGGCCATCAGGAGCACCCACGTCTCGAGCTTCCCCCGCGATCGGTCGTAACGCTCGGCGTTGCGCCAGAGCTTCACGAACGTGTCCTGCACGAGGTCCTGCGCCGCGGCGTCGCTCCCGAGCATCACGAGCCCGAGCCCGTAGATCCGGCCCGCGAACCGCCGGTACAGGGTCTCGGCCGCGCCGGGGTCCCGTGCAGCGAAGGACCGCATCAGGTCGGCGTCGAGTTCGTTCGCGGGCATGACCAGGACCGTACACGCAAGGGATACGGACGAGGAACCCGCCCGGTTCCCTCAGACGAAGGCGCGGATGTGGCGCAGGACCGCGACGCCCAGCTCCACGTCGAGTCCCACGACGAGGTTGCCGGACGCCAGCACGTCGACGGCAGGAAGGCGCCGAGCCGCCACGAGCGCGAGTTGGGGAGCTCGCCCCACGATCGTGGCGTCGGGCTCCTTGTCCGCGGGCGGCACCTCTCCGCCCCCGAGGCCCCAGTGCCACGAGCCTCCGCCGGCACCCTCGACATCGATCCGGACGCTGTACCCGGTGAGGTCGAGACCGGCTTGCCCGAGGGACCACGGCAGCATCCGGACCCCCAGGTCGATCGTCATGTAGATCGGCCAGTGCTGATACTCGGGACCGAGCCCGTTGGTGGCCCGCATGTCCTCGCCGTGGATCCACCACTCGACCATCCGGGACTGGACCAAGTAGCGAGCGGCGATGTCGCCGGCGAGCCAGGCGAATCGCTGCTTCTCCCAATCCTGCTCCGAGAGGAGACCGACGTACGCGAGGAAGGCGTCGGCCGCCTGGCCCCACGTGACGAGGACGTCGCGTGTCGGCAGCCCTGCTCGCCGTTCCACCACCCACTCGTTGAACGCCTCGACGGAGAACGCCTCGCCGTTGAGGCGGGCACGATATTCGTCGAGCTCCTCGGCGGGGTCCCCTTTGACGAGATGCGCCGCGGCCGTGTCGTGCGCCGCGAGGTGGGCCATCACGTCTCGGTTCCACCAGCCGGGCAGCGCGCTCGGCTGCTCCCACGTCTGCGGGTCGGAGTACTGGATGGTCCGGCCGAGCCGCTGGCGCTCCGCATGCGCGACGCCGAGCAGCGTGGTGCGGTCCGGGCTCACGGCGCGGAATCGTACAGTACGGGGCTATGCTCGCCGCAGCGCTCGGCACGACGGATACGTCGCATCGGCGGTCCTGATGGGGGCGATCGAGCGGTTCACGGAGGCCGCGCACCGGCTCGGGATCGAGCCGCAGGTCCGCCGCTTCCCCGAGGGAACCAAGACGGCGGTGGATGCGTCAACGGCGATCGGCTGCGACGTCGCACAGATCGTGAAATCGCTGGTCTTCGTCGCGGACGGCCGGGCCGTGATCGCCTTCACGTCGGGAGCGAACCGGGTCGACCCCTCGAAGCTGGCACAGGTCGCCGGCGCGTCCGAGGCGCGCCGGGCTACGCCCGAAGAGGCGCGTACCGCTACCGGCTTCGCCGTGGGCGGCACGCCGCCCTTCGGGCATCCCACCTCGCTGCCCGCCTACCTGGATCCGGCTCTGCTTGCCTTCCAAGAGGTCTGGGCGGCAGCGGGAACGCCGGATTCCGTGTTCCCGCTGCCGCCACAAGAGCTCCAGCGGGCCGCCGGCGCCAAGCAAGCCGACTTCATCGAGGCGTGACCGAGACTTGACGGTGTCGGTAGGTAAACTATCGGCATGACATCGACGGGAGACACCATGGCCCAGACCGCCGAAGAGACGACGAAGACGACCCAGAAGTCGATCCAGCTCACGGAGACGGCCGCTGGTGAGGTCCAGAAACTCATCACGGAAGAGGGCCGCCCCGAGATCGCGCTCCGGATCGCGGTGCAGCCGGGTGGCTGCTCCGGACTCCGCTACGCGATGTACCTGGACGATCAGGTCTCCGAGAAGGATCTGCTGGAGGAGCAGTTCGGCGTCAAGGTCGTCGTGGACAAGATGAGCGTCCCGTATCTCTCCCAGGCCACGATCGACTGGGTGGATTCGTTGGAGGCCTCAGGGTTCACGATCGACAATCCGGCCGCGCAGAGCTCGTGCGCGTGCGGCCACTCGTTCCACTAGCGCCAGCTACGCGCCGGCGTCGAGACCCGCGCGGATCCCGTCCACGATCTCCTGGAGCTGCGACTCTTCGAGGATCAGAGGGGGACTGACGGCCAGCGCTCCACCGACCAGCGGTCGCACGAGCACCCCGGCCTCCCGCGTCGCGGCGCCCACCCGCGCTCCGAGCGCCGGATCGTCGGCCACCAGATCTTGACGGAGGCTGACCGCCGCGAGCATCCCTACGCCGCCCCGGACGTCCTCGACGAGGTCATGGTCCGTCAGTTGCTTCAGGGCGTCGACCAGCGAGCCCTCCATCGCCTTCGACCTCGCAGGGAGACCCTCGTTCTCGAGCATGTCGATGTTCACCAACGCCGCCGCCGCGACGGCCGCGTGGCCGCTGTACGTGTAGCCGTGCCGCCACATGCCCGCGCTCTCGGCCCAGAAGGGTTCGACGACGCGGGGGGATGCCAGTACCGCGCCGAGCGGCAGATACCCGCTCGTGATGCCTTTCGCGCAGACGACGATATCCGGCTCCAGACCGAACCGCGTGGACGCGAACCAGTCGCCGCAGCGTCCGAACCCCGTGATCACCTCGTCCGCGACGAACAGGACGTCGGTGTCCCGGCAGACCCGGCGAACCGCCTCGAGGTATCCGTCCGGAGGCGGATGCACACCCCCCGCGCCGATCACCGGCTCGCAGAAGAACGCGGCCACCCGATCCTGCCCGACGCCCTCGATCGCCGCTCGCAGGGAGTCCGCGTCATCCCACGGGACCTCCACGACGTCCTCGATCAGCGAGCCGTGCCCGGTGGCGTTCGCGGGGATGCCCGCGAGCGAGGTCCCCGCCGTATGCATCCCGTGATAGGCCTTCTCGCGGCGGATCAGGATCGTGCGGTCCGGCTCCCCGACGAGTTGCCAATAGTGGCGAGCCATCTTGGTCGCGGTGTCGATCGAGTCGGATCCGCCGCTCGTGAGGAACACCTTGGAGTCGGGAACGGGGGCGAGTCCCGCCACTCGATCCGCGAGCTCGAGGGTCACGGGGACCACGATGTCGCCGAAGTTTGAGTACGTCGCGAGCTTCGCCATCTGGGCCGCCGCCGCCTCGCCGATCTCGGGCCGACCCCAGCCCACGTTGCAGTACCAGAGGGACGCGGTCGCATCGAGGTAGCGCTTCCCGTCGACGTCCCAGACGTAGCACCCGTCCCCTCGGTTGAGGACCAGCTCGCCGCCGGACACGATGGCGGCCATGTCTGCGAACGGGTGCCAGTACGTCTGGTCCATGGCAGGGACGCTATCAGCAGCGGTACGTCGGCGGGGACCCACCACTATCCCGGCTCGTACGCGAGGTTCGGTGCCAGCCAGCGCTCCGCCTCGGTCAATGACTCTCCCTTGCGGCGCGCGTAGTCCTCGACCTGGTCCTTCGCGACCCGCCCCACGTGGAAGTACCGCGCGGCCGGATGAGCGAGGTACAGACCGCTGACACTCGCGGCGGGCATCATCGCGCACGACGTCGTGAGGTCGATGCCCGCCGCTTCGCTCACGTTCAGCAGTCGGAACAGGGTTCGCTTCTCGCTGTGGTCGGGGCAGGCCGGGTAGCCGAACGCCGGTCTCGTTCCGCGGTAGCGCTCCTTGATCAGTTCCTCGCTGGAGAGCTGCTCGTCGGGCGCGTACCACTCGCGGCGGACCTGCTCGTGGAGGTGCTCGGCGAACGCCTCGGCGAGGCGGTCGGCGAGGGCCTTCGCCACGATCGCCCGGTAGTCGTCGTGCTCGGCCTCGTAGGTTTTGGCCAGCTCATCGGCGCCGAAGCCCGCGGAGACGGCGAAGGCGCCGACGTGGTCCTGCACGTCGGATCCGAGGGGCGCGACGAGGTCCGCGATCGATTTGTTCGGCTCTCCTTCACCGCGGTCGGCCTGCTGCCGGAGGCAGTGGAAGACCCAGCCCCCTTCGAGGACGAGGTCGTCGCCGTCCGCGTGGGCCGGGAAGTACCCGTAGACGCCGCGTGCCTCGAGCAGCCGCTCGCTCACGATCCGGTCGAGCACCTCCTGTCCGACCTCGAAGAGCTCGCGGGCCGTCTCGCCCATCTTGGGGTGGTCGAGGATCTGCGGGTAGCTGCCCTTGAGCTCCCACGCGGTGAAGAAGAACGTCCAGTCGATGTAGTCGCGAAGGACCGCGAGATCCGGCTCGACCGTCCGGGTCCCGACGAAGGGAGGCGGCGGAGCGTCCTCCTGTCGCCGGTCCACCTGGAGCCGGTTCTCGAGCGCCTTCCGGTAGGGCAGGAGCGGCGACTTCAGCTTCTCCTCGTGGAGCTTCCGGAGCCGTTCCTGGTCTTTCCTGTTGTCGGTGTCGAGCTTCGCCTTGCGAGGCTCGTCGAGCAGGGCGCTCATGACGCCGACCACCCTCGAGGCGTCCACGACGTGCACGACCGGCTCCGAGTAGGCCGGCGCGATCTTCACGGCCGTGTGTTGCTTCGACGTTGTCGCCCCACCGATCAGGAGTGGGTACTTCAGCCCACGCCGTTGCATCTCCATCGCCACGTTCACCATCTCGGTCAACGACGGAGTGATCAGGCCGGAGAGACCGATCACGTCCGCCTTCTCGCGCTCGGCCGTGTCCAGGATCGTCTCCGCGGGTGCCATCACGCCGAGGTCGACCACGCGGTAGTTGTTGCAGCCGAGGACCACGCCGACGATGTTCTTGCCGATGTCGTGAACGTCGCCCTTCACCGTCGCGGTGACGATGGTGCCCTGCGCCGAGCCCACCAGGCCCAGCCGCTCCTTCTCCTCCTGCATGAAGGGCTCGAGGTAGGCGACCGCCTTCTTCATCGCACGCGCGGACTTCACGACCTGTGGCAGGAACATCTTCCCGGCGCCGAAGAGGTCACCGACGATCTGCATCCCGTCCATCAGCGGCCCCTCGATCACCTCGAGCGGTCTGTCGAAGTGCTGCCTCGCCTCCTCGGCGTCCTCCTCGATGAAGGCGTCGATCCCGTGGACGAGCGCGTGTGACAGGCGTTCCTCGACCGAGCCCTCCCGCCACGACAGATCGTGCTCGGTCCGCATCGCCTCGCCGGTCACGGTCTGCGCGAAGGTGAGCATCCGCTCGGTCGCGTCGGCCCTGCGGTTGAAGAGCAGGTCCTCGACGTGCTCCTTGAGGTCCTTCGGGATGTCGTCGTAGACAGGGAGCTGGCCTGCGTTCACGATCGCCATGTCGAGACCGGCCTGGCGGGCGTGGTACAGGAAGGCTGAGTGCATCGCCTCGCGGACGACGTCGTTCCCGCGGAAGGCGAACGAAAGGTTCGAGACGCCGCCCGAGATCTTCACGCCGGGCATGCGCCGCTTGATGATCCGGGTCGCGTCGATGAACGCCCTCGCGTAGTCCGCGTGCTCCTCCATCCCGGTGGCGATCGCCAGGATGTTGGGGTCGAAGATGATGTCGGACGGGTCGTAACCGGCCTGCTCGGTGAGCACCCGATACGCGCGTTCGCAGATCTCGACCTTGCGCTTGACGGTGTCGGCCTGCCCCTGCTCGTCGAAGGCCATCACCACGACGGCCGCGCCGTACCGCTTGACGCGCCTGGCCTTGTCGAGGAAGTCCTCCTCGCCTTCCTTCAGGCTGATCGAGTTCACGACACCCTTGCCCTGGACGCATTTCAGACCGGCCTCGATCACGTCCCAGCTGGACGAATCCACCATGATGGGCACGCGGGCGACCTCCGGCTCCGTCGCCAGCAGGTTCAGGTAGGTGGTCATGGCCTGCGGGCCGTCGAGCAGGTCGGTGTCCATGTTCACGTCCAGCAGGTTCGCGCCGTTCTGCACCTGCTCACGCGCGATGTCGACCGCGGCCTGGAAGTCGCCGCTCTCGATCAGGCGCCGGAACTTCTTCGAGCCGGTGATGTTCTGTCGTTCGCCCACCATCACGAAGCCGGTGTCCGGGCGGACGACGAACGGCTCGAGGCCGCTGAACGACGTGAACGTTTCGTCGGGGTCGGGGACCGTGCGCGGCGGCAGATCCCGGACCGCCTCGGCGATCTGCCGGATGTGCTCGGGGGTCGTTCCGCAACAGCCCCCGAGGACGTTGGCAAGTCCCGCTCGCGCGAACTCACCGAGGAAGCCGCTGGTGATCTCGGGGTCCTCGTCGTGGAGTCCCATCGCGTTGGGCAGCCCGGCGTTGGGGTAGCACGCCGTGTAGGTGGGAGCGATACGGGAGAGCGCCTCGAGGTACGGGCGCATCTGGGCGGCGCCGAGCGAGCAGTTGACGCCGACGATCATGGGCTCCGCGTGCTCGATCGAGAGCCAGAACGCCTCGGCGGTCTGTCCCGACAGGTTCCTGCCGCTCTGGTCGACGGCGGTGAACGAAAGCCAGAGCGGGAGGTCCGGGGCGACGTCCTCGGCGGCGGCGATCGCGGCCTTCGCGTTCAGGGTGTCGAAGATGGTTTCGATCTGGAGCACGTCGACGCCTCCGTCCGCCAGCCCGCGGATCTGCTCCGCGTAGGCGGCCGTGAGCTCATCGAAGGTGATCGTCCGGAACGCGGGGTCCTCGACCTTGGGGGAGATGGAGAGCGTTCGGTTGGTGGGGCCTACCGAGCCGACCACGAAGCGGTCGTCTGCACCGTCGAGCGCCCGCCGGGCGGTCTCGGCCGCCGCCCTGTTCATGTCGTACACGAGGTGCTCCAGGCCGTAGTCGGACTGGGAGACGGGGCTCGCGTTGAACGTGTTGGTGCTGACGATCCAGGCGCCGGCGGCGACGTAGTCGCGGTGGATCGCCTCGACGATGTCGGGCCTGGTCAGGCCGAGCAGATCGTTATCCCCGCGCACATCCTTGGGGTGGTCTTTCAGGAGCTCCCCGCGGAAGTCCTCCTCCGAGAGCTCGAGCGTCTGGATCGCCGTGCCCTTCGGTCCCTCGAGCACGAGGATGCGCTCGGCCATCAAGGCCTCGAGCCTGCTCCGCGCGTCCATCGCTCAACATTACCGCCGCGAACGGATACGCCCTGCACGATCGGGGTGCGGGGAGTACGCTCCGACGATGCGCGTGGTGCCGACGCGAGATACGGTCCTCCGCTCCTCCCAGGGCGCATCCGGCGGATCCGGCGCGCATCCACACGCCACGCTCCGGCGGTCGGTAGCGGCCCTCAGGGCGGTGCCGCTGTTCGACGGGGTCTCGAAACGGCATCTGCGGCGCCTGGCGAGAGAGGCCGACGCGGTCGTGTTCGGACCCGGACGGGCGATCGTGGAGGAAGGGCAGGCGGGCGAAGCGTTGTTCGTGGTCCTGACCGGGACGGCGCGGGTCGTTCGAGCGGGCCGGAAGGTGGGCGCGCTCATCCCCGGAGACTTCTTCGGGGAGCTCTCGGCGCTGGACGGCGGTCCACGGACCGCATCGGTCGTACCGGAGACGCCCGTGGAGGTTCTCCGGGTCTTCCGGCACACCCTCCAGAGGATGGTGGTACAGGAGCCTGCCCTTGCGATGGGTCTGCTCGAGGGGCTCGCGCGCAGGCTCCGCCAGGTCCAGCCCGGCACGCCCGTCGGCTGATCAGGCGAGGATCGCGTCCAGCCCCGCGAGCGTCGTCTCGTCCAGCTCGATGTCGCCCGCGGCGGCGTTCGCCCGGACGTGCGCAGGGTTCCGGCTCCCGGCGATCGCGGCCGTGACGCCGGCTTGGTGGACGTTCCAGGCCAGCGCGAGCTGGGACAGGGTGCATCCGAGCCGCTCCGCGACCGGCCGGATGCGGTCGACGACCTCGAGTGAACGAGCGAGGTCTGCGAACGGGCTCTCTTCCTGCTTGTCGGCCCGCCAGTCGCCCGCCGCGAAGCTCGTCTCGGCGGTGATCGCACCGGTGAGCAGTCCGAAGGCAAGCGGACCGTAGGACACGACGCCGATCCCCTCGTCGCCGCACCATCGGATCAGATCGGCATGCTTCCGCTCGAGCATCGAGAACTCCGGTTGGAGCGAATCGACATGGCGGATCGCGAGGCAGGTCTCGATCTGCGCGCGATCGAAGTTCGAGACGCCCATCGCTCCGATCAACCCCGAGTCCTGGAGCTCGCACATCGCTCCCCACGTGTCCTCCAACGGTATCCCGCTCTCATCGAGCCAGTGGAGTTGGTAGAGGTCGATGCGGTCGATCCCCAGTCGGCCGAGGCTCTTCTCACACGCGGCCCGGACCTGCGCCGGCGCGAAACCGGTTCCTTCGGGTTGCGGCGCAACCTTGCTTGCGATGACGACCTCGTCTCGCCGCCCCGCGATCGCGCGGCCCACCAGCAGCTCGGACACGCCGTCGCCGTACACCTCGGCGGTGTCGATCCAGTGGATGCCGGCGTCGACACCCGCCCGGATCGCCTCGATGATCACCTCTTCGGACTCGTTGGGACCCCAGGCGGTGCCACCCGCCTCCCACGCCCCGAAGCCGATCGCCGAGATCTCCGGACCGTGCGCTCCGAGCTTCCGTGTCCGCATGCGGGAGAAACTACCAACCGGGGACCCGTCAGACCTGAAGTCGCGCAGTAGGGTGTCTGGGATGAGCAAACCCGTCAAAGAACGCGAGCGGATCGTCGTGCGCTTCGCGGGCGACTCGGGTGACGGCATGCAGCTCACGGGCGACCGATTCACAAGTGCGACAGCCGTGCTCGGCAACGACCTCGCGACATTGCCGGATTTCCCGGCCGAGATCCGGGCGCCGGCGGGGACGGTCCACGGCGTCTCGGCCTTCCAGATCCAGTTCGCCTCGAGCGACATCACCACGCCCGGCGACCATGCCGACGTCCTGGTCGCGATGAACCCAGCGGCGCTCAAGGCCGACCTGGAGACGGTCGCGAGGGGCGGCGTGCTCGTGCTGAACGAGGACTCGTTCACGCAGCGCAATATCGAGAAGGCGGGCTACACGGCGGACCCGACCCAGGACGGGACGCTCGACGGCTACCAGGTCTACAAGGTCCCGATGACGTCCATCACGGTCCGCGCGACCGAGGACATCGGGATCGGGAAGAAGGAGGCCGAGCGGGCCAAGAACCTGTTCGCGCTCGGCCTCGTGTCATGGATGTTCGGTCGCCCGACCGAGACGACGCTCGGCTGGTTGGAGAAGAAGTTCGGCTCCCGCCAGGAGATCTTCGACGCGAACGTCGCGGCCTTCAAGGCCGGGTATCACTTCGGCGAGACGACGGAGCTGTTCGCCGAGTCCTACAAGGTGGAGGCCGCTCCTCAGGCGCCGGGGACCTATCGCAACATCGACGGCGCCACCGCTCTCGCCTGGGGGCTGATCGCGGCCTCGCAGCGCAGCGGGTTGCCGCTGCTCTACGCGAGCTACCCGATCACGCCCGCCTCCGAGCTCCTCCACGAGCTCTCGCGGCACAAGAACTTCGGCGTTGTCACGATCCAGGCGGAGGATGAGATCGCGGCGGCCAACATCGCCCTGGGCGCGGCTTTCAGCGGTCAGCTCGCCGTGACGGGAACGAGCGGCCCCGGTGTGGACCTGAAGGCCGAGACGGTGGGGCTCGCGGTGATCATGGAGCTGCCGATGATCATCGTGGACGTGCAGCGCGCCGGCCCCTCGACCGGGATGCCCACGAAGACCGAGCAGGCCGACCTCCTGCTGGCGATGTACGGCCGGCACGGTGAGTCACCGCTCCCGATCGTGGCCGCCTCCACGTCCTCGGAGTGCTTCTCGGCGGCGATCGAGGCCGCGCGGATCGCGGTCCGGTACCGCACCCCGGTGATCCTGCTGTCCGACACGTTCCTCGCCAACTCGTCGGAACCATGGCAGATCCCCGACGTGGAGAACTTGCCGGAGATCGATCCCGCGTTCGCGACGCCCAACGGCGCGGATTTCCTGCCCTACTCCCGCGACGACAAGCTCGCGCGGCCGTGGGCCGTCCCCGGCACCCCGGGGCTCGTCCACCGGATCGGCGGGCTCGAGCGGCAGGACGGAACCGGCAACATCAGCTACGACGCCGCGAACCACGAGCTGATGACCCGCCTCCGGCAGGCTAAGGTCGACGGCATCGCGGACGACATCCCGCCGCTCGATGTCGAGGATCCCTCCGGCGGGGCAGACCTGCTGGTGCTCGGCTGGGGCTCGTCCCTCGGCACGATCACGGCGTCCGTGGCTCGCGCGAGGGCGAACGGTCAGAAGGTCGCGACGGCGCATCTCCGCCACCTGAACCCCTTCCCGGCCAACACCGGTGAGGTCGTCCGGAAGTACCCGAAGGTACTGATCCCCGAGATGAACATGGGACAGCTCGCCGCCCTCATCCGCGCGAAGTTCCTCGTGGACGCGCAGTCCTACACGAAGGTCCAGGGGCTCCCCATCTTCGCCGAGGAGCTCGAACGCGAGATCGCGAGGGTGCTCGATGAGTGACGTGGTCCAGAACGGCGGTCAGGCTCCGGGCGACGCGGCGCCGACGCTCACCAAGAAGGACTTCACGTCCGACCAGGAGCCACGATGGTGCCCCGGTTGCGGCGACTACGCGATCCTGTCGACGGTGCAGGCGTTCATGCCGGAGCTCGGCATCGAGCCTCACAAGACCGTGTTCGTGTCCGGGATCGGCTGCAGCGGCCGGTTCTCGTACTACATGGACACGTACGGGATGCACGGGATCCACGGGCGGGCGCCCGCTCTCGCGACGGGCATCGCGGTCGCGAACCCCGAGCTCTCGGTCTGGGTGGTCACCGGCGACGGCGACGGGCTCTCGCTCGGCGGCAACCATCTGATCCACGCGCTGCGGCGCAACGTGGACATCAAGATCCTGCTGTTCAACAACCAGATCTACGGCCTGACGAAGGGCCAGTACTCGCCGACTTCGGAAGAGGGCAAGGTCACGAAGTCGACGCCGTTCGGGTCGGTCGATCACCCCTTCAACCCGATCGCGCTCGCTCTCGGCGTCGAGGCGACGTTCGTGGCGCGGACGCTGGACAACGATCGACAGCACCTGACGGAGGTCCTTCGGCGAGCCGCCCAGCACAAGGGGACCGCGTTCGTCGAGATCTACCAGAACTGCAACGTCTTCAATGACGGGGCGTTCGACCTCCTCCGCGAGAAGTCGCAGGGCAAGCACAACCAGATCCGGCTCGAGGAGGGGCAGCCGATCGTGTTCGACGACGGGAACCGGTGCGTACGGATCGGGGACAACGGCCGCTACGAGATCGCCGCGACGGCCGAGACCGAGCCGGCCAGCATCGTCGTCCACGACCCGCACGGGCGCCCGTCCCTCGCCTTCGCCCTCGCCCACCTGTCGCACGGACCCGACGAGCCGTCGGCCATCGGCGTGTTCCACGAGATCGAGCGTCCGGTCTACGGGCAGGCGATCCAGCATCAGCTGCAGGCGGCGACGGAACGCCTCGGTGCAGGCGACCTGGGGGCGCTGCTCCACTCCGGTGACACCTGGACGGTGGAGTAGCCCGCCGGCTCAGGCGGGTCTACGCGTCGCCCGGAAGGCCGAACCGCGCGAGGGCTTCGGCGGATGCGCTCTGCATCCGCTGGAGCTCTCCGACGGTCCCGGACAGCACGCCCAGAAGCTCGTCGAGGTGGCGCTCCGACACGCCGTCTCCGAGGCTCACACGGAACCCCGTGACCCCCGGGTAGCCGATCTGCTCGAGAACGGGGGATGGGTCCTCCGGCCGGCCGCTGCAGAGCGAGCCCGCGCCCACGCGGAAACCCCGATCGTCGAGGGTCATCATCAGCGTCGCCGGGTCGAGCGCGGCGACGCTGAACCCCACGAGGTGAGGCGTCCGGTGCGTCGGATGACCGTGGACGGTCGCCCCCGGCACTTCGGTCGCGATGCGGTCCCTCAGGCCAGCGGTGATCGACCAGTGCGCGGCCGCTCGATCGGCCATGGTGGCGAGGGACGCGGTGAGCGCCGCCGCCATACCGGCGATGCCCGGGGTGTTCTCCATCCCCGAGCGGCGCTTCCGCTCGCGGTCGTCCCCACAGGGGTAGGCGGTGATCCCGAGCCCACGGCGCACGTAGAGCGCCCCGACGCCCGGCGGGCCGCCGAACTTGTGCCCGGAGAGCGAGAGGAGGTCGACGCCGAGCGCCGGCGCATCGACCGGGAGCCTGCCCACGGTCTGGCACGCATCGGTGTGGAAGCGGACGCCCGCCTCCCGCGCGAGGCGGGCAGCCTCGGCGATCTGCTGGATCGTCCCGAGCTCGTGGTTCGCGTGTTGGATCGAGGCGAGCAGGGTGCCTGGTGCCCTCACCTCCGACGCATAGCGATCCAGGTCGACCCGGGCGTACCGGTCGACCGGGATCGTCACGACCTCGAAGCCGTCCGACTCGAGCGCGTGGGCGACGCCCCCGACCGCCGGGTGTTCGACCGCGCCGAGGACGATCCTGGTGCCGAGCTCGCGTACGGCTCGCACGCCGCCCCAGATCGCGAGCGCGATCGACTCCGTGCCGCCCGACGTGAACACGATCTCGTCGGGCTGGGCGCCGATCGCGCCGGCGACCTGCTCCCGCGCTCCGTCCAGGAGCGCCCGAGCCGCCCGCCCTGGGGTGTGGATCGACAACGGGTCGCCGTAGACGTCGAGGCCGGCGATCACCGCGTCGCGTGCCTCGGGCAACAGAAGAGTGGCCGAGGCCGAGTCGAGGTACAGGTCGGCGACCATCGCCGCCTCAGGGTACCCGGCTGAGGTCTCCTCTCTGTGGTCTTGTCTGTGGTTCTGGGGGGGCTACGGGGTGGCCGGTTCCTTCCCGCGGAGGAACACGGTGGTGTAGAGGACGCCGGCGATGATCCCCCCTGCGATCGGTCCCACGATCCACACGAGCGCGTCGTCCCAGAGCCCACCGACCAGCGCGGGTCCGAACCAGCGCGCCGGATTCACCGCGGCGCCGGTGAACGGTCCGAAGGCGAGGATGTCGAACGCGAGCGTCAGACCGATCGTGAAGCCGGCGGTCTTGTTCCAGGGCCCTCGGTCGTCGACCGCGGTGCCGAACACCACGAAGACGAGGAAGAACGTGAGGATCGCCTCGAGGACGATGCCCTTGCCGACCGCGACGTCGGGTCCGAGCGCCGGCGCGCCGGCGCCGCCCGCGTCGAAGAGGTCGCCCCCGACCACGAAGCGAACGAGGAGCGCACCGATGACCGCGCCGAGCAGTTGGGCGACGATCAGGACGGCGCCGCGCTGGGTGGAGATCTTCCCGGCCGTCCAGAGGGCGATCGTGACGGCGGGGTTGATCTGGCCGCCGGAGACGTGGCCGGTCACGGAGACCATGACGGCGAGGACCAGGCCGTGGGCCAGCGCGACCCCCACGAGGTCGAGCTGCCCCGTTCCGACCGCGATGATCACCGCTCCCGCGCCCACGAAGACGAGCGCGAAGGTCGCGACGAACTCCGCGATCGCTGCCTTGCCGAGACCCTCCATCCGTGCCCTCCTCGAGTTCCGATCCGAGCCGCTCGAGATCGTGGGGAAGCGGGCAGGCGGCAGGCCCGACGGGGCCGAGCGTAACGGGCCGCCCGCGATCGTTCAAAGACCGCGGGCGGTGCGGTAGCGAGTAGCATCGCGTGCGTGGACGTCCTGCTGGTGTCGCCGGACGAGCGCTCCCGCCAGCTGATGGCGCTGTCGGTGCGGAGCATCGAGCGCCGGCTCGGTCAAGACTTGCGTTTCCGCGCGGCGCGCAACGGTGAGCTCGGGACGACGGCCGCGCTCCGGGATCGCCCGGATGTGATCGTGGCAGACGAGACCGCGTCCCGTGCCGGGGCCTTCGGGCTCGCCAGGACGCTTCGGGACGACTTGGAGCCCTACACCGGAGTGATCGTCATCTTGCTGGACCGCAAGCACGACGCCTGGCTCGCGAAGTGGTCGGGAGCCGACGCATGGTTCGTGAAGCCCGTAGATCCGTTCGAGTTGGCCGACCGGCTGCTCGACCTCGTGACCGAGAAGGAGAGCGCGTGAAGATCAAGGGGACCTGCAAGCGGGACGGCCGGGAGTTCCTCGCGGAGCAGGTCGTCGACCTCGGCGGGGAGTGCCCCTGGGACGGCGAGCCGTTCAATGCCGACTACGCGGCCATGCTGGTGGAGTCGTTGCGCGAGGTGGAACGGCTGGGAACGGGCTTCGAGCGGGCTCTCGAACGGGTCGCGTCGCTCCACCCCGCGTTCACGTTGGATGAAGAGAGCGTGCTGGGGGAGATCAAGACCCAGCTCGGGCGGCTGCATCGGAACCTCGTCCGGCAAGGCTGATGGGGTGATCGTGATGGCGGTCGAGAGCGGCTTCGGCGTCGAGGTCCGGGATGAGGAGGACGCCTGGCGTGTCGCGATCCTCGATCCCGCGGGCGAGGTGGTGGCGGAGCGCGCGTGTCATGACGGTGCGGAGGCGCGCACGTACGCGTCTACGGTGCGTCAGCACATCCACTGGCTCTCACCAGAGAAGTTCCGCGAGTACTACCGGATCGAGGGCCCGGTCGAGGGAACGGTCGAGGAGTAGACGATGGGCTTCAACGCGATGCAGCCGGGGAAGGTGAAGAAGGCCGATCTGGTCATCGCCGGCGCCGCACTCCTGGTGATCGTCGGCCTCGTGCTGTGGGCGGTGCTGTGACCGATGACCGGCCGCTCGCCGACCTCGACTACTGCTACCTGACCACCACCGGGCGCCACACCGGGACTCCGCACCGGATCGAGATCTGGTTCGCGCTCGCGGACGGCACGGCGTACCTCCTGTCCGGCGGAGGTGACCGTTCGGACTGGGTCAGGAACGTGATGATCTCGCCTGAAGTTGTCCTCGAGATCGGTGACGTGAGGAGGAACACGAGGGCCCGGGTGGTGACCGATCCATCTGAGGACTCGCTCGCGCGACGGATCGTCGCCGAGAAGTACCGGCCGCGTTACCGAGGAGAGCTCGACGAGTGGGGGCGGAGCTCGCTCCCCATCGCGATCGAGTGGCCCTAGCTCTCTTCGAAGCCGATCGAGAACATCCGCTCCAGGTCGTGCTTCGAGTACACCTGGAACGCGATCAGCGTCTCGGTCCGCTCGACCCCATCCACCTTCGAGATCCCACCGGGGATCACCTTCGCCAGGTCGTCGTGATCGGCGACGCGCACGATCGCGATGAGATCGAACTCGCCGGCCACCGAGTAGACCTCGGAGACGCCGGCGATCTCGGCGATCGCCTGGGCGGCCTCGCCGATCTCGTCGATCTGGCATTGGATCAGGACGACGGCGTGGACGGTCATCGCTGCTCGGTCCTTTCGAGGATGACGGCGAGCCCCTGCCCGCCGGAGATGCAGAGCGTCGCGAGCCCCAGCGCCGCTTCCCGCGCCCGCATCTGGTACGCGAGCGACAACAGGATCCTCGCACCGCTCATCCCGATCGGATGGCCGAGCGAGATGCCGCCTCCGAGGAGGTTCAGCCGGTCACGGTCGAACTTCAGCTCTCGTTCACAGGCGATCACCTGCGCGGCGAACGCCTCGTTGATCTCGATGAGGTCGATATCGGCCAGCGACAGGCCGGTTCTCTCCAGGACCTTCATCGTCGCCGGCACCGGTCCGATGCCCATGATCTCGGGCGGGACCCCGGCCCAGCTCATGCCCGCGATCCTCGCGAGCGGCTCGCGGCCCTCGGATCGCGCCCGCGACTCCGCCATCAGGATCATCGCGGCGGCTCCGTCGGTCAGGCCCGCCGAGTTGCCGGCAGTGACGGATCCGCCTTCTCGGAACACGGGGGTCAGCCCAGCGAGCCCTTCGGGCGTGGTGTCGGGGCGCGGATGCTCGTCCTCGGTGACGGTGATCGAGACCTTGCCCGACACCTCGACGGGGACGATCTCGGCGGCGCGGGCGTCTGCGCCGGAGGCGGCCTTCCGTTGGGACTCCAGCGCGAACTCGTCCTGCTCTTCCCGCGAGATGTCGTAGCGGTCGACGAGGTTCTCCGCGGTCTCGCCCATGAGCAGACCGCAGAGCGGGTCCAGGAGGCCGTCGCGATACATCGCGTCGTAGACCGTCGCGTTGCCCATCCGGTATCCGGTGCGCATGCGATCGAGGAGGAACGGAACGCGGGTCATGTTCTCCATGCCGCCGGCCAAGACGACCTCGGCGTCACCGAGCGCGATCTGCTGGGCGCCAAGCTGGACGGCTTTCATGCCCGAGCCACACGCGATGTTGACGTTGTAGGCGGAGACCTCTTCGGGGACCCCTGCATGGATGCTCACCTGCCGGCCGGTGTTCGGTCCGTTCCCGGCCTGGCGGGCGTGGCCCACGATCGTCTGGTCCACGTGGTCCGGTGCGACCCCTGCGCGCGCCAACGCCTCCTTCGCGGCGACCGTCCCCAACTCGACCGTCGTCGTCTCTGCGAAGGAGCCGAGGAACCTGCCGATCGGCGTTCGGGCGCCCTCCAGGATCACCGCGCGCTCCATGCGAGCCAGTCTATCCGTCGGTTCCTTCTCGCCCGACCTCCCGCATCGCGCGGTAGAGGTCGCGCAACGCCCCGATCTCGCCGCCATGGTGCGCGTCGTGGTGGATCATCGTCCAGAAGATCCGCCAGGCTGGCCACTCCTCGCCCCAGTTCGTGGGAACGGGTCGGTCGAGGTCGACGGGGTCCATGTCCGCGAGGTCCTCCGTGAGCAGGGCGTGACCCGCATCCAGCATCGCGAGGGCATCACGTGGGGTACCGGGCGTCTCGATCGCGAGCCAAGTCAGCTCACCGGGACCGTACGCATGCTCGTGATACATGATCTTGCACATCGCCACGTGCGTGAGCCGCCACGCGATCGTCGTGAAGGAGCAGGCTCGGGGTCGGGTTCCGCGTAGTGATGATCCCAGCGGTCCCGTTCGTCCCGGAAGACCGTCCAGCTGCCGGGAACCGGGTCCCAGAAGAACTCGTCCTCGGTCAGGTCGTACAGGCGCGAACGTATGTCGTGGAAGGTCTCCGACATCTCTCGGGCGAGGAGGTCGAGCGCGGAACGCACGGCTCGAGCCTAGCGGCGGCCGACGCGTGGACGCTCGGGGTCCTCTCTCGATCTTGGCGCCCAGCGGAGGATCGCCGCGATCCGGGCTCCGCCGTCGACGGGCTCGGCGAGCGGGACGTCGCAGGCCACGAGACGAACCGGGTTCGCGGCCAGCCACGACCGCACCGCCGACAGCTCGTCGGCGCGCTCGCGCGGGCAGGGGAACGGGATCGGTTCCGTCTCGTTCACGGTGCCGCCCGCCCGCGCGAGCGCGCCTCCGACGAACGAGAGCCGCCGGTCACCGTCGACGGCCAGCTCCAGCCGGCGTGCCCCGAGCAGCCACGCGTCCCTCCGTGCCCGGTGGAGCGCGCCAGCGAGCGCCCGGAGGCGATCCCGAGCCGAGGCGGCCTCCTCGAAGCGCTCGGAGCTCGCGAGCCGCCACATCTTCGCCTCGAGCGCTTCGAGGAGCCCGTCCGGGGACTCGAGGGAGGAGAGGAGGTCCCGGACGAGCTCTCCGTAGCGCTCGGGGTCGATCCGGCCGTCGCACGGAGCCGGACAGCGGCCGATGTCAGCGAGGGCGCACGAGCCGAAGCGGGTCCGCGTGCCCATCGCCCGGATGCATCGCCGGAGTGGGACGACGTCTTCGAGGGCCTCCTTGGCCAGACGGGCGGCCCCTCCGCCTGAGAACGGGCCCAGGTACGTGCAGCCGTCCCCTTCCCCGGCACGATGCACCACCTTGAGTCGCGGGTAGGCCTCGGAGGGATCGAGCTTCAGGTACGCGAACCGTCGCCAGGTCTTGCCGCGGCGGTTGTACTTCGGCTCATGAAGGCGGATGAGACGTGCTTCCAAGATGAGCGCTTCGAGCTCGCCGCCCGGCGTCTCCTCGCCCTCGACCCGACGCACCTCGCTCAAGAGGCCCTCGATCTTCTTGCGCTCGTCACCGTAGAAGTACGACTTCACACGCGCACGGATGTCCCGGGCCTTCCCGACGTACAGCACGCGGTCGTCTCGGCCCACGAATCGATACACGCCGGCGGCGTTGGGCAGGGCGTCGGCGAGCCGGATCTTGCCGTAGTGGGGTCGCCCTCGTGCGCGAACGGCTTCACGGAGGTCGCCGAGCGTCAGGATGCCGAGCCGTTCCCCGAGATCGAGGAGCCCGTCCAGGACCTCCGCGCACGCCATCGCGTCGTCGAGCGCCCGGTGGGTCGGTTTCACGCGCGTTCGGAAGTACCGGGCCAGGGTCTGCAGGCGAACGTTGGGGACCTCGGGCCACACGACCCTGCGGGCCAGTTTCGCGGTGCACACGGGAGGTCCTTCGAGGGGGGGATAGTCGAGCCGGACGAGGTTCTCGTTGAGGAACGAGAAGTCGAATCGCGCGTTGTGTGCCACGAAGACGGCGCCACGTGCGAACTCCAGGAAGGCGGGCAGGACCGCCTGGATGGGAGGCTCCTGCCGCACGAGCCGATCGTCGATCCCCGTCAGGTTGGTGATGAACGAGGGGATCGGCTCCTCGGGGTTGACCAACGCCTGGAACGTGCCGAGCCGCTCGCCCCCGCTGATCTTGACCGCCCCGATCTCGGTGATCCTGGAGTCTCTAGGAGATCCACCGGTGGTCTCGAGGTCGACGACCACGAAGTCGACTTCCCGCAGCGGCACCGCCTCGGCGAGGGTGGTCTGGACGGGCTCCGAGAGCACGCGTGCCTCCGATCGGTGGGGCCGACGGGGAGGAACACTGTATCGAACAGATGTTCGATGGTCAAGGAAGCGTGGGTCCATCCGTGCATGGTGAGGAGCGGGACCGACAGGCGATCGCTAGCTGGCGGGGAGCGTGAAGATCTTGGCTCGGCTCGACGGCTTGGCGCTCGCGGTGCCCTTGAATCGGACGACGATCTTGTAGCTGCCCTGCTTCTTGGGGCGGACGAACGTCGCTGTATAGGAGCCGTCCGTCTTGCCATCACCGTCGCGATCCTTGATGTACCGGATCGGAACCGTTCTGGCGAGGACCCTCACGAACCTCGTCCCCTGCTTCCGGAACAGGGTTGCGGTGACGCGGTGGCCGGATCTCGCCGGCTCCAAGAGTCCCTTCGCGATCACGACACGTGGCTTCCGCACGATCTTCAGGGTGAGCGCGGTCGGCGCCTTGTCGTTGTTCACGATCGTGCCCTGCGCGGTGCCGTCCCCGACGGTGGCGTGGGTGGGGTTGGTGAGCAGCAACGACAGGGTCTCGTTGCTCTCGACCGCGACATCGCCGTTCACGACGACGTCGACAGTTCCGCTCGTCATGCCCGCGGGGATCGTGAGCGTCCCGGACGTGGACTCGAAGTCCGTGCCCGCCGTCGCGGTTGCGCCCGCGGTGGCGTAGTCGACGGACGCGGCAACATCGGAGGCGCCGACGAGCGACACCGCGAAGTGGAGGAGCGACGTGCCCGTGTTCCCTTCGACGACGGAGGCGTTCGCGACGGACACCACCGGCGCGATGTCGTCGTTGGCGATCGTTCCGATCCCACGCACATCCCCGATCGGGGCGCCCGATCCGTTCGAGAGATCCAGCATCAACGTTTCGTCTCGCTCGTACGTGGCGTCCCCGTACACCGTGATCAGCACGGTCTCGAGAGTGTCCATCGGGGCGAACGTGATGGTCCCGCTCGCGCCGAGATAGTCGGTGCCCGCTCGTGGCGGTGCCCGCCGGAGGTGCTCCAATCGACCGTGACGGGGAACGCGGCCGGGTGAGAGAGGATCACCGTGTAGGTGACCTGTTCCGACCCGCTCTGTCCTTCCGCGACCGTCGGCTCGTCGATATCGATCACGGAGAGGAGCTCGTCGTCCACGATCGAGCCGAGCCCGGTGCCGTCGCCGATCGTGGCGTTCCCGGGGGCGGAGAGGGTGACGAGGAACGTCTCGTCGAGCTCGGCGGTGCCGTCACCGTTCACGGTGACGACGATCGGCTCGCTCGTGTCACCAGGCACGAACGTCAGCGTCCCCGATGCGGCCACGCAGTCGGTCGGCTGGGTTGCGTCGTCATCGGCCGTCGCCCAGTCGACGGTCACCGCTTTGCCGCTCGCGGAAGAGAGCGTGGCGGTGAACGTAGCATCCACGGTCCCGGTATCCCCCTCCGTGACCGAGGCGCCGTTCACCGAGAGGACGGGGAGGGGGGTCATCGTCGGTGATCGTGCCGAGGCCGGAGCCGTCGCCGATCGTGGCGTTCCCGGGTGCGGAAAGGGTGATGCCGAAGGTCTCGTCTGCCTCATCCAGTACGTCGCCGTTGACGTTGACGTCGAACGTGGTGCTGGTGGATCCGGCCGCGATCGTGCGGCTCCCACTCGCGGCCACGTAGTCGACCCCCGCGGTCGCGGAACCCACGACGGTGGCCCAGTTGAAGGTGACGGCGTTCGCACCCGGGGCAGTGAGGGAAGCGGTGAACGTGGCCGTCGTGGTGCCGGCGTTCCCTTCGATGACCGAGGTGTCGTTCACCGAGAGCAACGGAGGTGCGTCGTCGTCGGTGATCGTCGCGACGCCCTGGGCATCGAGGATCGACCCCGGAGAGCCGGTGAGGTTGGAGAGGTTCACGACGAACGTCTCGTTCGGTTCGTCGCTCGCGTCTCCGATCACGGGCACGGTCACGACCCTCGAGGATGCGGACTTCGTGAGGGAGATGGTGCCCGACGAGGAGGTGAAGTCGGCGGGCGCGGTGGCCGAGCCGGGAGCGGTGGCCCAGTTGACCTGGAGCGCACAGCAGGCGCCGGGACGGGGACCGGCCTGGATCCAGCAACGAACAGTACGGAGGCGCCCGCGGTCCCAGCGACCACGCGCAACAGACGTCCGTGGAAAGCACGTAGGCGGGATCTGCGGGAGCCGAGGTCCATCCCGGACCTGTCGGCTTCCGACGGCCCTCGGGCGCATAGCCCGTTTCGGGGCTTTTCTCCTGCCTTGGAGCAGGTAGAAATCTCCCTACCTGATCACGCGACCTGGCGGGTGAGGCGACGTCGCTCCTGCTCCGTCAGCCCTCCCCAGACCCCGTAGCGCTCCCCGTTCTTCAGCGCCCACGAGAGGCATTCCCGGCGGATCGTGCAGGCGCTGCAGAACGCGAGCGCCGGACCGGCCTCCTCCTCGGAGATCGGGAAGAAGACGTCGGGGTCGATCCCGAAGCACGCAGAGCGCTCCTGCCAGACGTCGGGGGGAGAGGGATCATCGGGCAACACCTCGATGTCGAAGCTCGGAAGACGATCGATGCGCACCCTTCCGTACCTCCCCCCCGGGATCCCCGTCGTTTCCGGGAACGAAGGCATAGCACGGAGTGACCACGGCGGGGAAGGGGTCGTCGGTCGGGTCGGGGCAAACCCCCAGGTGGCCGATAGGAAATGACCCGAAGTATCTACTCTTCGCGCCGTAGGGAGAGCCTTCCGGCTCTCGTCGAGAGCGACTCCGAGGCCGCGTCCCACCGGATGCGGACGATCGCGCGCGTCTCTCCGTTCCGTTCCGCGGCGCTCGTCACCTCTCCAACGGTGACTCCAGACGCGAGCACGGGTGCGCCCGGGAGTATCGCCGTCGCCGAGTGCACGGGCACGAGGATCCGGGGCGGGTGGCCGAGGTTACGCACCTTCGCCACCGACTCCTGACCCAAGAAGCACCCCTTCGTGAAGTCGATCGTGTCCTCGAGTCCAGCTTCCGCGGGCAGGGCGTCCGGCCCGAAGTCCGCTCCCATCCGTGGGATCCCACGGTGGATCCGCCAGGTCTCGATGTCGGCGGGGATGACCTCGGTGAGCCCTCGTTCCGTCAGGCGTCCGCGGATCACTCGGAGGGGCTCGCCCGAGGGCGCGACGACGTCGTGCCCGCTGCCGAGGACCGACGGCGCGAGGACAAGGCCGGCGTCGCCATCCTCGGCAGCAGCGCCGCCGAGAACGGCGACGATCGACGATCGCTCGGTCCGGTCGTCCAGCTCGACGTCGGAGGAGAGCACGTACGGAGTGAGGATGGTGTCGATCGCCTCGGGCTGTTCACCCGCCTGCAGGAGGAGGAAGGAGCCGTCGTCGAGCCTCGCGACGTGGAAGTCGGCGCGGATCCGCCCGGTCGGAGTCAGGAGGAGAGAGCGTCGGCTCTGTCCGGCCTCAAGCCCTTCCACGTCTGCCGTGACGAGATCGTGGAGCCAGGCGCCGGCGTCGGCGCCTTGCACCGCGATCGTTCGCCACCCGGACAGCAGCGCGAAGGCCCTCCCGCTTTCGAGCGCATCCGATGCCGTCGATCCCGTGCGGATCCCTCCCTTACGTGAGCACGCTCCGGACTCGGGGGTGTGGGGTCTCGAGGGCCTGCGCCCGAGCACACCTGTGCTCGACCACCCTCTGAGAGGATATCGGTCCGGTGGAGATACCCAGGACCCTCGTCGTCACGAACGACTTCCCGCCTCGGGTCGGTGGCATCCAGCGGACGCTCGGATCCATCTGCCGGGCGCTCCCGGCGACGAAGCTCTCTGTGATCGCCCCGTCATCGGAAGGTTCGGAGTCCTTCGACGTGAGCGTCGGCTACGAGGTCGTCAGGGAGCGAAGCCGGTTCGTGTGGCCGACCCCCTCGTTCGCCGACCGAGTGGGGGCCGAGATCGCCCGGACCGGCGCCGAGGTGGTGCTGTTCGGCGACGCGTTCCCGCTGGCGCTGCTCGGTCCACGACTCGCCTCGCGCGGGACACCCTCTGTGGTGCTGGTACACGGGTTCGATTACTGGCTGTCTACCGTCCCGGTGGCACACAGCGTGATGAAGCGGATGACGTCCCACGCCTCGCGGGTGGCCGGTTGCAGCGAGTTCATCTCACGACGGGTCCGCACGGCGGTCCCTCGCCGGGTCCCCGTATCGGTGCTGCATCCGGGTGCGGACGTGGAACGGTTCCGACCGGACCTGCCGACCGAGGACATCCGAAAGCGGCACGGACTCGGCGACCGGCCGCTGATCGTTTGTGTGAGCCGGTTGGTGCCGCGCAAGGGGCAGGACGTGTTGATCGGGGCGATGCGTGCGGTGCAGCGCCGCGTTCCGGAGGCCGCGCTGTTGATCGTCGGTTCGGGGCCCTACGAAGCGAAGCTCCGCGGCCTCGCTGAGCGGGCGCCGACCCGGTCCGTAGCGTTCGCGGGCGAGGTGCCCGAGGAGGACCTTCCCCGCTACTACGCGGTCGGCGAGGTCTTCGCGATGCCGTGCCGCACACGCCTGGCCGGCCTCGAGGTGGAAGGGTGGGGAAACGTCTTCATCGAGGCGGCCGCCTGCGGGCGCCCTGTCGTCGTCGGCGACTCCGGTGGTTCGCGCGAAGCGCTGGTGCACGGGGAGACGGGCCTCCTCGTCGACGGTTCGGAGGTGGAGGGCGTTGCCGACGCGCTGGCGACGCTGCTGGAGGATCCGGCCTACGCGAGGCGACTCGGCAAGAACGGCCGGGCTCGGGTCGAGCGTGAACACACGTGGTCTCGGGTCGCGGAGCGGCTGGCGGGCTGGCTCCGAGAGGCCGCGGCCGACTGACGCCCTTCCACGGTCCGGACGAGGACCGACGGTACGCTTGCTCGAGTGGACGATCTCCGATGCCCCCGCTGTGGAGCCCTCGTGAGCGCCGACGCCGAATGGTGCGGGCAATGCTTCACGTCCCTCCGGCCGGAGCCCGAGCCGGAACCCCCCGCGGTTCTCGCGCGCCCGGCGCCGGCCGAGCCCCGCGAAGGTGGGTCGGTGGCGACCTGGCCGTGCCCCACCTGTGGCTCGCAGAATCCGCTCGCGCTCGATGCGTGCAGCGTCTGCGGGACCTCCTTCGCGGCCCTGCTCCGGCAGGATGAGCCCGGGCCGACGGTCTCCCCGCGAGATGCGTTCCTGTGGTCGCTCACGTTCCCGGGAGTCGGCCACGCGAAGGCCGGCCGCGGCGCCGATGGGGTCGCCCGGGGCACGCTGTTCGTGCTCACCTTCGGACTCGCGTTGGTGATCGTGCTCTCGGGTGTCTCGAGCGCACCGATCTTCGGGGTCGTCGCCCTCCTCCTCCTGTCGGCGCTCACGATCTATCTCGGCTCGGCGGCCGAGGCGTATCGGCTCGCGGACGGTGGGTCGCCGTTCGTGTCGGCACGAACCCTGCTGTGGGCCACGGTCGCGTTGATCATGATCTCGGTGTCCCTCCTCGCGATGTCCGTGGTCACGGTGAACAGCCGCTGAGACCTGGTCACCGCTAGGATTCCTGAGCCGATGGAACACGCGGAAGGCTCGATCGTCATCGATGCGCCGCTCGAGGACGTGATGGAGGTCCTCGAGGACTACGAGGCGTACCCGCAGTGGGCCGAGGTCCGGACCGCGCAGATCCTCCAGCGGGTGGAGGGAGGCCGGGCCACCGAGGTTGCCTACGAGGTCGACGTCCCTGTGCTCGGCAAGGCCACGTACACGCTGACGTACCGCTACGCGCCGGGGGACACTGGTCTCTCGTGGGTGACCAAGGAAGCTCGAGGCGCCATCCGTGACATCCGCGGCGAGTACCTCCTGAACGAGGTCTCCGACTCCGAGACGAAGGTGACGTACCGGCTGGCGGTAGAGATCGGCGTCCTCGTCCCGGGGTTCATCCGCACCGAGGGCGCGAAGCGCGTCATCGAGAACGCCCTGGAGCGTCTCAAGCGCCGAGTCGAGATGGGCTAGTCGGAGGGCGCCGGCAAGGCTCACGTAAGCTGGCCGGATGCGGGTCCTCCTGTTCACCGGCAAGGGCGGGGTCGGCAAGACGACAGTCGCCGCCGCCACGTCCGTGCGATCCGCCGCCGCGGGACAGCGGACGCTCGTGATGTCGACCGACCCCGCTCACTCGCTCGGCGACTCGTTCGAGCTGCAGATCGGATCCGATCCCACGCAGATATCCGAGCTGCTCTGGGCGCAGCAGATCGACGCCCAGGAACGGCTCGAGGACAACTGGCGAGTGATCCAGGACTACATGATCCAGCTGATGAACTGGGCGGGGACCGAGACCATCCAGGCGGAGGAGCTGACGGTGCTCCCCGGACTGGACGAGATCTTCGCCCTGATCGACGTCAAGACCCACGTCGAGAGCGGCGACTACGACGTGCTGATCGTGGACTGCGCACCCACAGCCGAGACGTTGCGACTGCTGTCGCTGCCCGACGTCATGCAGTGGTACATCGAACGCATCTTCCCCGTGGAGCGGAGGATCGTGAAGACGGTCCGGCCGATCGTCTCGCGCGTGACCACGCTCCCGATCGCCGGCGATCGCGTGTTCGACGCGATCGAGCAGCTCCACCGGAACCTCGATGCGGTGAAGAAGATCCTGACCGATGAGACGACGTCATCGGTTCGACTCGTGGTGAACCTGGAGAAGATGGTGATCGCCGAAGCCAGGCGCACGTACACCTACCTCGGGCTCTTCGGGTACCGGGTGGATGCGGTGGTTGTGAACCGGGTCCTGCCGCCGGACGTGACCGATCCGTACTTCGGCAAGTGGAAGGACATCCAGGCGGAGCACCTCGTGACCGTGCACGAGTCGTTCGACCCGGTGCCGATCCTGTCCGCGCGCCTGTTCGATCGGGAGATGGTGGGGCTGTCCCTTCTCGAGGAGATGGGGGACGAGGTGTACGGTGCGCTCGACGCGGCCGACATCCTCTACCGCGACGAGCCGATCCGCGTACGCAAGCGCGGGACGGGATATGTGATGACGATGCGTCTCCCGTTCGCTTCACGCGACGATATGGACATCCACCGTCGCGGGGAAGAGCTCTTCGTTCGCGTCGGTGCCTACAAGAGGAACCTGATCCTGCCGCAGTCGCTGAAGCGGATGACCGTTCGCGAGGCGAATTTCGCCGGCGATCATCTCGAGATCCTGTTCGGGCGGGAACCCCGTCCGGCGGAAAGGAGCTGACATGGCCGAGACCGCGAAGCGCAAGCGACCGCGGGAGGCCGCGCCGCCCGGCCCGGAATCCCATGCCGAAGGCGGCCAGGTCTGCACGGTGGGGTTCTGCCCGATCTGTCTGGCCGTGACCGCCGTCCAACCTCTGAAGCCGGAGGCGGTCGAGCACCTGCTGAACGCGGGGAGGGAATTCCTCCTCGCGATGACCGCGGTCATGGGCGCGAGGGCCGACGAGACCGGTGGGAAGGAGAAGGCGTCGACGCTCACGCGGATCGACATCGAGTGAGCGACCGGCAGGCGGTCGGGATCGACATCGGTGGCACGAAGATCGCCGCGTTGCGGATCTCCGCGGGGGGAGAGATCCACGCCGGCACGGTGGTCCCGACGCCCGCGAGCGATCAGTCGGCGGCGCTGCCCGCGATCGAGGCGGCGGCCGCCGAGGTCATGGCCGACGGCGTGGTGGCGATCGGCATCGGCATGGCAGGCCTCATCGACGTCCGCTCGGGCGTCCTGCTCTCGACTCCGAACCTGGTCTGGCGGCAGCTCCCGCTCGGCGAGGGCCTCCGCGCGAAGTACGGGCTTCCCGTGACCGTGCACAACGACGCCACGTCCGCCGCGTGGGCGGAGAGTCGCCTCGGGGCCTCCCGGGGACGTGCCGATTCCCTGTTCGTCGGGGTCGGCACCGGGATCGGCGGCGGGATCGTCTCGGGCGGCCGTCTCATCCGGGGCGCCCACGGCCTCGCGGGGGAGATCGGCCACACGATCGTCGAGCCCGGCGGCCCCCTGTGCGGGTGCGGCAACCGGGGATGCTGGGAGCAGGTGGCGGGCGGGCAGGCGATCGCCCGAGCGGGCCGGCGCGCCGTCACCGGCGAGCCGGGCTCCTCGATCGCCCGGCTCGCCGGCGGCGATCCCGGCCGCGCGACGGGCGAGCTCGTCACGCAGGCGGCCCAAGAGGGCGACGGCGTGGCGGTGGCGATCCTCGCCTCCGTCGCTCGGCGCCTCGGCGAAGGCGTTGCCTCCCTCGTGAACGTGTTGGATCCCGAGATCGTCGTGATCGGAGGAGGGGTGGGCGAGGGGGGTGACGTCCTGTTCGCTCCCCTCCGCGAGGCGTTCCAGGCGTCGGTCGAGGGTGCAGACGTCCGTCCCGAGGTGCCGATCGTGCCGGCCCAGCTCGGGAACGACGCCGGCGCGATCGGCGCAGCACTCCTGGCACTCGACGCGGAGCCGGCATGAAGCTCGGACTCAGCCTTCCGATGTTCACGGCGGATGTGGAGCGGCCGATCGCGGCCGCGGCCCGAGCGGCCGCCGCCGGGTACGACGGCGTGTTCGCCCCGGATCACCTGTTCCCGCCGGGGGCACCCGGCCGGCCCGCGCTCGAGCCGTTCGCCGTTCTGGCGGCCGTCGCGACGATGCATCCGGACCTCCGCGTGGGAACCCTCGTGACGAGGGTTTCGCTCCGTCACGCGGGGCTCCTGGCGAAGCAGGGCGCGGCCCTGGATCAGATGAACGGCGGGCGCGCGATCCTCGGCCTGGGCGCGGGGGACTCGCTCTCCAAGCCGGAGCACGACGCGTTCGGGATCCCGTTCACCTCCACCGCGGAGCGAGTGGCGACCCTGGAAGAGACCGTCGGCGCCCTGCGTGCGCTGTTCGGCGGGGAGCCCTGGCCCGGTGGCGCTCAGGTGCCCGCGATCGCCGGGCCGTTGCTCCCTCCTGGAGACCCGGAGCTTTGGGTCGGAGGGCGTTCCGCGTCCGTGATCGCGGTGGCTGCACGGTCCGCGGACGGATGGAACGGGTGGGCGATGGACGCGGAGGGGTTCGAAGCCGCGGCCGGCGAGCTCCGCCGGCTCGCTGACGGCCGCCCGGTCGCCCCCACCTGGGGCGGGATCGCCCTCGTCGGGACCGACCCGGGAGATCTGGAACGGCTCCGGGAGGAGCGCCGGGCGAAGGGACTGTCCATGGACGTGTGGCAAGGAGATGCCGGTGATCTCCGTTCCTTCGCCGGTCGGATCGGCGAGGCCGGCTGCGCGTGGTTCATCGTGCAACCGGTCGGCGGCGAGGATCGCATCGAGGTCGTCGCGGAGGCCCTTCGGCGATGAAGAGCAGTGAGCTCAAGCGCGCCAAGCGCCGGACCCGCCGGGCGATCCTCGACGACCGGGATGCCCTGCCGGCCGACGTTCGAGAGGAGCGGGGAGAGCGTGTGGTGGAGCGCTTCCTCGAGCTCCCCGAGGTCCAGCGTGCGACGACCGTCATGCTCTTCTCCCACTTCGGATCCGAGGTGCCGACCGGCTCACTGATCTGGCGACTCCACGAGCGCGGCGTCGTGATCGCGCTCCCGAGGATCGAGCACGGCCACCTCGTGCCCGTCGCCTTCGCCCCCGACGATCCCACGAGCACCACCTCGTTCGGCGCACAGGAGCCGGTCGACGGGACACCGCTCGATCCGGCATCGATCCACGTCGTCGCCGTGCCGGGGGTGGCGTTCGACCGAGGCGGGCGCCGGGTCGGCTACGGCGGGGGGTACTACGATCGGTTCCTCCGGAACCTCCCGGCGTTCACGGTGGCCGTGGCGTTCGGTCTGCAGGTCGTGGAGGAGGTTCTGCCCGCCGGCCGCTTCGATCTCCCGGTGCAGGCGATCGTGACCGAGGACGAGACGATCCGTGTCGCGAACTTGAACAACCGTTCAACCTCGTGATAAGAGGGGCTATGAGCGAAAACGGGAACGGGAGCGAGAGCAGGCGGACGGCGTTCCACGCGATCATGTCGAAGACGGCCGCCGGGTTCATGGAAGAAGCCGGATGGTGGTGGGTCACCGGGTTCGGCGACCCCGCGGCGGAATATCGGGCGGTTCGTGAAGGGGTCGGCGTCTGGGACGTCTCCCCGCTCAACAAGTGGGACTTCCGAGGGAAGGACTCGCTCGAGGCGGCGCAGCGCGTCCACTCGAACGACGTCCTCGGGATGCAGACGGGACAGGTCCGGTACGGAGCCTTCCTGGACGAAGACGGCCTGCTGGTCGATGACGGAACGGTGTTCAAGCACGCGGACGATCATCTCTGGGTCGCCACGAACGGGCTCGACCACGAGGCCTACTTCGCCGACGCGTCGAGGGGGCTCGACGTCACCGTGGAGTACATCGCGCCGGACCTGCCTCACCTGCAGGTGCAGGGGCCGAGGTCCCGCGAAGCGCTCCAGCCGCTCACGGATGCCGACCTGGGCTCGCTCCGCTACTTCCACTTCATCCCCGAGGAGGTCAAGGTGGGTGGCGTCCCCGTCTGGCTCTCGCGCACCGGCTTCTCCGGCGAGTTGGGATACGAGCTGTTCACGCGACCCGAGCACGCGGACGATCTCTGGACCGTGATCGAAGGCACCGGAGCGGTGCCGTACGGCGTCGACGTCGTCGAGCCGCTGCGGATCGAGGCCGGGATGATCGTGACCGACTACGACTACGAGGCGCATCAGCGGACCCCCTACGACCTGGGCCTCGACCGTCTGGTGGCGCTCGATGCCGACGGCGCCTTCATGGGAAAGGAGGCGCTGCGAGCGGTCGCGGCTGCACCCCCGAACCGGTTCAAGACCCTCCGCCTGGACGGCGAGGAGCTGCCCGAGTACGGCGCCGCGGTGTCGAAGGACGGCAAGGAGGTCGGCGTGCTGACCTCGCCCGCGACGAGTCCCGCGTATGGACCGATCGGCCTCGCGATCATCCGCTCCGACGTGGCCGCCGAGGGGACGAAGGTCGACGTCGCTCTGGACGAAGGGACGACGGGTGCGACCGTCGACGTGCTCGCGGTCCACGATCCCGACAAGCGGCGTCCCCGGAGCTGAGCGGGACCGTCACGTAGGCTCGCGGGATGAGCGCGATCGTCGGCGTGGTGCCCAACTTCAGCGAGGGAAGGCGTCGTGACGTCACCGAGGCGATCGTCGACGCGCTTGCGGTGGAGGGCGCGCGAGTGGTCTTCGCCGAGGCCGACCCCGATCACCACCGTCTGGACACCACCGTGCTGGGTGATGCCGACGCGGTGCGCCGCTCGGCGATGGCGGGTGCCGCGGCCGCCGTGGAGCGGATCGACATGTTCGAGCATCGCGGCGGCCATCCTCGGATGGGCGCCGTGGACGTGATCCCCTTCATGCCGGTCCGCGAGGTCGGCATGGAGGCATGCGTGGAACTCGCGCGCGACGTCGGGCGCGAGCTCGCGGAGACGCTGGATCTGCCCGTCTACCTGTACGGCGAGGCCGCGCTCGTGCCGGAGCGCCGGTCGCTGGCCGATGTCCGGAAAGGGGAGTTCGAGGGGCTGCGGGAGGCGGTCGCCTCCGGCGACCGCCTCCCCGACTTCGGCCCGCACGCGATCGGGCGGGCCGGCGCGACCGCCGTGGGGGCCCGGAAGCCCCTCATCGCCTTCAACATCTACCTGTCCGGCATCGACGAGGTCGGAGCGAAAGGTATCGCTCGGTCCGTCCGTGAGTCCTCGGGCGGTCTCCCCGCCGTCCGCGCGATCGGCTTCGCGGTCCCCGAACGCCGATCCGTGACGGTCTCGATGAACCTCGTGGACTTCGAGGTGACCGGGATCCGGGACGCGTTCGACGCGGTGGCGAAGGAGGCGGCCGCGGAAGGGATGGAGGTCCTCGAGTCCGAGATCGTCGGGCTCGCGCCTGAGGCGGCGTTGCCGCCAGGGGATGAGGAGCACATCCGGTTGGCGGGCTTCTCGCCGAACGAGCAGATCCTGGAACGTCTTCTGGAGGCCGGTTGAAGCCGGCACGTGTCGGGAAAGGAGTCCGTTCGTGAGCACCTCTGACCAACAGATCGGATCGTGGCTGCAAGAGCTCGGATCGGCGTCGCCGACCCCCGGCGGTGGAGCCGCCGCCGGCGTCGCCGCCGCCACGGGCGCCGCGCTCATCGCCATGGTGGGCCACCTCACGATCGGCAAGAAGGGGTTCGAGGATCTGGATGCGCGGATGCGATCCGTGGTGGAGACGGCCGACGCGGAGCGCGAGGCGTTCCTGACGCTCGCCGAGGAGGATGCACGAGCCTTCGAGGCCGTGATGGCCTCTTTCAAGTTCCCCAAGGAGACCGACGAGGAGAAGAACTCGCGGATCCTCGAGATCCAGAAGGCGTACGAAGCAGCTGCCGCCGTACCGCTCGAGCTCTCGAAGCGGGCGGTGCAGCTGATGGAGCTCGCCGAAGACGCCACCGCGATGGGCAATCCGCACGCGGCGTCCGACGGGTACTCGGCGGGCACCCTGCTGTTCGCGGCCGCACTGGCCGCGATGGCGAACGTGCGGATCAACGCCGCCGGTCTCAAGGATGAGGCGAAGGGACAAGGTCTCGTCGACGAGTGCGACGCTCTGCGGGAGCGGGCCGACGTCCTCCTTCACCAGATCGAAGAAGCGTTCCTCCTGCGTCTCGCGACCTGAGCGCGGCGGCTTCCCATGGCCTACGCTTCGGTGAGGTGAGGATCGATTCGATCGTGTTCGATTGTCTGGACGCCGCGCCGCTCGCGCGGTTCTGGGCCGCCGCTCTCGGGTGGACCGTGGCGCCCTACGACGACGAGGAGCTCGAGCGGCTCGCGTCCAAGGGCATCTACGATCCGGAAGAGGATCCGTCGGTGATGGTCGAGCCCCCGAACGGCACGGACCTTCCGGTCCTGTTCTTCACGGAGGTGCCGGAGGAGAAGCTCGCCAAGAATCGCATGCATCTGGACCTCTCCGCGGACGGCACCGTCGAGGACGAGGTGCAGCGGTTGGAAGGTCTGGGCGCCAGCGTCCGCAACTGGGCGGAGGAAGGCGGCAGCATGTGGTGCGTGATGCTCGATCCCCAGGGCAACGAGTTCTGTGTCGTGTCCCCGTCCGGGGACGATGGCGCCGATGAGGACTGACGCAGCCGCTAGAGGATCGTCGCGACGCCGTCGACGTAGTCCGCGCCAGCGAGGGCGAGCACGATGACGAGCACGACGGTTGCTGCGACGCGGAGGAGTCGAGCGGCACCCTGAAGTCCTCGCCGGGCGAGCGCGCCGGAGGCCACCATCGCGGCCCACGCGCCCACGAGCGCCACCCCGCGCCAAGCGGCGAACCCGAGGGTCACGGTGGCCAACCCCGGAACGATCGGGAGGGCACAGAGCACGACGAGCGCCCACATCCGAGGTGACCGCTCGATGGCGCGGGGAACCCGCCCTTCGAGGAACGCGACCGCTCCGGATGCGACGAGACCGAACGCGATGAAGAGCGCCGAGAACATCGCGACGTTCAGGACTCGGTCGCCGAGGATCACGAAGTCGGCGTTGCCGGGATCAACCACGCTGCTCCCCATGAGGGTGAGCAGGACGCCTCCGAAGACGAGCCCTCGTGTCACGGTCGTACGGGGGAGCCAGGGTCCGACCACCGTGTAGGCGCCGGCCCCGAAGATCGCGGAGGCGACGCCCACGAAAAGCATCAGGCCGATCGTTCCGAAGAACGTGATGTCGCCGATCACGTTGCCGTTCTCGGTCAGCGTGCCGCGGACCTCGGGAGCAGCGAGGGCCGAGACACGCATCACCAGCCGGCTGCCGATCCCACCCACCAGCGCGCCCGCGATACCGCACCCGACGACCACGATCGCGGTCTGTCGCAGCGCCGCGGCCACCGTGTTCGTCAACCACCGGGGAGGAGCTGCGGCGGTCGCGGTGGCGCTCATGTGCCGATGTTGGGCTGTGGGAAGCGTCGCCGGCAAGGGGGCGGCTACGCGGGCGGGGTGGGTGCTGGCACCAGAGATATCCACTTCTATCCGGAGAGCGTGGATGCCCTCTACGACGAGATCAAGGATCACACGATCCCGGAGTGGGTCCCGAGGTCCGTGACTGGGGAGCTCGCGAGGTCGGGCTGCGAGATCCCAACGGCTACTACCTCACGTTCACGGAAGCGGCCAAGCCCGGCGAGAGCCAGCCTTAGAAGAGGCCCACCGTCCGGCCGTCCTCGTCGAGATCGACCTTCGTGAACGCGGGTGTCTTCCCGAGGCCCGGCATCCGTTGCATGTCGCCGCAGAGGACCACCACGAACCCGGCTCCGGCGCTGGGGACGACGCCGCGGACGGGCAGCCGGTAGCCCGTCGGCCGGTTCAGCATCGATGGGTCGTGACTGAGCGACAGGTGGGTCTTCGCCATGCACACCGGCACCTCACCGAACCCGAGCTGTTCCATCCGAGCGATGTCCTTCTCGGCCTGCGCCTGGTAGTCGACGCCGTCCGCGCCGTAGATCTTCGTGGCGATCGCCTCGATCTGCTCCTTGAGTGGTGTGCCGTCGGGTGTGAGCTGGTGGAACGAGCTCGGTCGCTCGCACGCCGCGACGACCGCCTCCGCCAGCTCGGTAGCGCCGGCGCCACCTTCCGCGAAGGCCCGGTTCACGACCACCGTGTCGGCACCGGCGTCACCCGCGAGCTCCTGGATCGTGTCGATCTCTTTCTCCGTGTCGGTCGGGAAGTTGTTGATCGAGACGATACAGGGCAGCCCGTACGTCTTGACGATGCCGATGTGTGCCGCGAGGTTGTCGATCCCCCTGCGAAGGGCATCCACGTCCTCGTTCACGAGCTGGTCGAACGGCATCCCGCCGTGGGACTTCGTCGCCCTCACGGTGGTGACGAGCACGCCTGCGGAGGGAACGAAGCCGCCCATCCGGCACACGATGTCGCAGAACTTCTGGAAGCCGAGGTCGGAGGCGAAGCCCGCCTCCGTGACGACGTAGTCCGCCAGCTTCAGGGCGATGCGGTCCTCGATGATCGAGTTGTTGGCGTGCGCGATGTTGCCGAACGGGCCCGCGTGGATCAGCGCAGGTTGTCCCTCGAGGGTCTGGACGAGGTTCGGCTTGATGGCCTCCTTCATGATCACGGCCATCGCGCCGGCGACCTTCAACTCTTCGGCCGTCACCGGGGTCCCGTCGTACGTGGATGCCACGACGACGCGGCCGAGTCTCGCTCGAAGGTCCGCGACGTCGTTCGCGAGTGCGAGGACGGCCATGATCTCGGACGCCGCCACGATCACGAACTGGTTCTCGCGGGGAACTCCGTGTGCCTTCCCGCCGAGGCCGACGACGCCGTACCGGAGCTCGCGATCGTTCACGTCGAGGGTCCTCGGCCACGTCACCGAGACCGGGTCGATGCCGAGCTGGTTGCCGTGATAGATCGAGGCGTCCAGCGCGGCCGCCAGGAGGTTGTGCGCCGCCTGCACGGCATGGAAGTCCCCGTTGAAATGGAGGTTGATCTCCTCCATCGGGACGACCTGCGCGTACCCGCCGCCGTTGCCGCCGCCCTTGATCCCGAAGACCGGACCCATCGAGGGCTCGCGGAGGCAGAGCATCACGTCCTTGCCGATCCGCCCCATGCCCTGCGCGAGGGAGATCGAGGTCGTGGTCTTCCCCTCGCCGGCCTTCGTGGGCGTGATCGCGGTCGTGATGACCAGCTTTCCGTCGGGCCTGTCGGCCAGCCGATCGAGGATCGAGAGCGAGATCTTGCCCTTGAAGCGCCCGTACTGCTCGAGCTCATCCTCGAGCATCCCAGCGTCCGCCGCGACATCCGTGATGGGGCGAAGGACGGCCTCCTGCGCGATCTCCAGCCCGCTCTTCACGGCGTCGCCTCCCGGTCGGCACTCGACGGTGCTCGCAGCTCTCGGCTTCTTGGGTCGCGAGAGGATACCCGTTCCGTTCTCGGCGCGCGACGTCCATCGGTGACCGTGAGCCCGTAGCGCGCGCCACCGCGCTCGGCGTAGGATGCGCGCAGCCGGCCTGCGGGAGGGCCGCTCGAAGGGAGGCGTCAGTTGGCCACCGACATCGAGGAGTTCGTGGAGCGGTCCGGGCGTGACGACGCGATCAAGGAGGTCCGCCGGCAGATCGACGCCGAAGGCGTGACCTACATGTACTACCAGTTCGTCTCGGTGACCGGACGCATCATGGGCAAGGGCATCCCGGCCAAGCACTGGGAGACGATCGCTCGCAAAGGCTTCCAGCTCGTCTACGGATCCACCGCCAACCTGTTCGTCGACCGCCTCGGCAACTACATCGGCTACGGCCCGGAGGCTCGGGAGCTCGTCGGGATCCCGGACGTCGAGACCTTCTGCGTGCTCCCCTGGGATCGGAAGACCGCGAGGGTCTTCTGCACGCTGTTCCGCGGACGCGAGGAGGAGGTCGACGGCGGAGCGTTCCTGACGTCGGACTGCCGCGGCAACCTCAAGCGGATCCACGACGAGTTCACCGAGGAGACCGGGTTGCACCTGCGGGCCGGCACCGAGCCCGAGATGATGTGGCTGAAGACCAACCCCGACGGGACGCCGTCGGTCGAAGGCAAGACCAAGCCGTACTGCTACCACATCGACCAGTTCTCGGAGCTCCAGCCGATCATCCACAAGGTGATGGAGTACGGCAACGCGATGGGCCTCGACATGATCCAGGGCGACCACGAGGACGCGCCGGGACAGCTCGAGCTGAACTTCATGTTCGACAAGGCCGAGCTCACGGCTGACCGGCTCACGACCTACCGCCAGATCTGCCGACAGGTCGGGCGCGAGATGGACGCGTTCGCGTGCTTCATGCCGAAGCCGTTCATGGGCGTCTCTGCGAACGGCTGTCATCACAACATCTCGCTCTGGCAGGGCGAGGAGAACATGTTCATGCCCGACGGCGACGATCCCCGGGTGCCCGGCAAGATCGGCCTCCACGCGATCGGCGGCGTGCTCGAGCACCTCCGGGCCCTCACATGCATCACCTCCCCGACGGTGAACTCCTACCGGCGTTTCGCCGATGCAGGATTCTGGGCCCCGATCTTCGCCGACTGGGGGTTCCAGAACCGAACCACCGCGCTCAGGATCTCGGCACCGGGCCGGTACGAGTACCGGTCCGTGGACTCGGCGGTGAACCCCTACCTTTCCTTCGCGGCCCTCCTCATGGCGATGAAGGACGGGCTGTCCCGGAACCTCGATCCCGGTCCACCGGAGGAGCGGAACATCTACGAGGCCATCGCCGAGGGCAAGGACGTGCAGAGGATCCCCGAAACGCTGGGCGAGGCACTCGAGGCCCTCGAGGCGGACGATGTGGTGAAGGCGGCACTGCCGGGGGACATGTACCGGGTCTTCATGCACTACAAGACGGATGAGTGGAAGCGATTCATCGGCACCGTCAGCGACTGGGACGTCAAGGAGTATCTGGACATCCTTCCGTAGCACGTTTTGGCCGTAGGATGCGTGGCCGTAGGAGCTCGCCGAGGAGCCGAGGAAAGGAGCGACCCTCTTCCCATGTGCGGTATCGCAGGCATCATCCACCGCGACGGCTCCGGTGACGTCGGGACCGAGATGACCCAGATGCTCCAGGCGATGAAGCACCGGGGACCCGACTCGTCGGGTTACGCTCTCTTCGGAGAACCCTCCGATCTCGTCGTCATCCGGTTCAAGCTGGCCGACGCCAACGACCCGCGGGATTTCGACTTCAAGGAGCGCCTGGACCGGAATCGACAGGAGGTGGAATCCCGCCTCCACAAGATCGGCGCCTCGGTCGACCGGGTCGAGAGCGAGACGGAGTACGCCTACCGGGCGACCGTCCGATACGACGGGGACATGAAGGCCCTGGCCGACTACCTCGAAGATGTCCCCGGTTGCGAGGTCCTCTCGCTGGGGCATTCCCTGGAGATCGTGAAGGACCTGGGTAACGCGCAGGAGGTCTCGGATCTCTACCGACTCGGCGGGTTCACCGGCACGCACGCGATCGGGCACGTCCGCATGGCGACGGAGTCCGACGTGGACATCTCGGGAGCGCATCCGTACTGGGCGTATCCGTTCTCCGACGTGGCCGTCGTGCACAACGGGCAGCTGACGAACTACTTCCAATGGAAGAGGCGCCTCGAGTCCAACGGGGAACGGTTCCAGTCGGAGTGCGATTCGGAGATCATCGCGGTGTACCTCGCCGAGAAGATGTCCGAGGGCGGTTCCCTCGAGGACGCGATGCACAAGAGCCTCGAGGATCTCGACGGGGTCTTCACCTACATGGCCGTCACGAAGGACGCCCTCGGCGTCGCGAAGGACGAGATGGCTGCGAAGCCGCTCGTCCTCTACGAGTCGGACGGACTCGTCGCGATGGCGTCGGAGGAGATCGCGATCCGCGCGGTGCTCAACCGAGAGATCGAGACCTCCGACCCATACGAGGGGCAGGTGCTCGTGTGGACACGATGAGCGGGTTGAGACGCACCACCTACGACGCCAGGGGGCTCGCGGAGCCCCACGCCGAGATCCCCAAGGTCTCGGACGTCGACGGCGCGACGGCCAGCTTCGACGCGACCGATCTCACGACCCGGCAGATCAACCTCGAGCTCCGATGGCTGATCTATGAACGAGGGGCTCGCGACGTCACGGTGCGGAACCCCGGCGCGAAGCACTCGATCGGCGTCGGGATCCTGCAGCGCTGCAAGATCCGGTTCGAAGGATCCCTCGGATACTTCGGGCTCGGCCTCAACGACGGCCCCGAGATCACCGTGACCGGCCGCGTCGGCTGGTCCTCGTGTGAGAACATGATGTCCGGCGTCGTCGTGATCGAGAAGAACGCGGGATCCCTGACCGGAGCGGCGATGCGCGGCGGAGACCTCATCATCAGGGGCAGCGTCGGCGCCCGGACCGGCATCGACCAGAAGGGCGGAACGATCATCGTCGGCGGCGACGCCGGGACGATGACCGCGTTCATGATGCAGCGCGGCCGGCAGATCATCCTCGGCGACGTCGGGCCCGGGCTCGGTGACTCGATGTACGAGGGTTCGATCTACGTGGCTGGGAAGGTCAGGTCGCTCGGGATCGACTGCGTCGAAGGGGGATGGACCGACGCGGACACCGAGATGATCGAGCGGAAGTTCCGCATCTACGGACTCGGGAGTCCGCCTGCGCTCCAGAAGTTCGTCTGCGGCAAGATGCTCTACAACTACGACAACCTCGAGCCGAGCGAGAAGAAGTACGTCATCTGAACGGCCGGGGATCCAAGAGGGAGACGTGATGGCAGAGGTCTCGTCCCGCAAGGACGTGCTCGGACGGAGTCCGATCTTCACAGAGGAGGTCATCAACGACATCCACGTGAAGTCGGAGCTCGGGCGATACCGCATGCGCGGGTTCTCGATGTTCAAGCCGATCCCGCACTGGGACCAGCTGATGTTCCTGCCCGGCACGTTGACGCGATTCGTGATCGAGGGCTACCGCGAGAAGTGCGAGACCAACACGGTGCTCGGCGCCCGCTTCGCCAAGTACCCGATCGAGCTGGAGATCCCGATCTACATCACGGGCATGTCGTTCGGTGCGCTGTCGCTGGAGGCGAAGATGGCGCTCGCGAAGGGTGCGTCGATGGCAGGGACGGCGACCTGCTCGGGCGAGGGAGGCATGATCCCGCCGGAGCGAGATCTCTCGACGAAGTGGTACTACCAGAACATCCAGTCGCGGTACGGCTTCAACCCCCATCACCTGATGCTGGCCGACGCCTGCGAGTTCTTCATCGGGCAAGGATGCAAGGTCGGCCTCGGCGGGCATCTGATGGGCCAGAAGGTGACCGAGCAGGTCGCGGAGATGCGGTCCCTGCCGGCCGGGATCGACCAGCGCTCCCCGGCGAGACACCCGGATTGGCTCGGACCCGACGACCTGTCGCTGAAGGTGCAGGAGGTCCGTGAGGCCACCGACTACCGCATCCCCATCCAGCTGAAGTTGGGAGCGGCCCGCGTCTACGACGACGTGCGGATGGCCGCCAAGTGCGGGCCGGACATCATCTACCTGGACGGCGCCGAAGGATCGACCGGGGCGGGCCCGCACATCGCCACCGAGGAGACCGGGATCCCGCTGATGGCGGCGATCCCCGAGGCCCGCCGGGCCCTGGAGGACGTGGGGCTCGCGGACGACGTCGACCTGGTCGTCGCGGGGGGGATCCGCAACGGCGCCGACGTGGCGAAGTGCATCGCGCTCGGTGCCGATGCCGTTGCGATCGGGACGGCCGCGTTGATGGCCCTCAACTGCAACAAGGAGATCCCCGGCGTCACGGACTACGAGGGGACGGTCGGGGTTCCCGCGGGGCAGTGCTACCACTGCCACACGGGCCGGTGCCCGGTGGGGATCACCACACAGGACCCGGAGCTCCGGAAGCGCCTGGAGGTGGACTCGGCCGCGACGCGCGTGTACAACCTGCTCACGGCGATGACCATGGAGCTCCAGATGCTCGCGCGAGCCTGCGGGAAGACAGACGTGCACTCGCTGGAGCCCGAAGACCTCTGCGCGCTCACGGTCGAGGCCGCCGCGATGGCCAAAGTGCCGCTCGCCGGCACGGACTACATCCCGGGCGTCACCGAGCAAGGCACGCTGGACGAGATCAAGACGCTGATGCAGAAGTACCTAGCCGACACCGGGCAGTTCCCGACCTAGAGGAGCAACGATGGACGAGCCGCATCTGTCGACGAAGATCGGGATCGACGCCGAGGAGCTCGCCGGCCGGCGGTTCCCGTACCAGGAGGACATCTCGCTCGTGGAGGACATCGACCTCGACGCGCTGACCCCGGGGGAGGACCTGAATTGGCTCGAGGACGTCACCCTGCTGCAGGAGGACGGCGAAGCTGCGGTGTTCGACCGCTACTCGAACTCATTCCTGAAGATCTACTTCGAGATCCCCGCCGGTCGCGAGGACGAATTCGCCCGCAAGGTGCTGATGAAGCACCTGATCGAAGGGAACTCGTACGGCATCCTGCTGAAGACGAAGCACGCGAAGTTCCCGCAGCCGATGCTCGGGCCGTGGGTGGAAGGCTCGGAGATCGTCGGTGGGGACTGGAAGCCGGCGGTGATGGAGGGCTGGGAACGGCCCGCCGGTCACTGAGCCACCGGCGTGGACGTCCTCGTCCTGCAGCACATCGCGTGCGAGCCTCCCGGCGTCTACGAAGACGTACTCCGGGACCGGGCCGCCCGGATCACGCGGGTGGAGCTGGACGAAGGACAGCCGCTCCCAGATCGATCGTTCGACGCGATCGTCGCGATGGGCGGTCCCATGAGTGTGAACGACGAGGATGAGCACCCGTGGTTGCGGGAGGAGAAGCGCCTGATCGCGTCTGCCGTGCAGGATGGGGTCCCAGTGTGGGGCGCATGTCTCGGGGTGCAGCTCCTGGCGTCATCCCTCGGAGCGAAGGTCTATGCGGGCTCGGAGCCGGAGGTTGGCCTACTGCCTGTGACGTTGACGGATGATGGGCGTGCGGATCCCGTTCTCGGGTTCCTCCCGTTCGAGGTGATCACGCTGCAGTGGCACGGCGACACGTTCGACCTCCCGGATGACGCCACGCTCCTCGCCTCGTCCGCCGCGTACCCGAACCAGGCGTTCCGCGTTCGGAACGCGTACGGCGTCCAGTTCCACCTGGAAGTCACTCCGGCGATGGCCGACGAGTGGTCCAGGGTTCCTGCCTACCGCGCGTACGCAGACCGGGTCCTCGGCCCTGGTTCGCTGCCGCAGCTTCTCGAGGAGTTCGAAGGCAGGGCGAGCGAGCTGATGGATCACGGAAGGCGGATGTTCGAGGCCTGGTTCGACACGACCGTGGGGGTTCGCACCTGATCCGCCGCCCGCTGGTCGCGATCTCGGAAGGCTTCGCCGACTACGGCGACTACTACGGATACGGGTACGGGCGCCCGCTGCTCGCAGCGGGCGCCCTCCCCGTCCTCCTCCCGTACTACGAACGGGAGGAGGATCGGGTCGACCTGATCGAGCGGATCGACGGTCTGGTCCTGGCCGGCGGACGCGACATCGAGGCCTGGCGGTACGGTCGTGAGGACCCGCATCCGCAGCATCTGCCCGGGCAACCCCACCTCGATGAGATCGACATCTCCTACGCGCTGCTCGCGGTCGAGGACGAGGTGCCCGTCCTGGGCGTGTGCAGGGGCTGCCAGATCCTGAACGTCGCTCTCGGTGGGACGCTTCACGGAGACCTCGAGGAGTTCCCGGAGGGTGGTGCGGATCATCCCGGTGCCAAGTGGGACGAGTGGCGGGCCTTGGTCACGGCAACGCTCGAGGGGACCGAGCGTCCTCCGCACCCAAGCCATCCCGTCGACGTGAAGCCGGGGTCGCTCCTCGCCTCTCACCTGGGAGAGCGCTACGAGGTCGACAGCTACCATCACCAGGCGGTCAAGGATGTGGGTACCGGCCTGGAAGCGGTCGCCTGGGCGCCGCACGGGACGATCGAGGCTGTGGAGATGCCGGGTTCGGCGGCGTTCGTCCTGGGCGTGCAGTGGGAGCTTCACGAAGAGTGGCAGGACGACGAGCGGTCGCTCGACATCTGGCGAGCGTTCGTCGATGACGCCAGGCGTCGGATGGAGGCACGCGAGGAGGTCCGGGTTCCCTGACTCATCCGGTGTCCGATCCTTCGCGCACCGTCGCAGCGTGTGCACCGCGAGACCCTAGAATCCTTCCGGAACCGAGCTCGAAAGGTGGTCCGTCTCGATGACGCTCCCGAAGCATGCTCGATACGTCGTGATCGGGGCCGGGATCCACGGTCTGTCCACGGCATGGCATCTGGCCAAGGAGCTCGAGGCTCGGGACGACGGGAACGGAGCCGACATCGTGATCCTCGACAAGGAAGGCGTCGGCGCGGGGCCCTCCGGCATCGCGTGCGGCGTGATCCGCAACAACTACTTCCAGCCCGCGATGCGCGAGCTGATGGCGCATTCCGTGCAGGTCTGGGATTCGGACCCGGAGGCCTTCCACTACCACCCGATCGGCTACCTCCAGATCGGGCCGGAGGTGATGCGCGCCGACGTGGCTCAGATCCACCAGGAGCAGAAGGCGATCGGGTACGCGTCCGAGCTGATCGAGGGTGAGGATGATTGCCGAACGTACATGGAGTCGATCTTCTCGGACTGGCAGGCGAAGAACATCACGGTGGTGCTCCATGAGAAGAAGGGCGGCTACGCCGAGAACATGCCCTCGATGCGTGGCCTCCGCGGGAAGAGCGAGGCGCTCGACGTCGAGCTCCATGCTCCGGTCACGGTGACCGGGTTCTCGGTCGACGGCGGGGCCGTCACCGCCGTGGAGACCGACCAAGGGACCATCGCATGTGAGCAGGTCGTCGTGGCGGCCGGTCCGTGGGTGCGGGACTTCTGGCACATGCTCGACCTTCCCGGCGTCGTCGACGTGAAGGGCCGGGACGGCAAGTTGTATGAGCGGCCCATGTGGACGTACTGGTGCCTTCAGGAAGGAACCCTCGGCGTCGACCCCACCTACCTCGTGGACAACGTGGGAAACATGCCGCCCGTCGTCCACCTCGACACCGACGCACCGCTGCTCGACGACATGGACGGCTCCACGGTGAGCGAGGACCTCTGGGGGATCTACTACAAGCCCGACTTCAACTTCGGAGGCGTCCAGGGCGGGGCGATGCCATGGGTGGTCGAGCAGCCGGCCGATGACGTCGCGGTCGATCCTTATGGGGAGAAGAGCTCGGAGTTCCTCGTGACGCCGGAGTTCGAGCGGATGTGGACCTCCGCCCTCGCGCACTGTCAGAAGCGCTTCGAAGGCAAGCGGCCGCTCTATCGCAAGGCACCCACCGGAGGGATCGGCGCGTTCACGCCGGACAGCTTCCCGGTGTTCGATCGCTTCGTGGAGAACGCATACGTGATCGCCGACTCGAACCACGGCTACAAGATGATCGGGGTCGGTGCCCTCGTCGCGAAGGAGGTCCTCGGGGAGCAGCAGTCCCTGCTCGAGCCGTTCCGATTCTCCCGGTTCGCGGAGGGCAGGCTGCACCCCGTCAGCCATTCGCCGTATCCCTGGAGCTAGCGGTGGCAGAGCGCCGGATCGGTGGGGTGCCGCCTCTCGAGTTCGACCTGCCGGTCCACGGTGGATTCGCGCCCATAGGGATCGGCGAAACCTTCCCGGACGACGCTCCCGAGGCGGAAAAGCTAGAGATCGCGGGCGAGCCGGGGCAGGATCCCGCGGCCGCGTTCCGCCGCACGCTGGGGATGTTCGCCACGGGCGTCACCGTGATCACCACGCAAGACGGTGAGCAAGTGCACGGTATGACGGCCAACGCTTTCATGTCCGTCTCGCTCCGTCCCCCGCTCGTCGTGATCTCGGTCGACCGTCGAGCGAAGATGCACGCGCTCCTCCACGAAGGCAGGCGGTACGGGATCAGCGTGCTCGCGGACGAGCAACGGGCGCTCTCCGATCGGTTCGCGGGCCGCACCGGCGAAGCGTCGGAGGAGGTCGAGTTCGACCTGGTGCACGAGACTCCGCTCGTCCGCGGGGCGCTCGCGCATCTGGTGGCCAGGGTGGTGCGCTCCAACTGGGGCGGCGACCACTCGTTGTTCGTGGGACAGGTCGAGTACGCGCGCTACGGGGAAGGGCAGCCGCTCTTGTTCCAGGGCGGCCGTTATCAGCATCTCCTCGAGCGTGCCCCCGTGTTCTCGTCGCTTCCGCCCGAGATGCTGGCCACGATCACCGCCGAGGGAGTCGAGCGGACGTTCGAGCCGGGGGGGTTCGTCGTTCGAGAGGGCGACACCGGGGAAGAGCTCTTCGTGATCCTCGAAGGGGAGGCTCGGGTGGAGCGGAACGGGAGCACCCTCGCGACGTTCGGGGCCGGGGAGTTCTTCGGGGAGATCGCGGTGTTCGACGGCCGGTCTCGCAGCGCCGACGTCGTGGCAGCATCGCCGTTGCGAGCCCTCGCCATCTCACGGGACGTGCTCCGCGAAGCGCTGACGCGGGAGCCCCGCGCCGCGTGGGCCATGCTCGAGACGTTGGCCGCTCGATTCCGCGACGACTGAGCTAGTCGATATCGGGCAGCTCGGCGAGCCAGGCCGTGCGATGGCCGGTCTCGTCCCACATCACCGGGAAGAACGACTCGTCCATCGAGAGGTCGCCGCGGCGTCGGTATCGCGAGTAGATGAGGTCGACGTTGCGGTGGTGGAAACGCGCGTGGGAGGGAAGCATGTGGGACACCAGCGCCATGCGTGCCACTGTGCCGCTCCTGTTCGGCTCGGAGCCGTGCCACGTGAGGTCGTGGTGGAAGGCGCCGCCGCCGGGCTTCACGACGACCGGCACGACCTCCATCTCGGCGTCGGGCGGCTTCGCCGCCCGGACGCCCTCGAGCCAGTCCTCGGGCGCGTGGAACTGCGAGCGCTCCGGGGGGGTCCACGGCCAGTGGTTCGAGCCCCGCACGTAGGCGATCGGGCCTGCATCTGCCTGCGTCTCGTGTAGCGACATCCAGCACGTCACCATCTCCGGGGGCACCAGATAGTCGGCGTACGAGCCGTCCTGGTGGAACCCGATCGCCTTCGTCCCCGGGGGCTTCCACAGCACGTTGTCCTGCAGGATCCGTACCCCCGGATAGCTCATCAGCTGGGCGGCGAGGCGTCCGATCCTCGCCGACAGCACCTGGGCCGCGATCACCGTGTCGGCGCGCCAGGCGTTGCAAAGCTGTCGCGTCCGGTCCTCGGGATCTCGCCCCTTGACCCAGTTGACCTCGTCCGGCTTGATCCCGGTCTCGTACTCGCCGGCGAACAACCGCAGGTATCGGTCCGCGAGGAGCTCCCGCGCCTTGTCGGAGACCAAGCCCTCCTCCACGACGAGGAAGCCGTCCCGGTGGAAAGCCTCGACCTGCTCGGGCGTGAAGGACTCGACGAGCCCGGCCATCGTCAGGAGCGCGGTCGAGTCTTCTCGGGATCGTAGAACGGGACAGGGACAACCTCGGCGGCGATGCGCTTCTGGTGCCCGTCGAGCTTGCCGACCTCCAGCACGGTGCCCGGGTCGCGATGCTGCACCGCGACCCGGGCGAGGGCGATGTTCTTCTTCAGGATCGGGGAGCGGGTGCCGCTGGTCACGACCCCCACCTGCTGGCGACCCGCGTAGACGCCGTCGCCGTGGCCGGCCGCTTCGTTCCCCTCGAGCTCGAGTCCGACCGAGGTCCGTTGCGGATGGTCCCGGCGCTCGCGCAGCGCCTCGCGGCCGACGTAGTCCTCGTCCTTGTCCTCGGTCACCGTGAAGCCGATCCCCGCCTCGAAGGGGTCGACCTGGTCGTCGAACTCGTAGCCCGCGAAGATCAGGCCGGCCTCGATGCGCAGGATGTCCAGTGCGTCGAGTCCGAGGGGGGCGAGGCCGTGCTTCTCACCGGCCTCGAAGACCGCGTCCCAGACCGTGGGGGCGTCCTTCGGGTGACAGAAGATCTCGTAGCCGAGCTCGCCGGTGTACCCCGTCCGGGAGATCACCGCGGGCACGCCCTTCGCGCCGCCGATCCGCCCAACGGAGAACCGGAACCAGCCCAGCGACTCGAACGGCGTCTGGGGCGGCGGTACCCACACGACCCCCTTCAGGAGATCGCGGCTCGCGGGGCCTTGGATCGCCACGTTGTGAAGCTGGTCGGTGGACTCCTTCACGAAGGTGTTCAAGCCGAGGCGTGCGGCCTGCTCGCGGAGCCAGACGCCGTCGTAGTCACTGCCCCCGACGAACCGGAAGTTGGTGTCCGCGATCCGGAAGATCGTCGCGTCGTCGATCATGCCACCGGCCTCGTTGCACATCGCGGTGTAGACGACGTGCCCGTCGGCGAGGCGCCGGATGTCCCGGGTGGCGGTCGCCTGCATCAGTGCCTCCGCGTCGGGACCGAGCACCTCGAACTTCCGGAGGGGAGAGAGATCCATGATCGCGGCTCGCTCGCGACACGCCCAGTACTCGTCCGTCGCGCCGCGGTTGTCGAAGCTCGTCGGGAGCCAGTAACCGTTGTACTCCGTGGTTCGGCTCGTGAGCTCCGAGATCCGCGGGTGGAATCCGGTCTCCGTCGTGAGCGTCGGCTCGGCATCGGGAGTCACCCGGTGCGCGATCGCCGCCGAGAACGTGTGCTGGGGCGAGTACACGCGGACGTGGACCTCCGTCGGATCCCAGCCGTTGGCGGGATCGACGTCGTCGGGGCAGGCGCTCGAGGCGCACACCAGATCGGTGGCCGCCCGCAGGAGCACGTAGTCACCAGGTCGTGACCACGGTTCGTCGAAGACGAGGACGTTGTCCGTCGCGAACATCGTGTTGTAGAAGAAGTTCAGCGCCTGCCAGCCCTTGCGCGGCGCGATCGCGTAGGTCTCGAGCTGCCGGTTGAAGTTGTCGGTGCAGTTCGTGTGCCCGAAGTACCCGAGGTTCTCGTAGTAGCGCGAGGTGCACGCGAGCAGGAACGAGTCGTGCCGGCCCACCGTGTCCCTGATCACCTCGACCAGCACTTCCATGTCGAGGTCGAAGAACTTGGAGTAGAGGCCCGGCTGCGGGAACGCGTTCCCCATCAGCGTGCGGGTGATCGTCGGGTCGAAGCCGCGCTCGACGCCGTCCTCCAGCTTCCGACGATGGAACGCGAGGAAGTCCGAGCACTGCTTGCCTTCGACGTCGATGATCTGGATGTATTCGCCGGCCTTGACCTCGTAGGACAGGGCCGTCGCGCGGTCCACACGGAAGTCGAGGCGCGGCTCGGCGAGCGGGGGAGGGAGCTCGAACCCGTCGTGGGTCCGAGGGCGCGAACGGCGCACTTCCACGTCGAGGTCCGACGCAGGAACGCCACCCTCCAGCACGGACGCGCCCTCGGGCGCCGCGATCACGACCACGACCGGACGCGCCGCGACGAGTGTTTGGGACGAGCCGGGCGGGGACCACTCCCCGAAGAGCCGGATCGCCATCGCCTCCGTGGGGTTCAGGCCCCGGCCGGCCAGGGACCCGATCACGTCTGCGGCGCCGACCGCGTCGGATCCGATCAGTGAGCGCAGCACCGACGCGGGGATGTCGGCCCGACCGCCCAGCGCAGTGGAGTCATCGGAGCCATCCGGCGCGAGGGCCGTGACCTCCGCGACCTGACCGCCGTCCGGATCGCGCACCGTGAGTTGGTCGTCGCCTTCGAGGGTGATCACGGTGGCACCACCGGGTCGGACCCAGTACCGCTCGAGGGACGGGTCCGCGGCGATCAGCCCCGGGGCGGTGAGGTTCCGGCGTCCGGTCGAGATCGCCATCGAGGTCAGCCCTTGACCACCGGCTCCTTGGACACCTGTTCGTCTGCTTCCTTGAAGAGCTGTTCGGCGAGCTCACGCTTGCCGGCGGCGTCGAGCTTCTTGACCTCGTTCTCCACGGCCCGGCGGTTGTACGACTGGTTCCAGTAGTCGAGCGCCTCGAATCCGAGGAGCACCGCCTTCCCGACGAACTGCCGGAGCACCTCGTTGGTCGGGCCCATCACCCACCCCGCCTTGGCGTCCCGCAGGTAGCGCTCGAGCTCCATGTCACGCTTGTATCCGGAACCGCCGCAGGCGTGGAGCATCTTGTCGACGACGCGAGCGGTGTTCTTGGCCGCTTCGAACTTGATCTGCCATGCCCAGTGGAGGTAGTTCCCGCGAGCGAGCTCCCCGGGTCCGGGGTTCACGGTGTTGTTCTGGGTCGCGCCGTCCATCGCCTGTGCGACGGAGAGCGTGAACAGTCGCGAGGCGTTCGTGTCCATCACCGCCTCGCCGACGTAGTCCTGGATGGTTGGATAGTCGGCGACGCGCAGCCCCACGTCCACATGCTTCTTGCGGGTCGTGTGGCGCTTGGCGATGTCGATCGCGCCGAGGGCAAGGCCGTTCCAGACCGACGAGGAGCCGACCAGGAACCAGGGATCGACCGATTCGTCGTTGGAGTTGGCACCGTCGCCGGTCGGGCCCACGAGCTGCTCCGCGGGGATCTCGATGTTGTCGATCTCGATAGGCCCCGACTGGTTCCCCCGCAGCCCGAGCGCGTCCCACAGCGACGGGTGCGCCTGGATGTGCTCGCCGTCCACCACGAAGACCGAGAGATCGTCGTAGCCGGTGAAGTCGGGGCTGGTCGTCTGCACGACGTAGAAGTCCGCGAACCCGCCAGACGTCGTCCACGAGGCTTTCTTGCGGACCTTGAACCCGCCGTTCGAGCGCTCCGCGCCCGAGGAGATCGGGTACCAGAAGTGGGAGCCGGTCTCGGGGTCGGAGTAGGAGAGGGTGCCGATCTTGCCGGAGTTGAGCGGCCGGATGTACTTGTCGATGAGCTCGGGGGTGGCGCGGAGCATGATCGCGTTCACGGCGCCGATGTGCATCACGTAGCACATCGCGGTGGATGCGCACCCGTAGCGCGCGATCGTCTCGCAGACCATCGAGTACGCGACGTGATCTTCGCCGAGGCCCCCGTACTCCTCCGGCACCGTGAGTCCCAAGAACCCGTGCTCCCCGAGGAGCTCGAGGTTGCGCCGTGGGAACATGAGCTCGTCGTCGAAGCGCTTCGCGTTCGCGCGCAGCTCCTTCTCGCAGAGCTCGATCAGGGTCGAGCGAAGCTCCTTCTGCTTGTCCGTGTAGACCCAGTCCGGATCCCAGTCGTAGCCGAGGCCCCAGAAGGGCTCGGAACCCCACATCTTCTCCATGGTCCCCCCTCGTGAACGACCGTCGCGGAGCATCGTACGGAAGCGCCACTCGGCGAGCAAACGGTTCCGTTCCAGCTCATTTGCGCGTTCCGGGGGGCACGACTACGGTCTCCGTGGCCGGAGCCGAGGGTGCGACCGGGGACAGAGGAGGGAAGTGGTGGCTGAGGCTGCTGTCGAAGAGCGCCAGCTCTTGAAGGCGCTCCGCTGGTACGACGGATTCGTCGTGGCGCTCGCGAACCCCGGGTTCCTGATCGCCGCTCTTGGCTATGCGATCGGGTCGTTGGGAGGATGGGGGGCGTTCCTGCTCTGGGGCATCTCAGCGCTCATGGCGACGCTGCAGAACTGGGTGTACGCGGAGAGCGCGGCCATGTTCCCCGACAAATCCGGCGGGATCTCCCTGTACGCGCACGAAGGCTGGCGTAGGTATTTCTCATTGATCGGTCCGATCGCGACGTTCGGCTACTGGTTCGCATGGTCGAGCGTTCTGGCGATCTTCGGGGTCACCGTTGGATTCCTCGCGCAGGCGGAGTGGTTCCCGGGCCAGACGTGGGCGTTCGACCTGGGCCTCATCACGATCGACTTCCCAAAGGCTGTTGGCGCAGGACTCGTGATCGTCGTTTGGCTGTTCAACATCTTCGGTGTGCGTCCGGCCGTGTGGTTCGGATACGTGACTGGGGCGCTGCTGATGATCCCGCTGGCCGTATTCATGATCCTGCCCTACTTCACGGGCGACTGGTCCTCCTCCAACATGGATTGGGGAAGCCTCACCGCAGACGCAAGTGGACTGCGGCTCGCCATCGTATGGCTGTACCTGATGGGGTGGTCGGCGTACGGCGTAGAGACGTGTGCTGTGTTCGCGCCCGAGTACCACGACACGGTGAAGGACACGACGCGCGCACTGCGCTCTTCGGCTGTGTTCTCCCTCGCCGTGTACGCGCTGCTCCCGATCGGGATCACAGGCGTCGTCGGAACGGAAGCGGCCGCATCGAACCCCGTGGCGTTCTACGTGCCGGCGTTCGAGGAGATCCTCGGCGGTGCGGGTGGCGGGATCGCGGTCTTCCTTCTCATCGCCAGCCTGGTCCTGTCGATGAACACGGCCACGATGGACGGCTCGCGGGCGTTGTACGCGATCGCAAAAGACGACATGACGATCAAGCAACTCGCCCACCTGAATCGCTTCCATGTCCCCGGTCGAGCGATGACCGTGGACATGGTCGTGAACATCCTATTGATGTTCTCCTTGTCGTCGACCCTGGCGATCCTCGCAGCCGGGAACCTCGGGTACATGCTGGCCCACGTCTTCGCACTGACTGCGTTCGTCCTGCTTCGGCGGGATCGTCCGGACTGGCCGCGGCCGATCCGATTGTCGGACGTGTGGGTTCCGATCGCCGCCATCCTCGCGATCTTGAATCTGATCTTCATCGGTGTGGGGTCGTGGTCATTCGAGCTCACGGGTTACGGTGGTATACGTCAGCTCCTTATCGGCATCGGCGTCTTGCTCTTCTCGGTGCTCATGTTCCTTTACCGCAGGGTCGTGCAAGACAGGAAGCCGATCACCCTAAGGGATGAGCCAGAACCCGCAGAAGCGAAGAAGGCGGTCGATACGATCGCTTGAGGGGCCGATGGACCAAGGGTGGGAGGAACGCCTTCCGCCCCGGTTCGCCCGACGGCGACATACCCGAGGAGCATCCATCATGAGGACAGCGTGAAGGGACCCCCCATCACGGTCCGTTGCGAGTGTGGACATGTACGTGCCGTTCCGTACGGAGAAACGTGGAACTGCGAAGATTGCGGGCGACGATGGAACACCGGGCAGGTACCGGCCGAGCAGTACGAAGCCATCCTCGAACGGATCCGCAGGTTCAAGATCCAGGCGGTTCGCGGCGGCATGGTGATCGTGGGTGTCTGTGTGTTCCTCTCGATCGTGGTGCAGCCATCCATCCTGTTGTTGCTCCCCGTGGCGCTTGCGATCTGGTACATGTGGTTCTGGCCTCGAAGGCGCAAGGAGATGCGGGAGTTCGCACGCTCGAGCCCGACCTGGAACCTTCGCGCTGAGTAGACTCCAGGCCCGGATGCGAAGGCGGAAGCGCCGAGAGGTGAACGCGTGAGGAACCCCTTTTCTTCGCTCTCCAGGGCGACGAAGGTGATGATCGCGCTCGGCGCCGTGCTGACCGTCGTCGCGGCGACCGGTGCGCTGAGTTCTGATCGCTCGGTGTCGGTTCCCAAGGAGCAGGCGGTGGAGATCGCCCACGCCCATGTCGACTTCGAGCCCGAGGTGGTCCGGGTCCGATTGGTCCGTCAGGGTTTCCGTTCGGCCCCGTACTGGGCCGTCTCTCTGTCTGTCCCCGATCCTGATGGCGGCTCCGCCCGGGTCGCGACGGTGCTCGTGCGTGCGTCGGACGGCGCAGTGGCCGAGGTCAACGAGGGGTGAGCGCGGCGGGGTGTCGTACGTGCACCCAAACTATGCGTGAAGCTGTAGCGCTTCCCCCATTGTAGAGCGAGGTGCAGACGCCCTAGCCTCTCGGGAACATGGAGCCGTTCCTCCGAGGGCTGGCTCGAGTCGTGGAGGTCGATGGACGTGCCGATGATGGTTTGCGAGCGGTGCCGGCGACGAGAGGCGGTGGGCGTGCTGTCCTCACGGGCATGGCTAGAGCACGAGGACGGAGAAGGCGCGTCGAGACGGCTATGTGTCACCTGTCAGGGCGAGTTGACCGACGAGCAGCTACAGCGTTTCGTGACCGAAGGGCGTCTCGACATCGGCTAACCAGGAGCGCGCCATCGGCCGCGGGCCCGACCGGTCGGCCTGGAACCGTCGCAGCCGCGCCAGCTCATGGTGCAGGAGCTCGTCGCGGTCCACTTCCTTCCCGTCCGGCAGGACGATCGTCCCGCGGCGCGGTCCGAACTCGGGCATCGCGTGGTCCAGCCTGAGGTCCTCGATCCCTTCGAGCTCCAGTTCCCGGAACCGCTGCGCTGCCTGCCGGAGGATGCGATCCTCGTGCATGACGACGTAGACGACGAACAGGAGCCCAGATGACAGCACGGCGAGCGCGAGGATGATGGTGACGAAGATACGTTGAGGAAGGGAGGTTCGGTCCCTTCAGTCGGCGGGCTTATCGCCGATGGAACGCGTCCTCGTCTCTCGGATCCGGGCCAACTCCCCTCCGAGCAACCACACGGTGGCCACAACGAGACCCATCACGCTCATCCACAGACCAGGTCCCACGGTAAGGGGCGGCGCGTCCAGTGTGTTGAGCACCGTTCTGATCGCGGTCACCGCCCCCAGGCCGGCCGGGATCCAGGCCCATCTGACCCCACCTCGCGCCAGCAGGTAACTGCTCGCCGCCAGCGCCAGGATGCCGACGCCGTCTTGGTCGAGGCCCGACCTGGAGATGCTTGGCCCCGTGACCCAGGGGAAGAAGACCCCCAAGACAGCGAACAGCAGGAATAGGTCAACCGAGAGGAGGCGCCGGACGCCTCCCTTAGACCCCTCCCTGCCCATCGACGAGGAAGATGGCGAGTATCACGAGCGCGATGCACACCAGCGAGATCACCCAGAGCCAGAGGTCCAGGCCCTTGACGTGCTTCTGCATCTCCGGGAAGTCGACCTGCTTGCCGGCCATCGTCACATCCCTTCGCCGGCCGTCGCCCGAAGGCGTTCGGCCTGTTCCGTCAGCTTCCGGTCCTCCGTGCGCACCCAGAAGACGAACGCCAGCACCGTGACGACGATCATGAGGACGACCAACAACACGGTCGCGAAGTTGTCACCCGGCCCGAACGTGAAGAAGCCCTCGCCCGACTCCCTCGCGGCGGCGCCCGCCGCTTCCCAGCTGTCGTACGGGAACGTATCCATCAGCCTCCCCTTCCCGAGAACTCGTCGAGCGGACGGCCCCGGAAACGCTCGCGAAGCCCATTGCGGAGCGCCCAGCGGGCCGCCAACCCGACGACGAGGAACATCAGCGTGACCGACAGGATGAGCTCAATCAAGACGGCCTCCTCATCGCTTCACCTCTCGGAACGCCTCGAGGAGTACACCCGCTGATTCCACCGTCGTACCGTCGGGCAGTTCGATGAGTTCTGGCTGGTGCTCGAACTCCGGGTAGAAGTCGGTCTGGAACTCCGCGATGTCCATGCCCTCCAGCTCCACCTCGGGCGGCACGCGCAGGAGGTTGGACTTCTTCAGCAGCCAGGCCCCGACGTACCCGGGGATGAAGCCGAGTGGGAAGAACGTAGCCATACCTACGAGCTGGCCGAGCAGGGATGAGTCGACGCCCAGGCCGCCGTTGCCGACGCCGGTCGGATACCCCGCGGCGAAGATGCCAACGTAGAGCATGCCCAAGAACCCGCACGCTCCGTGCACGGCCACCGCTCCCACCACGTCGTCGACGCGAAGGCGCTTTTCGATGAACGTGCCGACCCAGCATGCGAACGCGCCTCCGAACATCGCCAGCAGGTAGACGAGCGCCGGATGATAGACGTCCGCGCCCGCCGAAACGGAGATCACGCCCGCCAATCCGCCGGACAACGTCCAGAACGGGTCGCCTTTCGATGCGAAGTACCCGCCCGTGAAGCCGCCGGCGAACCCGATCGTGATCGTGAAGGTGATCGCCGACAGCGTCGTCGGCGACAGGTAGATGTTGAGCCACCCCGGGAACGCGGTGGACGTGATGACCAGGCACGCCGCGTAGAAGGCGTAGAACCCGGTGAAGATCAGCATGAGTCCCATCAGAGTGAGGTGCAGGTTGTGGGGTTTGAACGCCCGGGCCCTGCCCTCGTGGTCGTACTTACCGATCCTTGGGCCGAGGTTCAGCAGGACGCCCAGCGTGAACGCGCCGGCGACGCCGTGAACGACCCCCGACGCGATCGAGTCGTGGAAGCCGAAGTGGATCACCAGCCAGCCACCCGCGCTCCATCCCCAGGCCGCGTCGAGGATCCACACGACCGATCCGAGGAGCGTGGCCAGGATGAGATACGCGGATAACCGGACGCGCTCGACGAGAGCTCCGGACATGATCGATGCGGTCGTCCACGAGAACAGGAGGAACGCCGCCCAGAAAACGCCGCTGATGTTGTCGGCGAGGTTCGGCCCCATGTTCGCGGACCAAGGGATCGTGGACTGACAGAACGCTCCGTAGAACTCGTCCGTCGTCGATGAGGGGAGGAAGCCTTCCTGGTAGCAGCCGTAGATCCACCAGCCGAGGAAGTAGAACACGGGAGTGACCACCGCGATCGTGAGGATGTTCTTCAGAGCGATGGACATCACGTTCTTGCGACGTGATGCGCCGGCTTCGTAGGACATGAAGCCCACGTGGATGAGCCACATGAACACGACGGTCCAGTAGTAGAACTGCTCTCCTATGATCCTGCTGTCGAGCGAGACCTGCTCGGCCAGCTCCTCGGCCGTCTGCGCGAGAACAGAGCCCAACACCTGTGGACCTCCCTCCCCTGAGAACTTCCGCGGCGACAGTATTCGGGGGTCCGAGGGGAGTCAAATCTGGCACGCTCGCCGATCATGTGGTCTTCGTACAAGGGATCACGCCTGTTATGGGGGCTCCGCACTGCGTCCCTCGGGACGGAGGTCAGCGGTCGGACGCGCCGAACCCGTCGAGGTCGACGGAGTTCGCCAACTCCGTCGCGGCGGTTCGGACGGCTCCACGGATGGCGTCCAGCACGACATGATCGGGATCCGCCGCACCGCTCGCCTCCACGTGGAGGTTCGCTCGGCCCTCGCCCTCGTCTCGGGTCCAGACACTCACCAGGAGGTCGTCGCGCCGGTACTGAGCCACCTCCGTGTGAGGGGCACCGACATCGAGCAGATCTTGGAAGCCGGCCTCACTCACCAAGTGGGCGTGGAGAGCGCGAACGAGCACGCTCGCCGTGTCGTCGGGAAGCATCCACACGAACCGCCGTGACTCCTGATCAGGCTGCTCCTGTGAGGCGGCTCTCCCGTCTCGGGAAGAGGTGCGGCCTCCAGCGATCCGGAGCCCACTTCCGCCTCCACGGAAGGCGGAGACGAGGATCGGTGGGGCGAGCACCGTCGTGCCCACGGCCACGAAGACGGCCGCCGCGAACACCTGCTGCGTGACGACACCGGCAGTCAGGCCCGCTCCAGCGATCACCAGAGCCACTTCCCCGCGGGGGAGCATCCCGATGCCCACGCGGAAGGCGCCGCGACCGTTGAATCCGGTCACCAGGGCAGCGCCGCCGGATCCGACGATCTTGCCGACGCTGGCGAGTGCCGTCAGTACGAGGCCGACGCCGAGCGCCGCACCCATCACCCGGAGGTCCACGAGCATCCCCGTGATCACGAAGAAGATCGGAACGAAAACGTTGTAGACGATGCGGATCTCCTTCTCGAGCTGGGTCTTCAGGTGGGTCTGCGAGAGCGCGAGCCCCGCCGAGTACGCCCCGATGATCAATGCGAGCCCCGCCAGATCCGCGAGGTAGGCCCCGATCAAGCCGGCCGAGAGCGCGATCGCCAAACCAGCTCCCTCGACCCTGAGGAAGGTCGCGAAGCGGCTGATCAGCGTCGCGAACGCCAGGAAGGCCGCGGTCAGGAGGAGCCAGGCCCCGAGCGCCTTCCCGGCGGTCATGCTGAGTTGGACACCGGAGGTGGCTTCCCCGCTGGCGAGACCGATGACAACGGCCAGCGCGAGGATCCCGAGGACGTCGTCGATCACTGCGGCGCCCAGGATCGTGACGCCCTCGGGCGTGTCCAGCTTCCCCATATCGCCGAGGACCCGCGCGGTGATCCCGACGCTCGTCGCGGTCAGGATCGCTCCCATGAACAGCGCGTGGGGGTCACTGAGGCTCTCGGCCAGCCCGACGGCCACCGCCCCTCCGGCACCCAGGACGAAGGGCAGGATGACGCCGCCCACGGCCACGACGACCGCGCTCAGGCCGAACCGCAGGAACATCTTGATGTCGGTCTCCAGACCGGCGACGAACAGGAGGATGACGGATCCGAGCTGCGCGAGCGCATACAACTCGTTCGAGACGGCGATCGGGCCGTTCTGAAGCTCGAACAACTGACCGATGCCCGGCAGCTCGAACCCGCCGAGCGCGAACGGGCCGATCAGGATCCCGGAGACGAGCTCACCCAAGACGGCCGGCTGCTTGAGCCACCGCTCCGCGATCTCGCCGCCCAGCCGGGCGGCGCAGAGCACCAGGGCGACCTGGAGTGTGAGATCGGCGACCAGCGCGGTGACCGCGTGCCCGTTGTCCATCTACCGGATCCCGATCCGGCAACGTCCGGTGGGAACCCCCGACGGCAGGATCCCGCCGCCCCTGGTCAGAACAGTGACAAGTACTTCGTGACCTCCCAGTCGCTCACGTGGTCGTGGTAGTCCTTCCACTCACGCTCCTTCACGTCGCAGTAGTAGTCGATGTAGTGGCCACCCGGGACCGCGCCGAGAGCCTCGCGGAGCACCTCGTCCTGCCGGAGGTTCCGAACGGCGTCCAGGAGGTTCCCCGGCAGGAGCTGGATGCCTCGGCGCTGGAGTTCGTCGACAGGAGTTTCGTACATGTTCCCTTCGTTCGGATCACCCGGATCGATCTTGTTGTCGATCCCGTCGAGGCCGGCTGCCAGCACGACCGATGCGGCGAGGTATGGGTTCGCAGCGCCGTCGATCGTCCGGTCCTCGAAGCGACCCGGTGCGGGTGTCCGGATCATCTGCGTGCGGTTGTTCCGCCCGTACGCGACGTAGGCGGGTGCCCAGGTCGCACCCGACGTGGGCGCCCCCACGATCAGACGTTTGTAGGAGTTCACGGTGGAGGCCGTCACCCCGATGTATGCCTGGGCGTGCTTGAGGACCCCGCCGAGGAAGTGATAGCCGAGCTCTGAGATCCCGAGACCCCGCGGGTCGTTCTCGTCCTCGAAGAGGTTCGTGTCAGTCTCCTCATCCCACAGGCTCATGTGCATGTGGAGGCCATTCCCGGTGAGGTGGGAGAACGGCTTCGGCATGAACGTCGCTTGCACGCCTCGCTGCTGCGCCAGCGTCTGGACCATGTAGCGGAAGAAGATGATCCGATCGGACGTGGTGAGGGCGTCTGCATATCGGAAGTTCGATTCGAACTGTCCATTCGCGTCCTCGTGATCGTTCGCGTAGTTGTCCCAGCCGAGCTGCGACTCGTATCTCGAGAGGGTGGCGATGAAGTCGAACTGGCGGGTGAGCGCTTTCATGTCGTAGCAGGGCCGGTCCAGGACATCGAGTGGATCCGCGATCTCGATCGAGCCGTTCTCGAGGAGGCGCGTCAGGATGAACTCCGGCTCCATGCCGACCTTGAAGACGAAGCCTCGTTCCGCTGCGGACGCCATGTTCCGCTTCAGGATCGTGCGAGGACAGTACGGCCACGGTTCGCCTTCGACGAAGATGTCGCACGCGAAACGAGCGAGGGTGGGTTCCCATGGAACCGGCGTGAAGCTCGCGGGGTCCGGCATGGCGGCGATGTCGGGATCGTGCGGTCCCTGTCCCAGCTCGCCGGTCGCGAAGCCGGCGAACCCGGCTCCCTCAGCGAACACGTCTTCGAGATGGGTGGTGGGTACGAGCTTCGCGTTCGGCTTGCCGTACATCTCGACGAACTGGGCGAACATGAATTCGATCCCCATGTCATCGACCAGCTTGCGGACCTCCTCGACCGATCCCGGGCCGCCGTTCATCCGTGTCGTCTCCCTTCCTCTCTCGGGTGCCCGGTGGATACCGGGCGCTGTCGCATCGTCCTGAGCTTCACGATCTTGGTGGCGACCGCGAGGGAAAGCCAGTCGTCGCGATCCGTGTCGATACCGGAGGCTCGCTCGATCCGGTCGAGCCGCTGCCGGAGGGTGTTCGGATGGATGTAAAGCGCCCTCGAGGTGGCGACGACGCTCCCCCGATGGTCGAGGTAGCCCTCGAGCGTGTCCAGAAGGGCCGTGCCTCTTCGCTGGTCGTAGTCCACGAGTCGTTGGAGGCGCTCCTGGTGCCCGTCACGGAGGCCTTCGTCGGTGGACAACACGTACCGATACGGTCCGAGGTCCTCATACGTCGCCACGCCGGGGGCACCGCGGATCAGCGCCCCGACCTCGGCGGCCGATTCCGCCTCCATGAAGCCGCGGGCGAACGACGCCACCCCCCGGCACGGATCCGACACGCCCACGGCGAGAAGGCCGTCGCCGACGCGCTCACCCCAACGCATGTCGCGAAGGACGTTCACCGTGGTCTCAGATGGGCCATCGAGCATCGGGACCAGCGCCCAGATCGACCGCTCACGCTGATCGACGAGCGTGTGGGGGAACCGGGTCACGATGCGCGAGGCAGCTCGGCCTGCGACGTCGCGCCAAGGGGTCCGCTCCGCCTGCCACGCCTTGCTGCGCGTCCGAGCAGCTGGGCGGGACGGGAGCGGCGTCGGGACGATCGAGAGGACGAGATGGGGTTCCTCGACATCGCAACCGAGCCGCCGGGCGAGAGCCGCGGCGGTGTCGGGATCCGCATCAGCCCTCGTCAATGCCTGGAAGAAGTCCCTGAGCAGGTTCTTCTCGGTGAGCGAATCGATCACCTGGTGCTGCTTGATGGCGACGGCGGCGTGGGCGGCGATCGCGAGCAGCGCCGTCGGTGCGTCCGGGCTCGGTTCTCGCAGGCGGATCCCGAGCAGGCCGAGTCGCTCGTCCCCGGCGACGATCGAAGCGAAGAGGGCGATCCCATCCGAGTCCGCCCCCCAGAGGATGGTCGCGAGCCGCCGGGACTCCTCCGGCGAGAGGCTCGCCTCGACCGACGCGAGCACGGATCCGAGGTGCGGTCCCTCGAAGGTGCGATCCGCAGATCGTCTCGGACTGGCCGCCCGAAGGACCGGTCGGTCGTCTGCATCGACGAGGTACAGATCACACGTTTCCGCATCGAGGAGTCCGGCGGTGCCCTCGGTGACGGCCACCAGGACCTCTTCCGTGCCCGAAACGGAGGCGATCTTCTGGGAGAGCCGAGAGAGGTCGCTGAGGAGGTCGACCCGTGCGTTGGCCTCCTCGAAGATCCTCGCATTGTCCACGGCACCCGCGATCAAAGAGGCGGTGTGCTCGAGGAAGTCGAGGTCGGCGCGAGCGAACTCGTGAGGGGCCTCGGCATGCAGCGTGATCGCGCCGATCACGTCCCCGGAACGGGCGAAGACGGGAACGGTGGCGATCGATTGATAGTGCTCATCACCGAGTTCCGGGAAGTAGGCTCGTCGAACACGAGGATCCTCGAGCGCACGCTCACCGATGAATGCCGAGCGGCGGCTACGGACGGCCCAACCGGTGAGCCCCTCGCCGATGGGGATCTCCACGCGGCCCTCGAGGTGGGCGTACATGGGCGACGCCGCTCGGAGCTCGAGCGCGTTCTCCTTGACGAAGTAGACGAAGCACGCGTGACAGGCTGTGGCCTCGGTGACCGGGTGGATCACGCCGCGGAGGATCGTGTCGAGGTCGGGCCCCGAACCGATCGTCTGGATGATCTGGTACAGGAAGGCGCGTTCGTCCGTGATCCGACGGAGGGCCGTGAGGCCGCGCTCTTCGGATGATCCCTCGTGTGACTGGGTGACTTCGTGCCCGGCCGCTCTCACCACCCGGTCGTTCCGATCGGCAAGAGCGAGGCATTGTCCGAGTCGAACATACGCGCGGGAACCTATGCTGGGTGGGCATCCTCGTCAAGGCGTGGGCGGTGCCCTCGGGCGGTTCGTCGTGGCATCGGACATGGGGGGATGCCACATAGACCCGGCGGGAAGTGAGGACGACTGGAACCGCCTCCGGGAGCCGCTTCGACCGTAGATGCGGCTAACGTCTAGACGCGCAAGAACGGGTCGCGAGGAGCATCGTGATGTGTGGGATCGTGGGGGTGTTCTACAAGGGCGAGGCGGGGGAGGGTCCTGTCGGGCAGGTCCTCACGCGGATGTGCGACCAGCTCTTCCGCCGCGGCCCCGACTCCGCGGGAGTCGCGCTCTACGGTCCGCCTCTCGAGGACGGTCTGGTGGTTCGGGTCGATCTCGAACGTCCGGACGCGGAGGACGCGAGCGCCGATGTGGTCGCCGCCGCCGGCCTCGTCACCACCGTGCAGGGATCGGGTCGGGTCTCCCGCTCGCTCCGGCTCCTCGTGGCTGACGACGCCGATGGAAAGCTGGCCGACGTGATCGAGGAGCGCGTACCGGGTGTCCGCGTCTTCTCGGTCGGCCGAGCGATGGAGATCGTGAAGGACCTCGGGATGGCCTGCGACATCAACGAGCGATTCGGGCTGGATGCCTTCCGAGGAACCCACGGGATCGGCCACACGCGCATGGCCACGGAGAGCCGCGTGGACATCGCGCACTCCCACCCGTTCTGGGCGCGGCCCTTCCCGGACATCGCGGTGGTACACAACGGGCAGATCACGAATTATCACAAGCTCCGCCGACGGCTCGAGCAGAAGGGTCACCGATTCGCCACCGAGAACGACTCGGAGGCGATCGCCGTCTACATCGCCGATCGACTGGAGGCAGGCGGATCACTCGATGAAGCGCTCCGTGCCACGATCGATGACCTCGACGGAACCTTCGCGTACCTGATATCCACCGCCGGAGGGATCGGGCTCGCCCGTGATCGGTTCGCGACGAAGCCGCTCCTGTATGCCGAGAACGACGAGATGGTGGTGCTGGCCTCCGAGGAGATCTCGATCCGTGCGGTGTTTCCCGATCCTGCGTTGGTCCCGCGTGAGCTGCAGGCCAAGGAGGTTCGCTGGTGGCTGAAGTGACCGCCGCGACGATCGACGCCTCGGGGAAGGAGACCCGGGACGTCAACCGGGCGATCCGGCAGGCTGCGGAGGAAGGCGCGACCGAGATCCACGTGCGCAACCCGGCAGGACGCCACTCGTTCGGGGTGGCTCTCACGGGAGAACTCCACGTCGTGCTGGAGGGTCCGACGGGGTGGTACACGGGGGGGATGAACGGGGGGCCGACGATAGTGATCCACGGCAACACCGGTTGGGCCGTCGGTGAGTGCATGATGAGCGGCCGTCTCGAGGTCCATGGTCACGCTGGTTCGGGGACAGCGGCCTCGATCCGAGGCGGGCTCGTCTATGTGGAGGGAGACACAGGTGCGCGCGCGGGCATCTCGATGAAAGGGGGGGCACTGGTGGTGGGGGGCAGCGTCGGATACATGTCCGGCTTCATGATGCAGGCGGGCACGATCGTCGTGTGCGGCGATGCCGCTGACGGTCTGGGGGACTCGATGTACGAGGGCACGATCTACGTGGGGGGCGAGATCGCGTCCCTGGGCGCCGACGCGGAGGTCAAGGACCTCATCGACGAAGACCGAACGCTGCTCGAGACGACTCTCGCCGAGTTCGGGATCGACGCGAGCTCGCGCGACTTCACGAAGGTCCGCTCGGGCCGGCGGCTGTGGAACTTCTCGGCGAGGGAGCCCGAGCTCTGGGCGTCGGCGCTCTAGGAGGAGAGGGATGAACCAGCACGCCGAGCCTCCCATCCACCCCGTGCTCCGCGAGTCGCCGCTGTGGCCGCGGTCGGTGATCGAGGACATCCAGTTGAAGGCGCAGCTGGGGCGCTATCGGATGCAGGGGTTCTCGATGCACCGGCGGGTGCCCAACCTCGACGACCTGACCTTCGTTCCCTGCACCTTGTCCCGCGTGCCGCTGGAGGGCTACCGGGAGCGATGTGACACGACTACGGTCCTCGGGGGTCGCTTCGCCACGAACCCGGTCGTGCTCGACCGGCCGATCACGATCGCCGGGATGTCGTACGGGGCGCTCTCCGGACGGGCCAAGACGGCGCTGGGTCGGGCGGCCAAGCGCGCCGGGATCTCGACGACCACCGGCGACGGCGGCATGTGTCGCGAAGAGCGGGAAGAGGTGGACATCATGGTCTACCAGGTGCTTCCGTCCCGCTACGGGTTCGACCCTGAGCACCTGAAGCTCGCCCAGGCTGTCGAGATCGTCGTGGGCCAGGGGGCGAAGCCCGGGACGGGCGGCGTGCTCCTCGGTTCGAAGGTCTCGGAGGAGATCGCCGGCCAGCGGACCCTCCCGGTCGGCGTCGACCAGCGATCTCCGGTCAGACACCCGGACTTCATCGGACCGGACGATCTCCAGCTCAAGATCGAGGAGATCCGCGAGGCGACGGACTGGCGGATCCCCGTCTACGTGAAGATGGGAGCGTCCCGCGTGAACGACGACGTGAGGCTCGCGGTGAAGGCCGGTGCGGACGTGCTCGTGATCGACGGGATGGAGGGGGCGACCGGGGCCTCACCCGATGTCCTCCTCGACCATACGGGCATCCCCACCATGTCCGCCCTCTGCGAGGCGATGCGCTCGCTCGACGAGATGAAGGCGATCGGGGAGGTGCAGGTGATCGTCTCTGGCGGGATCAAGAACGGCGTGGACGCCGCGAAGGCCCTCGCTCTCGGTGCCGATGCCGTCTCGATCGGCACGGCGGCGCTGATCGCACTCAACTGCAATGCGCCGCTCTTCGAGGACGACTACGCTGCACTGGGCGTGAAGCCCGGCTTCTGCCACCACTGTCACACGGGCAGGTGTCCGGTCGGTATCACGACCCAGGATCCGGAGCTGATCGAGCGACTCGAGGTCGATGGGGCGGCCGACCGGGTGTTCAACTTCCTGCAGTCGATGACCATGGAGATGCAGATGTTCGCCAGGGCATGCGGCAAGAGCTCGGTGCACGACCTGGAGCCCGAGGACCTGCGCGCGCTCACCCTCGAGGCATCCTTGATCACCGGGATCCCGATCGCAGGCACCGGGTTCACGCTGCGACCGGATGACATCGCGGCCGCGGTCGCCGCACGGCTCGCCGGCGGCAACGGCCACGCCGGGCACTGAGCGCATGACGTTCCTGATCTCGTGTCCGAACTGTGGGCCGCGCGAGGCCCTCGAATTCGCCTTCGGGGGCGAGACGACGAGGCGCGCCGGACCGAGCTCGACCGATCGTGAGCTCGCCGCGTCGCTCTACTTCCGCCGCAACGTCGATGGATGGCAGACGGAATGGTGGGTGCACCAGAGCGGATGCCGCGCCTGGTTCCTCGCCGAGCGCCATACGACCACGAACGAGATCAGGCGCACGTACCGACCAGAAGAACGAGAGGCCGCGCCCGCGTGAGTGAGCGGCTCCCGGAGCGCCTGGGCGAAGCGATCAGGCGCGACCGGCCGATCCGCTTCCGATTCGAACGTCGGACGATCTCCGCGTTCGAGGGAGACACGGTGGGATCGGCGCTGGCGGTCGCCGGCGTGACGATCACGAGCCGGTCGTTCAAGTACCACCGGCCGCGCGGGTTGCACTGCATGACGGGTTCCTGCCCCAACTGCCTGATGCAGATCGATGGGATCCCGAACGTCCGCGCGTGCATCGAGCCCGTGCGGGAGGGGATGCGGGTCGAGCGACAGAACGCATGGCCCTCCGTCGACCGCGACATCCACGGGTGGCTGAACACGTTCTCGTTCATGATGCCGCCCGGCTTCTACTACAAGATCTTCCAGCGACCGCGTTGGGCCTGGCCCTTCGTGGAGCCGTTCATCAGGTCCAAGGCCGGGCTCGGGAAGGTGCCCCAGGAGCCCGATCACCGTCGGCGGCGGCGGATCAACCTGCATCCCGACATCCTCGTGATCGGCGCCGGAGCCGCCGGCCTCGCGGCCGCGGCGGAGGCCGCGAAGGCCGGAGCGACGGTTGTCCTCCTGGAGCAGGGCCGCGAGGCCGGCGGCCACCTGCTCGGCGATGCCAACGTGACCCTGCGATCCGGACTGACCCGACAGATGATCGAGTCGGGTGTCCGCTTCCTGCCGAACACCGCGGCGTTCGGGGTCTTCGGCGGCGGGCTGGTGGCGGCCGCCGGGCCCAACGCCCTGTATCGGATCCGGGCGAAGCACCTGATCTTCGCGACGGGCGCCGTCGAGCAGTCCGCAGTCTTCCCGGGCAACGATCTGCCGGGGGTGATGCTGTCGTCGGGGGTCGAGCTCCTGCTCCACCGCTACCGCGTCCTTCCCGGGACTCGCGCGGTGGTCCTCACGGCCGAGAACGCCGGCTATGCCAGCGCGTGGGCGTTGAAGGATGCCGGCGCAGAGGTCACCGTCGTCGATCTCCGCTCCGAGGGGGGTTGGCCGGAAGGGTTCCCCGTGGTGCCGGGCTCGACGATCCATTCGGCGAAGGGCCGTCGGCGCGTGACCTCGGTCACCGTAGGGTCGCCCGGCGCCCCGTCCGGACAGAAAGTGGCCTGCGACCTCGTTGCGATCGCCTCCGTGCAGATGCCCTCGACGAACCTCCTGGCGCAGGCGGGAGCGCGCGTCGCGTTCGACGACACGCTGCAGGTTTTCCTCCCCGCCGAGATGCCGGAGCGAACGTACGCGGTGGGTGCGGTCGCGGGGAGCAGAACGCCGGAGGCTGCCGTGGCGCACGGTCGCCTCGCGGGACTCGAGTCCGCGGCGGCGTTGGGATACGAGATCGACAGCGCCGAGATGCTTGAGCTGCGGGCGGGAGCGGCGGCAACCGGGGACCGGGTCGTCCTTCCCCCCGAGGTCTCGGCCGCCTCCGGGAAGCAGTTCGCGTGTCTCTGCATGGATGTCACCTCGAAGGAGCTGAAGACGGCGGCCGCTGAGGGGTTCGATTCGATGGAGCTCCTCAAGCGTTACACCACGATCACGATGGGTCCCTGTCAGGGGAAGTCCTGCATGCTGTCGTCCCAGCGGCTGTGCGGCCGGGCGACCGGGCGGTCATTCGCGGAGACGATGCCCACGACGGCACGGCCACCGTGGGTCCCCGTCGAGATGGGCACGCTGGCCGGCACCCGGTTGACGCCGCGGAAGCAAACGACGATGCATGACAGACACGCGGCCACCGGCGCGGAGTTCATGTGGGCGGGCGACTGGCGAAGGCCGCATCATTACACGAGCCCTGAGGCAGAGGTCGACGCGGTCCGGAACAGGGTCGGGCTGATCGACGTGAGCACCCTGGGCAAGTTCCGGGTCAAGGGTCCGCAGTCGGTCGAGTTGCTGGAGCGCCTCTACCCGAGCCGGTTCTCGGATCTCGCGGTCGGGAGGGTTCGCTACGGGGCGATGCTCAACGACGAGGGGGTGATCCTCGATGACGGCGCGGTCGTCCGACTGGCGGACGACGAGTTCTTCGTGACCGTGACGACGGGCAACACGGCCGCGCTCGAGCGGTGGATCACCTGGTGGAACGCCGACTGGCAGCTCGACGCCCGGGTGCTCAACGTCACCGGTGCATTCGGCGCCGTCAACCTGGCGGGACCGCGAGCCAGGAGCGTCATGGCGGCGCTCACCGATGCCGACGTCTCCGGGGAGGCCTTGGCGTACATGTCGGCGACGAGCATGGAGGTGGCCGGCGTGCCGTCCCTGGTGCTGCGGATCGGCTTCGTGGGCGAGATGGGCTACGAGATCCACTTCCCGTCGATGTACGGCGAACACCTTTGGGACTCGATCATGGAGACGGGGCGCGCCGGAGGGATCGCGGCGTTCGGTCTCGAAGCCCAGCGGATCCTGCGGCTCGAGAAGCAGCACATCCTGGTGGGGCAGGACACCGATGCGGAGTCGGATCCGTTCGAGGTCGGGCTCGGCTGGATGGTGAAGGACGACAAGGAGGACTTCCTCGGGCTCCGCGCGTTGCGGGATCTGAGGCAACGGGGACCCGAAGAGCGTCTGGTGGGGTTCACCGCTCCCGACCGGTGGCTGCCGCCGGAGGGAGCGTCGGTGGTTCGTGACGGCGCCTGGGTCGGGCGAGTGACGTCGGCGAGACGGAGCGCGGCGGTCAGGAGCGTCATCGGCCTCGCCTGGGTCCCGGCGGACTCCGCCTCCGACGGAAGCACGTTCGAGATCCAGTTCGGCGGCAGCCGTACGGTCGGAACGGTGCGCACCGCCCCGTTCTATGACCCTCACGGCCAGAGGTTGCGGTCATGAGGTCGGCGATCAGGCGCTCGCCCGCGGCGCGGCTGTCCGCGCTCCGCGGCGCCGTGTTCGTGGAGGAGGACGGGTGGGAGATCCCGGCCTCCTACGGAGACGACGCGGCGGAGCGCGCTGCCATCCGCGATCGCGTGGCGATCGCGGACGTCACCGCGCGAGCGAAGGTGGACGTGCGCGGCCGACTCCCGCAGGCGCTTCCCTCGCCGGCGGCGACCGTCATCGCACGGATCTCGGCGGAATGGGTCGTGGTGTTCGGAGGGCCGGATGCGGAAACGAGGCTGCTCCGGGCGATCGAACCCGTGGCCGGTCCCGGCGCCATGGTGACGGACGTGACCCACCTCTTCGCGGGATTCGCGCTGGCCGGGCCTGAGCTGCCCGCCGTGCTGGAGAGGACCACCTCGTGGGATCCCACGACCCTCGGTCCCGGGGAGGCGACGGGCGCGCCGATCGCGGAGGTCCGGGCGTTGATGGTCCGCCGAGATCTCGAGGTGCCCGTGTTGGAGGTGTACGTCGCCACGGAGTTCGCGCGCTACGTCTGGGAGACGCTGTCGGGAGTGGTCGCGGGGCTCGGCGGTGCACCGGTGGGATGGCAGGCGCTGCGCGTGGAGGGCTGGAGCTGATGCACCTGATCCGCTACTTCCGGCCCTGGCGCATGTGGCGCCACCACGAGCTCAAGAAGTCCTATGACGTCGTGATCGTCGGCGGTGGTGCCCACGGGCTCGCGATCGCATACGAGCTCGCGAAGCGTGGCATCCGCGACGTCGCCGTCCTGGACAAGAGCTACATGGGCGCGGGTGGATCCGGCCGCAACACAACGATCGTTCGTGCGAACTACCGGACGCCCGAGGGCGTGGCCTTCTACAAGGAGGCGCTCAGGCTGTACGAGCAGCTCGCGCAGGAGCTCGACTACAACCTCCTGCTCTCGCAACAGGGTCACCTGACGCTCGCACACGCCGAGCGCGCCGTGATCGTCGCCCACGAGCGCGCGGAGGTGAACAGACTCCTCGGCGTCGACTCCTGGGTGATCTACCCGGACGAGATCGCGAAGCTCTGCCCGGAGCTCGACCTCTCGTACCATCCCGACTTCCCGATCATGGCCGCGCTGTATCACCCACCAGGGGGTGTGATCCGCCACGACGCCGTCGTGTGGGCATACGCCCGGATGGCCGACCGCATGGGGGTGCACGTGCACCAGGGCACCGAGGTGACCGGCGTCGATGTCCAGGGCGGTCGCGTCACCGGGGTTCGAACGAACCGCGGGGACATCCAGACCGGCACCGTGATCTCCGCGGTCGCGGGGTGGACGAGCGAGATCTGCCGGATGGCCGGGGTCGAGACACCGATCGTCACCCATCCGCTGCAGGCGTTCGTGACGGAAGCGCTGAAGCCCTTCCTGGATGTGATCCTGGTCTCCGCCACCCTGCACGTCTACATCTCCCAGACGGACCGTGGCGAGGTTCTGATCGGCTCGGAGATCGAGCCGTACACGTCGTACGCGCAAGACTCCACGTTGGACTTCCTCGAGGTCACGGCCGCCCACTCGCTCGAGCTCCTCCCGAGGCTCGGACGCGTCAAGCTGATGCGCGCGTGGGGCGGCCTCTGCGACGTGACGCCCGACTACTCGCCGATCATGGGACTCACCGATGTCGAGGGGTTCCTGATCGACGGTGGCTGGGGCACCTACGGCTTCAAAGCCACGCCGATCGTCGGGGTCACGATGGCCGACCTGGTCCACGACAACCAGGTGCCGGACCTGATCGCGCCGTTCGCGCTCGAGCGGTTCTGGAAGCGAGAGCTCGTCTCGGAGATCGCCGCCGCCGCCGTCTCCCACTGAAGTCGTGCCATCATTGGCGGTGATGGCGACCGCCGCCCAGCCGCTCCGACGCAACACCTCGAGCGTGCACGTCGTCGCGCTGAACGACGGCATCCGTTCCGAGCGGACCGACACCCTTGCCGCGGAGGAGCCGCTGGAGATCCGTGTGCAGGGTCCGGGACAGGAGCAGCGATCGGTCGCCGTCACGATGCGGACGCCGGGCGGCGACTTCGAGCTCGCCGTGGGGTTCCTGTTCACGGAGGGGCTGATCGCCCCCGGGGACGTCAGCCGGGTCGCGTACTGCGACACCCGGCCCGGCGAGGAGCAGCAGTACAACATCGTGTCGGTCACGCTGAACGGGCCGTTCGACTTCGACCGGTTGAAGCGCAACTTCTACGCGACGTCGTCCTGCGGCGTCTGTGGGAAGGCGGCGCTCGACGACATCGAGGTGAGGTGTGCTCCCGTCGCGGCGGGCACCAGGGTCGCGGCGGAAACGCTGCTCGCGCTTCCTGCTGCTCTCCGTGAGGCACAGAAGGTCTTCGAGCGGACCGGTGGACTGCACGCCGCGGGCCTGTTCACTGCGGACGGGGAGCTCGTGTCCGTCAGGGAGGACGTCGGTCGCCACAACGCGGTCGACAAGGTCGTGGGGGAGCAGCTGCTGGCCGGCCACGTGCCGCTCGCCGACCACGTGCTGCAGGTGAGCGGGCGGCTCTCGTTCGAGATCGTCCAGAAGGCAGCCGTGGCGGGGATCCCCATCGTGAGCGCCGTGAGCGCGCCGTCCTCACTCGCGGTCGAAGCGGGGGAGCGGTTCGGGATGACGTTGGTCGGCTTCGTCCGAGACGAGCGCCTGAACGTCTACACGCACCCCGAACGGCTCGCCGCGTCGTCGATCAGCTGACGGCGACGCCCAGGAGCGAGCCCACCCCGTAGGTGATGGCGGCGGCCGCGGCGCCGATCGCCAGCATCCTTGCTCCCGAGTGAGACGGACGGCTCGGCATCCATCCTCCGAGCTTCCCCGCAGCCTAGAATCTGCCGGCGGTCGGATCATCCGGCCCGGCTTGAGAAGAGAAGGGGTGCCGATGAAGGACGGGCTCACGCGACTCACCGAGCCGATGGTGCGCGAGGACGGGGAGCTGCGCGTCGCCACCTGGGAGGAGGCCCTGGATCGGGCCGCCGAGGGGCTGCGCGCCGCCACGGACCGGCACGGCGGCAAGGGGGTCGGCCTGTTCAGCTGCTCGAAGGCGACGAACGAGATGAACTTCGCGGCGCAGAAGTTCATCCGCCAGGCGCTGGGCAGCAACAACGTCGACAGCTGCAACCGCACCTGACACGCACCGAGCGTGGTCGGTCTGGCCACGGTCTTCGGTGCCGGTGGCGGTACCAGCTCATACGAGGAGGCGGAGCACACGGACCTCATGCTGCTGTGGGGTTCCAACGCTCGCGCCGCGCACCCGATCTTCTTCCACCATGTCCTGAAGGGGATCCACGACGGGATGCGCCTGATCGTGATCGACCCTCGCCGGACCGAGTCGGCCGAATGGGGGGATCTCTGGCTCGGGCTGGACGTCGGTACCGACATCGCCCTGTCCAACACGATGGCGCGCGAGATCATCGTGAACGACCTGCACCACCGCGCGTTCATCGAGCTGGCGACGACGGGTTTCGACGACTACGCGGCCTCGGTCATGGGCTGGACGCTCGAACGCGGCGCGCAGGTCACAGGCGTCCCCGCCGAGGTGATCCGTGAGGTGGCGCGCGCCTTCGCGAAGGCCGATCGCGCGATGATCTGCTGGACCCTCGGGATCACCGAGCATCACAATGCCGCCGACAACGTGCTCGCGTTGATCAACCTCGGGCTGCTGACGGGGCACGTCGGGACGTACGGGTCCGGGATGAACCCGTTGCGCGGCCAGAACAACGTCCAGGGCGGGGGCGACATGGGTGCGATCCCCAACAAGCTCACCGGCTTCCAGGACATCGAGACGGACACTGCCGCCCGCGAGCGGTTCGAGCGAGCCTGGGGGGTGCCGATCGCGCCGAAGAGGGGGTGGCACCTCTCGCAGATGTTCGAGGCGATGGAGGAGGGCGATCTCACCGCGCTGTACGTGATCGGGGAGAACCCCGCGGCGTCCGAGGCCGACAACCAGAAGACCCACAAGCTCCTCGCGAACCTCGACATCTTGATCGTGCAGGACATCTTCATGACCCAGACCGCGAAGATGGCGGACGTGGTGCTGCCCGCTGCGAACTCGGCGTTCGAGTCCGAGGGCACCGTGACGAACAGCGAACGGCGTGTCCAGCGGGTGCGTCCGGCGCTGGTGCCTCCGGGGAACGCGAAGGACGACATCTGGATCATCGCGGAGATCGCGAAGCGACTCGGGCACGACTGGGGCGACCCCTCGGCGAACGACGTGTGGGAGGAGGTTCGCAGGCTCTCGCCCATGCACGCCGGGATGTCGTGGGAGCGGCTCGAGGAACTCGGCGGAATCCAATGGCCGTGTCCCGACGAGTCGCACCCGGGGACGAAGTTCCTGCACGGTCGCCTCTGGTCAGAGGAGCCCGAGGAGCAGGGGGCCAAAGCGCCGTTCTCCGTGGTCTTGTACGAGCCCCCGGTGGACGAGCTGGATGAGGACTACCCATTCCGATTGACGACCGGCCGCCGGCTCGACTCGTACAACACGGGCGTACAGACCGATGGGTACACGTCGCCGCTCCGCCGAGAAGAGACGCTGGACATCTCCCCCGAGGACGCCGCGCGGCTCGGGGTGCGTGAAGGGGAGCGGGTGCGCATCGCCTCTCGTCGCGGCGAGGTTGTGGCCCCGGTGCGTCTAGCGCTCGGTCTGCGGCCAGGTCTGCTGTTCATGACGTTGCACTTCCCGGACCAGGTCGACGTCAACAACCTGACGATCGATGCGTGGGACCCGAAGTCGGGGACCGCGGAGTTCAAGGCCACGGCCGTGCAGGTGGAGAAGCTGGCGGCCTCTGCCGTCGCGGCCGGCGCCGAGGACCGCGAGTGATGCAGTGACGGAGGTGACGTGGACCTCCATCTGATGGACGCCGCCCCGACGGAGGCGGAGCGGTCCGCGGTCGACGGGTTCCTCGGGCAGCCGGAGACCGGCTGGGTGGGAGGTCTCGAGCGCACCGCACGAGACCTCCGGGTCGTTCGAGGCGGTCGTGAGGCACGCGACCAGCGCCATCTCCTGCTCCCGGCCCTTCACGCGCTCCAGGCGGGAGTGGGATGGATCAGCCGGGGAGGGCTCAACTACGTGTCCCAACGGCTCTCGGTGCCGCCCGCGGACACCTATGGCGTCGCGACGTTCTATGCGATGTTCAGCGTCGAGGAGCGACCAGCGAACGCCGTGCACGTCTGTGACGACCTCGCCTGCCGGGGATCGGGCGGCCTGGCCCTCTGCGAGGAGCTGGAGCGTGACGCGCCGGAAGGGACCGACGCCGGTGGATGGAGTTGGGCCCGGTCTCCTTGCCTCGGGATGTGCGAGCAGGCTCCGGCCGTCTTCGCGCAGCGCGCAGGAAGGCCGGAGGTCGCCCTCGGGGAAGCCACCCGCTCGACCGTGGACGCGATCGTGGCGCCCGACTCCGACGTCGTGTGCGCCGGCGGGGTGGGGGCGCCGCAGACGCTCGCGCCAGAAGGGCGCGAGCGTCTGCGGCTCCTGAAGCGGGCCGGCGTCGTCGATCCGGCTTCGATCGACGATTACCGCGCTCACGGCGGCTACGAGGCGCTCCGGACCGCGATCGAGATCGGACCCGAGGCCACGATCCAGGCGGTGACCGACGCGAAGCTCCTGGGGCGGGGAGGAGCCGCGTTCCCCACCGGGGTGAAGTGGCAGGCGGTTGCCACGCAGCCGGTGCGGCCACACTACGTCATCTGCAATGCCGACGAATCGGAGCCGGGGACGTTCAAGGACCGGGTGTTGATGGAGCTGGATCCGTTCGCGGTCATCGAGTCGCTCACGGTGGCGGGCTTCGCCTGCGGCGCGGAGAAGGGGTTCCTCTATATCAGGGGCGAGTATCCGCTGGCGACCGACCGCCTCGAGCACGCGATCGCCGAGGCGAGACGCCACGGTCTCCTGGGCGACGACGTCATGGGACCCGGGTTCGCGTTCGACATCGAGCTCAGGCGAGGGGCGGGCGCCTACATCTGCGGCGAGGAGACCGCGCTGTTCAACTCGATCGAGGGGAAGCGCGGGGAGCCCCGGAACAAGCCGCCGTTCCCGGTGACCCACGGCGTGTTCGGGAAGCCGACCGCGATCAACAACGTCGAGACCCTGATCAACGTGCTGGAGGTGCTTCGCGTCGGCGCGGACGCCTACGCCGCGATCGGGAGCGAGGGCTCCACGGGACCACGGCTCTTCTGTCTCTCGGGCCACGTGGAGCGGCCCGGCGTCTACGAGGTGGAGCACGGCGCCACCCTGCGGGACCTGATCGAGATAGCGGGCGGCGTCCGTGGGGGCGCCACCCTCAAGACGGTGTTGCTCGGCGGCGCGGCAGGTGGCTTCGTCGGGCCGGATATGCTCGGCGTCAGGCTCACGTTCGAGGACGCGCGAGAGGGCGGATACGTGCTCGGCTCGGGCGTGATCATGGTCTTCGACGAGAGCGCGGATCTGGTGGATCTCTGCCTCCGCATCGCTCGGTTCTTCCGCGACGAGAGCTGCGGTCAATGCGTCCCGTGCCGGATCGGCACGGTCCGACAGGAGGAGGCGCTCCACAGGCTCGTCGCCGGCACGACGATCGGCTCGGCGCGCGACGAGCTCGCCCTGATCGACGGGGTGGCCCAGGTGATGCGGGACGCCTCGATCTGCGGGCTCGGCCAAACGGCGGCGAACGCCGTGCAGTCGGCGATCTCGCGACTCGGCGTCTTCGATGGAGGTGCCGCGTGAGCCAGGCCGTGCCGCTCGACGCACCGAAGCGGCTGATCGACGTCGAGATCGACGGGCGAGTTGTCCGCGTACCGGAGGGTGCCACGATCCTCGACGCGTGCCGGGCCGAGGGAGTGGACACGCCCACGATGTGCTACGCGGACAACCTCACCCCGATCAACGCATGCCGGGTGTGCGTTGTGGAGGTCGAGGGTTCCCGCGTCCTCGTGCCGGCGTGCTCACGCCGTGCCGAGCCGGAGATGAAGGTGAAGACCGACACGGAACGGGTGCGGCACTCCCGCAAGCTCGTGATGGAGTTCCTCGACTCGAGCGTCGACACCACCCTCGCCTCGACGGACTGGCGTCGATGGGCGGGCGAGTACGGAGCGGATCCGTCCCGTTTCGGCGTCGCGATGGAACCGATGGATGCGGGGGAGCGCGACGAGCGACCGCCCGGGCACCACCATGACCCCGACCCGGCGGTCGCGGAGACCGTGGCGCAGCCGGTGAAGGTCGACAACGACCTGTACGTGCGTGACTACGAGCGGTGCGTGCTCTGCTACAAGTGCGTCGAGGCGTGCGGGGTGGACGCGCAGAACACCTTCGCGATCGCGGTCGCGGGGCGCGGCTTCGACGCGAGGATCTCCACGGAGTTCGCGGTGCCGCTGGACGAATCGGCGTGCGTCTACTGCGGGAACTGCATCGGCGTCTGCCCCACCGGCGCGCTGATGTTCAAGTCGGAGCACGACATGCGCGCCGAGGGGATGTGGGACGAGGACGCGCAGACCGTCACGAATACGATCTGTCCGTACTGTGGGGTGGGCTGCGAGCTCGAGGTGCACGTGCAGGACAACGAGATCGTGAAGGTGTCGTCGCCCGAGGACCATTCGGTCACCAACGGCCACCTGTGCATCAAAGGGCGGTTCGGATTCGCCTACGTCCAGAGCCGAGGGAAACGCGACGGCCGGAGACCGTAGCGACGTCGCCGGGATCGTGCTCGCCGGAGGCCGCTCCCGGCGATTCGGTCGCGACAAGCTCGCAGAGGAGTACCAAGGCCGCCCTCTCCTTCAGCATCCGGTCTCGAGTCTGCTCGAGGTCTGCGATCGGGTGGTCGTCGTGCTGGCGCCCGACGCGGAGGAGCCGCCGATGCCGGCCGGTGCCGCGGTGGCGTTCGCGCGAGATGCGGTCGCGGAGGACGGACCGCTCCGAGGGTTGGCGGCGGGACTGGAGGCCGCGAACGCGGAGTGGGTGGTCCTCGCGGGCGGGGACATGCCGGACCTCCAGCCCGCCGTGCTCCTAGAGATGCTTCGAGCCGGCCTGGAGACGGGGGTGGTCGCCGTCTCGCTCGCCGACGGAGGCAAAGAGAGGCCGCTCCCGTGCGTGCTCCGCACCGTTCCGGCGGCCGAAGCGGTCGATTCCCTCCTGGAGTCCGGGCGACGGAGCCTGCGTGACCTCCTCGCGTCGGTTGCGAGCGTCGTGATCGACGAACCGACCTGGACGGCGCTCGATCCGGAACGACGGACGCTGCTCGACGTCGACGAGCCCGCCGACCTCGGGCGCTCGGATCACCGCCAGTAGGCTCATCCGGTGCCGCACGAGTCATTCACGGTCGGGTCGGTGGAGGTCGTGCCCCTGTGCGACGGGTGGGCGCCGTTGCCCCTCGACGACGAGCTGCCCGGGCACGATGTCGACTGGGCTGCGGAGCGGGCACGGTTCCCCTGGGCGTTCTCGTCGGACGATGCGAACAGCTGGGCGTGGCACGTGCACTCGTTCCTTCTTCGACACCCGGACGGGCTCCTGCTGATCGATACCGGCATCGGTCACTTCGGGCGTCCGCCGTACGACGTCTCGAGCGCCATCGACGGGGAGCTCAGGGTCATGGGCGTCTCGCCGGACGAGGTCGGTCACGTCGTGCTGACGCATCTCCACGCCGACCACTCCGGCGCGGCGTGCCGGCCCGACGGCACTCCGAGGTTTCCCAACGCCCGCTACCACGTCCACCCCGACGACTGGTCGTTCTTCGGAGAACACCGGACACCGGACGACTTCACCGGACGCTTCGCGATGGAGCCTCTCGAGGAGCTCGGGCTGCTCGACCTGGATCCCTCGGACCACGATGCCGTACCCGGCGTGTATGTACGAAACGCACCGGGCCACACGCCGGGTCATCGTGTGGTCCAGCTCGACGACGGCAACGACACGTTGCTCCTGACGGGCGATCTGCTCCACGTGCCGCCACAGATCGCATCGCCGGCTTGGCCTTCGAACCACGACGAGGACCCGGAGGTCGCGGCGCGAAGCCGAGCTGCGATCATCGAGCGGGCGCAGGCGAAGGGGTGGGTATTGGGGGTCTCCCATTTCGCACGACCCTTCGGCCGCGTCCGGCCCGACGGCTGGACTTCGATCTGACGAGCTAGCTCGAAGCTCCAAGCTCCTTCAGCAACGCCCGGGCGCGCTCGACGAGCACCAGGACCCCCTTCCGCTGCGCGAGCTCAAGCGCTTCCCGGGCCAACTCGATGGCCTCCTCGCGGCGTGACCGCGCGAGCGCGCGCGCGACGCCCAGTCGGACATCGCTCTGCCAGATGGGCGAGTCGGTCTCGTCGACCAGCTCCAGCGCCCGGCGCAGGTGGTGCTCCGCTCCCGGATCGTTCACGGCTGCCATGAGCTGGCCCCGCACGAGCTCGATCGAGGTCTGGGACGATCGGTCACCGGGTGAGGCGGTCCGCTCAGCGACCTGGATCCAATGCTCCGCGGCCGACGGGTCTCCGCGGAGCATCTCGACCTCCGCGAGCATCCCGGCGGTCGTCGACAGGAAGGCGGTCTCGCCGAGCGCGTCGAGCTGCTCGCACCCTTCGCGGAGCTCGCGGGCCGCCGCATCGAGGTCGCCGGCGAGCCATTCGATGCGGCCAACCAGCTGCGCTCCCGACCAGTACTCGAGCGAGAGCCCCAGCTCTTGCGTGATCGTGCGGGCCTGAGCCACGAACGTGCGAGCTTCATCGAACCGCTCCGCGAATGCGGCGCGCATCCCCATCCCTCGGACGGCAACCTGCTCCAGCCTCCGATCCCCGCGCGCGCGGGCGTCTGCGAGCGTAGACGTGAGCAGCTCGGCTGACGCCTCCAGGGGCGAGGGACCGAGACCAGTCGTGACGAGCAGATGCCCGCGCATCTCGGACTCGACGTAGCGATCGGCGGCGGCCAACGCGTGTTCGATCGCCCGCTCGGCGGCAGCCCCGGATGCTTCGAGTCGCTCACGGAACCACAACGCGTAGGACTTCTGCATCCAAGCGAGTGCCGCTCCACGCCGATCTCCGATCCTTTCGAACAGCGACACCAGATCATCGGCCGACGACTCCCACTCATCGACGTCGACCTCGGGGTCGGCGAAGACCCGGGCAACCCAGAGCGCCGCCTGGGCGTACCCAGCCGCCGCCTCGTCCCCGGCGGCCCGCGCCTGGTCGAGGGTCGCTCGCAGAACGTCTGTGGCAGTGGCGATCGCCCCCGAGTCGATCATCGCTTGGCCGAGCTCCCAGCCCATCCGGATCCGCTCAGGATCGTCCTCCGGCAGGAGGTCGAAGGCTCGGCTGAGGAGGTTGGTGGCGGCGGCCATATCGGCACGCTGGAAGGCCCGGTGGCCCGCCCCGGCCAGGTGGTCGAAGGCGCGCTTGCCCAGCTCCTGGGTCCGCTCATCCCGATGGCCGAGCTCCGTCCGCAATCGAAGGGATCGTTCGAGGTGGTACCCGATGAACTCGTCGAACTCCGCGGCGCGCTCTCCGAGAGCGCCGCCGAGGTGGTCGGCGAACGCCTCGTGGAGCGACGCCCGATCGGTCTTCGGGACCGCGTCGTATGCGGCGTCGCGGAGGAGGATGTGTCGGAATCGAAGGGCCTCTCCTCCACCCACATCGGAGGCGCTCGGGCGGATCAGGTCCTTGCGTAACAATGCGCCGAGCAACTCCACGACGTGCGGTCTGAGCGGATCGGCTACCAGGGCTCTCACCGCATCCGGCTCGAACACCTCTCCGACCACCGAGGCGGCTTCCAGCACCAGCCGCTCATCGCTCGTGAGTCGGTCTAGGCGCGCGGCCAGGAGCGCCGAGATCGCGGGGGGCACCTGGACCGTCGTGAGATCGACCGCCGCGACCCACTCGTCTTCCTTCAGTACCAGGACCCCGTCGTCGAGCAACATCTCGAGCATCTCTTCCACGAACAAGGGGTTGCCCTGAGCGGCGGCGCGGATGCGCTCCCGGATCTCGGGCGTGAGCGCCGGGTGTCCGAGAAGGTTCTCGATCAACTCATCGGCCTCGGGCTCCGAAAGCGGCTCGAGATGGACGCTCGTCGCGTTCCGCTTGCCTCCTCCCCATCCCGGACGCTCCTCGAGGAGTTCAGGCCGAGCCATACACAGCAACAGGATCGGCGCGTCGCGTGACCAGTCGGCGACGTGCTCGATCACGTCCAGGAGCGTCGGTTCCGCCCAGTGGATGTCGTCGAGCACCGCGACGATGGGCTGCTGGAGTGCCAAGCCTTCCAAGAAGCGGCGGATCGCCCACGACGCTTCCACCGGGCCTCCTCCTCCCATGCCGAGGAGGTCCGCGATCTGGGTGGCGATCGCGTCGGCGTCGGGCGCGTCTCCGAGCAGAGTGCGGATGGCGACTCGCGCCTCCTCAGGTGGGTCGCCCTCCTGGATCCCAGCAGCCTGGATCACTATCTCGGCGACCGGCCAGAAAGTGATGCCTTTCCCGTAGGAGAGGCAGCGCCCCGTGAGGAGCAGGGCGCGGTCGTCGATCCGTGTCCCGAACTCGCGGACGAGGCGTGACTTGCCGATGCCGGCCGGGCCGAGGAGCGTGAACAAGTGGCACGTGCGGTCAGCCATGACGCCCTCGAACGCGTCGATGAGCGTGCGGAGCTGACGCTCACGTCCGATCATCGGCGCGTCGAGTCTGCGCTCGTGCCCGGCGACCCCCTTCTTCACGGAAAGGAGCCGATACGCGCCGACCGCCTCGGCCTTGCCTTTCAGGGCGAGCGGATCGACCGGCTCGGCGTCCACCGCGTCCCGAACCAGCTCGTACGTGCCTTCTCCGATCAGGATCTCTCCCGGGCCAGCGGCCTGCTCGAGCCGCGCGGCCGTGTTCACGGCGTCGCCGGTGACGAGGCGCTGGTCCGCGGCTCGTTCTCCGGCCACGACTTCTCCGGTGTTGACGCCCGTTCGCACCACGATCCTGATGCCAAGCTCCGCCTCGAGATCTCGGTTCAGCGTTTCGAGCGCGTCTCGCATCTCGGCGACAGCTCGGACCGCTCGCACGGCGTCGTCCTCGTGGACCCGGGGGACGCCGAACACCGCCATGATCGCGTCCCCGATGAACTTCTCGACCGTTCCCCCGTGTGACTCGAGGACGGCTTGCATCCGCTCGAAGTACCGCTCCATGGCGCCGCGGAGTGATTCGGGGTCGAGGTGCTCACCGAGCTCCGTCGACCCGGTCACGTCGCAGAACAGAACGGTCACGATCTTGCGGCCTTCGCGAGCCGGAACAGGCTCGGCGAGCCCCATGCCGCATTCCGAACAGAACTTCGCCCCGGAGGGATTCTCGGTCCCACAGCTCGGACACGCGGACACGGGCGGAGTGTAGGGCGGGATGCCCCGGAGGGGAACGAACGTCCGCGCTAGCTGTAGTTCCCATCAGGGTTGTTGACAGGCGAGAGCCTCCCTGCACGGTTTGGGGCTTGTCCGAGTCCCTAGCCGGAAGGAGGCTCTCATGGCCCATCGTAGGGCGAGGCTCACGCCCTTCGGGCGGTATCTGC
>DATKDI010000082.1:0-4719 GCA_035512775.1 Actinomycetota bacterium | reverse complement strand
CGGCCGCGAGTCACCGCACCGGCAGGTCGACGTCCGCGCCGGAGCGGGAAGGGTGTACACGATCGTGAACCGCGACACCGGTGAGGTGATCGGCACCGCCGACGAGCATCGAGCGTTCGGCACCCTGCATCCCGGCGCTGTGTACCTGCACATGGGCGAGCAGTTCCTCGTCCGAGAGCTCGACCTCACGCGCGGGATCGCCGCCGTCGAGTCCGCCGACCCCGACTACTACACGCAGGCTCGAGACGTCACCGACATCGAGATCGTCGAGGAGCTCGAGCGCGGCTCGCTCGGCGACGTCGGCATCTCGTTCGGGTCCGTACTGGTCACCGATCAGGTTGTCGGCTTCGTCCGCAAGCTCGTCTCGACGAACGAGGTGTTGGACGAGGGAACGCTGGCGCTTCCTCCGCAGCACCTGGAGACCCGAGCCCTCTGGCTCACGATCCCGAGCCGGGTGATCTCGAAGGCCGCCGTCACCCCTCGTCAGCTCCCCGGCGCGATCCATGCGGCAGAGCACGCGGCGATCGGGTTGATGCCGCTGATCGCGACGTGCGATCGATGGGACCTCGGCGGCGTCTCCACGCCGCTGCATCCGGACACGGGCCTCACGACCATCTTCATCCACGATGCCTACCCGGGCGGTGCGGGCATCAGCGAGCGCGGGTTCCGTCACATCGAACGGCTCCTCGCCGCGACCCTGGAGACGATCCGGCAGTGCCCCTGCTCGCTCGGTTGCCCGTCGTGCGTGCAGAGCCCGAAGTGCGGGAACGGCAACGAGCCGCTCGACAAGCCGGCGGCGGCGTCCTTGTTGGCGGCGATACTCGGCATCACATGGGGTTGACGCCGCGGGGCTGAGGCCACGCGGCGAGAGACTGACATACTCCGGCCGTGAGCGAGGGTCCCTACATCTCGGTGATCGGCGCGGGACAGGCGTCGGCCGACGAGTCGGCCGCCGCCGAGGAGATCGGACGCCTGCTCGCCGATGCCGGTGCGGTGCTCGTGTGCGGAGGCCTCGGTGGAGTCATGGACGCGGCCGCCCGCGGCTGCCGAGCCGCGGGCGGCACCTCGGTGGGCATCCTCCCGGACGACGATCGCACCGACGGCTCGCGACACCTCACGGTCCGCATCGCGACGGGACTCGGTGAGGCGCGCAACGCGATCGTGGCCCGCGCCGCCGACGCCGTGATCGCCGTCGGCGGCGAGTTCGGGACGCTGTCGGAGATCGCCCTCGCGCTGAAGATGGGGAAGCCCGTCGTCGGGCTCGGGACCTGGTCGCTGGACCTCGAGGGACTCCCGGGCGATCCCCTGCAGCGAGCGGCGGATCCCGCCGAGGCCGTCGCGAGAGCGCTCGAGGCAGCGGAACGACTGGCCAGAAGCGCCAGGTGAGAGCGTTGCCGCCCTCCCGGCCTCATCCAGATGCGCTATTGACCTGACGCGGCCCCGGGTGCAGGCTCCTCCAGCATTCTTCGGCATCCCCCCAGAGAGGAAGCCTGACTGCTATGGCCGGGATCATCGCCATCGTGCTGGCGATGGTGTGGACCGCCTTCGTGGTGGAGACCATCATCGAGAGCGCTCGTGCGTTCGGCGGGTCCATCATCTTCCTCGGGCGCAACTTGTTCATGCCCGGGATCCGGCCGGGCATCCTCATCCTTTGTGGACTCGCGGCAACCGCCGGGCTCGCCTGGACGGCCGCGCTCGCATACGAGCGTGGCCGCCGGCTCGAGCGGCGGATGGCCGCGGAGCTCGACGCGCGCTATCAAGAGATGACGACTCAGGCCGCGGGCGACGTCGCTCGCGCCGGGCTCCTCTCATGGCGTGTGTCCGAGCTCCGAACTTCGATGGACGATCTGATCGCGAACCGCGACCGGATCCAGGCCGAGATGGAGCTCGCGCGCAGGCGGACGTCCGAGCTGCGAGCGCTTGCCGACGACTACACGCGATCGCTCACGAAGCTGCAGGACCGACTCATCAGGTTGCCGGACATCGAGGACGAGCTCGCCCGGCGGCGATCGGATCGTCAGGCGTCCGACCCGGCCGGCTAGTTCGTGTCTTTGGCTCCCGTTGGCTGTCCGGGCTGACGTTGACTTCTTCCTGATCAGGGAGCCGGTGCCGTGGACCCGCGTCGGATGAGCCTGGCCACCGCCCCGCGCTCCGTCGGGGATAGCCCGATCGCCAGCATCGCTGCCCCGTAGACACCCGTTCCGAGGGCAGCGGAGACCAGGAGATCCAGCGCCCACTTCGTGTCGGGGATCACGGCGTGTGCCGATCCCATCGTGAACGCCCCGAGCAGCGTGGGCGCTACGAGCCCCACCCATCTCCGGTCGAACGGCCAGATCCCGAGGAAGCGCCGGACGAGCAGGAGTCGAGCGACGGCCGAGAACGAGAGCGTCAGCGCCTGGGCGATCGCGGCGCCTCGGATGCCCAGGTCCGCGGGACCAGCGAGCGCCACCGCGACCCCGATGTCGATCGCGAACCCACCGAGGTACACGGCGAGGTCCCATCCGGTCCGGCCGGCCATGATGAGGATGAAGCCGACCGTCCCCACCATCACCGGCACGGTCATCCCGACGATCAGGATCCGGAGGGCGTCGGCGCCGCTCGTGAACTCCGGCCCGAAGATCCGAAGGGTCTCCTCAGGCAGGATGCCAAGCACCAGCAGGACGGGGATCGTCGCGGCCAGCGACCACCGCGTGACGTTCTTGTAGAGCGCATCGAGCTGCCCCCGCTCGCCTCGATGGTGCAGGTCGGCCACGAACGGGCTGAACGTGAGCGACACCGACGTGAGGAACAGGAACAGGGCCTGCCCCGCGCGGAGGACGGCGCCGTACACCCCTACTCGCGCCGCACCAACCGATCCCTCGTCGCTCCACAGCACCGAAAGGACGAAGAGGTCGGTCCAGAAGATCAGCTGGGAGAACAGCGTGGCGGGGGCGCGGAGGGCGCCGAAGCGCACGAGCGCGCCCGCGTGCTCCTCCGCGATCCCCTCTCCTGCGCCGACGTCCGCCGGGAGCCGCCGCTGCTCGCGTTGCCACCCCGCGGATGCGATCGCAAGCGCGAGCGCCCACGACGCTCCGAACGCCAGGGTCGTCATCGCCGCTGTCTTGGAGGCCGACCAGAAGGCGATCGTCAGCACGATCCAGCCGATCGGCTGCACGATCCACTGGGAGTAGAGCGTGTACCGCATGATCTTCAGGCCGCGGGTCGCGCCCATGTAGACGAACGCGAGCGCCGCGAACGGCACCGTCACGGCCGCGGCGCGGAACGCGGGCTCCGCGAGCTCGGGCACGGCGGTGAATCGTTCGGCGATCCAGGGCGAGAGCACGAACGCCACCACGCTGAACGGCACCGACACGGCCGACGCGATGGCGACCGAGCGCCGAACGAGGCCTCGCGCGCGCACGACGTCGCCCCGGCCCGCGAGGATCGCCACCAGACGTACGTTCGCGACGTCCATCCCGAACCGCGTGGCCGCCGCGGCGATGAAGGCGGCCTGGGTGGCGAGCGTCACGACGCCGAACGCCTCGTCGCCCAGCGCGTTGGTGATCAGGACCTGCGCGGCGAACGTGGCCACCGCTCCGATCGCGAGCCCGAGCACGTTCTGCCCGGTCTGACCCACGATCACGCGGTGGTCGGAGCTGCTCACGGGTCGGAGCTTACGGTGCGGGCTCCCGGCGGCCGGGAGCGAAGGGCGCTACGCGGTCAGGCGGGCGCGAAGGGTGATCGGGATGGCAGCGAGGACCTTGCCCACCGGGCAGTTGTCCTTGGCCGACTGCGCGATCTTCTCGAACTCCGCCGGATCGATCCCGGGGATCCTCGCCTCGGTGTCCAGGTCGATACCGGTGATGGCGAATCCGTCCTCGCCCTTGTCCAGCCGCACCGTCGCGACCGTTCGGACGGACTTCGGCTCGTAGTCGGCAGCTCCCACTTCGCCTGCCAGCTTCATCGAGAAGCAGCTCGCGAGCGCAGCTCCGATGAGCTCCTCGGGGTTCGACCCTTCCTGGTCTTCGAACCTGGACGAGAATGAGTAGACGCCCGCGACCTCACCGCTTTCGGTCCAGAATCTCCCCTTCCCGTCCTTCAGCGATCCGTCCCACTGCGCTTCACTCGTTCGCCTGGCCATGACTGCTCCTCACTCGCTCATAGGGGGGTCATCTGCGAGATACCCATCGCCCCGACCGCTCAACCCACCCGGTTCTTACCGCCGAAGCGATCGACCGACGGTACGCTCACGGGGGGAACCGATCCGAAGGAGGAACCGTGACGTTCGACGCACTCGGCGATCTGAACTGGCTGGCCGTCCTCGTGGCGGCCCTCGCCTACTTCGCGATCGGGGCGTTGTGGTACGCGCCGCCCGTGTTCGGCAAGGCGTGGATGGCCGCGGGAGGCATGGCGATGCCTGAGGCGGGCTCGCGTCCGAGCCCCGCGATCTATCTGACGCCGCTCGTCGGGAGCGTGCTGTCGGCGGTCGCCCTCGGGATGCTCGCGAAGGCCACCGACACCGACACGCTACAGGAAGGCATCGCACTCGGCCTGATCGTCGCGATCGGGTTCGCGGTCGCGATCTCCTTCGTCACCGCGCAGTTCGAATCCGAGAAGCCGAAGCCGATGGTCTGGGGCGCCGTGAACGCCGGCTACCACGTGGTGGGGAATCTCGTTGCCGCGATCATCGTGGCGAGCTGGCAGTAGCGAGGCTAGACGGCTCGACGGTAACGCCGGACG
>DATKDI010000081.1:0-76142 GCA_035512775.1 Actinomycetota bacterium | reverse complement strand
GGCGGCGAAGACGACCCGGTCGGCGCCGGCCGCGCGCGCCCACCGGAGAGCGGCGACGGCGGTGGCGCCGGTCGCCACGCCGTCATCCACGACGACCACCGTCCGTCCAGCGACCGGCGCCGGCGCTCGGCCGCCTCGATAGACAGCCTCGCGCCGCGCGATCTCCGCCTCCTGCCGGCCGGCCTCCTCCTCGATGTATCCCGGTGGCACCCCGAGCTGGCGTACCGCCCGCTCGTGCAGGACCATGACACCCGGCGCGACGGCACCGATCGCGAGCTCGGGGTTATCCGGCGCGCGGAGCTTGCGCGGGATCACCACGTCGAGCGGCGCCCCGAGCGCTCGTGCCACGGGCTGCGCCACGGCCACTCCGCCTCGCGGGATGGCCAGAACGGTCGTTGGTCCTGACACACGGTCCGCCAGGGCGGCGGCGAGCGCGGCGCCGGCTTCGTCCCGGTTCCGGAACACGTCCCCGATCATCGCACCCGCATTGCTCGGCGTGCCCGCCCCCGATTAGCATGGGTCGCGTCCCGACGAACCGGAGGAGGCACCACGTGGTTCACGCGTACATCCTGATCCAGACGGAGGTGGGGAAGGCGGCCTCGGTCGCCACCGCCGTGCGGAGCACCACCGGCGTCACCGAAGCAGAAGACGTCACCGGTCCCTACGACGTGATCGTGCGCGCCGAAGCCGACAGCGTGGACGACCTGGGGAAGCTCGTCGTCGCGCGGATCCAGGCGATCGAGGGCATCACGAGGACCCTCACCTGCCCGGTCGTCCATCTGTAGGTCCTCCGGGCCTTCAGCCGCCCAGCTCCCGAACCCCTGTGCTCTTGCGATCGGCTTCGTGCCGCTCGACCGCAAGATCCAGTAGCCGTTCCACGAGCTGCGCGTAGGGAAGCCCCGAGGCTTCCCACAGCTTCGGGTACATCGAGATCGAGGTGAATCCCGGGATGGTGTTGATCTCGTTCAACCACAGCTCGTCCTCGCCGAGGAGGAAGAAGTCCACCCGCGCCATCCCCGCGCACCTGGTCGTTCGGAACGCGCTGATCGACAGTCGCTGCACCTCCTCGAGCACCTCTGGCTTGAGATCGGCAGGGATGAGGAGCTGCGCGCCGTCCTCGTCGAGATATTTCGCCTCGTAGTCGTAGAACTCGTGACCCTTGGCCACGATCTCTCCCGCGACGGATGCGACGGGCTCGTCGTTGCCCAGGACCGCGCACTCGATCTCGCGAGCCCCTTCGACCGCCTTCTCCAGCAGGGCGTACCGCGCATAGCGGAACGCCTCCTCCAGCCCCTCGGCCAGCCCGGCAGCGGAACCCACTTTCGAGATCCCGACGGATGAGCCGAGGCTCACGGGCTTCGTGAACAGGGGGTACCCGAGCGCCTCCGCCGACGCCTCGACGGACTCCGGGTCGTCTTCCCAATCCTTCTCGTGAGTCGTTTCGAACGGACCCACCGGCAGCCCCGCCTGGAGGAACAGCCGTTTCTGCACATCCTTGGTCATCCCGATCGCCGAGCCGAGTACCCCGGCTCCGACGTAGGGCACGCCCGCGAGCTCGAAGAGCCCCTGGATCGTTCCGTCTTCGCCGAAAGGACCGTGCAGGACCGGGAACACGACATCGATCGGCTCGCGGGACCCGTCCGCAGCCACGAGCTCACGCGACCCCGCTTCCGCCGCGAGCTCGACCTCGGTACCGCTCCCCTCCGTGACCTCGGGCATCGTTCCCGTCTCGGCAGGCAGCGCGGGAGGGCCGGAAAGCAGGTGCCACCGGCCGTCGCGGCTGATCCCGACCGGGACCACCTCCGTCTGTGCCGGGTCGAGGGCGTCGATCACCGACCGGGCGGAGATGCACGAGATCTCGTGTTCCGCGGATCTCCCTCCGAACAGGACCGCGACGCGGCGGCGACTCATGCCTTCTCGAGGGCTCGTGTGAAGTCCTCGATCAGGTCGTCGGGATCCTCCAGCCCAACTGCGACCCGCAGCAGGCCATCCCCGATGCCCGCCGCCCGCCTGGCCTCGGGGTCCACCTGCCGGTGCGTCGTGGACGCGGGGTGCGCGATCAAGGTCATCACGCTCCCCAGACTCCCGGCGATCCATCCGAGCTCGAGCGCCTCCGCGACGCGGCTGCCCGCCTCGAGCCCACCGGTCACCTCGAACGCGAGCGTGCCGCCGAAGCCTCGTAGCTGGCGCTTCGCGAGCTCGTGCTGCGGGTGCGTATCCAGTCCCGGATAGAGGACCCGTTCCACGGAGGGGTGGGCCTGGAGGACCGAAGCGAGGCGACCGGCCGACGCGCTGTGGTGCTCCATCCGCAGGCTGAGCGTCGCCAGGCCCCGCAGGGCAAGCCAGGCTTCGAGCGGCTGCATCGCCCCCCCGAGATCGATCACGGTGTCGCGCAGCTTCCGGAAGAGGTCTTCGTTGGTGCAGGCGACGCCGCCGATCAGGTCCGCGTGCCCGCCGATGTACTTGGTCGCAGAATGGAGGGCAACGTCGAATCCGAGTGTCACCGGATTGCAGAGGTACGGCGACGCGAAGGTGTTGTCGACGGCGGACGGGACGCCGGCTTCCCGGCACAGGCCCGCCAATGCCGCCAGATCGGGCACCGTCGTCGTCGGGTTGACGATCGTCTCGCAGTAGAAGAGATCTGCTCCGGGGAGCGCGTCGCGCACCTGATCGAGATCCGTCGGGTCGACGGACGTGGCATCGACGCCGAACCTCGGCAGGATGTTCCGCAGGATCGAGATCGAGCCTCCGTAGAGCGCGGTTCCCGCCACGATCCGGGATCCCGACCCCGCGACCGTGAGGAACAGGGACGAGATCGCGGCCATGCCGGAGGCGAACCCTACCGCCGACTCCGTCTCCTCGAGATCGGCCATCGCGGACTGGAAGGCGTCGACCGTCGGGTTCCCGTAGCCACGCGAATAGACGTAGCCGGGGCCGTCGAACCGGATCGCCCTGGCGAACTCCTCGTTCGTCTCGAATCGGAACGTGGAGGACTGGAAGATCGGCATGCTGCTCGAGAGCTGTTCGGGCGGCAGTGGGCGGTGCGTATGCACGGCGCGGGTCTGGAAGCGTCGCCGGCTCGCCGGATCGGTCATGGACGGCAGCCTACTTCGTCCATCGTCGCGGATATCGATCCCGCAGATCGATGACCAAAGGCGTGATCGCATCCATGACCAGCGCGGTCAGCTCGCGGAGCGGTGGCTGCTCCCCTTCGGGCACGGGGGGAAGCACGAAGGGATCGCCGACGGTCGTCCAGATCGGCCGACCGAGCTTCAGCGACCCCTTGCCGGACTTCTGCCACACGGCCTGGGATCCCCAGCTGGCCATCGGGATGATCGGCGCCCCCGTCCGGAGCGCCAGGCGCACCGTCCCGGTCTTCCCTTCCATGGGGAGCCCGTCGTCGCGCTTCGTCACCGTTCCTTCCGGATACACGACGATCACCTCCCCATCCGCCAGCGCGGACACCGCCCGGTCGAGCGAGGATCTGCCACGCGAGCCGCGCGAAACCGGGATCTGCCCGGCACCTCGGAGCGCTCTCCCCACGACGGGGATCCGGAAGAGGTCCGCCTTCGCGAGGAAGCGCGGACGCCGACCGGCTCGCACGACCGCATCTCCATTGGTCAGGGGATCGAGATAGGAGATGTGGTTGCACACGATGATGGCCGGACCCTTGGCAGGGATCCGATCGAGATGCTCGTGCGACAGCCGGAACCAGAACCGGAGCGGCGGAAGAGCCACCGTCCTCGCGACGTGGTACCAGGGTTCCGTGACGTGCTCCTTCGGTCGGAGCCGTGAGGGTACCGCGGAGCCTCCGCTAGGCTGACGAGCCCGTGCGCGCGATCGCGATCCCCGTGAAGTCCCTCGGACATGCGAAGTCTCGCTTGTCCTCGCTCCTGACTCCCCTCGAGCGAGGGGCGCTCGCCCTGGCGATGTACGAGGACGTCTTGGACGCGACGCTCGCCGTCGACGGTTGGGAGACCTGGGTGGTCTCTGCCGACGAGAGCATCCTCGAGATCGCGATGGGTCGCAGCGCGCAGGGCATCTCGGAGGAGCGACCCTCGCTCCGTTCCGCGGTCCTCCAGATCGAGGCGGAAGCTGCCGCTCGGCAGGCCGAAGCGCTCGCGATCCTGCACGCGGACACACCCCTCGTCACGTCCGAGGCGTTGCGAGCAGCCCTGCACACCCTGGGCCCGGTCGTGATCGCCCCCTCCGCGGACGAGCGGGGAACCAACCTCTTGCTTCGGCGGCCACCCGGCACCATCCCCAGCCGCTTCGGTCCGGACTCGTTCCGCCGGCATCTGGAGACGGCGGCCGAGCGCGGCCTGCCCACCGCGGTCGTCGAGCGACAGGAGCTGTCGTTCGACCTGGACGAGCCGAGCGATATCCTCACCGTGCTGGAGACACATCGCCCGGGTCGGACGCTGGATGTCTGCCGGGACATGGATCTCGCGGGAAGGCTCGCCGCACGGACCTGACGGGAGCGGATGTGGATCAGGGAACGATCAAGCACTTCGACGAGAGCGAGCGGACGGGAACACTGCTGACCGACGATCGCACGGAGGTCGCCATCGACGCGGGATCGCTCGAGGGTTCGGGCGTCCTCACGTTGCGGATCGGGCAGCGCGTGCGGTTCGACACGGAGGAGCGGGACGGCGCTCCCGTGGCACGCTCGCTGCGACTCGTGACCTGGGACTGAGGCCCCGCTCCCTCACCCCGAATCGTTGCCGAGCACCTGGTGACGGAATTCCTTCCCAGGCGTGAACGCCGGCAGATCCCGCTCGGGGACCTCGATGGGCACCTCCGGCTGGCGGGGATTGCGCGCTATGCGACGGTTCCGATGCTTGCGTTCGAACGTGCCGAAATCCGCGAGGGTGACGCGGTCGCCCACCACCACTGTTTCGCGGACCGTGTCGATCGCCGCATCGATCACGCGCCCGACCTCGGCCTTGCTCAGGCCGGTCTTCTTCGCGACTTCAGTGACCAGGCCGCCCTTGTTCATGGATGCTCCCTCCAGGGTCGTCGTGGTTGCCTTCGAACGTACCGAACTGGGAAGGGAAGGGTCAACCGAGCAGGTGTGCGGCGGAATCCTTTCCGTCTCTCGTTCATCTCTCCGCCATCCTCCGGGCCCATCCTTCGGGCGTCCCTGAGAGGCCACGACGCGGCCGAGATGGATCCCGCTGCGGGGACGGGAGGACGCCTCCGGTAGACTGACCTTCGCCCCTGGGGCGTGGTGTAACGGCAGCACGACAGGTTCTGGCCCTGTTAGTCGAGGTTCGAATCCTTGCGCCCCAGCTCCGACTCGGGTTCGTCCGGAGGCCTAGATCAGAGGCCCAACCCGACGAGCAGCCCCACCAGCACCACGGCCAGGCTCATCCCGAACAGGGCCAGGGTCTGCCCCACCTCGCTGCGTAGGTCGTCTTGGTCGTTCTCTGATCTCATGCGACGTTGATACCCCGATCGCGGTCGTTCCATACTGAAGATGTCGGAGAGTTCGAGAGGAACTTGAGAGGATAGGCCGGCATCCGGCTCTGAACCTTTCCGGCCACCAGCCCTCGACGGAGACCCTCAGGCGGCACGCTGTGCGCTCTCTGGGTCGAGGAGATCAAGGACCGCCGATTCCACCGCCGCCCTGACCCGGTCGTCGGTGAGGTCCCGGCCCCGCGGCAGATCGATCGTCTCCCCGTTGAGGAACCGTTCGATCACTCGTGGATCGATGTAGGACGCTCGGCAGACGGCCGGCGTGTTCCCGAGAGCCTCGGCCACCTCCTTGACGACCGTCGAGACCACCCGCTTGCGAGAGGTGACCGAGGTGAGCCCCTCACCTTGCGAGGCGAGGAGCGAGGCCGTCAACACCGTCGCGTGCCAGGTCCTGAAGTCCTTCGCGGAGATGTCCTCGGCGGCCAGGTCCTTGAGGTACGCGTTGATGTCCTCGGACCGCACGTCGCGCCACGCCTTCCCGTCTCGGAAGGCGAGCAGCTCGGGTCCTCCCCCCTTGCGTCGGAGCAGCGAACCCGTGAGCCGGGCAAGCGCCGGATCTCGGATCGCCTGGATGCGGCGTTGGCCGCTCTTCGCTGCGAAGTCGAAGCGGACTTCGTCGCCGGTGACCTTCACGTGCGTGCGCCGGAGCGTCGCGAGCCCGTAGGAACCGTTCTCCTCCGTGTAGACCTCCGAGCCGATACGGAAGAAACCGAGATCCAAGAGACGGACGGCACCCGCGAGCGCTCGTTCCCGCGTCAGACCGCGCGAGGCGATGTCCCTGTCGCTGACCTTCCTCATCGCGGGGAGGCGCCGGGCCAGTCGGAGCACTCGATCGAACTTCTGCCGGCCGCGACGGACGCTCCAGTCCTCGTGGTAGAGGTACTGTTTCCTGCCTGCCGCGTCGGTGCCCACCGCCTGCAGATGACCGCGTTCGTCCGGGCAGATCCACACGTCCTGCCATGCGGGCGGGATCGCCAGCGACCGTATCCGGACCAGCGTCTGGTCGTCGCGGACCCGCTGCCCGTTGGGGTGCACGTAGGTGAAACCTCGGCCCTGCCGCCGCCGCGAGATGCCCGGCCCAGTGCATCGCACTCGCTTGAGCGCGCTCATCGGTCCCGCCCCCCGCCCGCCCGCTCGTCGAACCTCACATCCACCCGCTCCTCGGGACGGGCCTGCTCCTCCTCGGCCTGACTCGCGAGCACCTCCCTGTCCTCGTCGGCGAGCGGGGGCGCGATGAGCGATCGCGGCCAGAGGCGCCGGGCGCGCACCACGTTGATCTCCGCGGCGAGGAGGAAGAGCTGGGCGACCAGGGAGATCCACGCGAGCAGCCCGATCACGATCGCGAAGAACCCGTAGATCTGCGAAGCATTCCGGATATGCCGATCCACCAGCCAGCTCCCGAGCATCAGCAAGATCGTCCACGCGACCGCGGCGAAGATCGCGCCGGGCAGCACCTCACGCCAGCTTACGTGGGCGACCGTCAGCACCCGGAACGCGAACGCGAATACAGCGACGGAGACGAGCACCCCGCCGGCGAGCGAGAGCGCCTTGAGCAGCGCTGCGCTCCAGCCGTTCTCCCCGCCGGTTCCCGCGAGGAACGAGGACAAGACGATCGAGGCACCGAAGACGAACAGCAGCAGGAACGCGCGTGTCACCCGGTTGACGAGTCCGGGACGCTCGACGCGAGGGACGTCCCATACCTCGTCCATCGCGTGCTGAGCAGCCGCCACCACCGCCGTCCCCGACCACATCGCGCCGACGACGCCGACGGTCAACGCGAACGATGACCCCGTCAGCCCCCGGACGCTCTCTCCGATCCGTGTGCCCACGACCGGGAACTGGTTGAGCGCCGAGTCGAGCAGCTGCCGGCGGAGCTCCGGATCATCGCGGACCACGATGGCGACCACCGTGGCGAACAGCAGCATCAGCGGGAAGAGCGAGAAGAAGCCGTAGTAGGCGATCAATGCGGCGAGCTGGCTCGCGCGATCGTCGGTGAACTTCTTGATCACGCCGAACGGGAAGGCGAGCACCGCGTGGTGCCGCTGCGCGTCGTCGACTCGGCGCAGCATCCGCTGCGCCGCGCCGTCTCTCGCTGCCGTCATGCGGGTTTCCTTCCCTCGCCCCTCCGGCGTCAAACGCCGAGGTGGGGCAGATGCGGGCTCGGTACCCTGTCATCATGACGACATCCGGTACCGCCGCATCCGACGACCCCTGTCCCATCTGCGGCAAGGGCACCCTCGCGGACATCGATTTCGACGGAGACGACCAGTTCCAAGATCCGGAGAGCCGGCAGGTGGATACCTACACATGCGGGCACGAGGTACCGCGGGCACCTCTCGAGGTCGCCGATACGGACCGACTGGACGTCGAGCAGCGAACCTCGGAAGACGTCGCGTCGCCCTCGCCCGACGAGGAAGCCGCATACGAGGCGACCAAAGAAGAGGCGGAAGAAGGGTAGGAGTCCGCTCAGGGGTCCCGAGATCGCTCGACGATCGGAGCGGCGGGCTCTTCCGGCTCGGCGGAAGGCGACGGCGAGGGCAGGGAGCTCGGTGAGGGCTCGGGAGGAGGCATCGGCGACGGCTCGGGCGATGGCGACGGAGAAGGCTCCGGAGGCGGGGAGGGCTCAGGCTCCGTGGCGGGCGAAGGCTCCGCGGACGGAAGCGGCTCCGGAGAAGGTGTCGATGGCGGGGGGTCCGCGTAGATCTCGTAACTCCCGGGCCTGAATCCGACCACTCGCATGCCCGTGGTGGCCTCAGTCATGAAGTCGTGCCAGATCTGAGCAGGGATCGTTCCTCCGTAGACCTCCGAGAAGCCCGCCACGTCGCGCATCGGTCGCGACCCGTTCGGGTACCCGACCCACACGCACGTCGCGAGCTGCGGGACGTAGCCGCAGAACCAGGCATCGGTCGCATGTTGCGCGGTGCCGGTCTTGCCGGCCGCAGGGCGGCCGGCGAGACGCGCCGCCGTCCCGGTCCCATGGTCGATCACGCCCTGGAGGACGCGGGTGGTGGCATCCGCGTCCTGCGCCGATATCGCCGAGCTGCCGACGTTCGCCACGCCGCGAAGCGGCCCCTGAAGGATCGTCCCATCGGGCGCGGACACGCGCTCCACGCCGGTCGGCTCGACGTAGATGCCTCTGGCCGCGAGCGTGGCGAAGGCTGAGGTCATCTCCAGGGGACTCACCTCTGAGGTGCCGAGACCGATCGAGCACACGTCGGCGAGTCGCGAGCGGATCCCCATCCGGTGCGCGACGTCCGCGACCGCTTCCGGCCCGACCTCGACCGTGAGCTGGGAATAGATCGTGTTCACGGAACCGGCCATCGCGCTCTCGAGCGACATCGTGCCCGCTCGCTGGTCTCCTGCGTTCGACACCGTCCACGGCTTCCCGTCCGTTTCGCAGAACGGATCGCGGATCGTCAGCGAGGAAGGCCGTAGCGGACCTCGGTCGGCGAGATCCCTCGCTCGAGAGCGGCGAGGAGGACGAACGGTTTGAACGCGCTTCCCGCCTGGCGTCGTCCTTGGGTCGCGAGGTTGAACTCGCTCCGGGCGAAGCTGCGCCCGCCGACCATCGCGCGGATCGCACCCGTCCTCGGATCGATGGCGACCAGTGCGGCCTCGGGGCCGCGCGGCCCGGGGAGATGCGATCGGATCGCTCGCTCCGCCGCGCGCTGCCACTCCGTGTCGAGCGTCGTCTTGACGCGCAGGCCGCCTCGGTACAAGGCGTCCAGTCCGTAACTCGCTTGAGGTCGAGCCGGACGTGCTCCATGAAATGGGCGGCCAGCGATCGCACCAACGGCTCCTCGGTCAGCCGAAGCGGGCGAGCCTGCAGCCGTCGGGCTTCCTCCGCGTCGATCGAGCCGACCTCCACGATCCGATCGAGCACGAAGTTCCGATAGCGGTGCGCCACCTCCGGGTACTCGAAGGGGTCGCGAGCCGACGGGGCCGCGATCAGACCCGCCAGTGTCGCCGACTGCAGCACGGAGAGGTCCCTGGCGTCGAGATCGAAGTAGGTCCGAGCCGCCGCCTGGACCCCGTAGGCGCCGTGGCCGAAGTACACGGTGTTGAGATACCCCTCGAGGATCTCTCGCTTGGACGATGTGTGCTCGAGCTTCACGGCGAGGATCGCCTCGCGGACCTTCCGCGCGATCGAGCGCTCGGGCCCGGTCAGCACGTTCTTCACGTATTGCTGGGTGATCGTCGACCCGCCCTGGCTCATGGAGCCGCTCGTGACGTTGGCCCAGGACGCGCGAGCCACCGAGCCGAGATCGAGGCCGTCGTGACGGTAGAAGTCGGCGTCCTCGACCGCCACCACGGCTTGTCGGAGGGACGATGGCATCTGCGCGAACGGGATCAGGACCCGGTCCACGCCCGCGTGGAGCTCCGCGATCTCGTTCCCGGCACGGTCGAGGAGTTCGGTCGTCTCCTCCAGGGGCGGGATGTCCGGCAGCTCGGTCGACATGAACAGTGCGGCGAGCGCGCCGGTGACGGACAGTGACGGGAGGAGGACCGACAGGATCACGATCCAGGCCAGGCGCCGGCCTCGGCTCGTCGCCGGAGCCGGCGCGGCCGCCGCCCAGGCATCGCTTTTTGTCAGACCAGGAGGTCCGAGCGTTCGGAACCGGGTAGTGGGGATCGCACTCATCGCTTCGGGGGCAAACGGTGTCGAGCATCTACCCGGCTGGCAGTGACGGCAAACCAACCGGAAGGCTCCGCACGGTGTAGTCAGCGCGGCGGCCGGGTAAGAGGCGGCCATGAACATCGGGAGGATCGTCCGGGAAGTCGAAGTGGTACCGGACACCGAGATCGAGCCCCTCCCGATGTCGGAACCCGCTCCCGAGCCCCTGTCTGAGCCGGTCCACGTGCCCGTCTAGCGATGGCAGAGGTCGTCCCCATGGTCGGGTCCGTCAGAGGGTTCCGCTGGTGGCGACTGTCGGGCAGCGGGGAGCTGCTGTCGCCGTGGCGCGGGCCCGTGTGCTGGCGGCCCGGTGGGAACGAGGCGTCGTGCCTCGCCCGGCGCGGGATGTTCGGGTGGAGGATGGCGCGAGCCCCGCATCCCCTCGGGTGCCCCGCAACCGGATGCGAGTGCGGATTCTACGCGCTCCACTCCCTCCCGGAGATGAACGACGGTCTGGACCGGGCGATCTGGGATATCGACACGGCGACCTCGGGCGGCCGGCACGGTCTCGTGCTCGGCGTGGCGGCCGGCTACGGGCGGGTGCTCATCGGCACCGAGGGCTGGCGCGCCCGCTTCGGCAAGATCCTCGCGCTCTTCGCGGGGCCCACCGTCACGAGCCACACCCGGGAGATGGGTGTCGCCGCCGCCGCGTACGGAGTGCCCCTGTACCGGGACCTGGAGGCGATCGTGTCGGAATGGGGGCCGGACCGGGCCGTGGTGGACGACCTGACGGCCTGAGCCTCCCGCGGCGCCGATACCATGGCGCACCCATCTCGAGGAGGCGCGCGTGGCAACATCGACCGACCAACGGATCCCGGTCACCCTGGTACCCGGCGACGGCATCGGACCGGAGGTCATCGACTCGGCCCGGCGGATCGTCGAAGCGTCGGGAGCTCCCATCGACTGGGAGGGATGCGAAGCCGGCGCCGAGGTCTTCAAGAAAGGCCTCCCGTCCGGCGTGCCCGAGGAGACGATCGCCTCGTTGTCCCGCACCCGCGTGATGCTGAAGGGACCCCTCGAGACCCCGGTCGGCTTCGGTGAGAAGAGCGCGAACGTCACGCTCCGCAAGCTCTTCGAGACCTACGCGAACGTTCGGCCGGTGCGAGAGCTCCCCGGAGTGAAGACCCCCTACAGCGGACGAGGCATCGACCTCGTGATGGTCCGGGAGAACGTCGAGGATCTCTACGCGGGCATCGAGTACATGCAGACGCCCGGCGTCGCCGAAGCACTCAAGCTGATCTCGGTCAAAGGATGCGAGAAGATCGCTCGCTTCGCCTTCGAGTACGCGAGGAGCGAACACCGTACCCAGGTCACCTGCGCCACGAAGGCGAACATCATGAAGCTCTCCGAGGGGACGTTGAAACGCGTCTTCGAACAGGTCGCGCCCGACTACCCGGACATCGAGGCCTGGCATCTGATCGTCGACAACTGCGCGCATCAGTTGGTGAAGCGGCCGGAGCAGTTCGACGTGCTGGTGATGACGAACATGAACGGGGACATCCTGTCCGACCTGTCGAGCGCGCTCGTCGGCGGTCTCGGCTTCGCCCCCAGCGCCAACATCGGGAGCGAGGTCGCGATCTTCGAGGCCGTCCACGGCTCGGCACCGAAGTACGCGGGCAAGAACGTGATCAACCCGACCGCGCTCATCCTGTCCGCCGTCCTGATGCTGCGCTACCTCCAGCTGTTCGAGCAGGCGGACGCCCTCGAGCACGCCGTGCTGGTGACACTGGAGGACGGCGTCCTCACGGGCGACGTGGCCGGATACGACAAGGGCGCATCGACGACCGACTACACCGACACGATCATCCGGAACCTGGGCCGTCGATCCGAGAGCTGGGCGGTCCGCGACCACCTTCCGCTCGTCCTGCCGAAGCTGTCGGACGACATCGACTACGTGAAGGCGGCATCCCGAGCGGTGGTCGGGATGGACGTGTTCGTTGAATCACCCATGGGCCCCGCCGAGCTCGGAGCCTCCCTGATGGAGCTGACACTCGAGACGCCCCTCTCACTGAAGCTGCTGTCGTCGCGTGGGACCAGGGTGTTCCCACCGACCGGCGCGATCACCGACACGGTGGACCACTACCGGTGTCGCTTCATCATCAAGGAGAGCCCCGGCGACCTCTCCGACGACGACGTCCATCAGCTCCTGGTGGCGATCAGCCAGCGGCATCGATGGATGCACATCGAGAAGCTGCAGGAGTTCGACGGAGAGCTCGGCTTCACGCGGGACCAGGGCGAGAACTGAGACGGAGCCGGGACGGACGGCTTCGCCGTCCGTCCCGGCTCCGTGTGCCTTGACGCTCAGTGGCGGAACGGTGTCGCCAGGATGGCGACGAAGCCACTGTAGGCCTTGCGAGCGACCGCACGGCGGTCGTGGCGCTGGGCCGTCCGGGTGGCCCGGGACCGACGGAAAGCATCGGCCTCGCGCACGCGATCGCGGATCTGCTCCCTCGCCATGTCTCCGGTGATCATCTTCCGCCCCCTTCGTCGGTAACGGGTCTGACGGTACGCGCACGGGCGATCTCGGGCGGTGCCCGTGGGCACGGACGCCCCGTGATCTTGGACACGTCACCGACGTGTCGCACGTCACGTCCCACGCCATCATGGTCGGCATGACCCAGGTGGCGGTGGTCGGGTTGGGGGCGATGGGCGGGCGATTCGCGCGTCGGTTCCTCGATGCCGGGCATGAGGTGATCGTGTGGAACCGCACACCCGAGAAGGCGGCCGAGCTCGTGGGGCGGGGAGCGGTGCCGGCGAAGAGCCCGGGCGACGCCGCCCGCCGGGCGGAGGTGCTCGTCACGGTCGTGTCGGATCCCACGGCGCTCCGTGACGTGACCGAGGGGCCAGATGGGATCGCCTCGGGCGCCGACGCCTCGACCACGGTGGTCGAGATGTCCACGGTCGGGCCCCTCGCCATCCGATGGCTCGCCTCGGCGCTGCCGCCCGAGACCGGGCTGCTCGATGCCCCGGTTCTGGGGAGCTTGTCGGAGGCGGAGTCCGGAACGCTCTTGGTCTTCGCCGGCGGCCCGCACCGACTCGTCAAACGATGGATCCCGCTGCTCGCCGATCTGGGATCCGTTCTCGTCGCAGGGCCCCTCGGTTCCGGAGCGGCGGCGAAGCTGGTGGCGAACGCGACCCTCGTCGGCTCCCTCACGCTCCTCGGAGAGACGATCGCGCTCGCGGACCGCATGGGGCTCGGCCGCGAGCTCACGATGGACATCCTGGCCTCGACGCCGCTCTCACTCGCAGCGAAGCGGCGTCGCGATCAGCTCGAGACAGGCGAATTCCCCCTTCGATTCCGGCTCGCCCTCGCTCGGAAGGACGCCGAGCTGATCCTGGAGACCGCGGCGGCCGCCGGCGTGGACGCTCGCTTACTCGCGGCGGCCGCGGAGTGGTTCGCCGAGGCCGAGGAAGCCGGCCTCGGCGACCAGGACTACTCGACGGTCCTTTCGCGGATCATCGGGAAGGGCTGAGCCGCCGGAGGCCGGTGCTATCCTCGCTCCCCGGACCCATCAGGGCCCACGGTCCCATCGTCTAGAGGCCTAGGACATCACCCTCTCAAGGTGAAGACACGGGTTCAAATCCCGTTGGGACTACGAGGTAAAGCCGCAGGTCACGGGCCGAATCATGCCTCGGGCAGGCCTGTGAGAGTGGGACTGGCAGGCCCAGATCCCGCCAGATCCCGCATGCGAGTTGCAACCACCCTCTGCGGTGGTTGACCCTGCTCGCGAGAAACCATCCGGACGACGGAGCTGGCTGCACCAATCTCGCGGCGAGCGCCGGGGGCACGGGGAGAAGTGTGGAATCCTTCCTGAACCCTCTCTACGAGAGCTCCTTCGATCGGCGGTCCATCTCAGGGACGTCGGGATCGGGAGCAACGGCGCTCCGAAGCTCACTCTGGGCGGAGGTGTTCCGGCGCCGAGACAGCACGCTGGCATTCTTCATGGGCAAGCCGCTCCTCGCGCCGGTTGGGCGGATTGACCCTGACATCTTGCGCGAGGGGCTCGGTGGTTTGACGGGAAGCCGGCCGATGCCTGAACGTGACACTGCGCTAATGGAACCGGACGTGCTCAACGGGCCCTCGCTGCTCGGCGACCGGCCTCCGATACAGAGGCTCCCCAAGCCGGGGTCTATCGCGTGGACCTGCGCAGCGGTGCGGATGCTGGCTACGTCAGGGCGATGGACGCGTCGACGCCCCCGGACCGTAGCGACGTGCACACGGGCGGGATGACACGGTGAGTGCAAGTTTCGAGGAGCTCGACTGGCGCCCGACACCACTCGGCGAGATCAGCCTGCGACGTCGACTCGAACCAACCCTGCAGGTCGACGTCTACGAGGTGAAGCTCGGCGATGAGTTCCTCATGTCGAGCCTCTTCACTGCCGCTGAGATCGCACTCGCCGATATCTCGCTCGCCAGCATCCCTGGTGCAGATCTCGACGTCGTGGTCGGAGGGCTCGGCCTCGGCTACACCGCACAAGCCGTCCTGAGAGACCCCCGGGTGCGCTCCCTGCAGGTCATCGAAGTCCTGGGCGAGGTCATCGAATGGCATCAACGTGGACTGCTTCCGCTGAGCCACGGATTGACTTCGGATCGGCGATGCAACCTCGTCAACGGCGATTTCTTCGCTATGGTCGCCACCGGCTCGAGCTTCGGGCCCGACACCCCGGACCGCCATGACGCCGTCCTCGTGGACGTCGACCACACGCCTCAGCACCTCCTGCATCCCAGCCACGCCCCCTTCTACCATCCAGAGGGGCAGCGGCGACTCGCCGATCGTCTCAACCCGGGAGGCGTCTACGGCCTGTGGTCCGACGCCTCCCCGGACGAGGGCTACATCTCCGTCCTCGAGCAAGTGTTCGCGTCATGCGAGGCGCACGTCATCACCTTTCCGAACCCACTTACCGGGGGCGAGGCTGCAAGCACCGTGTATGTCGCCACGGTGGGTCACGGGTGATCCAGGTGTGTCCCACCCATTCGTTGACACCCGCGGAGGGGATCGTCGACGTCGCGCATGAGGAAGACCAAGTCGTCGGCAACCGCACCCAAGACGGCGCTCCTGTTGAGCTGTCCACACTCCCCTACACCGTGGCACGGCTCACCGACGCCGACGGCGCCGCAGCCCTTCGGGACATCCGGGGGGTCGAGGTGCTCTCGCGGACCGACGGAACGCTGCTCGCCCTGTTCCCGAACGCTTTCTGGCTCGAGCAGGCGCGGAAACAGCGGCCGGAGGCCATGCTGGTATCCCTCGCGTCGGCCGGGTGAGATCGATGACGAATCGAGACTGTGAGAGCTACTGCCTCTGATCGCCGCGCCGACGACCGGGAGTTGCGCGTAACCGATCAGCGCGGTCGCGGATACCGAGCGGCCGGCCTTCGCGCTACGCTTGCGCGATGCCTTGACTCGGTGAAACGCAGGAACCGCCGACCGGGTGGTCATGTAGTACTCGCTCACCAGCTCGAGGACCGGCGTCAGCCGTGGGCAGAAGCGACCCCCGGCTCGGCCGACGTCACGTTGCGGCCGCCACACGAGTTGCACGCCCACGCGTCCACGCGACCGGCCGGAGTGCGCTGGTTACCGCGACCCCGCTCCCACAACGGCCGCGGCGTGTAGCGGAGGTCCTCCGAGCCGCACAACCGGCACCGACGCCGTACGTCGCGCTCCCAACTGCCCCCGCACGCTTCGCAGGTGATGACCAGTCCCTTCGTCTCACGTCGGCCGCGTAAACGCTCGCTCTCGCCGCACGAGGGGCAGGCGATCTCGGGAAGTGGCATCCCTCGATTCTCCCAGCATATGGCCTCTGCCCCTACCGGCAACCGACGTCGACAATGGTCCTGTGGGCCCTCGTTGGGTCGCCCGGAGAGGCGCGGGGAGAGACGACGATCCCGCACAGATCCCGCACGATGTCGAAGAACGACGGGTAGCGACCCAGCGTAAACAGAAGCCGAAACAGCAGGTCAGGGCCTGCTTGCGGCAAGGGTTGCAGGTCACAGACCCCCGGTCACCCTCTCAAGGTGAAGACACGGGTTGAAATCCCGTTGGGACTACTCAATAGACCGCTGACCTGCGCCGACCTCTCGCAAGGAACGCTCGAGTGAACGCTCGAAGGAACTCCGACGAGCCCGTCCTCCCGCTTCGGGGGCAGCTATCCTCTGCCAAGCCGCCCGAGGGTGCTCTCGAGGTTGTTCTTCAGCTTGTCGGCGGCGCCTTCGATCGCCTCCTGGACGGTCGCCGCCTGATGGCTCACCGCTGTCGGCCGGCGGCCTGCAAGGCGGGCTTCGAGCAAGCAGCGCTTGTCGTCGGCGCCGAACTTGTGGCTGTTGAGGTCGCTGAGGTGGACCTCCACCCGGGTGATCTGATCGATGAACCGGCCCACGGCGGCTCCCAGCGCGGCCTCGACCTGCTGGGTCATCTCTTCGTGACCCTCGATGTTGCTATCGGTGTTGATCTGAACCTTCACGAAACATCCTCTCCGTTGTTGACTCCGACTCAGTACCGGTAGATCGCAGCTACCCCCGTGGGTGTCGGCATCTGCTCGGCCGGGACGACCACCACCCCACCACCCGCGCCCATGACCAACGCACCAAGGTCGTCGAGGATGTCGTCCACCTCCGGATGAGTCAGTTCACCGAAATCGAGCCCGCCAGTCGCGGCGTCGATCCGACCGGGGATCTGACGGTCGACCTCGATGAGCAACGTCGCAACCCGCCCGGCCGCGGCCGCCTCGGCGACCTGCGCCGGATCGTCCGCGCCGAGCCCTTCCGACCTCGCTGCGCCGAACGCTTCGACCAGTTGGGCCAACCGCGCACGATAGTAAGGCTCGACGACGCCCCAGGCGCGGTCGCGGAGTTCGTCGATCGGAAGGGAATCCGGATGGGCATCGATCCCTTCCGCCATCAAGAACGGGTTGTCGCTGACCTTGCGGAAGAGGTGGTGGTGCTGAGGCAGGGCCGCCAACAACAGCGGAAGCTCCGACGTCCTTGAGTGGTGTTCGAGGACCGCACGGCTGACCGCGCGGAAGAATCTCTCAGCGTCGATGTCCGTCTCATCGCTCCTGGCACCGTGACCATGCTTCATAGCCGGCCCTCTGACGCCTGCGTAGGAAGCGACGGTTTGATGCGGATCCGTCAACTCCTCGCCCAGAGCTTCAACGATGGTTCGCGGAACCCCTTCGGCCAGCTCGACCTCGTCGAGTGCATCGCGGTTGCCCTCGAACAACTTGATCTCGGTGAGCGTAAGACCGAGGACTTGGTATCGGTCGGCCGACTGGCGGATGCGCATCAGCGGCTTCGTGTGGAAGCTATCGGCCACGACAGCCAACTCGACAACCGGCCGCTGGAGCCGGTAGACGAGGAACGTGCCCGACGCCCCGAGCACCGCCAATCCGTCAAGGGTGTGGTTCCAGAAGCCGCGATCGATCGCGAGGGCCTCGAACGGTTCGAGGAGCGGTTGGACCTCACGCGTCGGGTACTTCTGCCGCAGCGACTCCTCCACCGCCTTGACGAGGTTGCGGACTCGGGTCGGGTCCTGCTTGTTCTCCGGATGACTCCGATGGGTCGGCTGGTAGAGCGAGATGCAGGGCGGCTCATGAGCCAGGAGGAGGTCGGCCGGATAATCGTCAACAAGTGAGTTCATGGTGCCCCCGCCCTTGTCAGGGCTTAGATCCTGGGTGTTCATCGCGGATGAAGCACCCAGTGGTCGATGCGCGCGAGGTTCGGCGCCTCCTACTTAGGATACGAAGATGCGCGGCGCTTCGGCGGGGCCGTCACGCACGATGACCGTCTCTGGCTCCGCGACTTGGGGTGCATCAGGTCCCATGAAACCCAGGGCGGTTCAGACGGTGGTGAGATACTCATGTGCGGTCGCGTTCGTGGGGTCCTGACGAGCCGGCGGGGTATTCGAGCAGAGGTGTTGCTTCGTTGCGCCATCCGTCGACGATCGGCTCGATGAACCGCCATGCTTCTTCCGCCTCATCGGCCCGGATGCTCAGGACCGGATCGCCGGCGAAGATGTCGAGGAGCAGCCTAGCGTAGGCGGACAGCTCCTGGGGGGCCAGGACCACGGCCATGCCGGCCCGTTCGAGTCGGAACGGATCGCCGGTACCGTTGAGGTTGACTTCGAGGGTGACCCGGTCTGGATCGACGTGCAGGCGTAGGACGTTGGGCTGTGGGTCCTGGTCTTGGTTTTGGTCGAAGGCGAGGTGAGGGACGGGGCGGAAGCGGACGCGGACCTCGTGGCGGTCGGCGCCGAGCGCCTTGCCACTGCGCAGCGTGAACGGTACGCCCGCCCAGCGCCAGTTGTCTACGAACAACGTGACGGCGGCAAAGGTCTCGGTTCGGCGTTCAGGGTCGACACCGGGTTCGTCAACGTAGCCCGGGACGGTGATTCCGCCGGCCGTACCGGCCCGGTAGCGAGCCCGAAGGGTGTGGCGACGTACGTCGTCGAGGGTGGGTCGACGGACGGCACGCAGCACGTCGACCTTGCGGTCGCGAAGGGAGCGCTCGTCGAGCGTGACGGGCGGCTCCATGGCGAGCAGGCACAGCAACTGGATGAGGTGGTTCTGCACCATGTCGCGCAGCGCCCCTACAGTGTCGTAGTAGCCGGCCCTCCCCTCGAGGGCGAGGGTCTCGTCCCAGACGATGTCGACAGCTTCGACGTGTTGGGCGTTCCAGACGGCCTCGAAGATCCGGTTGGCGAAGCGCAAGCCCAGGACGTTCTGCACGGTCTGCTTGCCGAGGAAGTGGTCGATTCGGAACACCTGTTCCTCGGGCGCCACTTCGTGCAAGAGCGTGTTGAGCCAGCGGGCCGAGTGCAGATCGTCGCCGAAGGGCTTCTCGGCCACGATCCGGCTGCGCCGAGCGAGCGGCAGCGCGCCGAGCGCCTGCACGGCTCCGGGGACGACGTGTGGGGGCAGCGCGAGGTAGACCACGGCGGGCGCGTCGGGTGGGTCGAACGCGGCGCGGAGCGTCTCGGCGTCGGTCACATCGCCGCGGTGATAGCGAAGGCCCGAGAGGAACGTCGCAGCCTGGCTATCGAGCCGTTGGGCGAGGTGAAGCCGGAACTCATCGTAGTCCCACGGTTGCCGGTCGACGCCGATGATGGTGAGCTCCGGGGGCAGGGCACCTGCGCCGCCGAGCTCGCCGAGCGCGGGGATGAGGTAGCGGGAGGTGAGATCGCCGGCGGCGCCGAGGATGACGAGCTGGGTCATGATCGCTCCTCGGCCCGGCGACCGAGGTTGATGCCGCTGGAGATGAGCCCGACGTGGCTGAACGCCTGTGGGTAGTTGCCCAGGAATGCGCCGGTGGTCGGGTCGATCTGCTCGGGTAGGAGCCCGAGCGGGCCCGCGCGCGAACAGAGGGACTCGAACAGTGCGTGGGCCTCGTCGAGGCGGCCCTGGCCGGCGAGGTTGTCGACGAGCCAGAAGCTGCACAGCAGGAAGGCTCCTTCCTGACCGGCGATCCCGTCGGGGGACTCATGGGGAAGGTAGCGGTAGAGAAGACCGTCGCCGGCGCCGAGACGCCGCATCACCGCGTCGACCGTCGCGACCATCTTGGGATGCTGGGTCGTGACAACGCGCCGGAGTGGGAGGGCGAGCAGGCTGGCGTCGAGCCCGCCGCCTCCGAGGTGCTCGGTCAGCGACGTCCGCTCGGGATCCCAGGCGTCGGTCAGGATCGCGTCGCGGATCCGCGCCGCCTCTGCCGCCCAGCGGTTGGCATCGCCGACGGATCCGAGCTGGCCGGCCAGCTTCGCGGCCCGGTCGAGGGCGACCTGGCACAGGGCGGCGGAGTAGGTGAAGACCCGCCCCATCGCGCGGACCTCCCAGATGCCGTGGTCCGGAGTCCGCCACGAGTCGGCGGCACTCTCGGCCAGCGATCGCAGCCGCTCCCACAACCGCGGATCGATCGTGCCACCACCGCGGACCCATAGGTAGGCGCAGTCGAGGATCTCACCGAAGACGTCGTTCTGGCGCTGCGAGGCGGCGGCATTCCCCCAGCGAACCGGCTGCGACCTGCGGTAGCCCTCCAGCTCGGCGTCCTCGCGTTCGGCAGGGGGCTGGTTCCCGTCGAGATCGTACATCACACGGGGCTCACCTTCTCCCTCGATGGCGTCGAGGACCCAGCTGAGGAACCTCCACGCCTCGCGATCGAGCCCGATGCGGCGCAGGGCGTAGACCGAGAAGGCGGCGTCGCGGACCCAGGTATAGCGGTAGTCCCAGTTGCGCAGCCCGCCGAGGGCTTCGGGCAGCGACGAAGTGGGCGCGGCGACGATGGCGCCGCTGGCAAAGTGATCGAGGAGCTTGAGGGTTATGGCCGACCGACGCACCAGTGGTCCGTTCGGCCCGACGTAGTTGAAGTGGTGTATCCACGCCCGCCACACGTCGAGCGTTCCCTGCAGATCCTCAGCGGGCCGCCAATCGTAGCCGCGATGAGGGCCCCGCCCCCAGCGCAGCCCGACGTGGATCTGCTCACCGGCGCGCAACGCCAGGATGGTGTCGAGCCCTTCGAGCTGGCCGGTGGCCGACAACTGCAGGTCGAGGTCGGGATGGTCGTGACAGCGGACGTGGAAGCCGTCGCCGCGCCGCGACGCCGATGCGCCGCCGCGTGGCTCGACGCTGACCCTGATCCGGGCCTCGCCGTCGAGGACGACCACCGAGCGGAGGAGCTCGCCGCGGGCGGCGGTCACGTCCTCGGTGATGTCGACCCCACGGCGCAGCGTCAACGCGTCGGTCACGCGTACCAGGCCGGTCGGCGAGCGCATCTCGGTGGTCAGGACGCCGCTGTCAGGTTCGTAGCGCTGCCGGGTCTCGGAAGGGCTTTCGGGTGCGACGAGGAACCTCCCGCCCCGTCGGTGGTCAAGGATCGAGCAGAACACAGGCGGGGAGTCGAACCGCGGCAGGCACAGCCAGGAGATCGCTCCGTCACGGCCGACGAGTGCGGCGGTGGCGCCGTCACCGATCAGTCCGTGATCCTCCAGCGGCAGGTACCCATCGGCGTGCTCCAGCGGAGCGAACGGCGGCGCGGCGTAGCCCCGCTCGGCGCCGCTCATGGCGCTCGAGCGGACAGGTCGGAATGCCCGGTCATCGACCGGAGCCCGAGGACGTTGCCGGGTGGCGGCGCAGCGTGAGGAGCACGGTGGTGCCCAACGTGCCGGCCAGGATCGAAGCGGCGAGGATGCCGATCTTCGCGTCTGCGATCAGGTCTGGCGTGTCGAACGCAAGGCCTGTGACGAACAGCGACACGGTGAAGCCGATGCCGGCTAGGGCACCGGCTCCCACGGTGTGGCCGAGCCGTACGTCGGCGGGGAGCGTGCCGGCCCGGAGCCGCAGACCGAGCGCGGCGAACGCGGCGATACCGAACGTCTTTCCAACCAGCAACCCGACGATCACCGCCCACGCGATTCGACCGCCGAGCGCGGATCCGACCGCGCCCGATCCAAGATCCACACCGGCGTTGGCCAGCGCGAACACCGGCACGATCAAGAAGCTGCTCCATGGATGGAGCCGGTGCTCGAGATTCTCGAGCACCGGCTGACCTCGAAATGGACGTGCCGGCGTCAGCAGGCCGAGCCCGACCCCGGCCACGGTGGCGTGGACCCCGGACTCGAGGGTACACACCCATGCCGCCAGGGCGAGCGGCACGTACGCCAGCGGCGAGCGCAGCCCGAGCCGGCGGGCGACGACGACGAGCAGGAGGGACGCGCCTGCCCCGGCCAGCCAGGCGGCGTCGATACCTTCGGAGTAGAAGACGGCAATCACGGCGATCGCGCCGAGGTCATCGACGATCGCCAAGGTCAGCAGGAACAGCTTGAGACCCGAAGGGACGCGGGAGCCGAGCAGCGCCAGCACCCCGACGACGAATGCGATGTCGGTCGCCATCGGGATGCCCCAGCCCCGTCCTGCCTCGCCGCCTCCTGCTATGGCGATGAACAACACCGCCGGCACGACCATCCCGCCGAGCGCGGCCAGGACCGGAAGGCTTGCCGCCCGCGGGTCGCTCAACTCGCCCACCACGAGTTCGCGCTTGATCTCCAAACCGACGACGAAGAAGAACACAGCCATCAGTCCGTCGTTGATCCAGTGGCCGAGGTCTTCGCTTATGGCAAACCGGCCGACTCCAATGCTCAGCTCATGGTGCCAGAGGTCCCGGTAGGACTCATCCCACGGGCTGTTCGCCCACACGAGCGCGCCCAATGTCGCCAGGACCAACAGCACCCCGCCGGCAGCTTCAGTGCGAAGGAACTCGGCCACCGGGATGGCCATCCGCTGACGAACGGATCGGACAGCCTTGTCGTCATCGGGAGGACCCGACATCTAACCCGCCCGCCGATGTGACCAACGGGAAGCGACCACCGGGACGGGGAACAGAACAGGGTGCCGCCGTTGAGGCCTAGCGGGGTCGACGAACAGCCCGACCATGGAGACGAGGCGTCGAAAGGGAGCCACGCTGGCGATGAAGGCCCGGCCAGCCGTGGGTGCCTGCGCCGTCCCGCCGGGGACCGCGATCGCCATACCGATCATGCAGGCGCTGTGTCGCCGGACTCGCATCATCATTCGTAGTTGAACACAGACCGAAGCCCGGTCGGTTGTTGAGACCGTTCGGATGGAATGGGGCTCCGACCCCGAGCGTGCGGCACGTTATCCATGGCGTCTCGGGCGATCGTCGCCAAGGCCGCCTCTTCCTGCGCTGCTCACCCGAGGGTTCCCCAGTCTCTCCTCTCGCCCTCAACACAACGCACCCACTTAGCCTCCGGGGTCACGCCTTGCCTCGGCCGGGTCCGCCCGGCGCGGTTCCACCGTCATCTCGTGACCGAGGTTCGCTCGCCCATCCAGCAGGCCAGCAGAACGGCAAACCTTTGGACCACGGCCGTCCTCTCCCTGCGTGGCCGTCATCGCAACCAACTCCGGCGGCAACCCGATCGGTCATGGAACCTTGGCGTGCGTGGCTCGGCGCTCCTGCAGCTTCCGCAAGTGGACGGCGACCGCGATCGTCCCCAGCCCCACGATGAACGCGACGGTGTAGGGGCCAACGACCGCGGGATCGCGGATCACGATCCCGTAGGCGATCCAGATCGCGAACCCCACGACGATGACAAGCAGGTAGCCGATCGACACGTCACGAGAGGATCTGAGGCGCATCATCCAGCGGATCTGCATGACCGGCGATAACGCCATGATCACGCCCCAGCTGGCCGCAACGAGCCCCAGGGTGGTTCGGTCACTCTCACCTCCTCCGAGCCTGGTGCGCTCGGTTCGGAGGTGCCGCGCTCGCTGCATGGGTGCAGGAGAAGCGCTCACGCGGCCATATGAGGCGACCAGACTCCTGGCCCTGCTTCGGGCCATGCCGCTGGCCGGACCCAATCGGCCTCGACCTCTCGGATTGACTCTTCTTTGGGGGGCTGGCCTGAGCGCGCTCTCTCCTCGTGGCCGCCTGTGCTTCACGACCTGATGCCCACACGCGGCGGGCGGCTCATTCGTCCCGCATTCGTCCCGCGAACGACCGGGACCCGTCAAGTAACGATGGGAACCATCGAGCAAGGAATCCGCAGGTCGGCAGCACGAGCTCGGTCATCGTCGCAGGTAGTGGAACCGGCCCCGAGAACCCTCTCAAGGTGAAGACATGGGTTCAGATCCCGTTGGGACTACCAGGCGTGACGATGTGCCCTCCGGCACAACGCTAGGATGCAGCGGAGATCGAGAGTCGATGCGGATCGCACGAGGGCCGAAGCGATGAACCGAAGTAGTGGCTTCCAGGACATCGAGAAGGTCAAGGCGGAGATCGCCGACGTCAACTGGTACCACCGGATCGATCTTGGGGACGGCATCGTCACGCCCGGCGTCGACGACACGCCGAGCCGGATGGCCCCGCTCGAGCTGCCTTCGGACCTCTCCGGCAAGAGCGTGCTGGACATCGGGGCCTGGGACGGGGTCTTCACGTTCGAAGCCGAGAGGCGGGGCGCCAGCCGCGTCCTCGCCACCGACTCCTATTGCTGGAGTGGGGAGGGCTGGGGAACGAAGGAGGGCTTCCTCACGGCGAGCCGGATCCTCGGTTCGCGGGCCGACGACCTCGAGATCGACGTGATGGACCTCTCGCCCGAAAAGGTCGGAACGTTCGATCTGGTGCTGTTCGTCGGCGTGCTGTACCACCTCCGACATCCGCTGCTCGCGCTCGAGCGCGTCGCAAGCGTGACGGGCGATCAACTGATCTTCGACTCGCACACGGCGAAGGTCGAAGACCCCGACCCAGTCATGCTCTTCTATCCGGGAACCGAGCTGAACGATGACCCGACGAACTGGTGGGGGGCGAACCCCCCGGCCGTGGAGGCGATGCTCCGCGACGTCGGCTTCCGGCGGATCGAGCGCAAGCATCCGGAGCTGATCGAGGAAGGTCGTCTGATCCTCCACGCCTGGAAGTAGCGGGCGGTTCCCCAACGTCGGTGCGGGTTCTCGAGTCCTAGGGCTGCGGGCGCCGGATCCGCGTTCGCAGGATGTCGCGAAGGCTCACGATCCCGATGAGGGTCTTCCCCTCCACGACCGGCAGGTGCCGGAAGCCACGGCTCATCATGACCTCGGTGGCTTCGTCCGCATCCATGTCCGCGTCCGCGGTCACAGGGTCGCTGGTCATCCATTCCGAGACGGCCGAGGAGGTCAGATCGGATCCCGACGCCGCCGCGCGGAGCACGTCGCGTTCGGTGAAGATGCCGCTCAACCACGAACCCTCCATCACGACGGCGGATCCGAACCGCCCTTTCAGCATGCTGGAGGCCACCTCTGCGACCGAGGTGTCACTCGTGGTCGTGAACACCTGACCGGTCATGATCTCCTTCAGGATGGCCATGTGTAGCCCTCGATCCCCTCTCAGCCGCCCTCGCCACCGACTTCGTGGAAATCGGACCGGTCTTCCGGTATCGCGGCGTCTGCGAGGTTCTCGTTGAGACGACGCCAGAGGGCGCCCGCCCAGGAGCTCGCGTGCGGCCAGCTCTGCCAGAAGACCTGCAGCGTGGGCTCGTCGAACGAAGCCGCAGCCTCATCGGGGGTCGCCGACTCGGCAACACGCTCGAACTCCTCGATGACCTTCAACAACCGATCGGAGGCGTCGTCCATCGGATCCCCAGTCATCGCGCGCGAGTCTAGCCCCTCGCGCAAGGCACTCACCCGACAGGCCGACGCTTCACAGACTGGTGTGCAAGGTTCGTCGATCCTGCCGATGGAGCGACGCGACAGGGGTCAGTCGCCGGCCGTGCTCCGTTCACGAGCGAGCTCCTGCAGTCCGGCGAGGCTCTGCGTGTCCACCGTGGTTTCACGGAGGAGCTCACGGAGAGCTCCCGGGTGCGTCTCCACGCCTCCGTCCGGCCCGATCGGCGAGCGAGCCAGCGCCTTCACCTGACCGAGGTGCACGACCTCCGAGTCTCCTCGTCGTTCGATCTGCAGGGACCCGATCGCCGACCATTCCCTGATCGCTCGCACCTCGATGTTCATCAGTTCAGCCGCGACCTCGATCGTGACCGATCCGTCTTCACCAACCATCCGAGCTCCTCCGTCCATGGGAGTCGTGCTCCGACAGTAGGCCTCATGGCCGAAGCGCACATCTGGCTTCCGTCGGCTCTTGCAGACATACGTGTAGGAAGGCCGGATGGCCCATACGGGCTAGTTCCGAAGCATCTGAGGGAGGTCGTCGGGGGGGATCAGCGCCGCGCGCGTCTCACCATTCGTCGTGTCGCCGCCCGACGCGAGCACGGGTGTGGCACTCGCATTCGTCGTCGGAGCAGTGCTTGTCGTGGTGGCGGCCCGGCTCCCAGACGAGGTCGTGGTCGTCCTCGGCGACGAGATATCCGCATCCACACCAACCGCACACGTCCTTCAGGACCATGTGCCAGGATCCCTCGGCGTCCTGGCGCTCGGGCAGGTTCAGGACCTTCGACACGGGCGCCTCCTGGAACCCAATCCTAGACCAGGGGCCCTCGTCGAGGGAAGCCATCTCTCCGGATCAGCAGCCGATGTCGACCCATTCCGGTGCCGGGCCGATGGGCACCCCGGCGACACGGGACCGATCCCGCAGCCATCCCCGATAGGTCCTCATCGCGGGTCGAGCCATGTCGGTGTGCGACCTGCACTTCCAGGCGGCGTATCGCTCGTACCGCAGCGGGCTCTGGAGGCTCTCGCCGTGCCCGATCACGTTCCGATTCTGGATCTGGAACTTCGCCACGAGCCAGAGCGTGAGCTTCAAGGACGCGTTCATCTGGCGCGCGTTCCGGATGACCTCGGCGTCGGAGCGGCCGACGTGCTCGATCCCGATCGAGAGGTGGTTCATCCCGATCACGTGTCGGCAACGGATCCAGAGCGGCACGAGCTGGAAGATCCGGCCGTCGGTGTGGACGATGAAGTGGGTGCACGTGCCCGGATACTCGCCCAGGTGGGGTGAGTTCGCGGCGAAGGTGTTCCACGCACCCTGCCACGTGGTGCCGGTCGTGTAGTGCTGGACGACGGCGACGGGGGCTCGCAGCCGCCACGTCCACTGACCGTAGTGACGACTCGAGTACGCGGCCATCTGGTTGCGGCGGCGCTCGCCGTACGGGATCGGCTTCCACAGGATCCGCGGCCGAAGAGAGGCGACGTCGGGTGTGCGAGGCACGGTCGCCGCGACCGACGCGGCGCGGTTCGTCGGGGCGCCGTGGATCGGGGAAGCGTGGACGGGTCGCGCCATGAACGGAGCGGGCGTGGCGGCGAGGGCGGAGACGAGCAGGAGCGCTGCGACGGTCACGCGGCGGCGGCGCGGAGCCGTGCCACCGTGCGCTCCTTGCCCAACAGGGCGAGCGACTCCGGCAGGGGCGGCGACACGTTCGATGCCGTCACGGCGGCGCGGATAGGCTGCCAGCCCTTCGTCCGGCTCAGTCCCGCCTCCGACGCCAGTCCGTCCAGAACCGCCTGGATGTGCTCGGTATCCCATGTCCCCAAGGCATCGAGCGCATCGGCCGTCGCCTTGAGATATCCCTCAGGAGCCTTCGCGATCAGCGCCGAGGCCTTCTCGTTCGGCACGACGTCGTCGGTGAACAGGAAGCGGAGCAGCACGGGCGCCTCGGTGAGGGTCTTCATGCGTTCCCGGATGATGGGGATGGCCCGGCGGAGCAGCAAGGGGTCAACGGACAGACCCTCCGACGTGAGGAACGGGACGCATCGGGCCGCGAGGTCGTCCTCATCCAACGACTGGATGTAGTGGTTGTTCATCCACTCGAGCTTCTGTGTGTCGAAGACCGCAGGGTTGCGTGAGACGTGCGACAAGTCGAAGGCCTCGATCAGCTCGACTCGAGAAAGGAACGTGGTGTGGTCGTCCTTCGCCCATCCGAGGAGCGCGAGGTAGTTCACCAGCGCCTCCGGGAGGGATCCCTGTTCCCGGAAAGCAGCGACGCTCGTCGCACCGTGGCGCTTCGACAGCGGCTTGGAATCCGGGCCCAGCACCTGCGGCAGATGCGCGTAGGCGGGCGGCGTCCCCCCGAGCGCCTCGATCACCGCCGCGTTGCGAGGCGCGCTCGCGAGGAGATCGTCGCCTCGAACCACGTGGGTGACCTCCATCAGCATGTCGTCGACCGCGACCGCCAGCAGGAACACGGGCGTGCCGTCCGAACGCACGATCACGAAGTCGCCGAGGTCGCGAGGCCCCCAACGGACCTCGCCCTTCACCAGATCCTCGATCACCCACTCCCGTTCGGGCATGTGGAATCGGATCGCGAACGACCGGCCCTCCGATTCGAACGCCGCGCGCTCCTCGTCGGTGAGGTTCCGGCAGCGGCCGTCGTATCCGGGCGGCTCGCCCCGGGCGAGCGCCGCCTTCCGGCGCTCGTCGAGCTCCTCCGGCGTGCAGAAGCACCGGTAGGCATGGCCTGCCTCGAGAAGCCGTTCGGACATCTGCCGGTAGGTGTCCAGTCGCTCGGATTGCCGGTACGGCCCGTTCGGCCCGCCGACATCGGGGCCCTCGTCCCAATCGAGGCCGAGCCAGCGAAGATCGTCGAGCACGCCTTGAGAGGCCTCTTCGGTGACGCGGCTCGCGTCCGTATCTTCGATCCGGAGGGTGAAGACACCGTCGTGATGACGGGCGAAGAGCCACGAGAACAGCGCGCTCCTCGCGTTCCCCACATGGATCGACCCCGAGGGGGCGGGTGCGAATCGGCATCGGACCGTCACCCGCGCACCTCGTTCCGCAACACGCCGACACCCTCGACCTCGACCTCCACGACGTCTCCGTCGGTGAGCTTGCCCACGCCCTCCGGCGTACCCGTGAGCACCACGTCGCCGGGGAGCAGCGTCATGAACACCGTGATGTATTCGATCAGCGTCGCCACACCGAAGACCATCTCGGCGGTCGATGCCTGCTGGCGGATCTCTCCGTTCAGGCTCGTGCGGACGATCACATCGTTCGGATCAAGGTCGGTCTCGATCCAGGGGCCGAGAGGCGCCGACCCGTCGAAGCCCTTCGCGCGCGCCCACTGGTCGTCGGTCTTCTGCAGGTCCCGGAGCGTGACGTCGTTTCCGCATGTATATCCGAGGATGAACTTGTAGGCGTCCTCCGCGCGGACACCGCGGGCCAGACGGCCGATCACGACCCCGAGCTCGCCCTCGTAGTCGACCCGCTTGCTGATGGGGAGCAGCTTGATCGGATCGCCGGGCCCGATCACCGCCGTTGAGGGCTTGAGGAACAGCAGCGGCTCCTCGGGCACGGTGAGACCCCATTCCTCGGCGTGCGCGACGTAGTTCCTTCCCACGCAGACGAGCTTGGAAGGAAGCACCGGTGCGAGGAGAAGGACATCGCCGAGCGCGACCGTCTCGCCCGACGGGAGAGGATCCTCGAAGAACGTGCCGCGGAGGATCTTGATGTCGTCGGAGCCCGGCTCGATCGCGCCGGTCGCGATGCGATCGCCGTGCCGGAATCGGACGAGGCGCATCTAGCCGAGCCTGGTGCCGCCGTCGAAGGTCGCGCCGACCTGACGCCAGTAGCCGGCGATCGTCTCGCGGGGCTCCAAGGCGGCGAGCTCCTCCCGCGGCGCTTCGAAGAGCCGGATCTCGGCGTCGCCGGTGTAGGCCGGGCCGACCTCCACGTCGCGGGACCCCATCGTCACGAGCTCGGCCATCGAATCCCCGCTGTCCTTCTCGATCGAGGGCATCCAGCGGGAGTGCAGCATCGGCAGGGCGTTCACGAAGCCACCCGACTCCGACTCGCCGGTCAGCGTCAAGCGGGCTTCGGCGAGGCGCCGGTCGTTCGCCGCAAGCGTGGCGCCGAAGGCTCCCCCGGCGCCGAGCCGAGGCCCGGCGCGCCCCACGGTCACCGGACGCGTCATCCAGATCGAGCCGAGCTTCTTCGGATAGCCCTGGTACCAGCCGCGGGCGAGCGCGAAGTCCTTGTCGACCCAGATGTAGACGCAGCGCGAGTACGTCTCGCCCTCGTACCGGCACCGGACGACGACGAAGCATTCCTTGTACTGGGAGCGGACGGGGTCCAACAGCTCCTCGCCCGAGTCGCTGCACGACTGCCAGTCCGCCCAGATGACCGCGACGGCTCCGGGATCCTCGTCGGCCGGCTCGACGCCTTGCGGAAGAAGCGCGGCGACCCGACCGGGATCCGTCCGGTATTCGATCGTGAGGACGTCGCCCGAGTAATGCCAGGGCGGCGCGGGCACGAGCGACGCCTTGCCTTCGGGTGAACGCGGCGGGAAGAACCCCTTCAGCTCGGCCACGGACGCGGAGTCTACGGCCCAGGTCCTTCGGAGTCCGCCACCGCGACGCATGTGATCTCCGGATAGGTGGTGCCTGCGTCGCGCCACGACGCGCCGCCATCCTCGGAGACGAACAGCCTGCCGCCTTCGGCGCCGAATATGACCGTGCCGCCCCCGGCCGCGAGGCAGTGGCTGTCGATGTTCTGGCCGAACCGATCCGGGAGGCCGCCGGTGGATCTGACGAACGCCATCTCCCCGGGCGGAAGACGGTAGACGGCCGCCCGGCCGCCTCGAGGCCCGACGGATGCGCTCAAGAACAGCTCCTCGCCGTCCAGCGCCACCGCTCGCGCGTACGCCGCGTGGAGACCGTCGGTGATGAACCGCCAGGTGTCGCCACCGTCGAGGGACTCGGCCAGCCCGAGGGCCGTCGCCGCGACGACGTGCCCCGCCCTGATCGGGTCCGCGAGGACCTGGTGCACGTCGGCATCGATGTCGATGGTCGGCTCCCACGTGTCATGAGGGTCACGCGCGCGAAGGATCCCGCCGACATGCACGTTGGCGAACAGAGCGCCGTCGGGAGCGGCAGACAGCGACCGGGTGTCGGGAGGACCACCCCACGGCGTGTACCAGCGGTCGCGACCCTTCGCACCGTCGAACGACGTGAGCATCTCGATCGACCCCGAACGCGCGAAGGCAATCCGGGCGTTCGCCGTGCCGACGAGCACGCCGCCATCCACCGGAAGCATGCACCGGCCCAGCTCCTCCTCGATCGATGCGATCGCCTCCACGGCGCCACCCTGGAACCGGATCACGTCGCGGCCGTCCGCCAGCGCCCACCACCCATCCGCGTCGGGCACCGACGCCGTGATCTCGCGACCGTCGAGCCAATGGTCTCCGCCCTGCCCGAACAGCCCGTTCCGCGTGCCGACGAGCCATCCCACGGGCCGTAGGCTATCGCCGGATGGAAACGCGGCGGATCCTCCTGGACGGGGTGGCCACCACAGTCACGCGCGAGGACGAGGAGCTGGTCGCGCCGGACGGCCGGCGCATCCCGATGGACGAACCCGCCCACCTCCCGCCCGTCCAGCCGTCGAAGATCATCTGCGTCCACCTCAACTACGAGAGTCGCCGGGCGGAGTTCCAGGCGGCACTCGGCCCGGCGCCCACGTTCTTCCACAAGCCCACGACCTCGCTCAACGCGCACGGCGGCGAGGTCGTTCGTCCTCCGCGATGCCGGTACCTGAACTACGAGGGCGAGATCGCGATCGTGATCGGCGAGCGCTGCAAGCACATCGCCCCCGACGAGGTCGACGATTACATCCTCGGCTACACCGTCGCCAACGACTACGGGCTCCACGACTTCCGCGACACCGACGCCGGCTCGATGCTTCGAGTGAAGGGCTCGGACACCCTCTGTCCGCTCGGCCCCGGCCTCGTCACGGACTGGGACTTCCACGGCAAGGCGATCCGGACACGCGTGAACGGCGACGTGAAGCAGGACGGGAACACGGACGAGATGATCTGGGACATGCGGTACCTGGTGGCGGACATCGCCCGCACGATCACGCTCCTGCCCAACGACGTGATCCTCTCGGGAACACCCGCCAACTCCCGCCCGGTCGATCCGGGCGATGTCGTCGAGGTCGAGGTCGAAGGGCTCGGCGTCCTTCGCAACTTCATCGTCGAAGGCGACGTGCCGGTGCGCGAAGACGTCGGTGCCAAGCCCTCGGAGTCCGAAGAGGTGATCTCGACCGCGTTCGGCGGGGACTGGGAGTTCCGCGGCGTCAGGGCCCCGAAACGGGGCTGACGCGGTTCGGCAGTAGGCGCTCCAGCCGAGCGGAACCGTCCGGCATCAGATACCTTCCCTGAGCCACCACAGGAAGGGCGGGACATGGACCTGAGCGGTAGGCGGCTGCGATTGCTCATCCCGGACATCCTCGGGCTCGAGCGCGGGAAGTACCTGTTCGGCGACGTCGCGGAGGCCGGCCACGCGGCGTTCTGCATCGGGCTCTACCCGCTCACCACGGACCGGGAGATCCTGCCGATCCCGCGACAGCAGTTCGATATCGGACTCCCCGACGTCGAGGCCCAGCTGGACCGCGACACCCTTCGACCGGGCTGGGAGGACGACACCATGGTCGGGATCGCCGACGTGGCGCAGCACGGCCGCCCGCTGGAGCTCGACCCGCGGCAGGTCCTGAAGCAGGCGATCCAGGCATGGCGCGACATGGGCCTGGAGCCGCAGCTGGCGTTCGAGCTGGAGTTCTATCTGTGCGAGCAGGCCGAGGACGGCGCGTGGGTCCCGGCCGAGCTGCCCTCGCACCGCGTCTACGGCACCGGGATGTCGGTGGACCCGAGTGGCGCCATCCACGACATGGTCACGGCCTCGCTCGCTTCGGGCTTCCACGTGGAGAGCTGGTGCAGCGAGTTCGACTCGGCGGCCTACGAGGTGAACTGGCGCTACCGGGACGGGATCGCGGCCGCCGACGAGGCGTTCCTGTTCCGCGTGCTCGTACGTGAGATCGCCGCCCGGCACGGCAAGCACGCCACGTTCCTGGGCAGGCCGTTCAACGATCGCGGCGGGTGCGGCATGCATATGAACCTCTCGTTCCGCCGTCGCGACGGGTCGAATGCGTTCCACGATCCCGACGATCCCGACGGACTGTCCGAGCTCGCCCGAAGGTCGATCGCGGGCCTGCTCGCACACCACCGTGGCATGGCGGCGATCTGCGCCCCCACCGTCAACGCCTACAAGCGTCTGAAGCCCGACATGTTGAACGGCTACCTCGCCAACTGGGGACTCGACGACCGGACCGTGGGCATCCGCGTCCCGTCGGCACGGGGAGAGGGCTCGCGCATCGAGCACCGGATGGCCGACGCCGCTGCCAACCCCTATCTGGCCGGTGCCGCGCTGCTCCACGCGGCCCGGATCGGCGTCACGGAAGAGTTGGAGCTCGGCCCCCGGCAGGAGCCCGGAGCCGAACCCAACACCGACGTGGCGGTCGCCAACACGCTCTCCGACGCGCTGGACGAGCTCCAGTCGGACACCAAGCTCGTCGGCGCGATGGGCGAATGGCTCGTGGAGTCGTTCGTCGCCCTCAAGCGCGCGGAGTGGGATCGCTACGAGGCTGCGGGCGAGACGTCCGACACCGAGGTCACGCCCTGGGAGCTCGAGTACTACCTCCCGTATTTCTAGTGCCCGTATGATTCGCTCGATGGCCGAGGAACACCCCGAGATCGATCTCGCGAACCCCGACAACTACGTCGAGGGCGTTCCCTACGACTGGTTCGATCACCTCCGCCACGAGCACCCGGTCTTCTGGCATCCGGAACGCCCGCCCAACAAGGGCTTCTGGGCGGTCACCCGCTACGACGACCTCACCGCGATCCACATGGACTGGCAGACCTATTCCTCGGAGCTCGGCGCGGTCGCACTCGAGGAGCTCGACGACGAGCAGCTCGAGATCAGGAAGTCGATGCTCGAGACCGACCCTCCCCGGCACACCCAGCTCCGACGGATCTGCTCCAGCCGCTTCTCCGCGCGCGGGGTCGGCAAGTACGAGGACTGGATCCGCGAGGTCGCGAGCGACGTCTTGGACAAGGCGCTCCCCACGGGCGAGTTCGACTTCGTGCCCGAGATCAGCCGAGACCTGCCGATCCGGTTCCTCTGCTCGATCTTCACGGTCCCGCAAGAGGACGCGCCGCAACTGATCTCCTGGGGCGACCAGATGATCGCGAACCAGGACCCCGACCTCTCCCGGGCAGTGGTCGACCGAGTGGACACCGAGGCCTACCGGCTCCTGCCGTTCCGCTCCCCGGCCGCCTACGAGGTGTTCGACTACGCCGACGGTCAGCGCGACCTGCGCCTGAAGGATCCGCAGGACGACGTGATCAACGCCCTCACGGTCGCACAGTCGGAGGGCGTCCTGAACGAGCAGGAGTTCCACAACTACTTCGGGGTGCTGATGATCGCGGGCAACGAGACGACGCGGCACACGATCAGCCACGGGATGCTCGCGCTGATGGAGCATCCGGAGCAGCTGAAGCTCTTGCAGGAAGACCCCGAGCGGATCCCGCGCGCGACCGAGGAGATCCTCCGATGGGCGACGCCCGTGCACCACTTCCGCCGGACGGCCACTCGCGACCTCGAGCTCCGTGGCGCGAAGATCCAGCGGGGCGACAAGGTCGTCACCTGGTTCACGAGCGCCAACCGCGACGAGGAAGTCTTCCCCGACCCCTACACGTTCGACGTCACGAGGACGCCGAACGACCACGTGACGTTCGGCCCGGGTGGCCCGCACTTCTGTCTGGGGGCACACCTCGCCCGGCTGGAGACGAAGATCCTCTTCCAGGAGCTCCTCCCGCGCCTGAATTCGATCGAGCTCGCGGGGCCGGTCGAGCGGATCCGGTCGGATTTCGTCAACGGGATCAAGCGGATGCCTGTCCGGGTCCGGACCGTCTAGGGCGATCAGCGCCCCGCGTCGACGCCGCGGAGGAGCGTGCGAAGCATCTCGGCGAACCGTTCCTGCTCCTCCTCGGCCAGGACAGAGGCGACCCGAGCCTCCTCGGCGTTGAACCGCGGGAACAGCGCCTCGATCTTCTTCCGGCCGCTCGGGGTCAGCGAGACGAGGACCACCCGACCGTCCTTCGATGCCTTCCGGCGCCTCACGTAGCGTCGGCCCTGCAACGTGGTGAGAACCCCGCTCGCGGTCGGGCGGCTGATCCCGACCGCGGCCGCGAAGTCGCGAGCCTCCATCTCGCCCCAGATCCAGAGCACCCAGAGTGCGGTGAAGGCGGTCCATGACAGTCGATCGGCGGCGAGCACGGTGGACTCGAGGTGACGTCTGATCGCGGCGCCGCTCCGGAAGACGTTGGAGATGGCCCACATCGCTCGGAAGTCGAGCGGAAGGTGTCCGAGCTCCTCCACGATCTTGCGTTCGGCGGGCAGCAGGCCGTCGGCGCTCACGAAGACCCCTTCGCGATCCTTTCCCCAAGTTCGTCGGCGACGTCGAGGATCGCGATCACGTCGTCGTCGGTGGTGCGGTAGTTCACGAAGCACGGACGGAGCCAGACTTTCCCCTCGATCAGCGCCGAGGCGAGATAGACGCGGCCGTCGGCCTGGATCGCCTCGGCGAGGGACTGGTTGTGGGCGTCGAGGTCATCCACTCCCTTCGGGGTGTGCCTGAGCGGCACGATCGATAGATGCGGAGGGGCGTCGAACGTCTCGAAGCTCGGTCGATCCGAAGCGGCCCGATGCAGGAGCTGTGCCTCCGCGAGGTTCCGGCGGATCGCTTCCCGGAACTGCTCGGCACCGTGCGCACGGAACGCGAGCCAGAGCTTCAGCGCCCGGAGCGGACGCGAGTACTCCAGGGTGATGTCGGCCGCGTGCAGCTCGTGTTGCTGATGCGGAAGGTAACCCTGCTCGTGCGCGAACGCCTGCGAGAGCGCGCCGGGCTCTCGGACGAGCGCCAGGCTGCACGCCTTGGGGACGTAGAGCCACTTGTGCGCGTCGACGCTGATCGAGTCGGCGCGCTCGACGCCCGCGAATCGGTCGGGCACGACCGATGCGGCGGGCAGCCCGTAGGCGCCGTCCACGTGCAGCCAGATCCCGCGTGCCTCGCAGACGTCGGCGATCTGCGCGACCGGGTCGATCGCGCCGGTGAGCGTGGTTCCGGCGGTCGCGATCACCGCGACCGCCGTCACGCCATCGGCCACGTCCCGGTCGATCGACTCGGCCAGCAGCTCCGGGCGCATCCGGTGCTCGCCGTCGATCGGGATGTCGCGGAGCCGGTCGCTCCCGATCCCGAGCAGCTCCACGGCGCGGGTGATCGAGTAGTGGACCTCGGCCGAGGCGTACACGGCGGCGCGGAGCCCGCCGCCAACGCGGTCATGTTCGAGATCGTGCCGCCGCTCGTGAAGGCGCCGTTCGTCGCCGGATAGCCGACGAATTCCCCTACCCACCCGACCGCCTGCTGCTCGATCATCGTGGCGGCACGCGCGTCCACGGCGAGGTTCATGTCGTACGTGGACGCCAGCAGGTCTCCGAGCGCCCCGATCTCGAGGCCGGACGATCCGATGAACGCGAAGTACCGGGGGCGCGGCTGGGCGATCGACTCGTCGAGCGCACGAGCCGCGTCCTCCAACGCCTCGTGGACGCTCACCGGCTCCTGTGGGAGCCCGGCCTGCAGGAGCGCCCGGAGCCCCTCGTCGAGCGGTGGCTCCTCCGGCCGGGGGCGGTCGAAGCTCCGCCATGCCTCGGCGACGAGCTTCGCCGCATGCTCGAGCGCCTCCTCCCGAGGCGCGTCGAGCCGCAGCGGCCGATCGGAGTCGTCCATCCCTGCGGTCCTCGAGTCCCTCAGCCCTCCTCCCCCGTCGAGAGGTCGGTGAGCACCTGGCGAGCCGGCTCGCGTCCCCTCACGGCGAGCGTCACGAGCAGACCCAGCGCCGCCCAGATGACACCCCAGACCCAGATGCCGTCGAACGGTGGTGCCACCTTGTAGATCGCGCCGAAGATCGCACCGACGGCGACGGTTGTGCCGAGCAGGCCGGAGATCACGAGGGCGACCTTGTTCGGGTGATCGCTCAGCCCGACGAAGGCGCCCAGCGCCATGATCCCGTACACGAACATGATCAGGAACGCTCCGAGCGTCGAGATCCACTGGAACACCCCCAGCTCGTGCGGCACGCCTTCCAACGCGCCGTTAGCGAAGAGCGAGTCGAACGCGACCGTCGACAGGACCCACGCGGCGGACACGACGGCCACGACGAGCGCGGCCGCGACCGGATTGCCACCCTTGGTCGTTGCGGCGATGACCCCGGGGATCTTCCTGTCGCGCGCTAGCGCGAAGAGCCCGCGGGTGGTTGCCGTCGCCGCGCCCAGCCCCACCGCCATCACGTCCAGTAACACGACGACGAGCAGGATCTTGAGCATCGTGTCCGACGAGCCCCCCATGCCTCCGGCAGAATCGGGAGACCCGAGCGCGAACAACGGCGCCGCGGCGACCTCCGGAGAGGTCAGGACCGCGAGATCGAACCCGAACCCGGCGACCTGCGCGTACGCGGCGATCACGTAGAAGACGGAGACGATCGCCACCGACAGCATCACCGCCTTCGGGATCGCGCGCTTCGGCTGCTCTGCCTCTTCGGCGAGGTTCGCCGCCGTCTCGAACCCGACGAAGATCAAGACGCCGTACAACACGCCGAACAGGATCCCCGTGTAGTTCGGCGCCTCCGCAGGGTTGAACGCCTTCAAGCTATTCTCCGGCGCGTTGATGATCACGTTGATGAAGAAGCCGAGCACGACCACCACGGAGACGAGCGCGAGCAGGAGCTGGACGCGGGTCGAGATCTGGACGCCGGCCGCGAGGATCAGGAAGACGAGGCCGACGTAGATCAGGGACCATGCCCACGAAGGCATAATCGGGTCGATCTCGAACGCGGGAAGGATGTTGTCGCGAAGGAACCAGCCCACCAGGACGGCGATCGCCGAGGAGAGCAGGAGGGTGCCTCCGTAGTAGATCCACCCGGCCCAGCCGCCCACACGCGAACCGAAGCCCATCGTCACGTAGTCGTAGAGGGACCCCGCCGCGTGGACGCGCTTCGCGTACTGCGCCACGATCCATCCCAGTGCGAGCACTCCGATGGCGGCCAGGATCACCGCGAACGGAGTGGCGATCCCTGCGCCGTTGCCGGAGAAGTTGAAGCCCGCGATCAACGGGATCAGGAACGCCGCCGAGAACACGGGGCCGATCAGGCCGACGGACTGCGCGACGACGTCCACGAGCTTCAGCCGCCGCCTCCCCAGCCGCTCGTATCCGGTGTCTCCGGTCATCTTGTCCATCTCGGTTGCCACGCAAGCCCCCTTCGGTTGACTTCGCGAACCCTACGCCGCCGTCGTCGAGCCGGTCCAACCGGTCGCCGGCCGTTCGAACCACACGTGGACCTGGCCCGTGCCGACCGAGGCCTCGTACTCGCTGAAGAGCTCGCCCGGCGCCGTGCACGCCGCACCGCCGAGCGCGCCGGCCATGATCAGGTAGTGACCGAACTTGCCCTCCGGTCCGACCTTCTTGTACTCCGGCACCCAATCGATCAGCGACGCATGATCTCCCTTCTGGAGCAGGTCGAGCACGTGCAGATCGGCCTCTCGAGCCTCGGGCGTGATGATGTTCTTCATCGGGTCGGAGCTCTCGCGGCCCCGCAGCTCGCGGAACGGCAGGAAGCGATGCGACAGCCCGCCCGAAGCGAGGAGCACGACCTTCCGATCCAGCGACAGCACGGCCTCGCCGATCAGCTCCCCTAGGAGGAGGAAGTCCTCCGTGGTCCCGCACTGGTTGATGCCGACGCTCACCCACTTCTCCGGGCCGTCCTTGAGGTAGGACCAGATGTTGATGGTCCCGTAGAAGATCGGCAGGTACGGGTCGTCGGAGGCGAGCACCCACGTGTCGTCGCGGTTCTCGGCCTCCTTCGAGACGGCGAACGCGAGCTCGGGGTCGCCCGGCATCTCGTACGGGATCTGGCGCATCCCGCGCGGCAGCTCGTGCGAGGTGAAGATCCCCTCGCGCTTCTCGTGCGCGGTGATGATGTGCTCGAACGTCACCTCCCAGTGGGTGTCCATCAAGACGAACGTGTCGGCCTGGACTCGGTCGAGCACCTCGGTCCGGAGCCGCTGCAGCCCGGGGACGAGGGTGATCTCCTTGCCCTCGTTGATCTCCAGCCGCACTTCCTCCGGCAACATGATCGTGGGGACGTGCGAGACGATCCCCGCGCCGACGATCTCACCCATCGCGTGCTCCTCTCAGTGTTCCGTTGGCGTCCATGGGGCCATGCAGACGTTCTTCACGTCGGAGTAGAAGTCGAAGCTCCAGATGCCGCCCTCCCGGCCGATCCCGCTGTTGCGTGAGCCGCCGAAAGGGGCTCGCAGATCACGGACATAGAAGGAGTTCACCCACACGGTGCCGGCCACGAGCGCCGCTGAGACCCGCTCGGCGCGATCGGGGTCGCCTGTGTAGACGATCGCCGACAGGCCGTAGGTCGTGTCGTTCGCCAATGCGACGCCCTCGTCCTCACCGGAGAAGCGTTGGAGCGTGAGGACGGGGCCGAAGACCTCGTGTTGGACGATCTCGGCGTCGCGGGGCGGCTCGCGGAACAGCGTCGGCCGGTAGTAGAGGCCGCCGAGCTCCTCGTTCGGCCCGCCGCCGAACACGACCTCGACGCCGTCGGCCTTGGCGCGCTGCACGTAGCCGTCGACCCGGTCGAAGTGCTCCCGGGTGATCTGCGGCCCGATGTCGGTGGTGTCCTCGCGAGGGTCACCCTGGCGGATCGCGGCGGCGGCCTCCGTGAACCGATGCAAGAACTCGTCATGGATCGCGTCCTCGACCAGAAGCCGGGTGCCAGCGAGGCAGACCTGGCCCGCATTGTCGAACTGGTTCACGGCTTGCTTCACCGCGGCGTCGAGATCGGTGTCGGCGAAGATCAGGAACGGCGCCTTGCCGCCGAGCTCGAGCGAGACGGGCGTGAGGTTCGCACCGGCGGCCGCGGCGACGAGCTTCCCGGTGGGGACCGACCCCGTGAACGCGACCCGGTTCACGTCGGGATGCGCGACCAGGGCGGCGCCGGCCTCCTCCCCGATCCCCTGCACCACGTTGAAGGCGCCGTCGGGCATCCCGGCGTCTTTCGTGATGTCGGCCAGGAGCGAGGCGGTCAGCGGCGCCCACTCCGGGGGCTTCGCGATCACGGCGTCGCCGGCGGCGAGCGCCGGCGCGATCCGCCAGGTCGCGAGCATCAATGGCGCGTTCCACGGCGTGATCACGACGGCGACGCCGGACGGGTTCCAGCTCACGTGGTTCGTGTGACCACGGGTATCGAAGTCGTCGACCGTGAGCTTCTCGAGATGATCGGCGAAGTAGTGGAAGTTGTAGCCGGCCCTCGGGATCACCGAGTTCGTCATCGAGCGGAGGAGGGAGCCGTTGTCCCGCGTCTCGACCTTCGCGATGTCGGCCGCTCTTTCCTCGATCAGCTCTCCGACCCGGTGGAGGATCTCGGCCCGTTGCTTCGGCTCCATCGAACCCCAGGCCTCGAAGCCCATTTTCGCGGCATCGGCTGCCTTCGAAGCCTCGTCCGCGCCGCCTCGGGCGACCTCGGCGATGGCCTGTTCGTCGATCGGCGAGATGTCGGCGAAGGTCGAGCCGGATGGGACGCGCTCACCGCCGATCCAATGCTCGGTCGAGACCTCGACGCCCTCGACCTCGACGCGCTCGTTCAGTGCCGTCCTCCCCGAGACTCGTTCGTACCCGAACGGTATGAACCCTGCCGAGAGGATGTCAAACGCACCGGTTCGTTGCTCGTCGGTTGGCCGCCGAGGGAGGACGCGCTGGATGACGACGCCTCGGGGTGCTCACTGGGTCCGCCGTCCTCGTACGTTCGCTGGGATCGGCGCGACCGCGACGCTCCTTGCATGCTGACCATGCCGAGCTGTGGAGAGCCATGCGGGGACGACGGTCCGGGCGTCGACAACATGGTCGCCTCAGCGGAGCGCTGGCTCCGAGTGGCATCGCGCACGACGCTTCCGGACGGCGATAGAACGGTTGACGCCGACCTCGAGGTGATCGAGGTTCGCACGGATCGTTCAGAAGGACCTCGCCACGGAGAGACGATCGCGGTCCATTCCTGGTTCATCGCAGGGATGGAGGAAGCGCTGGCCGACGGTGACTCCGTCTACCTTGCCCTCAGCTCGACGGGACTCGAACGCGAGATGGTGTCGTACGTCATCGCCCGCGACTCGGATGGCGACCATCGCCTCGACGGGAGGCGCATGAGCGAAGGCGAAGCGCTCCTCCGGGATCGGCTCGGCAGCGCCTATAACGCCAGGATGGCGGAGGTCATCGGTTCGACGGACGCCGAATCCACCCTCTCGCTGCTCAGGGCCACGTAACCCCGTGATCGATATGCGAGAGCGGACTTCGTAGGGTCAAGCGACGGTGACGGTGCCGCGCATGCCGAAGTCGTAGTGGCCGGGGAGGTGGCAGCCGAAGATCAGCTCGCCGGAGGCCTCTGGGAACGTGTAGGTCGTCACCACGGTCTCCCCCGCCGGGACGGACACCTCTCCGGGGCGCGGCGCGTGGTGCGCTTCCGTCCCATCCTCGTGGACACGCTGTACTTCCTCGTCGCCGAGGATGAACTCGTGGTCGATCGGATCCGTGTTCACGATCACGAAGCGGACGGTCTCGCCGGGCTCGACGGCGAGACCGGCCGGTTCGAACTTGGAGTAGTGGATCGTGATGCGGACCGTGCCGTCGTTGGCGCGAGCGGCGGCGCCGCGGGATGCCGCTGCCGCCCCGATAAGGAGCACCAGCGCCACCGCGGTCGCCGCCGCCCGCAGCTTCACCGCCGGAAGACCCGAGTCGCTTGGCGCCTGACCGCGGGATCGGTGACGACCATCAGGAACGCGACCGCGACGAGCGCCGCCATCACGGTCCAGACGATCGGCCACGGGGCCGCGCCCGATGCGGTGGGGTATCCGGCCGCGACGGGGTTCGGCCGCCCGTAGCCGCTCGCGTCGATCGCGAGGTCGTGCTTCAGGTTCGCCGCCGTCTCGTTGATCCGGATGTAGGTCAGCCACATGCCGTTCTCCGGCAGCCACTTCATCCCGCGATCGGACCGAAGATCGGCCAGGAGGGTGGCCGAGGCCGGCTCGCTGACCTCCTGGATCAATCCGCGCTGGTTCGGATCGAACCCCTTCGAGCTCTCGGCCTGGGGAAGTGTCTCCGGCCGCCGGTCGGTGAGCAGGTACACGTCCGCCTGCACGACCTCCGCGGCCTTGCGGCCGAGCGCCAGGATCCGCAGCGGCACCCACGGGTTGGGCGTCGGGATCACGACGTGGATGGGCGTTCCCTGCCCGGTCTGCACGCCGCGGTTGGCAGCGCGCTCCGCGTTGAACCGAGCGGCGAGGAAGATCGGGCTGCGGTCCGCGTAGAAGGCGAGCATCTCCGGCGCGTCGGGTGGCAGGAAGTACCCGTGCTCGCGCGCCCAGTTGCCGACCTCGACGGCACCGCCCTTCAGCACGGTGATGTCGAGGGCGTCGATCTTCTTCTCGAGGAGGACCTCCGCGCTGTCGCTGGCGACTGCAGCTCCGGCCGCTCGGAAGAGCCCCTCCTCCGGCTGCGGCTGGGTCTCGATGATCAGGCGCTGGAGCGTCCAGTCACCGCCCTTGATCACGTCCGTGGGCACGCCCGGGAGCGGGATGATCGACCCGACCTCCTGGCCCTCGCCGGCGAACTCGAACGAGGTGACGTAATGCTCGATGCCCTCGTGATAGGCCGCGAGCGTCGTCGTCTTCAGCAGGTTGATCGTGCCGTTGGGCGTGACCAGTCCGCCGCAGGCGAGGGCGCTCCCGGCCGCGCCGGTGAGCATGACAGCGGTGAGGATCGTGAGGGTAAGGGCACGTGCGAACGGGTTCCGCATGGCGGGACTCCTTTCGATGATCCGGGCCTGAGGGCCCGTGATCTCGGCCGGTCTCGATCACCCTTCGACGGCCCTTCGACCGCGATGGGTTCCCCGGGGTCTCCGAAGGTTCGATCGATACGCCCATGCCCGGTGAGGGCCGGCCCGTGACAGCGGTCAGCTGCCGAAGCGCTCGAGCAGCTCCGGGGTCACGCGTTCGCGGAGCTTCGCGGCCACGCGCATGCGCTCCAGGGCCTGCTGGAGCATGAGGTGGTTCTGAGGGATGTCGTGGTCGCGGAAGAACGCATCGACCTCATCGACGATCTCCGGTTCGGTCAGGTACCGGATGCCCGAGGCGAGGCCCATGATGTTGGACGAGGCGAAACGGTCCTGCATCTCGTCCCATCGATCCGCGATGAACCGCCACACCTTGGGGCCCTGCCGGCGGTTCGTCGTCGCGCGGGCGAGCAGGTACGGCGCGTCCTGCGTCCGGACCTCGTCCGACATCGCCGACGCGAGGATCCGATCGACCTCGGCTTCGCCGGGGAACCGTGACGTCGCGAACAGGTAGCGCTCTTCCTCTTGCGGTGTGGATGCGCTGCGGTACCGCTGCCAGTACCGATCGAGGTCTCCCGCGGTTCCCTCGGCGGCCACGGCTTCCACAGCGGCCTGCAGGAGCTGCGGATCGCCCTCCCCTTCGAGCTCCAGCTCGCGACACTGCGCGAGGGTCTCGGGATCGGCACCCAGGACGGCGAGGGACTGCACGAGCTGGCCGCGGAGCGCGCGGGTGAGGACGGAGTCGTCCTTCGAGGCGTCCCAGCCGAGCCGCGTGAGCGCCGGCCGCACGAGGTCGCGCACGAACGCCCGCAGGCGCTCACGCGGCTCGTCGTCGACGAACCGGTCGAGCCAGCCGAGGCCGCCGAGGATCCCCTGCCAGACGCGGAGATCGGTCTCGTCCTGGAACCCCCGCACGAGATCAAGGAACGACACGGCGGAGGCCGTCCCCGCGACGACGGCGGCCCATCCGTCGTCGACCAGGCTGTACCGCTCGATCGGCGACAACACGTCCATCGCTCGTGCGACCACCCGCGAGCGGAGTTCGTCGTCGTACCAGACCCGCACGAAGCTCGCCGAGCCGGCGTTCGCCACGACGACCGCATCGGGCGCGAGCAGCTCGAGCTCCGCGCCGTCCGCCTCGATCAGGATGCGATCGACGCGTTCCTCCTCGCCCGAGACCTGACGGACCGTGAGCGGGACCGGCCACGTGGTCGCGTCGTCGTCCTTCGACGGGATGAAGCGTCGCTGCGAGAAGCGAACGCGCTCCCCTTTGAGATCGATCGAGATGGCGGGGTAGCCCGGCTGGAAGATCCACGCGTCCATGATCCGGCGGACCGGCTCGCCGGTCTCCTCCTCGAGCGCGTCCCAGAGATCGTGCGTCTCGGTGTTGCCGTAGGCGTGCTTCTGCAGATAGCGGCGGATCCCGTCACGGAACCGCTCGGCGCCGAGCCACTGCTCGAGCATCCGAAGGACCGCGCCTCCCTTCACGTACGTGAGGGTGTCGAACATGCCGCTGGCGTCGTCGGGCGAGCGGACCTCGTACTCGATCGGGCGTGTGGTCTCGAGCGCGTCGATCTCGAACGCGTTCGTACGGTCGCGCGTGAACGTGTTCCAGATCTCCCAGTCCGGCCGGAGGTCGTCGACGGCGAGCATGGACATGAAGGTCGCGAACGCCTCGTTCAGCCAGATGCCGTTCCACCAGCGCATCGTGACCAGGTCGCCGAACCACATGTGGGCCAGCTCGTGCGCCACCGTCTCCGCGACCCCGAGCTGCTCCTCCTGGGTCGACCGAGCCGGATCGATCAGCAGCACTTGCTCGCGGTACGTCACGCACCCGACGTTCTCCATCGCCCCCTGTGCGAAGTCCGGAAGCGCGACGTTGTCGAGCTTCGCCTCCGGATACGGGATCCCGTAGTAGTCGGCGAACCAGTTCAGGGAATGGACGGACACCTCCTCCGCGAACGATGTGAGGTGTCCCTTGCCCGGCACGTGCACGGTCCGGATCGGCACGCCTCGCGCGTCGGCCGGCTCGGAGAGCTCGAGCCGGCCCACCACCCAGGCGGCCAGGTAGGTCGACATCTTCATCGTGTCGGCGAACCGGATCCGCACACGGCCGTCGTCGAGCGACTCCCGCTCCACCTCGGGACCGTTCGAGACGGCGGTGAGCCCGTCCTTCACGACCAGGGTGATCGCGAAGACGGCCTTGAGGTCGGGTTCGTCCCAGCACGGGAACGCCCGGCGGGCATCCGTCGCCTCGAAATGCGTCGTGCCGATGACCTGCGTCCCGCCGGCCTCCGTGTAGGTGCTCCGGTAGAAGCCGGTCAGCCGCGGGTTCAGCTCACCCCTGAACCCGATCCGGAGCGTCCACTCCCCCGGCGCGGCCGTCTCGGCGAGATCCACCGTCGCGCGTTCGGCGTCGTCGTCCGTGAGGATCTTCGACACCTCGACCGTGCGTCCGTCGGCGGCGGTGAGCGTCGCGTCGTCGAGCCTCAGCTCGTTCGCATTCAGGACGATCTCGGTGACCGGCTCGACGACCTCGATCGCGATCTCGATCGCTCCGATGAACGCGCCGGTGTCGAGGTTCGGCTCCAGCGTCAGGTCGTACCGGGACGGGACGACCGTCCGCGGGAGCCGGTATGGCTGCTCGGTCTCCGGCATCAGTCGTTCACGTACGTGAGCCAGTGGACGTACTTCTCGTTCTCACCCTTGGTCGCGGCGAAGAAGGCGCCCTGGAGCTCCTTGGTCACCGGGCCGCGATGTCCCTCGCCGACGATCCGGTCATCCACCTCGCGGATCGGCGTGAGCTCGGCCGCGGTCCCCGTGAAGAAGCACTCGTCGGCGTTGTAGAGGTCCGTGCGCACCAGGTTGTCTTCGCGGACCTCGTACCCGAGATCCCGCGCGAGCGTGATCACCGAGCCCCGCGTGATCCCGTCGAGGCATCCGGCCGAGATGGGCGGCGTGGTCAGCACACCGTCTCTCACGACGAACACGTTCTCCCCCGAGCCGTCGGTCACCAAGCCGCTCTCGTTCAGCATGATCGCTTCGTCGTAGCCGGCCTTCAGGCTCTCCACCTTCGCCAGGACCGAGTTGATGTACTGCCCCGTGGCTTTCGCGGCCGCCGGCAGCGAGTTCTGCCCGTTCCGGCGCCAGCTGCTGACCTTGATGCGGACGCCCTGCTCGAGCGCGTCCTCTCCGAGGTAGGCGCCCCACGGCCACACGGCGATGACGACGTTGACCGGCGCCTCCAGCGGGTTCACGCCCATCTCGCCGTACCCTCGGAGCACGAGCGGACGCACGTAGCAGGCGTTGAGACCGTTCGCGAGGATCACGGCCTTGGTCGCTTGCGTGATCGCCTCGCGCGAGTACGGGATCTCGGTGTGGTAGAGCTTCGCGGACCGGAAGAGCCGCTTCAGGTGCTCGTCGAGGTGCCACACGGCGGCGCCGCGCGCGGTTTCGTAGGCCCGGATCCCCTCGAAGACGCCGCTCCCGTAGTGGACGGCATGGGAGAGGACGTGAATCTGGGCGTCGTGCCACGGCACCAGCTCGCCGTCCATCCAGATCTTCTCGACCTCTGTGATCGGCACCGGGCCCTCCTTCGACGAGCCCACAGAATACCCGGCGCCGAAGCCGGGTTGGAAAGGAACGACGTCAGGAAAGGTCGTACGCGCGCCACTCGATCGCGACGTCGCGCGCCTCCGGCGGGTCAAGCGATCCGAAGCGCTCGAGCGCCCATGCGCGCAGCTCGTTCGCGGCCGCCCGGCGCGTCGGCTCGTCGATCTCCCAGGTCCAGGAGTGCAGCCCGTCCCCCATCTGTTCCAGGAACGACCCGAGGGTCTGCGGAACGCGTTCCGCGATCGTCGGCAGTGAGCGCGCTCGAGCCCCGTGCTCCTCGAACGCCCGATCGACCGTCACGGGATCCCATGCCTCGGGACCCGGGACGAACGCCGGCCTGCCGACGAGGGCCCGGAACCGCTCGATCGCCTCGCGCCACGCGGCCGGAACGTCTCCTCGAGCGACCAGGACGACGCCGTCGGAGGACGTCACGCGGTGGAGCTCCGAGATCACCGTCCTCCACTGCGACACGAGGTGGAAGACGTGTCGAACCACTGCCGCACGGAAGCTGTCGTCGCGGAACGGGAGCGCCGTCGCGTCGCCGCGCACGAGCGGGAACGGCGCGCTGCCACCGGCTTTCTCCACGAGCTTCGCGAGCATCGGGCCGGAGAGATCGACGCCCACGAGCGGCACGCCGGCCTCCGCGAGAGGAAGCGCGACGAGGCCGGTCCCGACGCCGATCTCCAGGCAGCGGCCTCGGCCCCGCAGCTCGGCGCCGAGCAGCGCGACCATCTCCCGCGACGCCTCCTCGGAAAGGCCGCGCGTGCGGTCGTAGTACTCGACGGCGCGATCGAAGGGTACGGAGCCGCTCACGACTTGGGGATCTCCTTGCTCGGATCGACGAACGGCAGCGCCGCCACCGACGCCGCACGAACCCCGCCATCCGCGTGGAGGGCCAACGGTGTTCCGACATCCTGGTGGGAAGCCGGCACCCACGCGTAGCCGATGTTCCGCTCGAGTCGCGGCGACCACGCCCCCGCCGTCACGCGACCGATCGCTCCGTCCCCCGGTTCGTGCACCGGCCAGAGATCGTTGAGCGCGCCTTCCTCCGTCATCGGGTCGCCGGCGATGTCGATGCCGACCAGCTTGCGATCGACGCCCTCCTCGGCGATCCGCCGGAGCGCGTCCTTGCCGATGAAGTCGGCGTCCTGCTCGAGCTCGACGAGCCGCTCCAGCCCGGTGATGTGGAACGGCGTGTCCTCGGTTCGCATGTCCGAGCCGTAGTTGAAGATGCCGGCTTCGATCCGGCGCGCCTCCGACGGCGCGATCGCCCGGATGTCGAACGGCGCGCCGGCCTCCTCGACCAGCCGCCATAGCTCGTCACCACGGGAGGAGTCCCGCAGGTAGATCTCGTAGCCGACCTCCCCGGTCCACCCCGTGCGCGAGACGACGAGAGGGATGCCGTACAGCTCTGCCTCGGCGCACCAGTAGTAGCGGAGGTCGGCGATCTCGTCGCCGAAAAGGCCGCGAACCACGTCTTTCGAGCGGGGGCCCTGGATCTGCATCGGCGACACGTCCGCCTCGACGACGTCGACGTCCATCTTGGCGAGGGCGGCCACGCCCTTGGCGAACAGGAGCGCGTCCGAATCCGCGAGCGCCAGCCAGAACCGATCCTCTTCGAGCCGCAGCAGCACCGGGTCGTTGACGATGCCTCCGCGACTCTCCGTGAGCAGCACGTACTTGCACTGGCCCACCGCGCACGTCGTGAGGTCGCGGCACGTGAGCAGGTTCGTGAACGCGAGCGCGTCCGGTCCGGCGATCTCGACGCAGCGCTCGACCGCGACGTCCCACATCGTCACGTGATCCAACAGCGCCCAGTACTCGGCGACCGGGTCGTCGTACAGGGTGGGCAGCAGCATGTGGTTGTACAGACCCCAGCTCCGGCATCCGGCACGTTTGGTCGCCTCGAAGTACGGGGACTTCCGGTACCAGGGCTGGATGTAGAACGTGAACGTCTCTGACATCGAAGCTCCTCGGTGAAGGGACCGCGGGAGCCTACGATGCAGGGAACGTCAAGAACCGCGGCGTCCCGTCCGATGGGGGGATCGGAGGTCTGTGCCCATGTCACCGACGCGCGCCAAGCGATCGAAGGGCCACGAGGTGGCGACCGACCGGGAAGCCGAGCTCCCGTATCGATCGCTGGTCGAGGCCGTCCCCGCGATCGTCTACATCGACCCGGTCGGCCCCGACGCCACCTCACCGACCTACGTGAGCCCGTTCATCGAGCAGTTGCTCGGCTACCCGCCTGAGGTCGCGACCGGCGACCCGGAGTGGTGGGCGCAGGCGCTCCATCCCGATGACCGTGAACGCGTGCAGGCGGAATGGCGGAGGAGCGACGACACGGGCGAGCCTTATGCCGGGGAGTATCGCCTGGTGGCCGCCGACGGGCGAACCGTGTGGATCCGCGACGAGGCGGTGCTCCTCCGTGATGATGGAGGCGATCCCATGCACTGGCAGGGCGTGATGTTGGACATCACCGTTGCCAAGCAGGCGAACGACGACCTCACCCGCGCGCTCGATCTGGAGCGGCAGGCCACCCAGGACATGCGCAAGGCCGATGAGATCAAAACGACGTTCCTCACCGCGGTGTCCCACGACATCAGGACCCCCTTGTCCGCCATCCTCGGGAACGCCCTCACCCTCGAGGAGGGCGACCGGCTCGGCATCACCGAGGAGGAACGGAAGCAGCTGATCCACAGCCTGGCGGCGAAAGCCCGTCGTCTGAATGCGATCGTGACAGACCTTCTCGACACCGAGCGGCTGGCGCGGGGCGTCGTGGAGCCCAAGCTCCAGGAGATCGCCGTCGGACGCCTCGTCTCCCTCCTCGTCTGGGATTCGGAAGCGATGGCCGGCCGCCAGGTGCACGTGGACGCCGGTTCGGTGACGGCGTGGATCGACCCGCAGATGATCTCTCGGATCGTCGAGAACCTCCTGATGAACGCCGCCCGGCACACGCCACCCGGATGTCAGGTGTGGGTCAAGGTCCTGCCCGAGGACCAGGACGTGTTGATCGCGGTCGAGGACGACGGACCGGGGATCCCCGAGGAGCACCGGGAGTCGGTGTTCCGACCGTTCGAGCACGGCCCCATGACGTCGGTGCACGATCCTGGCGTCGGTGTCGGTCTCTCGCTGGTCGCGAAGTTCACCGAGCTCCACCATGGGCGCGTCTGGATCGAGCAGAGGGAAGGTGGAGGCGCCTCGTTCAAAGTGCTCATCCCGAGAGGAGACCCCGAGGTCGTGCCGCAGGGTGCCGCCGGCCGATGATGCCCGCGATCCCGCGAGACATGTCGTGGCAAGCTCCTCGCGGGCTCGGTGAGAACATTCACGTCGAGGCTCGAACACGCCGATGCTTCCACCGAACCCCTTCTCGGAGGATCTGAGTCCCCTATGAGCAGATCGACACCGCTCGACGAGCGCGATCTCCCACTCTTCGACGCGGGGTTCCACCATGTGTTGAGCTCGATGCCGGGCGTGGCGTATGTCGAGGCCGAGGGCCCGACGGGGAGGATCGCGTACATGAGCCCCCGGATCGAGGAGCTGAGCGGCTATCCGCCGGAGCGGTTCGTCGAATCCAGTGACTTCTGGTTCACCCTCGTGCATCCGGACGACCGGGAGCGCGTGGAGGCGGCCGAAGCGGCCGCGGATGCCACGTCCTCGCCCTACATGGAGGAATACCGCATGGTCACCGCCGACGGCCGCACCGTGTGGGTCCGAGACGAAACCGTGCACGTTCCGGCGGTGGAGGGTCGCCCGGCGCACTGGATCGGGCTCATCGTGGAGATCACCCGCGAGAAGGAAGCGGAGTCGCACGCCGCCGAAGCGGAAGAGCGCTACCGGACGTTGATCGAACGGCTCCCGATCGTGACCTACATCGATGCGCCGGACGAGAGCCTGGCCAACCTCTTCGTCAGCCCTCAGATCAACGACCTGCTCGGGCGTCCCTCCGGCGCGACGGGCGACGAGTGGGCGGAGCGGGTGCATCCGGAGGATCGCGAGCGAGCACGACGGGAGACGGTGGACGGCGTTCGCTCGGGCAAGCCGTTCACCCTCGAGTATCGGATGGTCCGAGACGACGGACGCGTGATCTGGGTGAGCGACTCCGCGACCACCGTTCGCAACGATCGGGGCGAGCCGGAATACGTCCTCGGCTCCTTCTACGACATCACGCAACGCAAGGAAGCGGAGTTCCGGCTGCAGGAGCTCGAGCGCCGCTACCGCAGCCTCGTGGAGCAGTTGCCCGCCGTCACCTACATGGACACGGCCGACGAGGAGATGACCTCGATCTACGTGAGCCCGCAGGTCGAGACGATCCTCGGTTTGTCGGCCGACGCGTTCGTCACGGACAGCGCGTGGTCCGCTCACCTCCATCCCGACGATCGCGAGCAGACGGTGCAGGCGCTCCGCGATGCGATCCGCGCAGGCGATCCGTTCACCCTCGAGTATCGGATGATCCGCTCGGACGGCAGCATCGTGTGGATCCGGGACCGGGGTTCCGTGGTCATGAACGAGGCGGGGCAGCCCGCGTACGTGCAGGGCCTGTACGAGGACATCTCAGAACAGAAGCGGCTCGAGTCGGAGCTCCGATCGGAGGCAGTCAAGTTCAAATCGCTCGCCGAGCGGATCCCCGCCGTCGTCTACATCGAGGGCGAAGGGGGGTCGGACGACGCACCGTTCTATATGAGTCCCCAATACGAGGAGCTGTTCGGCTACACACCGGAGGAACGCCAGGCGAACCCGACGCTGTGGCGCGAGCTCCTGCACCCGCAGGATCGCGAGCGAGCGATCGAGGCGGCGAAGCGCTCGTACGAAGAGGGCGGCTTCAGTGAGGACTATCGGATGGTCGCTCGGGACGGACGGATCGTCTGGGTCCACGACGAGACCGTGCTGATCCGGGACGACGAGGGGAACCCCTTGTTCTGGCAGGGCGTGTTGTACGACATCAGCGAGCAGAAGCGAGCCGAGCAGGAGCTCGCGCAGGCGCTCGAGATGGAGCGCCGTGCCGTCGATCGGCTCCGCGAGGCAGACGACATGAAGAACACGTTCCTGACCGCCGTGTCCCACGACCTGCGGACGCCGCTGTCCGCGATCCTCGGAAGCGCGATCACGCTGGAGAGCGCCGATGAGCTCGGGATCGCCGAGGAAGATCGTCAGCAGCTGATCCGGAGCCTCGCGAAGAAGGCCAGGCGTCTCACCGCGATGGTCAACGACCTCCTCGATATGGATCGCCTCACCCGTGGCCTCGTGCAACCACGGCGAGAGCTGATGGATCTGGGCGCCCTGCTCGGTCGCACGGCGGCCGAGTCCGACGTGCTCGACGAACGCACGGTCCATGTGCATGCCGAGCCGATCGATGCCTGGATCGACGAGTCGATGGTCGTGAGGATCGTGGAGAACCTGCTAGTGAACGCCGTGAAGCACACGCCGCCGACGGCGACGATCTGGGTCGGGGCGCGCCGGGTGGTCGACGGCGTGGTCCTCCGGGTCGAGGATGACGGACCGGGGGTCGCCGCGGACGAGCGAGATCGGCTCTTCGAACCGTTCGAGCGAGGTGAGCGCTCGGCGCCCTCGCCGGGCCTCGGCGTCGGCCTGTCCCTGGTGGCTCGATTCGCCGACGCGCACGGGGGCCGCGCGTGGGTGGAGGATCGCGAAGGTGGCGGCGCCTCGTTCCGGGTGCTGTTCCCCGATCCGACGAGCCGGCTGCCCGCGTCCTAGGGGTTCGCGGTCCGGTCGGCCACCACGTGTTCCGCCGGCGCGAATCCGAACGCTTGGTCCGCCTGATGGGGTGGTGGGCCCGGGTGTCGCAGCGCACCGGCCATGATGAGCGCGGCGGCGACCGTCATCGCGCCGCCGATGTAGTAGGCGGTGCGGGGTCCGAGCGCCTCGACGATCGGACCCCCGGCGGTCAGCGAGACCGCGAGGGCGATGAGTGTCGCGGTCTCGACGGCCCCCGCCACACGGCTGCGGACGTCGTCGGGGGTTCGCCGCTGGAGCAGCCCCTGCTCCGCCACGCTCGCGAAGCCCTCGCAGATCCCCTCTGCCACCATGAGCGCGAGGGCGGCGATCCACACGGGCGACCACCCGACCGCGAACATGATCACCCCGCCGAGGAGCACGGAGACCAGGAGGGTCCGGGGTTCTCGCTCGGCCGTGAGCCAGCGAGCCGCGAACACCGCGCCGAGCGCGGCTCCTCCTCCCCAGAGCGCGGAGATCAACCCGAATCCGAACGCCCCCTTGCCGAACTCGTCCGCGTAGGGCAGCTCCGCCACGAGGATCAGGCCGACGCCGAGGAGCAGGACCGACCAGCCGATGAGGATCGCCCGCAACACCGGGTCGCTCATCGCGTAGCGGAAGCCGGCCCGGATCCCGGGATGCTCCTGCTTCTCCGACCGTTCGTCGTTGAACCGGCCCGGCGTCGAGCCCATGAGCCACGCCGAGAACAGGAACGATGCGGTGTTGAGACCGAACACGAAGGCGCCGGCACCGAGTAGGCGATCGGGCGACGCTCCGTCGCCGGCGAGCAACACGACCAGCTGCGTCCCCAGCAACGGCCCGATGAAGCTGCCGAGGTGTCGCCCGATCGCCACCTGTCCGTTCGCCCACGGGAGGTGTTCCTCCTCGATGAGGTTCGGGATCGAGGCGCCCGCCACTGCCCAGACCGGCGACTCGAGGATCGCGGTGATCGACGCGACGACCACCAGCTGGCCCGGCGTCCGGGCGAACGCCAAGCCGACGAACCCTGCCGCGGCGGCCAGGTCCGAGATCACGAGCACGCGCCGCCGATCGAACCGATCCCCGAGCCAGCTCGCGATCGGCTGCACCAGCCCCTGCATCCCCATCGTGAGGAGCAGGGTCACCGAGAGCCAGATCGCGGACTCGCCCGTCAGCCGGTAGACGATGTATGCGAGCACCGTGAACGCGGCTCCGCTCCCGGTGAGGGAGATGCCTCGCGCCACCGCCACCCGCCGTACCGCTGAGCGCCCACTGCCCTCCGCCATCGAGGGCAAGAATCACACAGTCGCGTGGTCCTCGGTAGTCGGTTCCGGCAGTACCCCATCTGGGCCACTCGCCCTACCATGGTCGGCTCTGAGGCGGACCAGCGGAAGGAGGACGATGGTCGCCCCAAGGGCGAAGACGCCGGCGATCACGTAGACGGTCTGCGGCTCCACCACGCGGAGCACCGGTGCCGCGGCCAGGTACGCGGCGGCCAGGCCCAGGGACAAGACGGCCTCGAGCGCAGCCATCGTCCTGCTCCGAACGGCGTCCGGCGTGCGGCGCTGCATGATGCCGTTCTCCGCGACGATCGAGATCCCGTCCGAGGTCCCCATCACGAGGAGCGACACGAGGACGAGCGGGAACACGCCGAAGAGACCGACCCCGAAGGCCGAGATGGCCACGCCGGCCGCCCCGAACACCATCCAGAGCGGCTCCGTGCGGGCGTCCATCCAGCGTCCGAACAACGTACCGAGCACGGAGCCGGTCCCCCAGCAGGCGATCAAGAGACCGAATCCCCAGCCGCCGGTCCCGAACGATTCGGCGAGGGGAGCGTCGGCCACCATCCCCATGCCCATCCCGAGGACGAACACCAGCCAGGCGAACGTCATCCGGCGGAGGACGGGCTCGCGGAACAGGTAGGTCGCGCCGGCGAGGAGGCCTTCGTGCTCCGGGTTGGGTTCGCTCGAACGCTCCTGCTCGAACCGGCCGCGAACCGTCAAGGTGACGGCGAGCGAGATCAGGAACGAGATCGTGTTCAGACCGAAGACGACGGCGCCGGCCAGGTGCAGCCGGTCCGCGGACGGCATCTCACCCGGCGCGAGGATCGCGACGAGGCCGCCGCCGATGACCGGGCCGACCGCGATGCCGGCGTGCGCGCCCATCGAGACCATGCTGTTGGCCCACGAGAGGTCGTCCTCGGACTCGACGAGGTTCGGGATGGCGGCGCGCGAGGCCGCGAAGAACGGAAGCTCCGCAATCGCCGATCCGAACGCCAGGGCGATCAGAACGCCGGGGTCCTTCGCGAAGACCATCGCCGCGAAGAAGGCCGCCGAGATCGCCTCCGACCAGATCATCACGGTTCTGCGGTTGTATCGATCTCCGAGCGCCCCCGTGAGGGGACCGATCAGGCCGGCGACGCCGAAGGTGAGCAGGAGCGACAGCGCCTGCATCACCGGCGAGTGGGTGCGCTCCCACACCGTGTAGTTGAGCGCCGTGTACGCGGCGGCGCTTCCGGTGACGGAGATGAGTCGTCCGATGGCGAGACGACGGACGTTGGACTTCGGTGAGCGGGTCATGGAGCGGTCTCCTTGCGGCACTTCGGACGGTGCGGAGGGTCGACGAAAGAACTACGGGGCGCGACGCGTGGGACGCGTCAGAGGGCCCCGTGCACTGGTCGTTTCGTCGTGTACCGCTTCATGGTCGCCCAGGGTAGCACGAGGGATCGAGGGCACGGAAGAACCTTGGGTCACGTGCCGAGCGTGACGGCGCGGATCATGTGGGCGTCGATCGCGTCGGCGACCGTGCCCAAAACGTCCGGCGGGACGGGCGAGTCAACCGTGAGACCCATGAGGGCGTCACCGCCCGCACCCTTCCTTCCGACCTCCATCGTCGCGATGTTGATCTCGTGCTCGCCGAGGATCGTGCCGACCTTCCCGATGATCCCCGGACGATCGACGTAGATGAAGAAGAGCATGTGCGGCGCGGGCTCGATCTCCACCTCGAAGTCCCAGACCTGGATCACTCGCTCCGCGTTCTTCTTCCCGAGCAACGTTCCCGCGACCTCGACGTCGGACTCCGACTCGGTCTCCGCGCGGATGGACACCTGGCTCACGTAGTCCTGGGAGCCCGTCGAGCGCATCTCGCTCACGGTGAGGCCCCGTTCGCGGGCGAGCGTCGGCGCGTTCACGAACGACACCGGCTCGTGCACGGACCGGCCGAGGATGCCCTTCAGGATCGCGAGCGTGAGCACGCGGGTGTCGTGCTCCGCGATCCTGCCCAGGTAGGACGCGACGATCGAGCGGACACCGCCGTCCGCCAGGCCCACGACGAGCGCCCCGAGACGTTCGGCCAGGCCGACGAACGGGCGAACCGCCTCGCTCACCTCTGCGCCTGCGGACACGTTCACGGCGTACGGGACGAACTGTCCTTCCAGGGCGAGCCGCACCATCTCCGCGACGGTCGTCCCCGCCTTGTCCTGCGCCTCGACCGTCGATGCGCCGAGATGCGGTGTGACCACCACCTGGTCCAACCCGAAGAGCGGGGAGGCGGTGGAGGGTTCCACGGCGAAGACGTCGAGCGCCGCGCCGGCGAGGCGTCCGTCCTCGAGCGCCTTCGCCAACGCGTCCTCGTCCACGATGCCCCCGCGCGAGGTGTTCACGAGGCGCGCACCGTGCTTCACCATCGCGAGCTGGTGCGCTCCGATCAGTCCCTGGGTGTCCGGGGAGCCCGGCAGGTGGATCGACACGAAGTCGGATTGCACGAGGAGTGATTCGAGCGTGGGCATCACATCCACGCCCAACTCCTTCGCTCGCTCCGAGGACACGTACGGGTCGAACGCGATCACGCGCATGCCGAAGCCCTGCGCGCGCGACGCGACGAGCGTGCCGACGCGGCCGAGCCCGATCAGTCCGATGGTCTTGCCGGAGAGCTCGACGCCCTCCCATCGCTCACGGTCCCACCGTCCGGCGTGCAGCTCGCTGTTCGCCTGCGGGATGTTGCGCGCCTGGGCGAGCAGGAGCGCCATCGTGTGCTCCGCCGCGCTGATCGTGTTGGACTGCGGCGCGTTCACCACCATGACCCCCCGGCGGGTCGCAGCCTCGACGTCGACGTTGTCGACGCCGATGCCGGCGCGGGCGACGACCTTCAGACGCGGCGCCGCCTCGAGGACCTCGCCCGTCACTCGTGTCGCGCTCCGGACCACGAGAGCGTCGTACGGAGCGATCTCTGCGGCGAGGTCGCCGTGCGCGAGATCCTCGCGCACGTCGACCCGGAACCGCTCGCGCAACAGCTCGAGACCGGCCTCCGAGAGCTTCTCGGTAACGAGGACCCGCACTTACGTGGCCGCGTCCTGGAACACACCCTCGGCCGAAGCCACGGCCGCTCCCCGCTTCACGGGATGGCCGAGCCGTTCGAGGGTCATCTCCAGGGCGGCGAGGCCGCGGATGATGTCGAGCTCGCTGAAGTACCCGAAGTGTCCGATCCGGAAGACCTTCCCCTTCAACGGGCCCTGGCCGGGCGCGAGCACACAGCCGAAGTCCGATCGGATACGGTCGCTGATCGTGTCGGCGTCGATCCCCTCCGGGGCGCGGATCGCGGTGACGGTCCAGTTGTGATCGAGCCCTTCGCCGAACAGATCGAGGCCGAGCGCCTTCACGCCTTCTTTCACCGCGCGCGACAGGAGCTCATGGCGGCGATGGGCCGTGTCGACCCCGTCCTGGAAGTACAGCTCGAGTGCCGCGTGGAGTCCCTGCATCACGCTGATCGCCGGCGTCCACGGGTTCTCCGGGTCGGGCAGCTCGGCGAATCGGCGGTAGATCGACCAGTCGAAGTAGAACCGCGGCATCGTCGCGGCGGCGTGGGCATCCCACGCCCGCCGGCTGATCGCGACGAACGCGATACCCGGGCTCGCCGAGAGCGCCTTCTGCGAGCCGCCGACGGCGACATCGATCCCCCAGGCATCGAACTCGAACGGAACGGCGCCGAGGCTGCTCACGACGTCCGCGACCACCATCACACCGGCGTCGTTGGCGACGCGGGCGAGCTCCTGCACCGGCTGGATCACGCCGGTCGAGGTCTCCGAGTGGGTGAGCAGCACGGCCTTCACGGGACGCTCCGCGAGCGCGTCCGCGACCCGCGACGTGTCGACCTTCTCTCCCCACTCGTGGTCCACCGTGCGAACCACAAGGCCCATGGCGGTCGCGAGGGAGCGCCACCGCTCGGAGAAGAAGCCTGCGAGCGGGATGAGGACCTCGTCTCCGGGAGAGAAGACGTTCTGGACGGCGGACTCGAGCCCGCCGGTGCCGGAGGACGTCATCAGCAGGACGTCGGCTCCCTCCGTTCGGTACAGCTCCTTCAGTCGCGCCGTCACGTCGCGCATCAGCCGTCCGAAGCCGGGCCCTCGGTGATAGACGAGAGGACTGCCCTGTGCGAGGAGCACCTCGGGCGGGATGGGCGTGGGGCCGGGCGCCAGGATGATCTCGGGCCTATCCATCTGCGTCTCCTCGAGGTTTCTTCTAGGGTCTCTCTGGGGTTCCTCGACGGGTCCGGCGGTCACTCGCAGCCTAGCAAGCACTCACCCGGGGGCAAGGTTCCGACACTCCCGGCCATCGGCAAGGAAGCGCAGGTCCGTATCATCGGTCGACGGGGCCCTCGCCGGGCCCTGAGATGCGTATGGCAACCCTTCGGTTCCTGTTGAAGCGCTTCGTCGCTCAGCGGCTGCTGGGCTTGGCCGTCGTGGTCACGCTGGCCTTCTCGGTGGGGGTCCTCGTCGCCGGTCCGATCTACGCAGACGCCGCACGCGAAGCGATCCTGTCCTCGGAGCTCGCCGGCGCTCCCCCCACCGTGCGGCACGCTCGCCTGCAGGTGTTCGGCGATCAGAGCTTCGACTGGGACGCTGCGGACGAGGTCATCACCACGCGCACCGAGTCGCTTCCCCTGGATCGGATCGTCCGGCAGGGGTTGGGCACGGTACGCCTCGGGACCCCCGCCGGACCGTCCGTGCCCATCCTTGCGCGCGAGACCATCGAAGAGCACCTCGAGATCCGCGGCGATCCCCCCGGCGACGACGGGATCATCCTCCACGCCGCGATGGCCCGGCTCCTGCGCGTGCGCCCTGGCGACCGTCTCGACGTCATCGGTCCTTCCGGCAAGCGGCTGGCACTCGTCGTCGCCGGTACCTACCTCACCGCCGAGCGAGACGATCCCTTCTGGTTCGGCTCGCAGAATCCCTTGCCGGATCCGGACTCGACCCAGCCCCAGCCCGCCGTCGTAGGGCTCGAGACGCTGGTCCGAGTCACACGGGAGCTGGAGCTCACGACCCAGTTCACATGGGACGCGTACCTCGCGCTCACAGGCGTGCCGTTCGAGCGGGCCTCGGAGGTTCCGGACCAGCTGCAGCAGATCTTCACGAGCCTGCAGACAGAAGCGGGGCTCAGCACGGTGGATCTGATCTCGGGACTGGGCACGCTTCTCGACATCGTCCGGCAGCGCATCGCCGACCTCGCCGTGCCGATCCTGCTCGTGGTCTTCCAGATCGGCGCGGTCACGCTGGCCGTGCTCGCCGGCGTCGGTGCGCTCGCACTCACCAGACAGGCGTTCGAGCTCGCCGTGCTGCACAGCCGGGGTTTCCGCCGAGGTGTGCTCCTCGCCGCGCAGGCGATCCAAGCCGTGTTCGCCGCGATCGTCGCGTTCCCTCTCGGGTTGCTCCTCGGCATGGGTCTCGCGGCGCTCGCGAGCACCGCGAACGGACCCGATCTCCCCGGCGTGACCTTCCCGATCCGCCTGAACACCACGGGCCAGCTCCTCGGGCTCGTCGCCGCCGTCGTCGGAGGCGTGATCCTCCTGGGGCTCTCCGTCCCGTACGTGTCACGGACGGTGCTCGAGGAGCGGAGGGCGGCGTCCCGGGAGGACCGTCCGCTGCTCGCGCGCGTGCCGGTGGAGCTGTTCGTCCTTCCGCTCGGCCTGTTCGCGTTCCTCCAGCTTCGGACCGGGACGCGGCCCGAGGCCGGATCCGGCGAGATCGACCCGCTGATCCTCGTCGCCCCCACCCTCCTGCTGTTCGGCGGGTCGTTCCTCGCGCTCAGGCTCCTGCTCCTGGTGTTCCGAGCGCTCGACTCCCGGATCGGCCGCTCGCGACGACTGCCGAGGTACCTCGCGGGGAGACGGATCGGACGTTCGCCGGGGACCGGCTTCGCCGCCGCCCTGCTCTTGCTGCTCTCGATGGGACTCCTCGTGGTGTCAACGTCGTACCGAGCGATCGTCCTGCGCAATCACGAGGACGCGGCGCACGCGCAGGTCGGCGCCGACTGGCGCGTGAACGTCACCCCGCCCGCGGACGTCCTAGCGGTTATCCGCGAGATGCCCGCGATGACGACACCGGTGGTTCGCACCGAGCCGCGACTCGAGAGCGGACCGTTCCAGCTCCCACCGGTCACCCTCGGTATCGACCCTGCCTCGTACGCGACGGCCGGGTGGTGGCGCGAGGACTTCTCCGAGACGCCGTTGCCCGAGATCCTGCGACGGCTGCAGGCGCCCGCCTTCGGCATGGAACTCCCGGCCGAGTCCTCGGCGCTGACGTTCGAGATGGACTCGAGTCGGCGGGTGCGTGACCTGAAGATCACCGCGACGGCCGTGGACGAGGCCGGGGTCGTCCACAGCGCCCCGCCTCAGCCGATCGAGCCGGGATTCGCCTCCTACGAGGTGCCGATCGAGGGCGCGGTTCGGTTGCTCTCGATCACGATCCACCGAACGTCATTGGACGCCCCGGACGAGGCGACCTTCGAGTTCCCGTCGATCGCCGCCGACGGCGGGCCACTGTCGTTGAGCGAGTGGGAACCGCTCACGTGGCGTGGCAGCGCCGGCTCCATCGAGCCCGCGGGTCCCGGCGTCCGATTCGAGATGGACTCGGGAGCCTCCGACGTGATCGGCGGGATCGTGCCGCCCTCCGACCCCTTGCCCGTCCTCGTATCACCCGGCATCTCGTCCTCCGGGGGACCCGTCTTCCCCGCAACCCTCGGCGGGCAGGAGATCGAGCTCGATCCGGTCGCAAGCGCGATCCAGTTCCCGTCGATGCTTCCCAATCAGCCGTTCATCGTCACGTCAAGCACCGCCCTCCTCGAACGCGCGGCGGTGGTGCCCGAGCCGGGGCTCGTCCTGAACGAGGTCTGGGCCGAGGGCGAGCAGAGCCCGGTGCCGGCGCTCCGTCAGAAAGGCTTCTTCCCCGGGGACGTGGCTGGGACGGCGCCGATCGAGGGGTTCCTCGCTCAGCTCCCCCAGAGCCTCGCCCTCGGGATGAACTTCGTCGCGGCGGCCGGTGGCGCGGGCCTCGTGGTCGTGGGGGTCGCGGCGGCGCTGTACTTCGCTCAGCGCCGACGCGACTACGAGTTCGCCGCCCTCAGGGCGATGGGCGCCGCGTCCGGACAGATCGTCCGGACGCTCGCCCTCGAACAGTTGCTGCTCCTCGGCTTCGCGGTCGCGGCCGGTCTCGGCCTCGGCTACCTCCTGCTGCGCCTGATGATGCCCTACGTCGGACCGAGCCTCTCGGTCGCGTATCCACCTCCGGTGTTCCTGATGGACTGGGTCTCACTCGGCGTGGCGCTCGCGGCCATCGTGGCCGCGACCACGATCGCGCTCGCGCTGTCCGCGCGCGCTCTCCTGCGCGCCTCCGTCACCGGCGTGCTCCGAGGGGAGGCCGAGTGATCGAGAACGTCGTCAGTGCCGACCGCTTCCGGCCGGAGGGGTCCGATGCGCTCGTGCGTCTCCGCCACACCTACAAGGTGTATCGGGTGAGCGACGTCGGCGTGGTGGCGCTCGCCGGCGTCGACCTCGACGTGATGCCGGCGGAGTTCCTGGCGGTCGTGGGTCCGAGCGGTGCCGGCAAATCGACGATCCTGAACCTGGTGGGTGGTCTCGACCATGCTTCGGCCGGTGTCGTGGAGGTGGAGGGACGCGACCTCGGTCTGCTCGGAGATCAAGCCCTCACGGACTACCGAGCCGAGCGGGTCGGCTTCGTCTGGCAGGGGACGGCGCGCAACCTGGTCCCCTACCTGTCGGTCCGCGACAACATCCGCCTCCCGGCGACGGTTCGCCGGACGCAGGTCGCCAAGAAACACGACGTCGACGGCCTGCTCGAGCTCGTCGGCCTCACCGACCGTGCCAAGCACAAGCCCGGCATGCTCTCCGGCGGCGAGCAGCAGCGCGTGGCAATCGCCGCGGCGCTGTCGAACACGCCCTCCATCCTTCTTGCGGACGAGCCGACCGCGGAGCTGGACTCCGAGTCCGCCGGCCGGGTGCTGGACGCGTTCCGCGCGGTCAACCGCGAGTTCCACGTCACGATCATCATGGTCACGCACGACCTGGTGGCCGCCAGGCGCGCGGACCGCCGGATCAGGGTGCGCGACGGGCGCGTCCTGCACGAGGGCGTGCCGGTCGACCCCATCTCAGACGACGGCCGGGTCAGGCTCCCGGACGAAGCCGTGGCGGCGCTGGGCGGCGTCGATCTCGAGGCCGAGGTCACCCCGGACGAGGTGCGCCTGCGGCGCCGGAGCGAGACCGGCCATGCCTGAGCCCGATGTCCTCGTCGAAGGGACCGCCATCGTCCGGCGCTATCCGGGGGCGCAGGGGGTCGTGGCGGTCCGCGGCGCATCGGTCACGGTGCGGTCAAGGGACTTCGTGGCGTTGATGGGACCGAGCGGCTCGGGCAAGACGACGTTCCTCGGTGTGCTGGCCGGACTGGATCTCCCCGATGAAGGGGAGGTTCGATGGAAGGGCCGGCCGATGGGTTCGCTCTCGTCGGATGAGCGACGCGTCCTCCGCCAACAGGGGATCGGCGTCGTCTTCCAGAGCTTCGGGCTGCTGCCGGCGCTGTCGGCGGTCGAGAACGTCGAGCTGCCGCTCCGCGTGATCGGGGTTGATCTCACCGAGGCTCGCGAGAGAGCCGAGGGCTGGTTGCGCCGACTCGGCCTCGAGACGCGCATGCACAACCGGACGTACGAGCTCTCCTCCGGCCAGCAGCAGCGGGTGGCAGTGGCCCGCGCGCTGATCCCGGAGCCGGAGATCGTGATGGCGGACGAACCGATCGCCGAGGTCGACACCGAGAACGCCGACGTGATCCTCGAGGCGCTCTGGGACGTGATCCAGCGTGGCGGCGCGGTCTTCGCGGCGACGCACAACCCCGAGGCGCTCCGCTACGCGAACCGCGTGGTGCTCTTCCGCGACGGCTTGGTCGAAGGGGAAGGGACGCCGCAGGAGATGGTGTCCCATCTCACCGTCGACTGATCGAAGCGATCCAGCGCGAACCTTCCTAGAAACGGCCTAGAAACGGCCTAGAAACGGCCTAGAAACGGAATGAATGTTCGACGTCCTCGCCGGCGGGGCGGAAGACCTCTCCGTCCACGTCGACCAGCCGCCCACGCCTGAACAGGCGGCGATGCCGTCCCCTCCCTCGGACGGATCGGGCGACGGCGTCTCGCCTCGCCTCCCGGATGCGCTGGTGCAGATCGAGGTCACAGACCGGGTGCGTGACGACGGGCGAGCCGAACATCTAGCCGCCCTTCTCGCTCTCTGGCTGGGGCACGAGCTTCCGAAGATCCACGTCCGGGTCGACGAGCGCCTCCGGGTCGGGAGCCACCTGGGACCTGATCAATCCGAACGACCGCCGCACGTCGCGCTTCCAGTCAAGGGACACCGTCGATCGAACCACCCCTCCACTATCCAACAGGAACGCGCAGAAGGAGCGCTCCTCGAGCGATCCCCGGACCACCATCCGGTCCCAGGTCGGCGCGTACCCGGCCATCTCGATCTTCGAGTCGTACTGATCCGACCAGAACCAGTGCGGGTCGTCGAAGGCCTTCGCGGAGCCCAGCATCGCGTTCGCCGAGTGTTCCCCCATCTTCACGGCGTTGTCGTAGTGCTCGACACGGATCGGTCCGAACACGGGATGGTCGTGCAGGGCGACGTCGCCGGCGGCGAAGACGCCCGGGACGGTCGTCTCGAGGCCCGAACCCACCCGGATCCCGCCCCCCTGGTCCAAGCCTGTCCCGGCCATGATCTCCACGGCCGGCTCGGTGCCGACGCCGATCACCGCGACGTCGGCGTCGATCTGCTTGCCGCTCTCGGTGACGACGCGCTCGAGCCTGCTGTCGCCTTCGAACCGTTCCACCGAGTCGCTGAAGTGCATCGTCACGCCGTGATCGCGATGGATCCCTTCGAGCACGCGGCCGATCTCCGGCCCGAGGATCCGATACAGGGTGGTCTCGAAGATCTCGACGACCGTGACGTCGCACCCGATCGCCCGGAGCGACGCCGCCACCTCCGCGCCGATGAATCCCATGCCGACGCACACGACACGGGCGCCCTCCTTGGCGGCGTCGCGGATCCGAACGGCGTCGCGGTGATAGCGGAGGTCGAACACGCCCGGCAGACCGGCTCCCGGCACCTCCAGCCGCCGGTTGCGGCTCCCGGTGCTCACCAGCAGTCGATCGAACGGGAGTCGTTCCCCGCCCGCGAGCACCACCTCGCGCGCATGGACGTCGATCTGCACCGCCATCGTGCCGAAGCGAGCGTCGACGTCGTGCTCCTCGTACCAGGAGGCGGGTCGCACGAGGGCGTCCTCGAAGTCGAGCTCTCCGCGCAGGAGCTCCTTGGAGAGCGGAGGACGCTCGTAGGGAGGCTCCTCCTCCGCGCCGATCAGGCTGAGGCGGCCCTCGTAGCCGTGATCCCGCAGCACTCCCGCGGCGGTCCCGCCGGCCAGGCTCGCGCCGACGATGACGATGGAGCGAGGGGCGTCGCCCTCCTCAGGCACCGACCTGGATGATCCCGTCGACCTCGCGGACCTCGTAGGTCTCGAGCGGCTCGGTGGCGGGTGGGTTGAGGACCTCTCCCGTCTTCATGTCGAACTGGCTCCCGTGACACTCGCACTCGATGGTGGTGCCGTCGATCTCGCCGCCGTTGGCGAGGTTGCAGTGTCGGTGTGTGCAGATGTCGCTGAACGCGTAGAGCTGACCCTCGACCCGAGCGACGGCGATCTCGGCGCCGCTCACGTCGAACGCCTTCGCCTCTCCGTCCGGCACCTCGTCGGAATCCCCGACCGACACGTATTCCGCCATCGCTCCTCATCCTCCTCCGTGACCGGTGATGCGCGCCGGCAGCCTACGGCACCTGCGGTGAGGCTCTGAGGGGCTCCGGTCCCCCGCGGAAGAACCGGACGGCCCACGCGCTCGCGAGGGCGAGGTAGAAGCCCGCCATGATCAGCATCCCTGCCTTGAAGTCGATCGGGAGCACGGCGGGGCCGACGGCCCCCGCCACCCACGCGAGTTGGAACATCACCTCGTAGCGGACGAACACTCGCCCGAGCGCGCCTTCCGGCGCGTTGGCCTGCATCAGGCTCTGGAAGGCGAGGCGGCCGAGCTCGGTCGCCGCGCCCGCGGTGAGCCCGAAGATCGCGAGGACGGGGAGGGAGAACGCCTGGAACGCGAAGAACGCGCCCACGCCCGCCGTGATCGTGCAGCCGGCGACGATGAACTCCTCGCGGAGCGTCTCGGGCAGCCGGGGGGCGAGGAGGTCGGCGAGGAAGCCTCCCAGCGCGGCCGAGATCACCAACGCGGCGAACCACGTGGAGGGGAAGTTCTCGCGTCGGATCGCGAAGGCCGACAGGAACAGGATGAAGCCCGTGGCCGCGCGCATGCCGGTCGCGCCGAGCGCGGGCCCCGTGAGGATGGGGATCCGTCCGCGCCGGCCGAGCGGCTTGGGGTCGGTGCGGACCCTCGGGTGCGGCAGGCGCAGCGTGACCAGGGCGCAGATCGAGTACACGATCCCGGCCAGCACCATCGCACCGCCGGAGCCCCAGAGTCTCACGGCGCCAACGCCGAGCGGCGCCGCCGTGAGCGCTCCCACCACTGCGACGCGGCCGAGTCTCGCGTTGGAACGCATCAATCCCTCGCCCGATCCCGCGTAGGCCATCGTCAGTCCGTTCTTCGTGATCCCGTGGACGCGCGCGGCCACGAGGATCGCAAGCGCCGCGGGGTACAGGGCGACGGTGTCCAGCCGCCCGGCCACGTAGAAGGCGATCCCTCCACGGACGATGGCCGCCAGGAAGGAGATCAGCCGTCGCGGCCCCGCCCGGTCGAGCGGCACCACCAGGAGCGGGGCCGCGACGGCGAGCGGGAGCATCGTGAGCCCGAGATAGGCGACGACCCGCCACTGTGCCTGGCCGACCGGTAGGGAGAAGAACACCGAGTCGGCGAGCGAGATCGCGAGGAGCGAGTCGCCGGCGGCGCTCGTGAGATGACAGAGAGCGTAGCGATCGATCGCGTTCCCCGAGTGCCACATCTTGCGGATCGGGTGGGTGGCGCCCGAGGCGGCCGCGGCGACGGCGTAGAGCGCGAGCTGCCAGAACGGGATCCGGTTGCGCTTCTGGTCGACGCGCACCCGTCCTACCCCGAGAGCCGCTCGCGCAGGAGCTCCTGCGCGAGCTTCGGGTTGGCAGAGCCGCCGGAGGTCTTCATGACCTGCCCCACGAGGAACCCGATCACGCTCTCGTTGCCCGCACGGAACTTCTCGGCCGCGTCCGCGTTCTCCACGATCACCCGGTCCACGACACCTCCGAGCTCGCCCGCGTCCGACACCTGCCGGAGTCCGCGCCGCTCGACGATCTCCCCGATGGGATCACCGGTCTGGAAGGCTTCTTCGAGCGCCCGTTTCGCACCCGCGCCTGCGATCGTGCCGTCCGCGACGAGGGCGACCAGGTCGGTGATGTGCTGCGGGCCTACGGTGGGGTCGCCGGCCGCGTCGGCCTCGTTGCGCAGGCCGGCCAGATCCTGGGTGATCCAGTTGGCCGACGCGGCCGGTTCCGCGCCGAGCGCCACCGTCTCTTCGAACAGGATCGCCGCCGAACGGTCGGCCACGAGGACGCGCGCGACCTCGGGCTTCAGTCCCCACTCGTCCACGTAGCGGGTCCTTCGTGCCTGCGGGAGCTGCGGCAGCGACGCACGGATCTCCTCGATCCATGCGTCGTCCGGCTCCAATGCGGGGATGTCCGGCTCCGGGAAGTACCGGTAGTCGAACGCCTCCTCCTTGGAACGCATCGTCTTCGTGGTGCCCGAGTCCTCGTCCCAGTGCCGCGTCTCCTGCACGAGCGGCTCGCCCGCTTCGAGAGCTGCGACCTGCCGCGCCGCCTCGAAGACGAGCGCCCGTTCAAGCGACCGGACCGAGTTCATGTTCTTGATCTCGACCTTCGTGCCCAACGCCTCCGTCCCCGGCGGCCGCACCGACACGTTCGCATCGCAACGCAGCGAGCCTTCCTCCATCCGCACGTCGGAGACGTCGAGGGAGCCGAGGAGGGCGCGGAGCTCGCGCAGGTAGGCGCCCGCTTCCTCGGGCGATCGCATGTCCGGCTCCGACACGCATTCGACCAACGGGACACCGGCGCGGTTGTAGTCGATCAGCGCGTACTCGGCCTCATGGATCCGACCCGACGCGCTGCCGTGCACGGTCTTGCCGGTGTCCTCCTCCATATGCACCCGCGTGATGCCGACACGCGTCGTCGACCCGTCGGCGAGCTCCACGTCCAGGTGGCCGCCGACGCACACCGGCAGGTCGTACTGGCTGATCTGGTAGTTCTTCGGCATGTCCGGATAGAAGTAGTTCTTCCGGTGGAAGACCGACCGCGGGGCGATCTCACTCCCCAGGGCGAGCCCGATCTTCACGATCCGCGCGATCGCCTCCCGGTTGGGAACCGGCAGCGACCCCGGATGCCCGAGGCAGACCGGGCAGGTCAGCGTGTTGGGCTCGGCACCGAACTCGTTGCGGCAACCGCAGAACATCTTGGTCCTCGTGCTGAGCTCGACGTGACACTCGAGCCCGATCACGGTCTCCCAGTCGCCCATCGCGCGGGCCAGCCTATCGGACCCTCCCGACGGGCCGGTCGGAACCCATCCGTATCCTTTGCGGATGCTCGATCACCGGCGCCCTGCGCCGACATGGCTGATCTGGGTCGCCCTCGGCATCGTCTACGTGATCTGGGGGACGACCTACCTGGGCATCCGCGTCACGAACGAGACCCTGCCGCCCCTCATCGCGGCGGGGACGCGCTTCGTGATCGCCGGCGCCGTCCTGTTCGCCGTCTCCACCCGGCGGCGCGATTCCGAAGCCGACCCGATCGGCCGGCCGCAGTGGTTGGCGGCGATCCTCGTCGGCACCGGCCTGATCGCGTTCGGGAACGGCTCGGTGGTCCTCGCGGAGCGGACGGTCCCATCGGGCACGGTCGCCCTGATCTTCGCGCTGGTGCCTCTGTGGATCGCGCTCTGGGATCGGTTCGCCGGACGTCGCCGGCTGCCGGGGCGCGTGGCGGTGGGCATCCTGCTGGGGTTCGTTGGCGCCGCGCTCCTCGTCAACGACGCGCGCCTCGCCGACGTGCCCATCTCGGGGTTGCTGCTCGCGGTGGGAGCGTCGATGAGCTGGGCCGCCGGCTCGCTCTTCGCCCGTGGCGCACGATTGCCGCATCGCCCCCTCGTCGGCAACGCGATGGTGATGATGGCCGGCGGCGCGATCTCGCTCGCGTGGGGCATCGCCCGCGGGGAGCTCTCGCTGGTCGATCCCGACCGATTCTCGACCGCGTCGGTGCTGGCGCTGGGCTACCTCATCGTGTTCGGTTCCTGGATCGCGTTCACGGCCTACGTGTGGCTGCTCCGCAACGCGCGGACGTCGCTCGTCGCCACCTACGCGTGGGTGACGCCGATGCTCGCGGTCTACCTCGGACACCTGATCGCCGACGAGCAGCTCCGGAGCCGCTCCCTGATCGCCGGCGCCGTGGTCCTGGCGGCCGTGGCGCTCACCGTGTCGGCAGGAGGCGTGGCCCGGGACGACCGCGCGTCAGATGCCGGCGAGGACCGGCGGGCGGAGGACGAGGTCGAGGTCCCGCTCTAAGGCGTTGGCCGCGCGGAACAGCACCTGCTCGCCGAGCACGGGTGCGGTGAGCTGGAGGCCCACCGGCAGTCCCGCATCGTCCAACCCGCACGGCACCGTGATCGCGGGCACACCCGCGAGGTTCGCCGGGATCGTGAACACGTCCGACAGGTACATCGCCAGTGGATCGTCGGCGCGCTCGCCTATCCGGAACGCGGTGGTCGGCGACGTCGGCGAGACCAGCACGTCGAACGACTCGAAGGCCTTCTCGTAGTCGCGGATGATCAGCGTTCGGACCTTCTGCGCCTGGCCGTAGTAGGCCTCGTAGTACCCGGCCGACAGCGCGTACGTGCCCAGCATGATCCGGCGCTTCACCTCCGGGCCGAAACCCTCGCCGCGCGTGCGGGACATCATCTCCACGGAGTCGGCGCCCTCGGCTCGGTAGCCGTAGCGAACGCCGTCGTAGCGCGCGAGGTTCGAGGACGCCTCCGACGGAGCGATGAGGTAGTAGGCGGACAGGGTGTAGTCGGCGTGCGGGAGCGTCGCCTCCCCCACCTCGGCGCCCAGTGCCGTGAGCCGGTCGACCGAGGCGCGCACGGCGTCTCGGACGCCCGGCTCGACGCCCTCGCCGAACGCCTCCGCGACGACGCCCACCCGGAGACCGTCGACCCCGTCCTCGAGACCGGCGAGGTAGTCGGGCACCTCATCGTCCAGGCTCGTGGCGTCGCGGTCGTCCTTGCCCGCCATCGCACCGAGCAGCAACGCCGCATCGCGGACGCTCCGGGTGAGCGTCCCCACCGTGTCCAGCGACGATGCGAACGCGATCAGCCCGTACCGGGATACCAGCCCGTACGTCGGCTTCATCCCCACCACACCGCAGAGGGACGCCGGCTGGCGCACCGAGCCACCCGTGTCGGTGCCGAGCGCCCAGACGACCTCCCCGGCGGCGACGGCGGCGGCGCTGCCGCCGCTGGAGCCGCCGGGGACCCGCTCCAGGTCCCACGGGTTGCGGACGGGCCCGAACGCCGAGTTCTCGTTGGACGATCCCATCGCGAACTCGTCGCAGTTCGTCTTGCCCATCAGCACGCTGCCGTGGCCCGACAGTCGGGCCCACGCCGTGCACTCGTACGGAGGGATGTAGTTCTCGAGGATCAGCGAGCCGCACGTGGTGCGGATCCCCATCGTGGCCAGCACGTCCTTGAGCGCGAGAGGGATCCCGGCGACCGGGTGCTGCGGCGCGCCGGTCCCCCGATGCGTGTCCAGCTCCGCCGCGCGCTCCAGGGCGACCTCCGGCGTCCGCGTGAGGATCGCGCCGATGTTGTCGTCCACGGCTTCGATCCGGCGGAGCGAGGACTCGACGACGTCGGTCGCCGAGACCTCGCCACCGGCGATCTTGTTCGCGAGCTCGGAGCCGGTCAGATCGCAGAGCTCGGTCGTCATCCGCCCTCGACGATCCGCACGACCTTGAACCGGCCGTCTTCCTTCTCGGGCGCGTTCGCGAGCGCCTCGGGCTGCGGGAGCGACGGCTCAGGCGTGTCCTCCCGGTACACGTTGGCGCGCGGGATCGCGTAGGCCGTCGGCGGGACGTCGTCCGCGGCGACCTCGCTCACCTTCGCCGCGTGCTCCAGGATCAGGCCGAGCTGGTCGCGGAGCTGTGCCTTCTCCTCGTCGGTGAGCGCCACCCGCGCGAGCCGCGCGACGTGATCGATGTCGATCTCGACAGCCATGCGCGGCAGTCTAGAGACCGGAACCGGCCTCGCTCACATCGAGACGCCGAAGCGGGGCTCGACCCGGAGCGCCGCCGCGGCGGCGCTCACGGTGTTCCCGATCAGCCACACGTCCGTGATCGGACCGACCCCGCCCGGAACCGGGGTGATGGCCTCGGCTTTCGCGGCCACGCCGTCGAACTCGATGTCGCCCACGAACCGCACCTTGCCGGTCTCGGGATCCTTCACCGGGTCGATGCCCACGTCGATGGCGATCACGCCGTCCCGCACCATCTCGCCCTTCACGAGGCCCGCCACGCCCGCCGCCACGATCAGGATGTCCGCCTGCCGGGTGAATGTGCCAAGATCCGCCGTTCGCGAATGGCAGGTCACCACCGTGGCATGCCTCTGGAGACCCAGCGAGGCCGCGGGCTTGCCGACGGAGTCGGAGCGACCCACGACGACGAGGGTCTTGCCCGGGTAGAACGATTCCGGCTCCCTCCCGGTCGACCGGAGATAGGAATCCAGCAGGTAGAAGCACGAGGCCGGCGTCGACGGTACGAATCGAGGACGTCCCTGCGCGAGCAGGCCGGCGTTCTCCGCATGAACGGCCTCGACGTCCTTGTACGGATCGAGCGTGCGGTAGACGAGCGGCTCGGAGATGCCCGCGGGCAGCGGCCGCAACAAGAGGATGCCCGTGACGCGCGGATCGGCGTTGAGCTTGCCGACCACGGCGAGGACATCGGCCAGCTCGGCGTCGTCGGGGAGGTGCTCGTTGGCGTACTCGCATCCGAGGCGCTCGGCCAGCCGCCGGACGTGCCGCTCGTAGGCGGCGGCGGCGGGATCGTCTCCGACGAGGATGGTGGCGAGCCCCGGCCGAGCGCCGGAGACCTTCAACAGCCGGAGCTGCTCGTGCACGTGCTCCGAGAGTTCCTCGGCCAGCTTGTTGCCGTCGATCACGGTTCCCGTCATCCCTCGTCCTTCCGTCGGTGATCTATCCGCGACCGAGCCTGCGCAGGAACTCCTGCTCGTCGACGATCTCGACGCCGAGCTTCACGGCCTGGTCGAACTTCGAGCCCGGATTCTCACCCGCGACGACGAAGTCCGTCTTCTTGGACACGCTCGAAGAGACGCGGGCGCCGACCTGCTGGGCGAGCCGCGCGGCCTCGTCCCTCGACAAGGTGTCCATCCCCCCCGTCAGCACGATCGTCGTTCCCTCGAGCGGCTTCGGGCCCTCGTCGGGAGGCGCCTCGTCCTCGAGACGCACGCCGGCCGAGCGGAGCTTCTCGATCAGGGCGCGATTGTCCGGATCCTCGAACCACGCGGCGACGGTGGCGGCGACCTCCGGTCCGAGCTCAGGGACGGCATCGATCTCGTCGGCGGACGCGGCAGCCAGGACATCGACCTTGAGGAACGCGGACGCGAGGACCTGGGCGACGTGGGAGCCGACGTGGCGGATGTTGAGGCCCGCCAACAGTCGCCAGAGGGGCCGGTCCTTGGACGCATCGATCGCGCGCCTGAGGTTCTCGATCGACCTCGTGGCGAACCCTTCGAGCTCGGCCATCTGCTCGTCGGTCACGCGGTAGATGTCGGCAGGGTCCTTGATGAACCCCTTGTTGAGCAGCGCGATCCCGGTCTTGTAGCCGAGGCCCTCGATGTCCATGGCTCCGCGCCCGGCGAAGTGGAACAGCCACTCCACGGACTGATCGGGGCAACCGGCCTTGTTGGGGCATCGCCAGTCGGCCTCGCCCTCGCGTCGGACCAGCTCGGTCCCGCACGACGGGCACTTCTCGGGCATCTTCCAGCGGCGGGTACTCTTCGGCCGCTTCGCGAGGACCGGCCCGACGATCTCCGGGATCACGTCGCCGGCGCGGCGGACGATCACCGTGTCGCCCTTGCGGACATCCTTGCGCCGCGTCTCGTCCTCGTTGTGCAAGGTGGCGTTCGTGATCGTGACACCACCCACGAACACCGGCTCGAGGACCGCGAACGGCGTCACCTTCCCGGTGCGGCCCGTGTGGACCTCGATCGACTTCAGCAACGCGGTCCGCTCCTCCGGCGGGAACTTGTAGGCGATCGCCCACCGGGGGGCGTGGCTCGTCGCACCGAGTCGTCGCTGGAGTCTCGCGTCATCGACCTTGATCACCGCGCCGTCGATCTCCCAATCGAGGGAATGCCGCTTCTTCTCCCAGCGCCGGAGGAAGGTGAGGACCTCCTTCAGGTTCTTCGTCCGGTGCGTGGTGGGTGGCACCGGCAGTCCCACCTTCTCGGACCACGCGAGGAAATCGGAATGGGAATCGAAGGTGATGCCCTCCGCGGCGCCGAACGAGTGGACCCACATCCGGAGCGGGCGCGACGCGGTGACGTTCGCGTCCTTCTGGCGAAGCGAACCCGCCGCGCCGTTGCGCGGGTTGGCGAACGGTCGATCGCCCGCCTCGGTCAGCCTGACGTTCAGCCCCTCGAAGGCCTTCACGGGGAAGTAGACCTCACCTCGGACCTCGATCACGGACGGGGGTTCCTCCGTCTCGAGTTGCCGCGGGATGGACTTCAGGGTGCGGATGTTCGCCGTGATGTCCTCGCCGACCCGGCCGTCCCCGCGCGTCGCTGCCACGGTGAGGACGCCGTCCTCGTACGTCAAGGCGCAGGCGACGCCGTCGATCTTGAGCTCGCAGACGAACGTGGGGGTGGCGCCCGCCAGTCCGCGGTCGACGCGTGTGCCCCATGCCCGGAGCTCCTCTTCGGAGAACGCGTTGTCCAACGAGAGCATCGGGGCACGATGCGGAACCGGCCGGAACAGCTCGGCCGGCGCGGCGCCGACGTGCTGCGTGGGCGAGTCCGGCGTGATCAGCTCCGGGAACTTGTCCTCGAGGGCCCGGAGCTCGCGTATCAGCTCGTCGTACTCGGCGTCGGACACCTCGGGGTCATCCAGGACGTGATAGCGGTACATGTGGTGGTTGACGAGCTCGCGGAGCTCCTCGACCCGGAGCTCGGCCTCGGCGAGGTCGCGCTCTTCCTTCTTCGCTTCCCTCACCCGGCGATCTCCAGGTTCCCGGCCACGCCGATCCGCTCCCCGACCACGAACACGCCGCCACGAACGCCGGGGACGCTCTTGAGGTAGCGCACGGCCTGGGCGAAGCCGAACTCCTTCGGCAGGAGCGCCTGGATCCCGGCCGCGGCGGCGTCGGCCGCCATGCACGAATCCGCGATGACCGCGAGTCCGTCGGGTCCGCCGCCCCCGCGGCCGCGGCCAAGCGTCGTGGACACTCCCACCCCCAGCGGGTTGGGCTCCAAGGCCACGTTGATGGGCTCCCCGCCGTGACGCTTCACCGCAAGCTTCACCCGCTTCTTCGCCTTGATGAAGTAGTCGCCGCCGCAGGCGACGGTGACCTCGTTGAGCGACTGCATCAGGAAGCGTCCGACCTGGTCAACCACGGCCCCTCGGAACGTGAACATCGGCCCCACGCCGGCTGCCGAGGCCGAGGCCACCATCTCCCGGACGATCTCGGGTGCCTCGGCCGCCGGCGGGGCAAGTGGTCGCTTGCTGGTGCGGAACTCCGGGTGCGTCAGTGCGTAGGACTGGAGCTGTTCCCAGAACGACAGAGCCGCGGCCCTCGACTCCTCAGCGAAGTCGTCGTCGGCCGTGATCCGCAGGACGAGGTCCTGCACCTGGATCTCGAAGCTCTTGGTCTTGCGGCGGAGGAGCCTCAAGGGATTCCTTCAACAGGCGGGTGGGCCGATGATAGTCGAGGGGTCCGACGCACCCGGGAGGCCCCGATCACGAGGTCCGGGGCCGATCCCGTGACTCCGTCAGCGAAGGGCCTCGACGATCCGGCCACCGCCGAGCACCTCGTCGCCCCGATACAGGACCGCGCTCTGGCCCGGCGCCACCGCGCGTTGCGGAGACCGGAACTCGATGCGGACACGGTCGTCGCCGAGCGGTTCGACCGCGCAGGCGACGTCATCTCCCCGGTACCGGATCCGGACCTCGGCTTCGAACGGCCCGCCGTGCGGTGCCCGACCTGCGATCCACGAGAAGCGATCGGCCACGACGCCGCGTCGGTCCAGCAGCTCGACAGGACCGAGGACGACCCTGTTCGCGTGCGGTTCGACGTCGACCACGTAGCGTCGCTCGCCCGTCGCGACCCCGGTCCCCCGCCGCTGCCCGATCGTGAAGCCGAACGCTCCCCCGTGGCCTCCGATCACCGCACCGGCAGGATCAACGACCTCTCCCTCGCGAACGAGGTGCGGGAGGTTGGCGCGCGCGTACGCGCCGGCGTCACCCGACGGCGCGAAGCAGAGCTCCTGCGAGTCAGCTTTGTTCGCAACCGGGAGGCCGAACCGCTCGGCCAGCCCGCGGGTCTCCGTCTTGGGGATCTCCCCCACCGGGAACAACGACCGCGCGAGCGCTCCCTGTCCGAGCGTGTGGAGCATGTACGACTGGTCCTTGGAGCGATCCACCCCGCGGAGGAGTCGCCACCTCGCTTCGCCCTCCGACCGCCGGACGTAGTGGCCGCTCGCCACCATGTCGATCCCCAGCTGGTCGGCGCGACGCAGGAACGCCCCGAACTTGATCTCCCCGTTGCACCGAGCGCAGGGGTTGGGCGTGCGTCCGGCTTCGTGCTCCGAGGCGAAGTCCGCGAGCACCGTCCGCTCGAACGCATCCGTGAGGTCGCAGATCTCGAAGGGGATCCCGGCGATGCGGGCCGTCTCGGCGGCGTCCCGCCTCGCGCTCGGACCGCAGCACCCGTGGTCGACGCCGTCGAGGTGAACCAAGCGCATATGGGACCCGAGCACGTCGAAACCCTGCTCGTGCAGCAGGCACGCGGCGACCGAGGAGTCGACGCCGCCGGACATCGCGACCAGCACCGAAGGCATGCGACGAGGCTAACAGCGGACGACTGCCGTCTCGGCAGCAGCAGGGGTGTGAACCGCCGGGGCCGTATCGTGACGATCCATGCTGGAAGCCCGATTCGACGACCTCACCGGCGCCTCGCCGTCGTTCCGGCTCGTGGAACCGGTCGGCGTGCTGGAGGCCACACGCGCCGGTGAGGTCGTCGAGACGCTCGAGGCGGCCGAGGCGGCGACCGGACGCGGCCTGTGGATCGCGGGGTTCGTCGCCTACGAAGCCGCGCCCGGCCTCGATCCGGACCTCGTCGTCCGATCCCGCGAGGCGGACGACCCGTTCGCGGGGCTACCGCTGGCGTGGTTCGCGATGTTCGAACGGGCCGAGGGAACGATCCTGCCGCTCCCCCAGGACGACGGCGTGGCGGCGGTGCCTGAAGGCACGTGGGTGCCGACGACGCCGCGCAACCGATACGAGTCCTCCGTCGACCGGATCCGGGAGCTGATCGCGGCCGGGGAGACGTATCAGGTGAACCACACGATGCGCCTGCGCTCCCGGGTGGAGGGCGACCCGCGCGGGCTCTACCGCGACTTGTGCTACGCGCAGCGCGGCGCGTTCTCCGCCTATCTTGACCTCGGGCGCTATCGCATCCTGTCGGCCTCGCCCGAGCTCTTCTTCGAGCTCCGCGACGGCGCGATCGTCACCAAGCCCATGAAAGGCACGGCGCCGCGGGGCAGGTGGCCCGAGGAGGACCGCGCCGCCGCGGAGCGCCTCCTTGCCTCGGCCAAGGATCGTGCGGAGAACGCGATGATCGTGGACCTGCTGCGGAACGACCTCGGCCGGATCAGCCGGATCGGCTCGGTCGCGTGGGCGGACGTCTTCCAGGCCGAGCGCTACGAGACCGTTTGGCAGCTCACCACCACCGTGTCTTCCGAGCTCGAGAGTGGCGTCGGAGTCGCGGGTGTGTTCCGCGGCCTCTTCCCGAGCGGATCGGTCACCGGCGCGCCGAAGGTCCGGACCATGCAGATCATCGGCGAGCTCGAGGACTCTCCGCGAGGCATCTACTGCGGCGCGGTCGGCTACCTCGCGCCGCATGGATCCGGGCATCCCCGCGCTCGCTTCAACGTCGCGATCCGCACCGTGACCGTCGACACCGTCTCGGGAACGGCGGAGTACGGCGTGGGGGGCGGCATCACGTGGGACTCCGATGCCGAGGCCGAACACGAGGAGGCGGTGGCGAAGACCCGCGTCCTCACCGCGCGTCGTCCCAGGTTCGAGCTCCTGGAGACCATGCGTCACGACACCGCCGATGGCGTGCGACACCTGGACCGGCACCTTCGGCGCCTGTTGGAGTCGGCCGGCTACTTCGGTTTCCGGTACGACGAGACCGAGGTCCGTGAGGCGGTTGAGAAGGCCGTGGCGTCCGCGCCGGCCACGCCGTGCCGGGTCCGGCTCGCCCTCGCGATGGACGGAACGGCGAGGGTCGTGTGCACGCCCCTCGCGAGCGACCCGGACGTGGTCCGCGTCGGGCTCGATGACGTGCCGCAGGATCCCCGAGATGTGTTCCTGTTCCACAAGACCTCACGACGGGAGCGATACGAGGAGGCGCACCGACGTCATCCCGACGCCGACGACGTCGTGCTCGTGAACGACCGGGGCGAGGTGACCGAGTCGACGATCGCGAACGTGGCGGTGCGGTTGGGTGGGCGCTGGGTGACGCCGCCGATCGATTCGGGGCTGCTGCCCGGGATCGGTCGCGCGGTGGCGCTGGAGGAAGGGACGTTGACCGAGGCGCCGGTCACGATCGAGGACGTGGGGTCTTCGGAGGAGCTCGCACTGATCAGCGACACGCGAGGATGGCGCCCCGCGGTCCTGGTCTAGTTGTAGTTCCTCAACACGTTGTTCAAGAGGTGAGAGCCTCCTTGCTCGTCAGGGTCCAACCAGACGGCAAGGAGGCTCTCGTGACTCATGCTAGGGCGAAGCTCACCATGCAAGGCCGCCGGCTCCTGGTGGAGCGGGTGC
>DATKDI010000080.1:0-8906 GCA_035512775.1 Actinomycetota bacterium | reverse complement strand
CCCGCGCCTGCTCCGGGAGGCCGAGAGCCTTGCCGCGGAGCGCTTCCGGATCCGCGCGGCCGAGGCGCTCGAAGCCGATCCGGCCCTCGGCGACGATCTCGCCGAGCGCCGCATCGACCCCTACCGCGCGGCGCAGGAGCTCCTGCGCCACGCCGGCACTCCGTGAGTCCGAAGGCCTCGTATCCTCGAAGGGTGAGTCCCGAGCGACCCCGCGCCTCGTGGAGCGAGCGTTCGCATCGTTCCCTCTCCGGCGAGCCGGTTCCGGCGATCGTCGGTCCGGATGACCTCGACGGCTGGAACGCGGACGAGAAGCTCGGCGAGCCGGGCGCCTTTCCGTTCACTCGCGGGGCCTACCCCTCGATGTATCGCGGCCGGCTCTGGACGATGCGCCAGTTCGCCGGCTACGGCACGCCGGCCGAGACCAACGCCCGGTATCGCTTCCTGACCGAGCACGGGCAGACCGGCCTGTCGGTCGCGTTCGACATGCCGACGCTCATGGGGCTGGACTCCGACGATCCGCGGAGCGAGGGTGAGGTCGGGCGCTGCGGCGTCGCCACGGACTCCCTCGACGATTTCGAGACGCTGTTCGACAAGATCCCGCTCGGCGACGTCACGACGTCGATGACGATCAGCGGTCCCGCGGTGGTCGTGTTCGCGTTCTTCCTCGCCACGGCCGAGGAACAAGGCGTCGACTGGACGACCCTCGACGGCACGCTCCAGACCGACATCTTCAAGGAGTACATCGCGCAGAAGGAGTGGGTGTTCCCGCCGCGCCCCCACCTGCGGCTGATCGGCGACCTGATGGAGTTCTGCGCCGACCACGTCCCCAAGTGGCATCCGATCAGCGTCTCCGGCTATCACATCCGCGAGGCGGGGGCGACCGCCGCAGAGGAGCTCGCTTTCACGCTGGCGGACGGGTTCGCGTACGTGGAGCTCGGCACGCAGCGCGGGCTCGACGTCGACGTCTTCGCGCCCGCGCTCTCCTTCTTCTTCAACTCGCACATCGACTTCTTCGAGGAGATCGCGAAGCTCCGTGCCGCGCGCCGGATCTGGGCTCGCTGGATGCGGGACCGCTACGGTGCGAAGAGCGCCGAGGCGATGCGCCTCCGCTTCCACACGCAGACGGCAGGCGTCTCCCTCACGGCGCAGCAACCGATGAACAACGTCGTTCGCACGGCGATCGAGGCGCTGGCCGCGGTCCTCGGTGGGACGCAGTCGCTGCACACGAACGCCCTCGACGAGGTGCTGGCCCTCCCCACCGAGGACACCGCCAAGCTCGCGCTCAGGACCCAACAGGTGATCGCGTTCGAGTCGGGTGTCCCCGACGTCATCGATCCGCTCGGCGGCTCGTGGTTCGTCGAAGAGGCCACCGACCGGATCGAAGCTCTCGCCGAGGAGATCTTCGCGGAGATCGAGCAGATGGGGGACGGCTCGATGCTCGAGGGTGTCCTCGAGGGGATCGAGCAGGGCTGGTTCCAGCGCCGGATCGCCGAGTCGGCCTTCCAGGAACAGCGGCGCTACGAGTCCGGCGACCTCGTGAAGGTCGGCGTCACGGACTTCGTCGACGCGAACGAGACCCCGATCGACACGCTCGTGATCGGGCAGGAAGCCGAGCGCAGCCAGCTCGAGAGCATCGGCCGTACCCGCGCCGCTCGCGACGCGAGCGCGGCCGAGAACGCTCTCATCGCCCTGAAGGAGGCAGCCACGACCGATGCGAACCTGATGGAGCCCATCATCAGGTGCGCACGCGCCCGCTGTACCGAGGGAGAGATCGTGGGCGCCCTGGCGTCGGTCTTCGGGACGTACCGAGAGACGCCCGCCTTCTGAGCTAGTTGCAACAACTTGCAAGTACAGAGTAGCCTGTCTGCATGCCGCTGCGACACGCCATCGGTGCGGGTTTCGTGCTGTCCCTGCTTCTCGCGGGGAGCGCGTGCTCGACGAGCACGACCGCCGACGAGTCTCTCGTCCAGGTCGTGACGACCGTGGCGCCGATCACCAACATCGTGCAGAACGTCGGCGGCGACCGGGTCTTCATCTCGGGGATCGTGCCGGAGGGAACGAACAGCCATACGTTCGAGCCCGCCCCGGCGGACGCCGCGGTGATGGAGGAGGCCGAGATCGTTTTCATCAACGGGCTCCACCTCGAGGAGCCGACCCGAGAGCTCGCGGAAGCGAACCTCAGCGAAGGCGTACCCCTCGTGGCGCTTGCCGACCGCACGATCTCCGAGGACGAGTACATCTTCGACTTCTCGTTCCCGGAGTCCGCAGGCTTCCCGAACCCGCACCTGTGGACGAATCCTCCCTACGCCAAGAAGTACGCCGAGATCGTGATGGCCGAGCTCTCGAAGCTGGATCCTGAGGGGGCGTCGACGTATCAGGAGAACTTCGACACGTTCGCCCAGCGTCTCGACGACCTCGATGAGGCCGTCCGGACCGCGACGGCGACCGTCCCCGAGGAAGACCGGAGGTTGCTCACTTACCACGACTCGTTCCCGTACTTCGCCCGTGAATACGGTTGGGAGGTGGTGGGAGCGATCCAACCGTCGGACTTCGCCGAGCCCACCCCGAAGGAGGTCGCGGGATTGATCGAGCAGATACGAGCGGAGGACCTCCCCGCGATCTTCGGCTCGGAAGTGTTCCCCAGTCCGGTGCTCGAGCAGATCGCGGCAGAGACCGGGACGACCTACGTGGACGATCTCCGCGACGACGATCTGCCTGGCGAGGCCGGTGACCCCGATCACAGCTACCTCGGGCTGATGGTCTTCGACTTCACGACGATCGTGGACGCGCTCGGTGGAAACGGCTCGGCCTTCCGGGGCATCGACGTCGCCAACCTCTCGACCGGCGGAGGCGCTCGGTACTGATGGGAGATCTCGTCCGCTTCGAGCGTGTCACGTGCCGCTACGGCAGGGAGCCGGTCCTGGTGAACGTGGATCTCGCGATCGGGGCCGGGGAGTTCGTCGGGATCGTCGGCCCGTCGGGCAGCGGCAAGAGCACGCTCCTGAAGGCGATCGCCGGGTCCGTCGAGCCCATCGCCGGTCGGATCGAACGAGCCTCCGATCTCTCGATCGGCTACGTCCCACAGGTCGAGACGGTGAACTGGTATTTCCCGGTGACCGTGCGCGAGGCGATCCTCATGGCTCGGGTCGACGGTCGGCGGCTGCCCTGGCCGTCCAAGCAAGAGGTCGCGGAAGCAGAGGAAGTGCTCGAGCGGCTGGACCTCGCCGGCCTCGCGGACCGTCACATCCGGGAGCTCTCGGGTGGGCAGCAGCAGCGCGTCTTCATCGCGCGTGCGATGCTCGGGCGGCCTCGGCTGCTCCTCCTAGATGAGCCCACGAGCGGGATCGACGTCCGGACCCGTCACGACGTGATGCACGTGATCCACGACCTGCATCACGAAGGTCTCGCGATCGTGCTCACGACCCACGACCTGAACGGGATCGCGTCGCACCTGCCGCGGCTCGTGTGCCTGAACCGCGAGGTGATCGCGACGGGCTCGCCGCGTCAGGTGATCACCAGTGAGGTACTCGAGAAGACCTACGGCGCGCCCCTCGAAGTGCTGTCGCACGGCGGGATGCCGGTGGTGCTCGAGCAGTACCCCGAGCTCCTCGAGGAGGAGGGCGCGAAGGTGCTGCCACTCCGGGAGGACCATCATGAGCACCCTGCTTGAGCCCTTCGGCTACGAGTTCTTCCAGCGAGCGCTCATCGTCGCCACGATCACCGGCGCCCTCTGCGGTCTGATCGGCGTCTACGTCGTCCTGCGAGGGATGAGCTATATCGGCCACGGTCTCTCGCACGCGATCTTCGGAGGTGCTGTGGCCAGCTACATCGTGGGAGTGAACGTCTTCGTGGGTGCCGGTCTGTGGGGATTGGTCGCCGCGCTGTTCATCAACAAGGTGGCGCGCCGACGCTCGATCGGCGCCGATGCCGCCATCGGCGCGATCACGTCGGCGAGCTTCGCCATCGGCATCATCTTGATCTCGACCCAGAGGACATTCGTCGTGAACTTCGAAGCCCTTCTGTGGGGCAACGTGCTGGGCGTCGCCCCGGCCGACGTGCTCGTCGTGGTGGGTGTGGCGATCGCGGCGACCCTCTTCGTTTTCTTCGGCTATCGGCAGCTCCTCTTCTCGACGTTCGATCCCGAGGTGGCCGAGGTCTCCGGCGTGCGGACCGGGCGCGTCGACGTCGGGCTGGCGGTGATGCTCACCGCCACGATCGCGGCCACCATGAACGTGATCGGTGTGACGATGATCGCGGCGATGCTCGTGATCCCGCCGGTGATCGGACGTCTGCTCACCGACTCGTTCAGCCGGATGTTGTGGATCTCGGTCGGGGCAGGCACGTTGTGCGGGTTCGTAGGCGTGTACGGCTCGTACTACTTGAACTGGTCGTCGGGCGGCACCGTCGTCCTCGCCGCCGGACTCCTGTTCGTCGTGGCCTTCGCGTTCAGTGGCTGGCGGCGCAAGCTCCCGGCACTCGGCGCCGAGGCGCACTGATCGTCAGGCGGCGGCGCAGTCGGCGCACAGACCCGTGATGGCGAAGTGCGTCAGGTCGGCGACGAAGCCGTGATGGCGGCGGATCAGTCCCTGGAGCTTCTCGGCCTCGTCCAGAGAGAGCTCGTCGTCCTGACCGCAGTTCCGGCAGGTGAGGTGGACGTGGTGGGCTTCGTCCGCCCGGTGGTACTCGGCGCCGGTCTCGACATGGGAGTGCTGGAGCACGCCGACGCTCTCCAGGAGGGACAAGGTCCGGTAGACGGTCGAGGCGTTCACCCCCGGCATGTCGCCCTGGATCTTGCGCGCGATCGCGGTGGGCGAGATGTGACCCTTGGCCCGCATCACCTCCGAGACGATGGCTCGGCGCTGGGGCGTCATGCGCAGCCCCCGGCTCCGGAGTTGATCCATGAGGTCGGCATAGGACGCATCCACGAGGCTGAATAGTAGCAGTGTGTTGCAGGTGCAAGTACCGGCCGCTGGCCGGTGGCGGGAGGTCCAGGAGCCGAGCCGCCCACGGCAGGGCCGTTTTCGACTGCATCAGCTGGAGGGGGCGAGCATGAGGAGCCTGAGGGATCGCCGGCAAACCCGCCCGCGCGCAGAAGTAGCCGGCCAGCAGCGACGCGATCGCGGGCATCCCGGGCGTCTCGTCCGGGAGGATCACGTGCGGCGCCGGGCCGCCTTCTGCCTCGAGACTGGGGAGCCAGGAGGCGGTATCCAGCACCGGGTTCCCGACGCACGCGCTGTTCCAATCGACCAGTACGGCGGTGCCCTCCTGCAGACAGAGGTTGTCACGGCGCACGTCGAAGTGCAGCAACGAGTTCCCATCGATCTCGGCATTTGCCGATGCCGCCGCATGCGTGGGCAGGTGGTCGAGCCAATCCGGTGAGCAGAGCCCGAGCGATAGGAAGAGCTCCGGGTCCGCGATCACGGCCGGCCATCCGTCCTGGCCGAACTGGCTCTCGACGGCTGGAGGCACACCCTCGGGTGGCTGGCTCGCATGCACGGACGCGAGGCTCGCAAGGACGGCGTCGATCCGCGCGACGTCCCACGGCGGAGGCCACGTCGCACCGGAGAGATCCTCCAGCGCGAGTACGGGCGCGAGCCCATCGTCGTCCCAGCCGATCACCCGCGGCAGGAACGGCTGCCCGTCGAGCGCCGAGTAGATGCGGAACTCGTCTCGCAGCCATCCCGCCGTGTAGTCGTAGGCGGCGATCTTCACGAGGCGGACCGCCCGTTCCCGAGGTCGACGACGGATCGCCTGTTGGACGGGGCGCCGTGCCCGGACGCAGCACGCCAGGCCACCGGTGTAGTCCCTGTGGCGCGGCGCACTCGTTCGATGTCGGCAGGGTGGGGCTGCACGACGGGAGGGTAACTGCGTCTTCGACCCAAGCGGCCGCCGTTAGCATCGCCGGACGATGACGGTGATGGTGACGGGCGCGTCGGGGCTCCTCGGGCGTGCGATCGTGGAGGCCCTGGTCCAACGCGACGAGGTGCGGGCGACCGTCCGGCGTCCGGAGGCGGGCGAGGCGCTCCGCCAACTGGGCGCGAAGGTGGCGGTGCTCCCGATCGAGGCGCCAGAGGAGCTCATCGAGATCCTCCCTCGTGTGCACACGATCGTGCACCTCGTCGGAGGCGTGAACCAGCCGAGCGACGAGGAGATCTTCGCCGCGAACCACGGCTCGACCCTCGCCGCCGTCGCGGCGGCGAAGGAGGGTCGCGTGCGCCGGCTGATCCTGCTGTCCGTCCCCGGTGCCGCGGTCGACCACCCGCATCCCTTCCTCCGTGCGAAGGCTCTCGCGGAGGAGGTGGTCGTCCACAGCGGGCTCGAACACGCGGTGCTCCGCTCCTCCCACGCCTACGGGCTGGGCGGATTGTGGTTCGCCTCGACGGTGATGGGTGCGGAACATGGCTTCGTCGTGGGCGACGGCAGCCAACGTCTCGCTCCGGTGTTGGCAGAGGATGTGGCGAAGGTGGTCGCGGCGATCGACGACCTGCGCGACCCGATCGAGGGCATCTGGAGTCTCCGCGGACCGGATGAGCTCACCGCGGACGAGGTATTCGAGCTCGTGGGGGAGGGCGGCGAGCCGACCCACCTCGACCCGCCATCGGGAGCCGAGCGATTGTCGACCCTCCTCGAGATCCCCGTGTCGATCCGCGCCACGGAATTCTTCGCCGCATCGCCCGACGCCGGCGGGCCCGACGCGGCCGCGGCTTTCGGCGTGTCGACCACGCCGTTCGAGGATGGTCTCCGAGCGATCGCCGCGAAGGCGGGTCAGGGATAGGCAACGTCTCGGGGGATGGACTTAAGCTCTGCCCGTAGGTCAAGACCGCGAGCGCATCCCAGGAGGAATGAGCGGATCGATGGATCAGCCAACGGCGGAGCAAGCGCTCCACGAGCTCGAGCCTCTCGTCGGCGAGTGGACCTTCGAGGCGAGATGGCCCGACGGAGAACTGTGGCCGGGCGGCGGAAGCGTCACCGTCGAGTGGCACGAGTCGAGGGCACATCTGCTCGTGCGTGGAACGGCCGAGCTTCCCGAGGCTCCCGACAACGTCTCCATCATCGGATGCGACGGGGCCAATGGAACGTACTCCCAGCTGTACTCCGACGAGCGCGGCGTCTGCCGTGTCTACGAGATGAGCATCGGCGGCGGTGAGTGGAAGCTCTGGCGGGAGGGCGAGCCGTTCGCCCAGCGCTTCACCGCGACCTTCAGCGACGACGGGAACACGATCAACGGACGCTGGGAGATCGCCGAAGACGGCACCAGTTACACGACCGACTTCGACCTCATCTACCGAAGGGTGCGCCGCGATGCCTGAGGTCGTGCACCTCGAGGTGGACGACGGTGTCGGGATCATCCGTCTGGACCGTCCGCCGGCCAACGCGATCTCGTTGCAGCTCTCGATCGAGTTGCTGGCCGCGCTCGAGGACGCGGGGTCACGTGACGACGTCGGCGCACTGGTCCTGTGGGGAGGTCCGAAGCTCTTCGCCGCGGGCGCGGACATCAAGGAGATGGTCGACCACGGGCCTGACGAGATCCGTGAACAGGTGACCCAGCTCGGTGACGCCTGCGATCTCCTGGAGGCGACGCCCAAGGTTTCGATCGCCGCGATCACCGGGTTCGCGCTGGGCGGAGGGTTCGAGCTCTCGCTCGCGTGCGACCTCCGCTACGCGGCCGACGACGCGAAGGTCGGTCAGCCCGAGGTCCGGATCGGCGTGATCCCCGGTGCGGGCGGCACCCAACGGATGACCTGGCTGGCCGGGGTCGGAGTCTCGAGGGATCTCAGCTATTCGGGCCGGCAGGTGGACGCCGAGGAGGCGAAAGCGCTCAAGCTGGTCGAGCGGGTGCTGCCCGCGAACGAGGTCTTCGAGGCTGCGGTGCGGGACGCCAGGGCGTTCGCGCACGGGCCCCGCCGCGCCCTCGCGGCTGCCAAAGAGGCCATCAACGCGGCCGTGAGGACCCCCGGGCCGGCGAGCCTCGCCAGGGAGAAAGAGCTGTTCGTGGCCTTGTTCGGGGGGGATGACCAGCGGGAAGGCATGCGGGCGTTCATCGAGAAGCGCTCACCGGAGTTCCGAGGCAACTGACAGACGTCCGCCGGTCTGTGGCGTCTTCGTGACGACCAAGACCAGGCCTGAACCCAGGAATGAACCGGTCCCTCCCATCGTTCGAATCACACGACGAGGAGGGGCGCCCGATCCCTCCTTCGGTGAGAGCGACGAAGGGAAGTGAACGAGATGGCGGAGGAGAGTTTCCGGGGCCAGTCGGTCCGGTCGCTCCCGAGGGCCAACAAGCGTTATCAGTCCGATCGCAGCTGCGCGGCCCCGGGGTGCGCAACGAAGCTTTCGATCTACAACAAGTGGGACTACTGCTGGCAGCACGAACCGGTCCACACCTATGTCGCGCGCGGCAAGCGCCGCAGCCGCAAGGAGATGGAGGCCGCGTAGCGCCGAGCGCACCAGTCCCCCCAGTGCGACCCTCCCCGGATCCGGGAGGGTCGCACTGTGTCCGGGTCCGGCAACGCCTCGGCACTCGACCGGTCTGCCTGATTCAAGGTAGGCGATGATCCCGCCGATGCAGGCAGGAGACCGCTCCCCCCGAGCGCGATGCCGATGCCGAACGAAACAGGACAACCTCCCGCGATGCGAGAAGGCGATTGCCCGTACTGCGAGCGGACCGTGCTCGTGTACGAGGAACCGCCTCGCTGCCCACTCTGTGACTGCCCCCTGGAAGAGCACGGCATGCGGCCGTTCTCCTTCCCCGTGGAACCAGGGATGGACTAGCTGTGCTTCCTCGGGACGTTGTTCAAGACCGTGATCGGCGTCTTGCCCGCATGCGCCATGTGGGGTCGATGGTAGTTGTAGTGGTGGAGCCAGCGCTCGAGTTCGGTGGTGCGTGAGTCGTTCGAGTCGTAGGC
>DATKDI010000079.1:0-52711 GCA_035512775.1 Actinomycetota bacterium | reverse complement strand
GCCTACGACTCGAACGACTCACGCACCACCGAACTCGAGCGCTGGCTCCACCACTACAACTACCATCGACCCCACATGGCGCATGCGGGCAAGACGCCGATCACGGTCTTGAACAACGTCCCGAGGAAGCACAGCTAGTCCCTCTGGCGGATGACGAGACCGGAAGGTCTAGCGCGGATGCCGCTTACGGTTCTTCGGCGAGGCCCCCGTAGCGCCTGGAGCGCTTCTGGAAGTCGCGGATCGCCTCGAAGAGTTGCTCGCGATCGAAGTCCGGCCAGAAGACCGGCGTGAACCACAGCTCCGAGTACGCGACCTCCCACAGGAGGAAGTTCGAGATCCGTTGCTCGCCGCTCGTACGGATCAGGAGGTCCGGCGGCGGCATGTCGGGCACGTACAGCCGCTCGGCGATCGTCTTCTCGTCGATGCTCTCGGGGCGGAGCGTCCCGTCGCGTACCTCGCGCGCCAGCTCCTTGACGGCGTCCACGATCTCCGCGCGGCCCCCGTAGTTGAACGCGATCGAGAGAGTGGTCCCCGTGTTCGCGGCGGTGAGGGCCTCGGCCTCCCGGATCTCCTTCAGGACGGAGCGCGGGACGCGCCAGTTGCGCCGCCCGATGAAGCGGATCCGTACGTTCATGCGGTGGAGCTCGTCGCGGCGGCGCCGAAGCAGGCTGCGATTGAAGTTCATCAGGTACCGCACCTCGCCGGGCGGTCGACGCCAGTTCTCGGTCGAGAACGCGAACACCGTCAGCCACGGGAGGCCCACCTGCACCGCGCCCTTGACCGTGTCCCACAACGCCTCCTCCCCCGCGGCGTGGCCCTCGGTCCGAGCCAAACCGCGCTGCTGCGCCCAGCGTCCGTTCCCGTCCATCACGATCCCGACGTGCGCCGGGATCCGCTCGAGGTCGAGGTCGTGGAGGTAGCTGCTCATGTGGCCGTCCGCACGAGCATCGGCACCGACTTCATCCGGCGCTCCAGGTGGTATTCCGCGAAGCCGAACAGGAGCCCTCGCGCCTCTTTGCGGAGACGCGGCTCGGGGGCGGGCGTGGCGCCGGCCTCGGCGAGGTCCGCGAGGGCGAGCGTCGCCATGTACGCGAGCGCCGCGGCCGAGACGTGACCGGCGCCGGGCTCGGCGTCGGCGGCGCAGACGCCGCCGCCGAGCTCGGCCGAGAACAGCTGGACGTCGGTGTTGCCGCAGATCGCACATGCCGTCAGGCTCGGATGGAAGCCCGAGACGGACAGGAGCTTGAGCATGAAGGACTCGGCCACCGCGGCCGGGTCGGCGGGCTTCGTCTCAAGCGCCCGGAGGCCGGAGAGCAGGAGCAGGACGAGACGGACGTTGCGCTCGTGCTCCTCGGCGACGCGGTCGACGGCCTCGAGCATCGTCTCGCCCGCCGCGAACAGGGCGAGGTCGTCGCGGATCGCGCGATGCGGGGCGATGATCTCCGCCTGCGTGATCGTGTCGAGCGAGCCGCGGCCCCGGTAGAGCATCAGGTTCACGTGCGTGAATGGCTCCAGCCGGGCGCCGAAGCGGCTGGTGGTCTTGCGGATGCCCTTGGCGACCCCCCGGACCTTGCCCGCGCCCTGGGTCATGATGGTGACGATCTTGTCGGCCTCGCCGAGCTTCATCGATCGAAGCACGACTCCCTGTTCCTTGTAGGGGGGCATCTCCGAATCGTAGCCCGACGGTCGGTCCACTCACCTGAGAAGGGGTGTGACGTTTCCGTTGCGGACGTGCTGGCGCCGGCCCCTCAGGGGGCCGGCGCCCCACCCCTCAAGCCTCCATGTTCTTCGTGACGACCTCCATCGTCTCGTTGAGCTCCGCCGTCGGGCTGAACTCGACGATCTCGGTGTCAGGGAAGATCTCGGGCGTGTGGCCAGGGCCCACGTAGTAGGCCTCGCCGTCGGTGACCTCGATGTCACCATCGGCCGTGTGATACACGAGTTTCCCCTTGAACACGTAGCCCCAGTGGGGGGACTGGCACTGATCGTTCGGAAGACCCACGAACAGAGGGGTCATGTCCGAGTGCTCCGTGTACCGCTCGAAACCGATCGTGTAGCCTTCTGTCTCTCCGTACCGACCTTCGAAACCCGGTCCCTCGATCGGCTCCGCCGTCGAGTCCTTCGACACCTTGCCCATCACGGTCTCCCTTCTCTTCGCCCGGTCATCATCAGTGCTCGAACGGTTCACGTCCCCTGCGACCGCTCCTCCGCCACGCGGGCAAGGTTCCGGACCGTTCGCCGGCTGATCCTCGCCGATATCGCTAACCCGAGAGCGCGGAGCCCCGGAACGTTGAAGACTCCGAGCGAGCCCGGCAGCTCGCTGATCCGCGTCACGCGAGACGTGCAGACGATCCGACAACCGCCCACCGTGGACTCGAGGTCGTATCGCTCGACGTTCGTCCAGTCGGTCGCGATGCCCTTCTTCGTGGTGAGCCGCGCCTCCGTGACGAACTCGAATGCCTTCCCCGGCGTCGCCTCCGTGACGACCGATCGGTCCGAGAACGTCCCCATCGGGTCCGACCCCGTGGAGTGGAACTCGGTGCCGACGGCAGCCGGCCCGGCGGGCGCGTCGATCGTCAGCAGCCGGGTCCGCTTCCCCTGCCGCTCCCCCGCCCACACCGTGTGGCTGGAGAGGTCGGCGAGCACCGCGTACACGGCCTGCGTCGTTGCCCGCGAGGTCGCCTCGACGCGCACGACCAGGTCCTGCTTCAGGGCGTTGGCGCCCCGATCCCCCGTCTTCTGCATCTGCATCACCTCCGACCCGGAGCCTGCTCCTCGGCGAGGCGCGAAGGATGGGGAACGTTCCCTATCTCTGGGACCGGTTACCCACTCGTCGCCGTGCGCACGGCGTAGGCGGCCGCCTCCTGGCGACTGCGGAGATGGAGCTTGGCAAGCAGGTTGCTGACATGATTGCCGGCGGTCTTCGTGCTGATGAACAGGCGGGCCGCGATCTCGGCGTTGCTCAACCCCTCACCGAGGAGGCGCAGGACCTCGACCTCGCGAACCGTGAGGAGGCCGAGGTCCTTCGGCCCGGTTCGCTTCGGCCCGCCGAGCTCCCGGACGAGCGCCGCCGCCTCATCGGCCTCACGGCCAGCGCCGAGGCGCTCGAGCGACTCGAGTGCGACCTGCGCCTCGCGGCGTGCCACTTCGGGATCCTCATCGCGCAGCGCGCGGGCCAACGTCACCCTGGCGCGCGCGGCTTCGAGCAGCATCTCCAGCCGCCCGAACGCCTCCAGCGCCCGCTCGAGGTGGCCGCGGGCCCCCGAGTCTCCCGCGGAGAGAGCGATCCGCCCTTCCGCGAGCGCGGCGACGGCCGCCAGCCGGGCATGCCCCGAGCTCTCGGCGAGCGCCTCGATCCGCGCTGAGGTGGACCGCGCCTCATCGACGTTGCCCCGCGCGAGCTGGACCTCGACGAGCGTGGAGAGCAACGGCACGGCCACCACGGTGTCGCCCACCTCGTTCAGCCTGCGCAGAAGGAGCGAGGCGGCCACCGCGTGCTCGCCCTTCAGGCGATGGATCGCGACGTTGGCTCCCAACGCCTCGGGGAGATCCTCGTATCCGAACAGCAGGCGCTCCGCCTCCTCGATGCGCCCCTGCAGGATGCGGAGCTCTGCGAGCTTGGCTGCGGGATGGATGCAGCGGGATCGGTGACCCGTTCCCTCCAAGGCTGCGAGCGCCCCGGCCACGCACCGTTCCGCCATCTCGAGATCGCCTTTCGCCTGGAAGAACTCCGCACCACAGCTCCCACAGAAGGAGATCAGCGGCCCATGGAGATGGCGGGCCATGAAAGACTCGATCACCTCGTTCCACTTGAAGAGCCGCTCCAGCTCGCCCGATTCCTCGCACGCGAGGGTCACGACGCAGCAGACGTCGCCGAAGATGAGGGGATCGGCGACCTCTCCTCCGGTGACGGCGACCATGGCCTCGTCGAGCGCGGCGATCCCGGCATCGAACTCCCCCGCGAGGAGCATCGCCCGACCGAGCAGTGCCAGCGCGGAGGCCTCGAGGTCGACGTCGTCGCTGTTCCGGCCGACCTCGAGCGCCGCCTCCGCGTGCCCCTGCATCTCGGCTGGGTCGAAAGACAGCCCGCCGCGCGTGAGGGACAGCCAGCCATGCACGGTTCCCGGCTCGGCGTTCCTGAGCAAGCCCTCGGCGCGAGCGATCCACCCGTTGCTCGCGGGTTGATTGCCGACCGCTTCGAGGTATTCACGCGCGAGCCACAGAGCGATCCTGGCCGCGGCGGCGGGCTCGCCGGCCTTCCGGAGGACGGCGTAGGCACGCTCCCGGTGTTCGATCGCGCCGTCGACGTCACCGAGCCACCAGAGCGTCCGGCCGAGGCCGTCGAGCGCCTGCGAGCTCGCGTCCTCGTCCACCGCGGCGGCGAATGCCTCGCGGGCTCCCTCCCAATCGCCGGCTGTCAGCGCTTCCTCGCCACGAACCACGAGCTCGGCGGCACCGGTCATGGCCATGTCGTGCATGATGACACGCACCCGAGGAGGGGAGGAGTCGTGCCGGAAGCAAGCGAGGACCCGAAGGAGTTCGTGCGCCGCTATCTGCAGGAGGTCTTCAGCGAGGGGAAGGTCGATGACCTTGGAGAGTTCATCGCGGGCGAGGCCTTCACGGTTCACGTCAAGGAGCTACTGACCAGATGGCGGACCGCCTTCCCGGACCTCCAGATCGAAGTGCGAGGCGTGCTCGTCGACGGAGACCGGGTAGTGACGGAGGAGAGGATGACCGGAACGCATACGGGCCCGTACGAGAGTCCATGGCTCGGCACGGTGCCCCCCACCGGCCGCAGCTTCACGTGGGACAGGATCGCTATCCGCGACCTCGCCGACGGCAGGTTCCTGGACGGCTACTGGAAGGGGGAGGAGCTCGAGCTGTTCGAGCAGCTGGGCGTCTCCATCCGCGTCGATGCGGAAGGGTGACGATTGACCGCTCTCAGGCGCCCATCGGGTGCCACACCGTCTTGAACTCGACGAAGGCCGTGACCTCGTAGGGGCTCTGGGCATCGTCGTCGAACGGGTCCACCTCCGGTGCGTAATGCACACGCTTCACGTTCTCCGCGGAGAGCTCCTCGACCTTCGCGCGGAGCTCGTCGGGGACCCCCGTGGCGTCGATCGCGTTCACGTCCATGTGCCCGGCGAGCCACGGCACGAGCTCCTCGGTGAAACCGGTAAGGACGTTCACGACGCCCCCGGGGACGTCGGACGTTGCGAGGACTTCCCCCAAGGAAACCGCGGGCAGCGGGGCCTGTTGGCTCGCCAGCACGACGGAGGTGTTGCCGCTGACGATCGCCGGCGCCAGGCGGGAGACGAGGCCGAGCAGGGACTGGTCCTGAGGGGCGATGACGCCGACCACACCGGTGGGTTCGGGGATCGTGAAGTTGAAGTACGGCCCGGCCACCGGGTTGGTCGCCCCCTGGATCTGATGGATCTTGTCGGCCCATCCCGCGTACCAGACCCAGCGGTCGATCGCGGCGTTCACGCCCTTCCCGGGGTCCTTCGCGCCGGCATCCCTCAGCTCCGTCTCGAACTGGGACCGCCGGCCCTCCATCAGTTCGGCCACCCGGTAGAGGATCTGCGCCCGGTTGAACGCCGTCTTCGCGGCCCAGCCCACCTGGGCGGCGCGCGCTGCCCGCACGGCGTCCCGGAGGTCCTTGCGTGACGCGCGCGCCGCCCACGCCAGGAGCTCGCCGTCGGTCCCGAGAACCTCGTAGGAGCGCCCGGATTCGCTCCGCGGGAACTCCCCGCCGATGAAGAGCTTCGCGGTCCGCTTGACGGGGAGTCGCTTCTCGCTCATGGCGCACCGTCCCACGGGGTCAACTCCAGATACGGCGCCAGACCGTGCAGACCGCCCTCGCGCCCGAAGCCCGACTCCTTGTAGCCGCCGAACGGCGAGGACGGGTCGAATCGGTTGAACGTGTTCGCCCACACGACGCCGGCTTTCAAGCGCTCGGCCATCCACAGGATCCGCGAGCCCTTCTCGGTCCACACGCCCGCGGAGAGGCCGTAGGGCGTGTTGTTCGCCTTCTCAACGGCTTCGTCCGGCGTGCGGAACGTCAGGATCGAAAGGACCGGCCCGAAGATCTCCTCGCGCGCGATCCGGTGCGACTGGCTGACGCCGGTGAACAGCGTCGGACGGAACCAGAAGCCGCGCTCCGGTAGGTCGCACACGGGCTGATAGATCTCCGCGCCCTCCTCGACCCCCACGGCCACCAGCTCCTCGATCTTCGAGAGCTGCGCCCGCGAGTTGATCGCGCCGCTGTCGGTGTTCTTGTCGAGCGGATCGCCGACGCGGAGGGTCTGCAGGCGCGCCTTCAGCTTCTCGAGGAGGGGCTCGAAGATCGGCTCCTGCACGAGGAGGCGGGAGCCCGCGCAGCAGACATGCCCCTGGTTGAAGAAGATGCCGTTCACGACGCCCTCGACGGCTTGGTCGAGCGGGCTGTCCTCGAACACGATGTTGGCAGCCTTGCCGCCGAGCTCGAGCGTGAGCCGCTTGTGCGAGCCGGCGATCGTGCGCCGGATCTGTTTCCCGACCTCGGTCGAACCCGTGAACGCGACCTTGTCGACGTCGGCGGCGACGAGCGCGGCGCCCGTCTCCCCCGCTCCGGTGATCACATTGACCACCCCCGGCGGCAGCTCGGCCTGCTGGATCACCTCGGCGAGCAGCAGGGCGGTGAGCGGCGTCGTCTCGGCGGGTTTCAGCACCGTCGTGTTGCCGGCGGCGAGGGCCGGCGCGAGCTTCCACGCCGCCATCAGCATCGGGAAGTTCCACGGGATCACCTGTGCCGCAACGCCGATCGGCTTCGCGCTCCTTCCGGGGAACGCGTAGTCGAGCTTGTCGGCCCAGCCGGCGTAGTAGAAGAAGTGCGCCGCGGCGAGGGGGAGATCGATGTCGCGCGACTCCTTGATCGGCTTGCCGCCGTTCATGGACTCGAGGACGGCGAACTCGCGCGCGCGCTCCTGGAGCACGCGCGCGATCCGGTAGAGGTACTTCGCGCGCTCCTTGCCGGGGAGGTCACGCCACTGCGAGTCGAAGGCCTCGCGCGCAGCCGCGACCGCCAGCTCGACGTCTTCGGGACCCGCCTCCGGGACCTCGGCGAGGACCTCTTCGGTCGAAGGGTCGATCGTCGCCATGTACGTCCCGCTCTTCGGCTCGACGGATCCGCCGCCGATGAACAGCCCGTAGCGGTCCTGGAGACGAACGACGTCCTTGGACTCCGGGGCGTCCGCGTACTCCCACGCGGGAGCGGCGGGCGTCCGTTCCTGGGTCGTCTCCAGCTCGGTCATCTGCCGCTCCTCACCCAGGAACGGTAGCCCACTTCGGGCCAGATGATCAGGAGCCGATCAGCCGCTGATCAGGCCTGGGCGGTCTCCCGCCGGGACGTCAGGTAGGCGCCCACGATGACCAGCGCGACGCCCGCGATCGCGATGGGACCGACCTCGTCGTTCCGAAGGAGCACCCCCAGCAGCAGCGCGACGACCGGGATGAGGTAGCCGACGATCGAGGCCCGTGTGGCCCCGACGCGCCCAACGAGCCTTCCCATCAGCACGAAGGCGATGCCGGTGCCGAGCACCCCCACGGCGGCGATCGCGAGCACCGCCGGCCAGGTGAAGCTCGATCCCGGGATCGAGGTGATCCCGAGCGGGGCAGTGAAGACCGCTCCGATCGTCAGGATGCGGGCCATCACCGGCAGCGACCCGTATCGCTGCTGGAGCGGCGTCGCCACGTTGAACGCGATCCCGTAGCAGATCGTCGCCACGAGGATGAGGATCACACCGATGACCTGGCTGGGCCCCTGGCCGGCGGCCGCCAGAGCGATGGCCGCGACCCCGAGGAACCCGAGCGGGATCCCCACGAGCTGGCGCGAGCCGGGCGGTCGGCGGAGCATGATCGTCGCGACCACAGCGGTGAAGATCGGCGCGGCGCCGTTGAGCATCCCCGCGATCGCCGAGTTCACCGACCCCTGGGCCAACGGGAAGAGGGTGAACGGGATCACCACCCACGTGATCGACAGGAGCAGCAGGCGACCTCGGTCGGCTCGATCGATCGGCGCTCGCGAACCGGGGACGAGCCAGAGCGCCGTCGCGCCGAACAGGATCCGGAGCCACGTGACGAGGCCAGGTCGGAACGCCTCGAGGCCGATCGCCATGAAGAGGAACGACGAGCCCCAGATCGTGCCGACCACGACGAACAGCAGCCAGTCCACGCCCGCGAACGCGCCGCGGTGCGTCCCTTGGTTGGTGGACAGCGCTCGGGCACCCATCGTCTCGAAGAACGACCAACGTCAATCGATCGTGAAATAGTCCGGGCCCGCGTAGCGGCCGGTGCGCTCCTTCTCGATCTGCATCAGCACGTCGTTCAGCAGGGACGAGGCGCCGATGCGGAAGCGATCGGGGGTCATCCAGTCCGCGCCGAGCGTCTCGTGCACGAGTACGAGGTACTGGATCGCCTGCTTCGCGGCCCGGACGCCGCCGGCCACCTTGATGCCGATCGGGCGACCGGTCTCGCGATGGAAGTCCCGCGCCGCCTCCAGCATGCAGAGCGCGACCGGGAGCGTGGCGTTCGTGCCGATCTTTCCCGTGGACGTCTTGATGAAGTCGGCACCGGCCGCCATCGCGAGCATGCTCGCCTGCCGGACGCGGTCGTACGAGCCGAGCTCACCGGTCTCGAGGATCACCTTCAGGTGCGCCGCGCCGGCGGCTTCCCGAGCGGTGACGAGCTCCTCGAACGCCTTCGCGTACCGACCCCCGAGGAACAGCGAGCGGTTCAGCACGATGTCGATCTCGTGGGCGCCCGTCGCCGCGACGTCCCGGATCTCCTGCAGCCGTGCGTCGAGCGGGCCGAGGCCGCTCGGGAAGCCGCCGGCCACGCTCGCGACTTTCACACCCGTGCCCTCGAGCTGCTCGAGCGCCACCGGCACGAGCTGCGGGTAGAGGCACACGGCCGCGACGGGCGGGATCGAGGGGTCGAGCGGGTTCGGCCGGACCGCCTTCGCGCAGATCGCCACGATCTTGCCGACCGTGTCGCTCCCCTCCAGGGTCGTCAGGTCCATCGAGCGGATCGCGAGATCGAGTGCCCAGAGCTTCGCGTCCTTCTTGATCGAACGCTTCGCGAGCGACGCCGCGCGCTCCTCCAGACCGACGGCGTCGACGGCGGTCGTACGGACGGCCATCCGCACGGCCTCGCCGGCCGAGACGGCCAACGGCGTCAGGGGGCGGCGCGGCTCGATCTGTGCTGCGTGCGCCATGCCTCGATGGTAGCCCAGCCGCTCGATCCGGACCCGGCCGATAGGCTCCCGAGCCATGCACATCGGACGTTTCCTCGCCCTCCTGCTCCTCCTCACCGCGTGCGGTGGCGACGGGGCGGACGCACCCGAGGGCTGCACCGACCCGGTCGCCGCCACGACGGTCGAGCTCGCGGACTTCGCGTTCCGACCCGACTGCCTGTCTGCGGACGCGGGAGCGACGATCACCCTCGACAACACGGGAGACGCCCCGCACACCTTCACCGTGACCGGGACCGACGTGGACTTGGACGTGGACGCGGGGACCGCCGTCGACGCGCGCCTGTCGGGCGTGGACCCCGGCATCTACGCCGTCACCTGCACGTATCACCCGCAGATGGAGGCGACCCTCACGGTCGGATGAGGGTCAGAACCCGAGCTTCTCCAGCGCCTTCGGGTCCTTCTGCCACTCTTTGACGACCTTCACCCGGAGATCGAGGAACACCTTGGTGCCGAGCACCAGCTCCATCTCTTCGCGGGCGCGGGAGCCGATCGTACGGAGCGTCTGCCCGCCCTTGCCGATCACGATCCCTTTCTGCGAATCGCGCTCGACGATCAACGACGCGTAGATCTTCGTGAGGCCGTCGCCCCTGTCCATCTCGTCGAGGGTCACGGTGATGGAGTGCGGAAGCTCCTGCCGCGTCACGTGGAGCGCCTTCTCCCGGATCATCTCCGCGAGCCCGATCTCGAACGGCTGGTCGGTGATCGTCTCCTCCGGGTAGAGCGCCGGTCCCTCGGGGAGGAGCGCGAGCACCATGTCCCGGAGCATCCCGACACCCTCGCCGGCCTTGGCCGACACCGGCACGATCTCGTCGTAGTCGCCGATCCGCGCGGCCGCGGCGAGCTGGGGCACCACGTCGCGCTGGCCGGTGAGGTCCACCTTGTTCACCACCGCGATCTTCGGAGACCGGTGCGGCCGGACCTGGCGCTCGAAGACGAACGCGTCCCCTCGTCCGATGCCGGACGCGGCGTCGAGCACGTGCAGGATCACGTCCACGCCCTCGACCGCGTCACCGACCACGTCGTTCAGCCGCACCCCGAGCTCCGTCCGAGGTTTGTGGAAGCCGGGCGTGTCGGTGAAGACGACTTGGGCCTCCTCCGTCGTGAGGATCGCGCGCAGGCCGCGGCGGGTGGTCTGCGGTTTGTCGGAGACGATGGAAACCTTCCGGCCGACGAGCGCGTTCACGAGCGTCGATTTCCCGACGTTGGGGCGTCCCACCACCGCGACGATCCCGGAGCGGGAGATCACCGCAGGTCGTCCGGCCCGAAGGCGTGGGGCAGCAGCTCCCCGAGACGCCATCTGGCACGAACGCCGTTCGCCCCCGCCGCGACCACCGGCGTGTCCGCGCCGCCGAACTCCCAGAGCACCTGGCGACAGCCGCCACAGGGCGGGGTCGGCCTCTCGGCGTCGGTCGCGACAGCGACGGCGCGGATCTTCCCGTAGCCCGATATCACCATGCTCGCGACAGCGTTCCGCTCCGCGCACACCGAGAGCGGGTAGCTCGCGTTCTCGATGTTGACCCCCCCGCGGATCATGCCGTCCTCGTTCAGGATCGCGGCGCCGACGCGGAATCCGCTATACGGGACGTAGGCCCTCGGCATCATCGTGCGAGCGGCGCCGAGCATCTCGTCGAGCTTCGAATCCTCGACGTCTTCGGAGCCCTCGATCTCAGGCATCGACGGCCTCCGCTCCCTCGCCGTTCTCATCCGCACGCGTGATCAGCACGCTCGCGATCCTCCGTCCCTGCACCTTGTCGGCCTTGAGGCTCAGCCCGCGGAACGAGACCTCCTCGCCCTTCTCGGGCATCCGCCCGAGGAGGTCGAGCATCAAGCCGGCGACCGTGTCCCACTCCCCGTCCGGGAGCTGCGTCCGGAGCAGCTCGTTGACGTCGTCGATCGAGGCCTTCCCGGAGACGCGGTAGAGGCCGTCGCCGAGCTCCAGCACCTCGGGCTCCTCACGGTCGTACTCGTCGGCGATCTCCCCGACCAGTTCCTCGAGCAGGTCCTCGAGCGAGACGATGCCGGTCACCGAGCCGTGCTCGTCGTAGACGAGGGCCTGGTGGAACTTCTCGCGCTGCATCTCCTTCAGGAGCTCGGCCACCCGCTTGGTCTCGGGCACGAAGTGCGCCGGCCGCATGACCTCCGCCAGCGGCATGTCCTGCATCCCCTGATGCAGCGCCTTCAACACGTCCTTCGCGAACACGACACCCTTGACCTCGTCGAGCGACTCGTGGAACACGGGGACCCGGGAGTAGCCGTAAGAGAGCACGAGGGCCTGGACGTCCCGGAGCTTCTTGTCGTCCTCGATGGCGACGATGTCCGGGCGCGGCACCATGACCTCGCGCACGATCGTGTCGCCGAACTCGAAGATCGAGTGGATCAGCTCCTTCTCGCCCTCGTCGATCGACCCCTCCTCCGAGCCGACCTCCGCCATCGACCGGATCTCCTCCTCGGAGACGAACGGGCCCTGCTTCAGCCCCTTGCCCGGGAGGAGGACGTTGGCGAGCCCGATCAGGACCCGTGTCGGCGCGGCGAGGAGGCGGCCGAGGAACCAGACGATCGGGGAGAGCGCGAGCGCCACGCGATCCGTGTGCAGGACCGCGAACGTCTTGGCCATCGCCTCGACGACGACGAAATAGAGGATCGTGAACAGGAACGACACGACGGCGACCCAGGTGTCATGGAATCGCTGCTCGGCGAGGATCGCGACGAGGATCGCCGAGCCGTTCTGCACGAACATCACCGTGAGGTACACGGCGTTCAGGTACCGGGGCGGATCCGACTCGATCTTGACGAGGGTCTCGGCGTTGCGACGACCCTCTTCTTCGAGCGCCAGCGCACGGACGCGGGACATCCGGGTGAGCGAGGCTTCAGCGGCCGCGAGGACGGTCCCGAACAGCACGAGGGCGAGCGCGATGAGCCAGAGCCAGTTCACGGCGCGCGTACCCCGCTGTACCGCTCCTGGCGCTCCCACATCCGGGTGCGCTCATCGGCGTCCTCGTGGTCGTAGCCGAGCAGGTGCAAGATCCCGTGGACCAGCAAGAGCCGCAGCTCCGCCGCAGGATCGTTGGGGTTGTTCCGCGCCGCCTCGGTGGGCGCCACGACGACGTCGCCCAACAGCCGGACGCCTTCTCGTTCTTTGGCCTCGTCGACGTCGTCGAGAGGGAACGACAGCACGTCCGTGGGACCGGGCTCGTCCATGAACCGTTCGTGGAGTCCCGCGATCTCGTCCCGATCGACGAAGGACACCGACAGCTCCGCGCGCTCGATGCCCTCGCCCCGCAACGTGTCACGCGCGAGCGCGCGGAGCGCTTCCTCGTCGACCGCTTCGTCTTGCCGGTTGGAGATCAGGACCCTGGGTTGCTCGCCGTCATCCATCAGCCGTCGGCCATCCCGAGGCGTTGCTGGCCGTAGCGGTCGTACGCCTCGACGATCTGCTGCACGATCTTGTGCCGGACGACGTCGCGCCCTCCCAATCTGCAGAACGTGATGCCCGAGATCCCCGACAGGATCTCTTCGATCACCAGGAGCCCCGACCGCTGACCGTTGGCGAGATCCACCTGCGTGTCATCCCCGTTCACGACGGCCTTCGACCCGAATCCGATCCTCGTGAGGAACATCTTCATCTGCTCGGGGGTCGTGTTCTGCGCCTCGTCCAGGATGATGAACGCGTCGTTCAGGGTTCGCCCTCGCATGAATGCGAGGGGCGCCACCTCCACCGTGCCTCTCTCCATCAGCCGCGAGAGGCTCTCGCCGCCGGTCATCTCGAACAGGGCGTCGTAGAGCGGGCGCATGTACGGATCGATCTTCTCGTAGAGGGTCCCCGGCAGGAACCCGAGCCGCTCCCCCGCCTCGACCGCCGGCCGCGTGAGGATCAACCTCGAAACCTGACGATCGTGGAGGGCTCGCACCGCGGTGGCGACGGCGAGATAGGTCTTGCCCGTACCCGCCGGTCCGATCGCGAAGGTCACGGTCGAGCTCCGCATCGCGTCGACGAACCGTTTCTGCCCGACGGTCTTCGGTGCGACCGACGTACCGCGCGCGGTGAGGAGCGTGTCGCCGAGCACCTCACTCGGCCGCATCGTGGCGGTCCCGTCGCCGGCTCCCGGCCCCTCGTCGGCGCCGCCCTTGATCAGCTCGATCGTCTGTCCCACCGAGGAGTCGGAGAGCTGAAGTCCCTTCTCGAGGAGCGCCAGCAGCTCTTCGAACAGTCGTGCGAGCTGCTCGGCCTCGTGATCGGGACCCCTGATCGTGATCTCGTTGCCACGAACCAGGATGTCGGAGGAGAACGCGGCCTCGATCAGCTTCAGGAACGCGTCCTGCTGACCGAGGAGGGCCACCATCGACTGATGGCCGGGGACGAGGATCTTGACCTGCGTGGTGGCGGCTGCCACGTGTCGCGCTCTCGGGGGGTGACCCCGTTCCTCCTCTAGTCGAGAACGGGACCCCTCGGGTCCCGTGGCAGCATCCTACCGCGTTACCCGGGTGGCCACGCCATCGGCCTGCCCCCGAGCAGGTGGAAATGCAGGTGGAAGACGCTCTGACCGGCGTCGGGGCCTACGTTCGTGACCAGCCGCCAACCGGACTCCGCGATCCCCTCGGCGTGGGCGAGCTGCGCCGCCGCCCGCGCCACGTCCGCGAGCATGTCGCCGTGCCCTTCCTCGATCTCGGCGATCGACCGCACGTGCTCCTTGGGGATGATCAGGATGTGCGTGGACGCCTGCGGGTTGGTGTCGCGGAACGCGACCAACCGCTCGGATTCCCGCACGATGTCCGAGGGGATCTCGCGCGCGGCGATCTTGCAGAAGAGGCAGGAGCTGTCCGTCACGGTCCCCGAGCCTACCGTCCGGCGCCGATCAGGATCGGAACTGCGGCCGTCGCAACGCTCGCGGAGCGCCGTTCCCACCGGCAGACTTCCCCTGGAGCTCGGCGAGCCGCTCGAGCAACGAGCGCTCCTCTTTCGAGAGGTCGCGAGGCGTGACGACGTGGAGTGTCACGAAGAGGTCGCCACGTCCGCGCCGCTGCAGGTGTGGTACCCCTCTCCCCTTCAAGCGCACGACCGAGCCCGACTCCGTGCCCGGCTCGATCCGGAGGCGCTCCGGGCCGTCGAGCGTGTCGATCTCGACCTCGCCGCCGAGCGAGGCCTGCATGATCGTGACGTCCAGGACGCCGTAGAGGTCCTGGCCTTGGCGTTCGAACGCGCTCGACTGCTCGACGTCCACGCCGACGATCAGGTCGCCCGGCGGACCACCTGCCACGCCCGCGTTGCCCTGCCCGGACACGCGGAGGTCCATCCCGTCGAGGACGCCCGGCGGAACGTCGAACGTGACGGTGCCCGGCGCGCGCACGCGACCTTCCCCTCCGCAGTCCTCGCATCGATCCGGGATCTCCTCGCCGGATCCGCCACACGTCGGACAGGCCGACGCCGTCATCACGGTCCCGAAGATGCTCCTGCGGACGCTCTGCACCTCACCGGTCCCACCGCAACCTCGGCACGCGGTGGGTGAGGTCCCAGGCTCCGCGCCGATGCCGTCACAGCGCGCGCATGTCGCGAGACGGTCGACCTCGATCTCCTTCTGCTCGCCGAACACCGATCCCACGAAGGAGAGAGGAACGTGCGTGCGGAGGTCCTCTCCCCGGCGCGCCCGCGACCGAGGTCCTCGAGACCGAACGCCGAACCCGCCCCCGAAGAACATGTCGAACAGGTCCTGGATGTCGGTGAACGGAGCGCCCTGGGGGCCGGCGGAGCCGAACTCATCGTAGCGGCGTCGCTTGGCGGGATCGGACAGGATCTCGTAGGCACCCGTGATCTCCTTGAACCGCTCCTGGTCCGCCGGGTCGCCGTTCACGTCGGGGTGCAGCGTGCGTGCGAGCTTCCGGTACGCGGCCTTGATCTCGGTCGGAGACGCAGCGCGCGGGATCCCCAGGATCTCGTAGAGGTCGCGGACGGCTGCCATCGCCCTATGCCTCGTGCTCGGTGGCGATCTCGCTCAGCCGCTTGGCCACGGCACGGACGGACGCCATCGCCGAGAGGTAGTCCATCCTGGTGGGACCGACCACGCCGATCGTTCCGACGGTGGCGTCACCGGCCTTGAACGGCGCCGTGACGATGGAGGCCTCCCAATCACCGGTCGTCGGGTGCTCGGCGCCGATCGTGACCCACACGTCCTCGCGATCCGCGGTCACGTCCTGGAGCACCTGGAGCATCTCCTGTTCGCGCTCGAGGGTCTCGAAGAGGCGACGGAGCGTCTGACGGCGCCAGACCTGCGCCTCACTCGTGAGGTTGGAGACGCCACCGACCACCACGTGCGCGGCGCCCTCCCCCTGCGTGGCGGTGCGGAGCGTCTCGGCGACGTGCAGGAGCAGATCGTGGTGAGAGACCGATGCCTCGGCCGCGAGCTTCAGGAGACGAGCCTGGGCGTCGAGATACGTCAGCCCTCGGAGCGACTGGAGCCGATCCTCGACCGCGCGAAGGACCTCCACGTCCGCGGCCTCGGGTCGATCGATCACGCGCTTGTCGACGCGACCGTGCTGGCCCACGGCGAGGATCATCACGGTGGGACCCATATCGATCAGCTCGAGACGGACGATCGGCTCCTCGGCCGCTCCGGGCGGGACGGCAAGACCCGCGTACTGCGTGAGCCGGCTCAGCAACTGCACGGATCCCTTGAGAACCTCCTCCAGATCCAAGATAGCTTCGGCGAAGTAGCCGGCGATCGCCCGGCGATGCGTCTCTCGGAGACGGAAGCCGTGCGGCAGCGTGTCCACGTAGTGCCGATAGCCCGTGTCGGTCGGGATGCGTCCCGCGCTCGTGTGCGGATGTGTCAGGAACCCCAGCTCCTCGAGGGCGGCCATCTCGTTGCGGATCGTGGCACTCGAGACGCCGAGGCCGGAGCTCTCGGCGATCGTCTCGGAGCCGACGGGTTCCCCCGAGCGAACGTACTCCTCGACGACCGCGTTCAGGACCGCGCCCTTCCGGGGCCCGAGCTCGTGGTGCTGCTCCACCATGTCCTCATGCTACTGGCACTCTTGGCCGTGGAGTGCTAGCGAGCACCCGGCGAACGGCTCGTCAGGTTGCGCAGTCCACCGCAGCCAGCGCGTCGAGCAGCTGCTCCGTGGCCGCCTGTGTATCGCCTCCGCCTTCCGCGACCTCGATGTAGGAGCCGATCGCGGCGACGATATCGTCCACCGCGGCGGCGTTCTGCTCGTCACCCTCCTGGCGGAGCGCGTCCGCGTCCGCGGTCAGGGCTTCGGCCGCTCTCTCGAGAGCTTCCACCCGGAACACCTGCACGTCGACGAGGTCACGGCAGACCTGTCGGAACGGATCCGCGATCGGGGAAGGCGATGAGGGCGCGGGACTCGGAGCGGGAGCGTCGTCGGCCCCCATCGCCTGTGCGAGGAAGACGACCGCGCCGATCCCGACGATCGCGCCCACGATCAGGAGCGGCAGGGGAAGACCTACGCGGGAGGTTCCGCGGCGGGTCCGCCCGTGCGGCGTCCCGCAGTTCGGGCAGGTCCAGGCTCGCGTGCCCGGCCGGGTATGGAACCGCTCACCGCAGACGGTGCACCGTACGAAGCTCCACGTCCCGGCGCACACGATGCACCGATAGCCGTCCGCATCGGCGTCGATCTCCTGGCGTGTATGGCATTGCGGACAGGTGACCTCGGCCATCGGTCGCTCATGCTACCCCTCGACGCTCGCCGGAACGGGCCACGAGCCACCGGGCCGTCACGGAGAACCCGACGACCGCAGCCAGCCCGAGGAGCGTTGCGGTCATGCCCATCTGGGGGCGGAGCCCGGGCGGTGGGGTTCGCAGAGTCCCTGGAGCGTGGCGTCCAACCGTCCCTCGAGACCCGGCTCGGTGCCGGCCAGGTTCTGCAGCTGGAACGGGTCCGACCCCAGATCGTAGAGCTCTCCTTCCCCCGTCTCATGGGAGGCGAACAGATATCGAGCGGTCCGTACGGCGCAGTACGTCTGTCGTGACAACCGTTCGGCATGCGGCGTGGACTTCGATCCGTTCTAGCGCTGGGCGCCGGCGTCTTCTGTGAGACCGAGGACGAGCTCGTTCAGCAGCAGCATGCCCCGCTCCGTCGGGACGAGGTTGCCGTCGTCGTCCAGCAGGAGCCCGCTCTCCAGATACGGCTCGGCGCGGCCGTCCTCGACCCAGCTCGCGGGGATGCCCTGCAGGATCCGGAGTCGGAGGAACACCTCCTCGAGATAGGCGTCCGCGGGTTCGAGCTCCTCGGAGCCGCCGACAGGGAGCTCGCCGCGTTCGACCGTCGAGAGGTACTCCTCCGGCGGTCGCACGTTCCACCATCGCCGCCCGTCGCGATACCCGTGCGCCCCCGCGCCGAGCCCCACGTACGGCCGGCGCTCCCAGTAGCCGAGGTTGTGGCGACACTCGTACCCCGGCTTCGCCCAGTTGGAGATCTCGTAGTGGCCGTAGCCGGCGTCGCCGAGCAGCCCGCACGCCGTCTCGAACATCTCGGCCTGGAGGTCCGGGTCCGGTGCCGGCGTGTCACCTCGCGACACCTGGCGGCCGAGCGCCGTCGCCGGCTCGATCGTGAGCGCGTAGGCGCTCACGTGCTCCGGCGACAGCGCGATCGCTTCCTCGAGCGTTCGCTCCCATGATTCCGTGCTCTCCCCCGCCGCCCCATAGATCAGGTCGAGGTTCACGTTGTCGTAGCCGGCGGCGCGGGCGGCCCGGAACGCGGCGACCACCGACTCCGGTTGGTGCACCCGCTCCAACGCCGCAAGCACCGACCGATCGAACGACTGCGCGCCCATCGACAACCGTCCGTAGCCGGCCTCCCGCAGCCCGGAGAGCTTCTGCTCGTCCACCGTGTCGGGGTTCGCCTCGATCGTGACCTCCGCGTTGGCCGTCACGGCATACGACGACCGCAACCGGGCGAGAAGGGCCTTCAGATCCACCATCTCCAGCGTGGTCGGCGTGCCGCCGCCCAGGAACACGCTCGCGACCTCCACACCCTGCCACGCCGGCGCCGCCAGCTCCGTCTCCCGCAGCAACGCGGCCACGTAGCGGGACGCGAGATGATCGAGCCCGGCATACGCGTTGAAGTCGCAGTACCCGCAGCGGGTCAGGCAGAACGGGATGTGGACGTAGATGCCGGCGGCGTCCATGGGGGCGCTCACTTCTTCTTCGCTCCCTGGTCGGCGCGCAACGCCGCGATGAACGCCTCCTGCGGCACGTCCACGCGACCCACCTTCCGCAGCCGAGCCTTCCCCTTCTTCTGCTCCTCGAGCAGTTTCCGCTTGCGCGTGATGTCGCCGCCGTAGCACTTCGCGAGCACGTCCTTGCGCTTGGCCTTGACGGTCTCGCGCGCGATGATCTTCGAGCCGATCGCCGCCTGGATCGCGACGTCGAACATCTGCCTCGGGATCAGCTCGCGCAGCCGCTCGGTCATCTTCTTCCCATACGCGTAGGCCTTCGACCGATGCACGATCGTGCTGAAGGCGTCAACCGGCTCGCCGTGCAGGAGTACGTCGACGCGGACCACGTCGGACTCCTGATAGCCCCAGGGCTCGTAGTCGAGCGACGCGTACCCGCGCGTGCTCGACTTCAGCTGATCGAAGAAGTCGAAGACGATCTCGGCGAGCGGCAGCATGTAGTGCACCTCGGCCCGCTCCGGCGTGAGGAACGTCGTGTCCACCAGCTCGCCCCGGCGCGACTGGCAGAGGTCGAGCACCGCCCCGAGGTACTCCTTCGGGGTGATGACGGTGGCGAACACGATCGGCTCCTCGACGCGATCGTAGGTGCCGGGAAGCGGCATCTCCGCCGGGTTGTGCACGACGATCGTCTCGTCTCCTTCGATCACGTGGAACTCGACGTTGGGCTGCGTCGCGATGAGCTCCAGGTCGAACTCCCGCTCGAGCCGCTCCTTCACGATGTCCATGTGGAGCAGGCCGAGGAACCCGGCCCGGAAACCGAAGCCCAGGGCCTGCGAGACCTCGGGCTCGTAGCTGAGCGCCGAGTCGGAGAGCTTCAGGCGGTCGAGGGCCTCGCGGAGCTCGGAGTAGTCGCCCCCTTCGTTCGGGAACAAACCCGACCACACCATCGGCTTCGGCTCGCGGTAGCCGGGGAGCGCCTCTTCCGCGGCGTGCGTGCCCGCCATCGTGATCGTGTCGCCGACCTTCGCGAGATGGACGTCCTTCAGCCCGGTGACGAGGTAGCCCACCTCGCCGGGACCGAGCCGATCGACGGGGAGGGGCTCGGGGGCCATCACGCCGGCCTCCTCCGCCTCGGACTCGGCGCCGGTCGCCATCAGGCGGATCCGGGCACGGCTCGGCAACTCGCCGTCCTTCACGCGCACGTAGGTGATCACGCCCCGGTAGGCGTCGAACATCGAATCGAAGACGAGGGCACGGAGCGACGCGGTCGGATCACCCGCCGGCGGGGGCACCTGCTCGATCACCGCCTTGAGGAGCTCCTCGACGCCTTCGCCGGTCTTGGCGGAGATCCGGAGGATGTCGTCGGGATCGCGGTCGAGGAGATCGGCCAGCTCCTTCGCTCGCTGGTCCGGCTCGGCCGCGGGCAGGTCGATCTTGTTCAGAGCCGGCACGATCGTGAGACCCGCGTCCCGCGCCAGGTGGAAGTTCGCGAGCGTCTGGGCCTCCAGGCCCTGAGCCGCGTCGACGAGGAGGATCGCTCCCTCACAGGCCTCGAGCGAGCGCGAGACTTCGTACGTGAAATCGACGTGGCCGGGCGTGTCGATCAGGTTCAGCTCGTACCCGTCATGGGTGAGCCGGACGGCCTGGGCTTTGATCGTGATCCCCCGCTCCCGTTCCAGGTCCATCCGATCCAGGTACTGGGCCCGCATGTCACGGTCCGCGACGGCGTGGGTGAGCTCGAGCAGACGGTCGGCCAGCGTGGACTTGCCGTGGTCGATATGGGCCACGATGCAGAAGTTCCGGATGTGAGAGACGTCCATGAGGCCTTCTATGCTGAGGCCCACATGCTACGGGCGGTCAGGCGTGGCCGGGCGGAAAGAACCCGCTGGTAGACTGCCCCGCTCATGGCGAACATCAAGTCTCAGATCAAGCGGAACAAACAGAACGAGAAGCGTGGAGAGCGGAACAAGACCGTCCGCACTGCCCTCAAGACGTCCACGAAGAAGGTCCGGCTCGCGGTCACGTCCGGCGACGTCGAGGCGGCGACGACCCAGCAGCGAGAGGCTGCCCGTGCGCTCGACAAGGCGGTCGCGAAGGGCATCGTGCACAAGCGAACCGCCGCGCGGCGCAAGAGCCGGCTGGCCAAGGCCGCGAGCTCGGTCGCTTCCGAGTAGCGCCTCGAACCTTCCTCTGCCCGTCCCTAGACTCGCTTCACCATGCCCGCCGACCCCTCGAGCCGACAGATGGAGGCGTACTACGACCGCCGGGCGGCCGAGTACGACGACTGGTACCTGGGCGCCCGCCTCTTCGCCGGCCGAGAGCGCCCAGGGTGGGAGGACGAGCTCCGGACGGTCCGAGACGTGATCTCCTCGCTCCCGCCCTCACGAACCCTGGACGTCGCGTGTGGAACCGGCTTCATCACGAGAGACCTGCCCGGTCACGTCACCGCAACCGATGTCAGCCTCGGGATGTTGTCTGAGTCACGACGGCGCCACGATCACACGCTCGTGCAAGCGGATGCGTTCGCGCTGCCTTTCCGGAGCGACAGCTTCGACCGCGTCTTCACCGGCCACTTCTACGGGCACCTGAACCCGGAGCAGCGAACCCGGTTCTTGGCGGAGAGCCGGCGGATCGCCCCGGGGCTCGTCGTCCTCGATGCGGCGCTCCGTGATGACGTCGAGCCGGAGCAGATCCAGGAACGCATCCTGAACGACGGGTCGTCCCATCGTGTCTTCAAGCGGTACTTCACGGCGTCGCAGCTCGCGGACGAACTGGGGAGCGGGCGATCGGTGTTCGCGGGTCGTTGGTTCGTGGTGGTCGAGTCAGGGCGCTAGCCGGCGATCGAGGTCACGAGGGTCGGCATCACGACGTCACCGGTCGCGCCGGACTTCAGCGCGCGATCGGCTTCCGTGATCGCGTCGTGCAGGGCCACCAGTTGCGGCATCGAGAAGTTCCTGGCCTGTTGCTGATACCGGCGGGCCTGCCAGTCGAACCGGAGGCCGGCTTCCCTGGCCACCTCGGCCGGAGGCATCCGCTCCGGAAGCGACCGCACCTTCAGGAGATCGCGGAGTCGCGCGGCGATCCCTCCGAGGACCATCAGAGGATCGTCTCCACCCTCCTCGATCGCGCGGAGCGAGCGGATCGCGCCGGGCAGGTCCTTGCCGAACGCCCGGTCGCACAGATCCCACGTCTTCTGCTCGCCGAGCCCGCGGAACTGCTGCGCGATCTCGCGAGGACCGATGCGCTGCCCAGCGAACACGTCCTGGAGCTGCTCGAGCGCCGCGACCAGCTGACCGGGCTCGGGGCCGAGCGTCTCGACGAGCGCCCGCGCTCCTGGGATCGCGAGATCCAGCCCTCCCTGCTTGGCTCGGGCGACGAGCCACGGCTCCAGCTCCTTGCGGGCGATATCGACCTTGCGGACCTCACCGATCGAAGCCACGAGCTTCTGGAGCCCCGCGGGCACCTTCCCGCGGTCCGCGACGACGCAGGCGAGGACCAGGGTGGCGTCGGGGTCGGGAGCCTCGAGGTACCGGGAGATCTCCTCGAGGGTCTCTTTCCTGAGTGACTTCGCGTCGTTGACCAGGAGGGCGCGCGGCTCGCCGAAGAGCGAGGGTGTCGCCAGACCCTGCAGCTCACCGCCCTGCCACTCGGCCGCCTCGACCTCGGTCGCCTTGATCCCGCCGAGGGCGGAGAGGGCCGCTTCGCGGACCAGGTACGCGTCCTCGCCCCACAGCAAGGTCACGGGAGCCGTCTTCACCGCCATCGCTCGGACTCTACCGAGAGGGTGGGACCGGTGAGGAGGACCGTGATCGTGCCGTGTCGGTCCGTGCGCCAGACCTGTGCCCCGGATGCCGCAAGGGCGTCGAGCGTGAACGCCGTCGGGTGCCCGTAGTCGTTGTCCCCGACCGAGACGACGGCCACCTCCGCGTCAACGGCATCGAAGAACTCCGGGACCGAGGTCGCCGCGCCGTGATGGGGCACCTTGAGGAGGTCAGCTCGCAGGTCGACGCCCGACTCCAAGAGCCATTCCTGGGCGGGCTCCTCCGGCTCGGTGGCGATCAACACCACGTGCCCGTCGTAGGTCGCGCGGATCACGATCGCGTCGTTGTTGGAGTCGGACTCCGTCCCCGTCCAGCAGCGATCCGGCGACAGCACGTCGAGCCGCAGCGTCCCGAGCCAGAACGTATCCCCCGCCCGCGGGTTGCGGACCTCCACGTCTTCATCGGCGATGGCGCGATCCAGATCGACCTGGAGCGGTGAGGGCTGCTCCCCTTCGCAACCCGGCTGGAGGAGGAGTCCCACCGGCAATCGGGAGAGGACCGACGGGAGCCCCACGATGTGGTCGGCGTGCGGATGACTCGCCACCACGATGTCCAGCCGCTTGATCCCGAGCGCCGAGATCTCGGTGGAGACCTGGTCGCGCTCCGGCCCCCCGTCGACGAGCACGGTGGCCCCCTCCGGCGTCCTCAGTAACGCGGCGTCGCCCTGTCCGACGTCGAAGAACTGGACGGTGAAGCCCTCGGGAGGGCCGCTGCCGAGGGCAGAGGCCCACACGACGACCGGGAGGACCGCGACCGCGACCGCGGTCGCCGTCCGGGGTGGCTTCCAGCCGCTGCGGATCCAGACGACGATCGCCGCGACGACCGCGGTCCCTCCGACGAGCACGAGCGGTCCGCCTTCGGAGGTGAGGTAGCCGACCGGGGCCTTCCCCAGATGATCCGCGACGAGCTCCAACCAGCGCATCGGCAGGAGCGCGAGGGCGCCGACGACCTTCCCGAGCGGGAACCACGCCAACCCGGTGCCGGCGGCCACGGCGCCGAGGAGGAGCGACGGCGCCACCAGGGGGAACGCGGCCAGATTCGCCGGGAGGGTGACGAGAGGAACCTCGTGGAAGTGGTACAGCAGGATCGGCGTGACGCCGAGCTGCGCCGAGATGGTCGCGCCGGCGGACGTCGCGACCGGGCTCGGTACGAGGCGACCGAAGCGTTCCGCGAGGGGGGACGCGAGCGCCACCATGCCGGCGGTGGCCGTAACGGAGAGCTGGAAGCCGACCGACCACACGAGCCACGGATCGAGGACCAAGAGGCCCAGCACGGCGGCGGAGAGGATCGACGCCGTCGTGCGGGGACGGCCGGCGAGCACTCCGACGAGCGCGATGCTGGCCATCACGCCGGCGCGGAGCACCGAGGGCTCCGCGCCGGTGAGGATCGTGAAGAACGCCACCGCGCCGAAGCCGACCACGAACTTCGGCCACCGGGAGAGTCGGAGGAGCGCGGCCGCCGCCAGGACCGGCGCCAGCACCATCGCCACGTTCCCGCCGGAGACGACGAGCAGATGACTGAGGCCCGCGGCCCGGAAGTCACGTTCGACCCCGGGATCGAGCTGCGAGTCGTCACCCAACAGCAGGCCGAGGAGCAGTCCCGCCTCCTTCGACGGGAGCACGCGCTCGATCGAGCGACCTACGACGTTGCGAACACCCTGCGTCGCCCGGACGAACGCGCTCGACGAAGGACCGACCCGCGAGAACGTCTGCAGCTGGAGCTGCGCCGGGATCCCCTTGTGTCGGAGCGCTTCGGCGAACTCCTCGTCGTCGGGCACGCGGAGCACACCCTCGAGCCGGACCAGGTCGCCGCGGCGGGCACGAGGAACCTCCTCGCTCCCGCTCACCCACACCGACGAACGGAGGGTCGCGGCGCCGTCCGGCCATTCCACCCAGCTCCCCTGCGCCGTGGCGGACCAGCCGAGCGTGGTCCTCCGGGGATCGGTCTTGAGCGTGCCCTCCATGACCACTCGCTCGGGGGCAAGGGTCGCGAGGAGAGCTGCCTCGAGTCCGCGATGGTGGAAACCGCCCCACCCCGTACCCAGTGCGAGAACCCCTGCGACGGAGAGGATGGCGGCGACCGCCGGAGCCACCGGATGGACACGCCCGCCCGCGACCGCCTCGACGGTGGGGTGGTCCGGAGGAAGGAGGTTGGCACGCGCGAGCGGCCCGGGGCCGGAGCGCTCACGCCCTGCGACGATCCATCCCGCGCCGAGAGCGACGAGCCCCAGCAGCAAGGCCATCCATGGCTCTGCCCACGTGGGCATCCAGGTCCAGCTGAGGAGCCCGACGGCGAATGCCGCCGCCGCGGAGGGCAGCATCCACGCGCCCACCGGCGCTCCTCAGACCGTGACCTGGTCGCGCATCTCGTCGAGGGTCGCCGGGCCGATCCCGCTCACGTCCATCAGCTCCTCGACCGAGGCGAACGGCCCGTTCGTATCCCGGTACTCGAGGATGGCGGCGGCGAGCACCTCGCCGATGCCGGACAGCGACTCCAACTCCGTGGCCGAGGCCGAGTTGATGTTCACGAGACCGCTCGTGGAGCCCGGCGCCGCGCCGCCCGGCACGCCGGCTCCCGCCGGCCCGGACTTGGGCACGAAGATCTGCGTCCCGTCGGCGAGCGGAGCAGCGAGGTTCAGAAGGCTCAGATCCGCCTTCGGCATCGACCCGCCGGCGCGCTCGATCGCGTCGATGACACGGTCGCCCTCGACGAACTCGTACACGCCCGGCGCGCGAACCGCGCCCGCAACGTCGACGATGAGCATCACCGTGGGGCTCGGCGAGGACGACACCTGCTGGGCGGTGCCGGGTCCCGCTTCGGCGATCGTGACGGGCTGGGGCAACGAGCGCGCGTACCAGAGCCCGGCGCCGCCCAGCACCGCCACCAGCACCACGATCAGCCCGGCGATCTCCCCGCGCGAGAGCATGTCCAGACGTTCCCGGAACGACATGACGAGCACGCTAGGCCAGGGTTGAGCCTGACGCAGTGAGCGCCGTCACACTCCGATCCACGAATCCATCCGCATTAGGCCATTGGTCCTCGGATGAGCGAGCTGAAGGTCCCTCTCCTCGCATCCCTGCACTACCGACCATGGAGGTCATGAGGCCGCTTCCGCTCGTCGGTCGTCTCGCGTGCCGGCTCGTCCCGGCGGGGCTCTTGCTCTGGGCGGGAGTCGCGAAAGCGCTGGATCAGCAGGGCTCGATCCTGTCCGTGAGCAGCTATGAACTGCTTCCCGATCCGCTCGTGCGCGTGTTCGCGACCCTCCTCCCCTGGGCGGAGATCGCGATCGCGGCGCTCCTGATCCTGGGGCTGTTCGTCCGGTTCGCCGGCGCGGCGACGGCGATCGTGACCGTGGTCTTCATCGCCGGGATGGCCCAGGCGAAGGCGAGGGGTCTGCAGATCGACTGCGGGTGCTTCGGCGCGGGCGGAGCCGGCGACGGCGTGAGCTGGTGGGACATCGTCCGCGACGTCCCGATCGTCCTGGCGGGCCTCTATCTGACCCTTCGCCCGAGAGGGCCGTGGCAGCTGGACAACCTGTTCGAGGAGAGAGAGGAACCCGATGAGCACGACCGCAACCAAGCCCACGAAGCGACAGCGACAGCACGCAGCGGCTGAAGCGCGAGCAGCCGCCCGCCGGAAGCAACAGCGACGGCGCACCCTCGGTCGGGTCCTCGGGGGGCTCGCCCTCGCCGCGGCCTTGATCGTCGCGGTGGTGGTCGTGACGGGCGCCGAGAACGGCGCCGGGCCGTCCCGCGCCGGCGACGTCACGGTCGACGGGCCGGCGCGCGCCGAACCGCTCGTCGTCGGCCAGGCGATCCCGGACTTCTCGGCACCCGGCCTGGCCGGGGGTCGCGTGGCGTGGAGCGACCACGAAGGCGCGCCGACCGTGCTCTCGATCTGGGCGCCCTGGTGTCCGTCGTGCCAGAAGGAGCTCCCGATCGTCGACCGGGTCGTACGCGACATCCCGGGCGTCTCCCTTGTCACGATCGTGACAGCCATCGGCGACGAGCCGGGTCCCACGCCGGAGGGATACCTCGCCGACAACGGGCTCACGTTCCCCACGGCGGTCGACGACCGCGCGGGAACGCTCGCCGAGGCCTTCGGGATCACGGGCTTCCCGACGCTCTACTTCGTGAGCTCGGACGGCACGGTGGCGGAGTACGGGGTCGGTGAGCTCAGCGAAGCGAGGCTGCGAACGGCGATCGGCTCGCTCGCCTGATCAGCGGGTCACGAGGTTCACGAGCTTCGGGGCGCGGACGATCTCCTTCGCGACCTCGCGATCCCCGATCGCTCGCCGTGCGTTCTCGGACGCATGGGCGAGCTCGAGGACCCGCGCGTCGTCGGCGTCCGCCGGCACCTCCACCTTGTCGCGGACCTTGCCGTCGACCTGCACGATCAACGTGAGGGTCTCCTGTGCCGCGAGCGCATCGTCGTAGCCCGGCCAGCGGGAGACGTGGACCGACTCGCCGTGCCCGAGGACCGCTCGCCAGAGCTCCTCGGCCGCGAACGGAGCGAGGGGCGCGAGCATCTGGACCAGCGCCTCCGCCGCCCCCCGCGCCGCCCCGCCCGCGTCCAGGACCTGGCGCATCTCGTTCGAGAGCACCATCAGCTTCGAGATCGCGACGTTGAAGCGGAAGCGCTCGAGGTCCTCCGTGACGCCCCTGATCGTGCGGTGCGTCAGGCGCACGAGCTCCATGGGCTCATCTCCGCCGCCGGCCGCCGAGTCGGCCACCGCCGCGAACACGCGACCCAGCCACTGGTGCGCCCCCGGGCGACGGTCGGGATCACCGGCGATCAGCTTCCAGTCGATGTCGTCTTCGAACGGGCTCGCGAACAGCATCGTCAGCCGCATCGAGTCGGCGCCCCACCGCTCGACGAGCGGCATCGGCTCGACGATGTTCCCCTTCGACTTGGACATCGAGGCGCCACCGAAGATCACCTGTCCCTGGTTCATCAGGCGCGCGAACGGCTCCACGAAGGGGACCATGCCGGCGTCGTACAGCGCCTTCGTGACGAACCTCGCGTAGAGCAGGTGGAGGATCGCGTGCTCCACGCCGCCCGTGTACTGGCTCACCGGCCAGCGCTCGACGTCCTCGCGCCGGAACGCGCCGTCCTCGTAACCCGGTGAGCAGTAGCGGAAGAAGTACCAGCTCGAGTCGACGAACGTGTCCATCGTGTCGGTGTCGCGCCGAGCGTCACGACCGCACGTGGGACAGGTGGTCTTGACGAACCGGTCGTGACGCGCGAGCGGGGACTCGCCTCCCGGACGGAAGTCCACGTCCTCGGGAAGCTCGACGGGGAGATCCGCCTCCGGGACAGGGACCTCGCCGTGCTCGTCGCAATGGATGATCGGGATCGGGGCGCCCCAGTACCGCTGGCGAGAGATCAACCAGTCGCGGAGCCGGAACGTCACGGCGGGGCGACCGAGACCCTGTTCCTCCAGCCACTGCGCGACCTTCGCGATCGATTCCGGCGAACGCTGGCCGTCGAAGGGACCCGAGTGCACCATCACGCCCTCGTGGTCGTAGGCCTCCGTCATCGAGGCGGCGTCCCGCTCCTCTTCGGGTGGCTGGATCACGACCCGGATCTCGAGGCCGTGCTCGCGGGCGAACTCGAAGTCGCGCTGGTCGTGAGCCGGCACGCCCATCACCGCGCCCGTCCCGTACTCCATCAACACGTACGGTGCCACGAAGACCGGCACCCGCTCGCCGTTCACAGGGTTCACGACGTGGACGCCGAGACGCACCCCCTCGCGGCTCTCCGCCTGCTCGCGGTTCGTCAGCGGCGTGGCCTGCAGGCGGTGGATGAGCGCGCGAGCTTCCTCCGACGTGCCGCCCAGCTCCGCCAGCTTCGGCACCAGCGGGTGCTCGGACGCGAACACGAAGAACGTGACGCCCCAGAGCGTGTCGGGCCGCGTGGTGAAGACCTCGACGTCGTCATCGGTCCCCTCGACGGCGAATCGGACGGTGGCCCCCTCGGAGCGCCCGATCCAGTTCCGCTGCATCGTGATCACACGCTCCGGCCACTCCTCCAGCGTGTCCACGTCGTCGAGGAGCCGCTGCGCATAGTCGGTGATCTTGAAGAACCACTGGGTGAGGTCCTTCCGCACGACGGCGGCCCCGCATCGCTCACAGAAGCCGTTGATCACCTGCTCGTTGGCCAGGACCGTCTGATCGTTCGGGCACCAGTTGGCCGGGGCGTTCTTCCGGTACGCGAGACCCATATCGAAGAGCTTCAAGAACAGCCACTGGGTCCAGCGGTAGTACTCCGGATCGCTCGTCTGCACCCTTCGGGTCCAGTCGAAGGACATCCCCATCCGCTTGAAGGAGCGCGCCTGCTGCTCGATGTTCTCGTAGGTCCACTGCTTGGGGTGGATCCCTCTCTTGATCGCCGCGTTCTCCGCCGGGAGCCCGAACGAATCCCAGCCGATGGGATGGAGCACGTTGTGGCCTTGCAGACCCCGGAACCGGGCCACGGCGTCGCCGCCGCTGAACGCCTCGGCGTGGCCCAGGTGGAGGTCGCCGGAGGGATACGGGAACATGTCGAGCGCGTAGAATCGGGGACGCGTGTCCTCGGGGTCGTCGGAGGCCCGGTAGAGGCCTTCTTCTTCCCAGACGCGCTGCCATCTCGGCTCGATCTCGGCGGGTTCGTAGCGCTGCATCGGGTCATCGTAGCGGGCAACCTCCGTACACTGGCGTCACGAACGTGGGGACCGACACCGGGCAGCGTCGCAGACCCGCGAAGTCGCTCGACCGCAGGGTGCTCAGGATGTGGTGGACGACCTGGGGTGTCCTGGTGGCGATCGGAGCGGCCGTCGCATCACCGCTCGTGGGCCGGTCGCCGGTCCTCACCACGGCCTACGTCGCCGGGGTGATCGCCGCGGTCGTCCTGGCCGCCGCGATCCCATATCTCCGGTACCGCCGGTGGCGGTACGAGATCCGAGAGCGTGACCTCTTCCTCTCACGAGGCTCGCTCTTCTTCGTCCTCACGCTGATCCCGTTCGATCGGATCCAGTACGTCGAAACGCACCAGGGACCGCTCGATCTGGCGTTCGGGTTGATGCAACTGGTGGTGTACACGGCGGCAGGGAGAGCCGCCCGGATCCCCGGGCTCGGGCCCGGAGAGGCGGGGTCGCTTCGCGAGGAGCTGTCGAAGGTTGCCGGAACCGAGAGTGTCTGAGCCTCCCCCGCCCCGACCAGATGTGGGGCGCGGTGACGGATCGGCCGCGACCCCCTTCTCGACGTGGAGGCGTCTGCATCCCGCGGCGATCGCCGTCTGGATCTCCGCCATCGCCGGCAGCTTCGCGATCCCCCTGGTCGTGCTCCTGGTCCTTGGCGGCGATCGCGGGCCGCTCTTCTTCTCGACCGCCTTCGGCGCGATCGCGGTGATCGGATCCGTGATCAGGTGGACGCGCTACTGGTACCGGCTCGACGGACAGACATTGGTGATCCGAGGCGGCCTCCTCCAGCGTTGGGAGCGAACCCTCCAGCCGGCGCGCATCCAGAGCGTGGATGTGGTGCAGAAGCTCACGCATCGCCTCTTCGGCGTGGTGGAGCTGCGCATCGAGGTCGTCGGTGGGACCGGGACCGAGGGATCCCTGGTTGCCCTGACGCCGACAGAGGCGACACGGCTCCGCGCCCTCCTCATGGCCGACCACGTCGCCGACGACGACCCCACGGAACCGGCGCTCGTGCGGATGCGTCCGGCAGACCTCCTGCTCGCCGGTGTCACCGGAGGCCGTGTCGCCGTGGTCGCGGCGATGGCGGGGTGGGCGTTCCAGGTCCTGCCCGAGGGAACGTTCGTCCAGACGCTGGACCGGCTCGCGGGAGCAGGCAGATCGGACTTCGAGACCATCCTGGTCATCGCCGGGGTCCTGCTGACAGCCTCGATCCTGATCTCGCTCGTGAGCACGGTCCTCGTCTACTGGGGATTCACCGCGGTGCGACGAGGGGATCGGCTGGTCATCACTCGAGGACTCCTGCAGACGCGTCGATCCGTCGTCCCCATCGCACGGATCCAGGCGATCCGGCTCGAAGAGAACCTCATCCGGCGAGCGTTCGGCCTCGCGTCGCTCCGGGTCCTCACCGCCGGGTACGGACGCGGTTCCGGCGACGAGCAGCAGTCGAGCATGCTCGTCCCGGTCGCCGATCGACGGCGATGCCTCGAGCTCGCGGAGGCGGTCCTCGGCTCGGCCGGTCTCCGGAGCGCCGTGATCCTTCCCGCGCCACGCCGAGCGCTCGTGCGGCGCCTGTGCTTCGCCACGATCCTCGGCAGTGCCGCCCTCGGGCTCGGACTCGCGTTCCGGGACGGTGCGTTCGCGGCGGCGCTCCCCGTCCTCCCGCTCGCACTCGGGTTCCAGTTCCTGGCCTGGCGCGCTCTCGGACACGCGATCGTCGGACCGCACGTGCTCGCCCGCTCGGGAGCGCTCGTCCGGCGAACGACGGTCGCCGACCAGGCGAACATCCAGCATCTGGTCCTACGCCGGTCGCCGACCCAGCGGCCTTTCGGGATCGCCAGCCTCACGCTCGCGATCCCGAAGGCCGCGACATCTGTGATCGATGTGGACGATGAGGTCGCCGAGGAACGGTTCGCCGATCTGGCCGGGCGGCTGGTCGGCTAGGCCTCGGATCGCTCGTCGACCGGAACCGAGGTCATGCTCAAGTCATCTGTCGGAGTGCTGCCTCACATGAGAAGAGCCGGACACGCTCACTGAGTGGATCCCCGCGCGAGGGATCACGCCCCAATCCCGCCGCCTGCGCCCGGTCTGGAACGTCGCGAAGAAGCGCTCCAGCGCGACGAGCTGGTGGAAGCCGAGGAACTCCACGAGCGAGGCCGCGAAGAGGATGAAGCGGTCGGATGCGGAGGAATAGCGCTGGAGGAGCATCGCTTCGACGCCCGCCGCCACCTGCGAGAGGACCATCCCGTGCAGGACGGCGAGACTCAGGAACAGCCAGAAGACCTCCATGTCGAGGATCCCGAGAGCGGCCGACACGAGCAGCGAGATGAACCCGAGCACCTCGACCACCGGGCCGAGGCCCTCGAACAGCCAGAAGTACGGCACCGCGAACATCCCGAGCCTCCCGTATCGCGGGTTGCCCAGCATGTCCTTGTGCCGCCACAGGTTGGTCCACAGACCCCGGTGCCAACGGCTGCGCTGCTTCAAGAGGGATCCGAGGTCGGCCGGTACCTCGGTCCAACAGATCGGATCGGGACTGAACACGATCCTGTGTGGCAGCCCCGCGCGGGCGAACTCCTTGTGGAGGCGCATCACGAGCTCCATGTCCTCGCCGACGGTCTGCGTCCACAGCCCCCCGACCTTCAGGACCGCGTCGCGCCGGAAGATGCCGAACGCGCCGGAGATGATCAGCAGCGCGCCCATGCGGCTCCACCCCGCCCGTCCCAGGAAGAACGCTCGAGCGTACTCGACGATCTGGAGCCGCTCGACCCACCGCCGCGGCATGTGGAGCTCGCCCGGCCGCCCATCGACGATCGTGGCTCCGTTCAGCGGCCTCACGGTACCGCCCACCGCGATCACGGTGTCGTCCTTGACGAAGTTGCGTGTGGCGCGAAGGATCGCCTGCGCGTCGAGGAGGCAGTCGGAGTCGACCGGCGCGACGAGGGGATACCTCGCGAGGTTGATCCCGGCGTTCACGGCGTCGGCCTTGCCCCCGTTCTCCTTCTCGGCCACGACGAGACCGGGCTCGCGCAGCGAACGCATCACACGGATCACCGGCTGCGTCGGAAGCGTGCGCGCCCACACCCGCGGTTCTTCCACCAGCGCGAACGCCTCGATCAACCGATCCATCGTCCCGTCGGTGGAACCGTCAGATACGACGATGACCTCGAACTTCGGATAGTGGAGCGTGATGAAGGACCGCACCGCCGCGACGATGCTGCCCTCCTCGTTGAAGGCCGGGACGATGATCGAGACCGGCTTGAAGACGTCGCGCTCCAAGAGGTCGCGCAACTCCGTGTCGGAGGTCTGCCGAGATTCGAGGATGACCGCCCGCAGCCCGATGAACGCGAACCCCGAGTAGAGCAGGCTGAGAACGGCGAAGTACACGATGGCGCAGACCTCGAAGAAGCGCAGCACGGCCTCGAGAACGTTCATCCCACCACCGCCCGGACGAGGTTGGAGACCTGGTCCCGCAGCGCCTGTTCGGCCATGTCCCGAGCGAATCGGTCGGGGTGCTCACGCGCAGCTCGACCGAGATGGGCGAGGCCGGCGGGACCGAGACTCACCAGGGCGTCCGCGGCCGCTCGGCGCACCCACCACGACCTGTCGCCGAGCCGCTCGGTCAGCAGGGCCAGCGCCTGGGGCAGGGGCAGCAGGCGCGCGGCTGCGGTCGCGTGGATCCGGATGAAGTCCACCTCGTCGGTCAGCGCGGAGATCACATGCCCGTGCGAGGACTCCGGCAGGAATCCCAGTCTGCTCACGGCTCGGAGCGCCGCCGCGCGAACCTCGTCGTCGGCGTGGCCCAGGAACGGGACGACCTCTTCGGCGAAGCTCAGCAGCTTCAGCCGGCCGATGCCGTCGATCGCGGCCCGGACCGTCGGAGCCCGCGGCCGATCGTGGAGGAGCAGCACGGCGATGAGCGACGACGCCGCGTGCTCCGACAACACGACGACCTCCTCGACGATCCCGTACGGCAGCTCCTGGGCCTCCATCGCTCGCGCGAGCGCGGTCGCCCCTCGGTCGCGGTCGAACAGATCCTCGACGCGTGCGAGGGTTCGGGCGGCGGCCCGCGCGGAGGCGACGCTGATCAGCTGATTGGAGTCGTACACGCCGTTCACGAGCGTCAGGAGCGCGGAGGGGATCCGCGCGTTCGAGAGCGCGACGATCGCGTCGAGGCGGCCCCCCACACGACCGTGTCCGGCGCTTCGTTCGAGCCTCCGGATCGCCCCGTGACGCTCGAGCAGCTCGGCGATACGGGTCGACTCGGATCCACGCAGCGTCTCCCGAAGCGCGAGCAGCGCCTCGACGCCTTCGGGGTCGAGGGTTCCGGCCGGTTCCGGTTCGGATCCGCTCAGGATGTCGAGCCACCGCCCGACCCACGCCTGCCGTTCCTCCGCGCGCGTTCGTTCGTGCCGAGCGCTCATGTGCGCGTAGGTCAACACGTACGTCGTCACGAGGATCAACGCCGCGGCCGCGGCTCCGACGGCGCCGAGCAGGATGCTCCCCAGTCCGGCGCCTCCTGGATGGCCGAACAGGCGAGCCGCGAGGGTCCAGGTCAGGAAGGACAGGGGGATCGCTTCGAGGGAGATCGCGACCGCGAAGATGATCGCGAACGTGACGTCACCGTAGCGCCGCCACACGGGTTACCTCCCGAGACAGCGGCCCACGCGGGCGAGGAGCTCCGGCGGGCTGAACGGCTTGGTGACGTAGTCGTCGGCGCCGAGCTCCAATCCGCGGACGACGGCCTCCTCCTGCCGCATCCCGGACAGAACGAGGACGGGGAACGTCGCGCCCTGATCCCTGCGGATGTCGCGGAGGAGATCGAGCCCGTTGCCGTCGGGAAGGTTCAGGTCCAGCAGGACCATGTCGTACTTGCCGTCCGCCAACGATCGGCGAGCGTCGGAGACCCCTCGGACCACGTCGACGGCGTGCCCGGCAGACGTGAGGGTGTGCTCGAGCACCGTCCGCACCGTCCAGTCGTCCTCGATGGCCAGGATCGTTGCCATGTCGCCCTTCCACGCACGCATGAGCGACCCCGTTGGCCGCTGTTCTTGGCATCGGTAGAACCGGCGGGGCGCTGTAGCGGGCTTCGGGCTAGGCGTTCGAGGAGCGGTCCTCCATGCCCCAGGCCGACCCGTAGTCACCGAGCAGGTCCAGGAAGGGGCGGGCGTCGAAGGCCTCCGGTCCCAGCACGCCCGTCCCCGACCAGGAGCCGGTCGCGAGCAGCTCCAACGCGATCACCGGGTTGAGGGCGGTCTGCCAGACCACCGCCTGTGCTCCGTCCCGGGACCACGTTTCCTCGTTGTCGACCACGTGGTACAGGTAGACCTCCCGCGGCCGGCCGTTCGTGCCCGTCCCGGTCACCCATGTGCCGGCGCACGTCTTGCCGGTCATCTTGTCTCCGAGCGTCATCGGATCGGGGAGCGCGGCGGCCACCACGTCCCGGGGCGAGACCTCCACGCCGTCCACCCGGAGCTTCTCCGTCCTGTCCAGCCCCAGCTTGCGGAGCGTCTTCAGCACGTCGATGAACTCGTCGCCCAATCCGTACTTGAAGGTGACCCGACGACAGTCGATCCAGCGAGGGACGAGCAGCACCTCTTCGTGTTCGACGTTCACGCACTCCACCGGCCCGATGCCCTCGGGGAACGTGAAGACCTCGGGCTCGCTGAAGGGAGCGGTGGTGAACCACCCGCGCTCCTTCTCCCAGATCACCGGAGGGTTCAGGCACTCCTCGATGGTGGTCCAGATCGAGAAGCTCGGCGCGAACTCGTACCCCTCGACCTCCAGGTTCGCGCCGTCTCGCACACCGATCTCGTCGATCGTGTCGAACAGCTCGTCGGCCGCATACCGAGCGAACACGTCCGACATGCCGGGCTCGACACCCACGCCCACCACGGCGAGGAGGTCACGCTCCTGCCATCGTTCGGCCGCGGCGAACTGCTCGTCACCGAGCTTCACGCCCGGCAGCTCCTCCGGTTTCTCCGGATGCGGCTCCGAGAGCGACATCGCCATGTCGAGGTAGGTGGCTCCGGCTTCGAACGCGCCCTCGAAGATCGGCATCACGAAGCGGGGGTCGACCGCGTTCAAGATCGCATCTGATCGGGTGGACCGCGCGAGCTCGGCGACGGCCGCGGCGTCGCTCGCATCCACGCGCGCGGCCGAGAAGCGGCCGTCACCGTAGCGGTCGACGACGCGTCGGGCACGGCCTTCGTCGTAGTCGGCGAAGACGATGTGCTCGTAGAACTCCCGCCGAGCAGCGATCGGCGCGAGCGCCGATCCCACGCCACCCGATCCCACGACAAGGATCCTCATCGCCGCCGAGTGTACCGACGACTGAACCGCCATTCAGCCGATCCCCCATCGCCCCTGGGCGGCGATGCTGGACCGAGAAACGGCCGGGCCGTAGCGATCAACGCTACGGCCCGGCCTGGTCCAAGGAGCTATGCGTGGGTCTCCGCCAGGGCGACGGCTGCATCAGCGTCCACGAGCCCATTCCCGTAGAAGTTGTTCAGCGTCGGGCTGGTCAGCGGTTCCAGACGAGGACGCCGGGTAGAGTACCGGATCGAGCTGGCGGGCCTCGGTCGACTCAAGCGGGACCTCGAGTGGCCGGCGAACCCAGCCGACGAACCACGAGAGCCGCAGGGCGTTCCTCCGAGGTTACAGGGAGTGTCCGAGCGATCGTTCCATCGGAAGGAGCGGTGATGGGCCGGGTGGCGACGAGCGGCCGCGCAACCACTGATCCCGCTCCTCCGGGCGGGGCGGAAGAGGGTGGCGTCGTCGCACGACTCTCGACGCTGGACCGGTTCCTTCCGCTGTGGATCGCGCTCGCGATGGCGGCCGGGTTGGCGTTGGGGACGCTCGTGCCGTCCCTCAACGACGGCCTCGACCGCCTCCGGGTCGGCACGGTCTCGCTGCCGATCGCCATCGGCTTGCTGCTGATGATGTATCCCGTCCTGGCGAAGGTGCGCTACGAAGATCTGGGACGCGCCCGCCACGACGGTGTGAACGACCGCTCGTTCTTCGGGGTCTCGCTGTTCCTGTCGTGGGTCGTGGGACCGGCGCTCATGTTCACGCTCGCGTGGGTGTTCCTGGCCGACGAGCCTGCCTACCGGACCGGGGTCATCATCGTGGGCCTCGCTCGCTGCATCGCGATGGTCCTGATCTGGAACGACATCGCGCACGGCGACCGCGAACGGACTGCGATCCTGGTGGTGTTCAACGCGATCTTCCAGGTCGCCGCGTACTCCCTGTTCGGCTACTTCTACCTGACCGTCCTGCCCGGATGGCTGGGCTTCGACACGCAGGGGTTCGAGGTGGGGATCTGGGAAGTCGCTCGCACCGTGTTGATCTTCCTGGGCATCCCCCTCACGGCGGGCTACCTGACCCGGCGCATCCTGGTGAAGCGGCACGGACGCGAGTGGTATGAGGACCGGTTCGTCTCTCGGATCAGCCCGATCACCCTGTACGGACTGCTGTTCACGATCGTGCTGCTGTTCGCGATCCAGGGCCAGGAGATCACCTCCCAGCCCCTCGACGTGGCGCGCATCGCCCTGCCGTTGCTCGCGTACTTCGCCGTGATGTGGGTAGCGGGGTTCGGGGCCGGACGCGTGATGCGGCTGCCGTATCCGCAGACCGCCAGCATGGCGTTCAGCGTTGCCAGCAACGACTTCGAGCTGGCGATCGCCGTGTCCGTCGGCGTGTTCGGCGCCGCGTCCGGCCAGGCACTGGCAGGCGTCGTCGGTCCGTTGATCGAGGTCCCGGTGCTCGTCGGGCTCGTCTATGTCGCCCTGTGGCTGCGGCGACGGCTCCGGTGGCCGCCAGCCGAGATAGACCAGCCGAGTGGCCGTCGAACCGCCGTGGCCCGCTCTAACTCGACCTGATACCGGACTTCGGGAGGCGGAAACCAGGTACCGCCTCTGACCTGCGGAAGTGGACCCAAGGGGATTCGAACCCCTGACCTCTTGGCTGCCAGCCAGAACGACCTGAGCGGTGTGCCGACCAACATAAGGGCGGGTCGTCAGTGAGCGGAAACGCCGCAGCTATGGGGTGAGAGAACCCGCCGGTGCATAGATCGTCGTCGTGGACCGGCACAGGTGGAAGTCACGATGGATCCCTCGGGGCGACAGGGTTCAGGTAGGTGCCGGCTGCGCGTTGGGATGGGGTGCAGTCCATTCGGAGAGTTTTCGGAGATCTCGCAGGGAGAGCCTCTGCTCGGGGAGCCTGGCCCCATCGAATCCTCAGCCTCTGCGATAGAGACGCGTCGTCAAGGGCGCGAACACGACCGTTAGTGCCGCCGCTACCGCCAGGACGATGACGATGTCGCCCGCGTGGACATCTCCTCCCATCAACCCGCGAGAGGCGGTTGCGAGAGTTGAGATCGGGTTGACGTTGACAAAGCCCTCGAGGATCGGCGGCAGCGTGCTCGGGTCGACGAACACGTTGGACAGGAACGTGACCGGAAAGATCCCCATGAAGCCGGCGTTCATCACCGCGTTCGGGGAGCGCAGCAGCAGTCCGAGTGTCGTGAAGACCCACGAGAGGCCGAATGCGAAGACCACCACCAGACCCAGGGCCGCGAGCGTGCCGGCTACACCGCCATCCGGGCGGTAGCCGAGGATCACCCCGACTACGATGATCACGGTCCCGGCGATCACGTAGCGCACGCTGTCACCGAGCAGCGAGCCCACCAGGGGCGATGGCCTCCAGATGGGCAACGAGCGGAAGCGGTCGACCACGCCCTTGGTCAGGTCGGTGTTGAGCGCGACTCCGGAATAGACGGTGGTGAACAGCACCGACATCACGAGGATCCCCGGCAGGATGTAGTCGAGATATGCACCGGTGGAGCCAGCGATCGCGCCGCCGAACAGGTAGGTGAACATCAAGACGAACATCACCGGCGTGATCGTCACGTCGAGGAGCTGCTCGGGGACGTGCTTGACCTTCAGCATCCCGCGCCAGCCGAAGGTGAGAGCCGACGACAACGCGTTCGCCCTGGGCGGGCGTGAAGTCGATGCGATCGCCTTGCGGACCGCAGTCTCGTCTGCAGTGGAACCGGGGGCCGTTTTCGTTGTCCGCATCGCGCTCATACAGACTGCTCCTCCTCGATGGGATCGGGTTCCTCGGACGGGATCTCCTCCGCCGGATGGCCGGTCAGGGCCAGGAAGACCTCATCGAGGCTCGGCTGGCCGAGCGAGAAGTCGGCGATCCGCACCCCAGACCGTGTCAGCTCCGCGACCGCCACAGCGGCCCGGTCGGCGTCCGAGCACGAGGCGGACAAGGCGGCAGGGTCGGCCTCCAGGGTGATCGCGCCGAGCTCGCGGTCCAGGATCTGCTCGGCTCGAGGCCGCTGCGCGGGGTCCAGCAAGCGCACCCGCAGCGCCCCGGAGCCGATCGAAGCCTTCAACTGACCGGGCGTTCCCTCGGCGATCACCCTGCCGTGGTCGATGACCGCTATTCCGTCGGCGAGCTGGTCCGCTTCCTCGAGGTATTGAGTGCAGAGAAGGATCGTGGTACCTCCGGCGACCAGCGCCCGGATGATGCCCCAGACCTGGTTGCGCGAGCGTGGGTCGAGGCCAGTGGTGGGCTCATCGAGGAACATGAGCTCCGGGGTAACTACGATGCTCGCCGCGATATCGAGCCGTCGCCGCATCCCACCGGAGTAGTTCTTGACCAACCGATTCGCGGCCTCCGCAAGCCCGAAGGCCTCCAGCAGCTCGGCTGCACGGGCCATCGCGGCCGCACGCTTCAGCCCCAGCAGACGGCCAAGCAGGATCAAGTTCTCTCGACCGGTGAGGTCCTCGTCCACGGAAGCGAGCTGGCCTGTGAGACTGATTGCCCCTCGAACCGCATCGCCATCCTCTACGATGTCGTGCCCGAGGACCAGGGCGTTGCCGGCGTCGGGACGGATCAGGGTGGCCAGCATGCGGATGGTAGTCGTCTTACCGGCGCCGTTAGGTCCGAGCATGCCGTAGACGGACCCACGCCGCACGACCAGGTCGACGCCGTCGACGGCGAGCGTTTCGCCGAAGGACTTCACGAGACCCGTGGCCTCGATCGCGAGAGAGGACTCCGTTGTCATCTAGTTCTCCAAGGTCGATTTCAGCGTCGTTCGATACAAAGACCGGGCCAGGCCTCCAAACTCATCGCGATCCCCGCGTATGGCCATGCGCAAGCGGGTGGCGACACTCATCCTGCAACACGACGTCCCGTAGGCTTATTCCCCTTTTCCAGGGCCGACCTCGACGGTCCTGCGCGGGTCCATTTTCGTAGCCGAAAGCCCACTAAAGTCGATGCCGTCCTATCAGTCGGGACCGTGTGGGTGCAACTCTTCCGGCACCCATGGATAAACGCAACGAGTGCAGCCGACCAGCTGGAAACGATGGGGCGGAGCCGCGTGAACGATCTAGCCACCCAGAGGGAATCGCGCCAGCGGCTCGTACACGGACGCCGGCCGACGCAGGTGGCTCTGGAACAGCACCACGTGATCCGCCTCCCACTCATCCGTCAGGAGCGGAGTCTCCGCGAATGCCGGAGGCAGCTTCAGCGGTGGATCGCTCCGAGCCACGGTGAGATGCGGGTGGAACGCACGCGTCTCCGCCGGGAACTCCTCGAGCAATCCTCCCTCGACGCTGACCGCCAACCCCGCCATCTGACCCGCAGCGTCGTTGAGACCCGCCCAGAGGACTCGCGCTCTCCCCGCGGACGGGAAGCCCCCGATACCGCTGACCCGGGTGCGGAAGGGTTCGACAGCCCGGGCCACCTCCTCCACACGCTGCGGCACCCACTCCGTGAGCCGCGGCCAGGTCCTTCCGAGGAACTTCAGCGTCACGTGCCAGTTCTCGCGCGGAGCCCAGCGAGCCTTCGGGAACTCCTCCCGCCAGGGAGCGAAGGCCTCTTCGACCACGTCCTTGGCCTGTTCCGGGATCTCGACGGCGACGAAGAGCCTGAGCGGTTCGCCATCACCGCGGACTTGGGCCATCAGATGAGGCGATCGGAGGCCGGGAGCGGCCGGCCCTCCAGGTGGCGACGAAGGAGGTCCAGCGCGGCCTGCTCCGCCCATCGGCGGACGCGATCGCGCTCACCCGGCACCTTGAAGCCTCGCGCGTGCGAGACGTCGTCGCCTTCCAGCGCGATCCAGATGAGGCCGGGGGGCGCACTCCCGTGGGCGTCCGGGCCCGCCGCTCCCGTGAGCGCCAGTCCGAGGTCGGCCGCGAAGACTCGCCGAGCCCCCGTCGCCATCTCGCGCGCGCACTCTTCGCTCACCGGCCCAGGACCCTCCAACGTCTGCGTCGAAACGCCCAGGACCCCCATCTTCGCCTCCTTCGTGTAGACCACGGCGGACCCGACGAAGACCTTGGAGGCACCTGGCACGCTCGTGATGCGGGCCCCCACTCCCCCGCCGGTGATGGACTCGGCACAGGCGAGCTGCTTGCCCGACGCCGCCAGCAGCCGGATCACGGTGTGCTCGAGCGATTCGTCCTCGGAGGTGAACACCTCGTCACCGAGCCTTCGCCGGACCTCTTCAGCCACCGGTTCGATCAGCTCGTCCGCCTCCTTCGCCGTCCCGGCCTTCGCGGTGATCCGAACCTTCACCTCGCCGGACGACGCCAGGAACGCGATCGTCGGGTTGGTCGAACCGGAGAAGAGGTCGTCGACCCGCTCGGCGAGCGCCGACTCACCGATCCCGGCGCATCGGAGCACCCGAGAGCGGACCACGCCGGATCCGGCCGTGGCCGCGAGCTCCGGCAGGATCGTCCCGTCCATCATCTCGATCATCTCTTCGGGGACGCCCGGCACGGCGTAGATGCGACCGCCGGCCGGCAACTCCGCCACCAGGCCCGGCGCCGTCCCGCGCGTCGGCGTGATGTATCTGGCGCCTTCGGGCACATCGGCCTGGCGAAGGTTGCTCTCGGGCATCTCTCTCCGCCCGAACGAGCGGAACTTCTCTCGGAGCATCTCTTCGAGTGCCGGATGTCGCTCCATCGGCACGCCCAGAAGTGTCCCGAGCGCGTCGCGTGTGATGTCGTCTTGGGTCGGTCCGAGTCCACCGGTGACGACCACGACGTCGGCGCGTGTCGAAGCGAGCCGCATCGCTTCGACGATCCGCTCCAGGTTGTCCCCTACCGCCTGGTGGTGCAGGACGTCCACGCCGATCGCCGCGAGCGACTCCGACATCCATCGGGCGTTGGTGTTCGCGATCTGGCCCAGGAGCAGCTCCGTCCCGACCGCGATGATCTCCGCTCTCACCCCGTCTCCATGCGGTGGCGCTCCGTGAACAGGTATTCGAGTCCACTGGCGACCGTCAGGATCACGGCGATCACGACGACCGCGAGCACGACCGGGTCGGAACCCGACGGCAGCGGGGCGATCGACAGCCCCACCGCTGAGATCTGGCTGAACGTCTTGGCCTTGCCGGCACGTGACGCGGGCATCGACACACCGCGCTGATCGAGGCGCCACCGCAGGAGCGACACCGCGACCTCGCGGAGCACGATCACGACCGCGGCCCACCACGGGAAGTCCCCGCGTGCAGCGAGCACCAGCGCCGGCACGATCACGAACAGCTTGTCCGAGAGTGGATCGAGCCACGCTCCTACCGGCGTCGTCATCTCGTGGCGCCGCGCGAGGTACCCGTCGGCCAGATCGGAGAGGGCCCCGACGGCGAACACGAGCAGTGCGAGCCATCTCGTCTCCGCCCGGTCGGTACCGAGCAGCAACACGACGACCGGGATCAGGGCGATCCGTCCGATCGAAAGGACGTTCGGCCAGCCCAGCCCGAGCGGTCTCACCCGTTCGGCGATGACTCTCCTCCGTCGTCGCCCAGCGTGAAGCGGTACGTGTGTGGCGATCCGGCGGTCCCCTCCGTCACGTCCGCTCCGTTCATGCTGACCTCGACGAGCCCCGCATCCGCCACGGTGAACTGCAAGTGCTCCAGAGCGACGAGGGTGAGCGTCTCCCCCGGCCTCAGCGCATAGGTGGCCGGGGCACCATCTTCTTGGGACTCGACCATGACGTCGCTCCGGGCCACCAGGACCGCATTGATCGTGGGATCGGTGGGGATCGGGGAAGACGTTCCCGATGGGATCACGGCCGCCGGTGGGGCGGCCTCGCCCCGTGCGAGCAAGCCGAAGGCCAGCATGATCAGCAGGATCGAGGTCGCCGCGATGAGGAGGAACCTCTGGTTGTCCCTGATCCGGCTGGCGGCGATCATCCGCTCGACGGGGCCGAGCTTGGCGGGCGGGGGCGTCGGCTCGGCGTCCTCGGCCGTCTCGGCGTAGGCACCGGCGACCTTGTTCGCGTCGAGCCCGAGGTAGCTCGCGTACGTGCGCAGGGACGCGCGTACGTAGACGTCGCCGGGGAGGACGTCGAAGTCCTCCCGCTCGAGGGCATCCAGTTGATCGACCCGGAGCCTGGTGTCGCGCGCCGCCTCGTCGAGCGAGACCCCTCGCACCTCGCGAGCACGCCGGAGCGCCGAGCCGACCCCTGCCCGGGGATCCGTCACTGAGCCGGCCATGAGAAGCCAAGGATAGCCGTCAGCGCCCTACACTCCCGCGGATGTCGGACGGGAGCAGGCGCGGGAGCCGTGTGCACCTCCGAGGGATCGACCTGGCGGACGAGGCAGGATTCCTCCAGAAGGTCCGTGCGTCGCGCGCTCTCCATCGTCCCTGGTCCTATCCACCAGCCTCCCCGCAAGCCTTCCGCGAGCACGTGCTCGACCGAAGTACTCACGGCGAGCAGCTCGTGGCTTGCCGGAACGACGACGCTGCGATCGCCGGCTACTTCGGGCTCAGCCAGATCGTGCACGGCAAGTTCCGCAACGCCTACCTCGGCTACTACGCGCTCGAGCCCCATGCCGGGCAGGGATACATGCGCGAAGGCCTGGAGCTCGTCCTCCGCCACGCGTTCCACTTACGCCTTCACCGGGTGCAGGCGAGTATCCAGCCTGGGAACGAGCGCTCGATCGCCCTCGTCCGTGGCGCCGGCTTCCGCAACGAGGGGCTGGCACTGCGCTATCTGAAGATCGGTGGTCGCTGGCGTGACCACGAGCGCTGGGCGACCACCGTCGAGGACCAGAGGGAGCGGGGCCGGCAGGCCTAGGTCCAAGGTCTCGTTTTCGAATCGGCCGTCGGTCGGGTGGAGTGCACGCCTCGGGGGACTACAGTTGGCTGGGCAGGGAGGGAGATCCCGTTGGAAGCAGGCATGCCCCAAGACCACACCATCGATTCACCGTTGGCGACGGTGCGCGAGATCCTGCCCTCGACCCACCTGCTGTCGGACGGGCCGGTCCGCTACCTCCTCGTAGCCGGGGAACAGGACGACGGCCTGTGGGGATCGATCGGCGCGTTCTGGCGAACGATCGAAGGCAGATACGGGGGATTCCTCGTGAGCCCCGATGCGATCTGGGCCGGTAGCGAGATGGTTCGGAGCTTCCGGAGCGCGCAGGGCAGAGGGTGGACGGTCGAACGGATCTACGCCTACTGGCAGGCGCACGTGGGCGTGGCCGGGCGGCTCATGATCGATCCCCAACAGCACGCGGACACGCTGTTCCAGGTGGCCCGGCGCGTCGGCGCGATCTGAGGCCAACCGCCCGCTACGCGGTGCGGCGCTCCTCCCACTCCTCCCAGGTGAGGAGCACGTCGCGCGCCTTCGATCCCTGGGAGGGCCCGACGAGCCCGCGCTCTTCCATGAGGTCCATGATCCGGCCCGCACGCGCGAACCCCACCTTGAGCCTCCGTTGCAGCATCGAGGTCGACCCGAGCTGGGACCGGATCACGAGCTCGGCAGCTTGTTCCAGCAGGTCGTCGTCGTCGCCGATGCCGTGCTCACCGGCACCCTCGTCGGGCGGGAGGGCCAGCCCCTCCACCGAGTTCTCGTACACAACCTCCCGCTGCGCGCGGATGAAGTCGCAGATCGCCCGGACCTCACCCTCCGTGACCCATGCGCCCTGGATGCGTACCGGCTTCGAGATGTTGGAGGGCGCGAAGAGCATGTCGCCGTGCCCGACCAGCTTCTCCGCGCCGTTCATGTCGAGGATCACCCGCGAGTCCGCCTGCGACGAGGTCATCAGGGCGATGCGCGACGGGATGTTCGCTTTGATCAGTCCCGTGACGACGTCGACCGACGGACGCTGGGTCGCCACCACGAGATGGATCCCGACGGCCCGCGCCATCTGCGCGACGCGGCAGATCGCGTCCTCGACCGCACGCGGGGCCACCATCATCAGATCCGCCAACTCGTCGATCACGACGACGATGAACGGCATGTGCTCGAACTTCTCCTCCATGCCCGGCGGGATCCGAAGGGTGCCGTCGCGCAAGCCCTCCTCGTAGGAGTCGATGTCGCGGACGCCGACCGTCGCGAGCAGCTCGTAGCGCAACTCCATCTCGCGGACGATCCATCGCAACGCCTCGGCCGCGCGCTTCGGATGGACGATCACGGGTGAGAGCAGGTGCGGCACGTCGCCGAAGTGGCTGAGCTCCACGCGCTTGGGGTCCACGAGGACGAGCCGGACGTCCTCTGGGGTCGTCCTCGCGAGCAACGACGTGATGAAGGAGTTCACGAGCGAGGACTTGCCGGCGCCGGTGGCTCCGGCGATCAGCAGGTGAGGCATCTCCGCGAGGTTCACCATACGAGCCCTGCCGTGGACGTCCTTGCCCAGCGCCACCTCCAGCGGATGGGTGGCCTGCTTCGCCGCCGGGGAGCGCAGGACGTCTCCTACCATCACGAAGTCCCGGTGGGTGTTGGGGACCTCGATGCCGATCGCCGACTTGCCGGGGATCGGCGCCTGGATCCGGACGTCGGGCGACGCCAACGCGTAGGAGATGTCGCTCGACAGGGCCACGACCTTGCTCACCTTGGTGCCGGAGGCGACCGCGACCTCGTACATCGTGACGGTCGGACCCCGGTGGGCGCCCACCACCTGCGCGTCGACCCCGAAGGTGTGAAGCGTCCGCTCCAGAGCCGCCAGGGTGTCCCGCTCGGCGCGCGCGTCCGCGTTGGAGGGGGGAGCCGTCCGCAGCAGGTCGAGCGGAGGGAGTTGGTAGGGACCGTGGGGCGTCGTCACCGTCCGGCCGCGAGATGCCTTGGTCACGGGGAGCCCAGGGTCGGTCACGAACCCTGACCCCTCCTCCACCGCCGGGATGGTCTCCGTCGACGTGGCCTCCTCGGCGTCGGGGACGAGGACGACGTCCCCTTCGTTCAGTCCGAACGCTTCCCTGAGCGACCACCAGCGTCGTGGTTTCGCCCGTTCCTCCTCGCGGGCCTTGGCGGAGACTGGATCCCGCTCGTCTCGTTCCTCGCGGAAGGCGTCGAACTTCTCCTTGACCGCCGCGAACGACGTGCCGGTGAAGATGAGCAGTCCCAGGGTCGAGACCCCGGCGCACACGATCGCAGCGCCGATCGGGGAGATAACTCGGGCGAGGGGCCAGGCGGCAGATGCCCCCACGACCCCTCCTGCGTCCGCGAGCGCTTCTTCGCCTTCGGCGAGGCTCGGGTTGCCGGCGAACAACGAAACCAGACCGAGAACGCCTGCGAGGAGCACCGCGAAGCCGATGAACAACCGGACACGATCCTCACGCGCGGTGTCCCGGAGGAGCACGAACCCCCACCACGCACCGAACAGCGGGAACGCGTAGGCGCCGATCCCGAAGGCGCCCCTGATCAGCCAGGCGATCCCCCGGCCCACAGGACCCCCCGCTTCGATCCACACCGAGAGGACCGCCAGGAGGGCCAGCACGATGAGGCCGATCCCGAGGGCGTCGCGAGCCCAGGGTGAGAGCAGGGCGCGGACCGGCGTCTTCGTGGGCTTTCGCCTGGCACGGGCCTTCTTCGTGGGTCGCTTCCGCGTCCCACCGGTCCCGGCCCTCCGGGAGGGGGAAGTCTTCGTGGCCATGGTTCGACAAGCATGACGGGTGAGGCGGACGCTTCAAGGACCCGCCGATGCCCCGCCGGGATGCTCACCCGCCTATCCTTGGATCCAGGAGGACTGCGATGCTGATGGAAGTCACGTGCCGCTGCGGTTGGCGATGCCGCGGGACCGAGGACGAAGTGATCGAGCAGGTCCAGGCGCATGGTCGGTCGGCCCATGGGGTCGAGACGTCCGCCGATGAGATCAGAGCGATCTGGCGACCCGTCGAGGGAAACGCCGGCGGCGGCGGCTAGGTCGCTATGGAGAACACGGCCGCCTCCCCCGGCGCCGAGGGATCCGGTCGACCTCGCTCGGAGCCGGTCGTCGAGCTCGGTCCTCCGATCTCGGATGTTCCATGGTCCTCAGAGTTCGTCCAGCAGACCCTCGAGGTGCTGATCCTGGCGCTCTATGAAGGGGCGGTCGTCTGGCTGAAGCCGACGCACGCCGATTCGTTGCATGTCGGACTCTCCGTTCCGGCCAGCCCGGGCGACGTGGTCCTCGAGACGCTCGGCTGGTTCGATCTCCGCCCGCGTGTCGTTCACTCCACATCGTGGCGACAGGAGGCAGGACGGCTCGTCCTCACTTATGTCGCGGTCGTCGAGCCAGCGCCCTCGATGCCCGCCGACACGCTCGAGCGAACCGTCGTCGTTCGGACCGATCTCGCGAGGGGTGAGGCCACGGCGCCGCCCACCGGGATCGGCGTCGCCCAGGTGGTCGAACACGCGCTCCGGCACCTCTCGTGGCTGATCCGCGACGACGCGGCGATCGCGGCCGCGATCCCGGAGTGGGTCGAGGTCCTCGATGACTACCAGCCCGAGCCGTTCCGCGCGCTCGGTTGAGGCTGCTCAGACCTCCATGATCACGGGCAGGATCACTGGCTTGCGCTGCGTCACCTCGTTGAAGTACTTCTTGAGTACGCGGCGGACGTTCTGCTGGAGGGCAGACGGGTCGGTCACGTGCGCCTCCGCGGACTCCTTGATCGACTGCATCACCCGTATCCGAGCCTCCTCGAGGATGTCGGCCGAGGTCTCCTCGTGCACGAATCCACGGTTCACGACGTCGGGACCTCCGACCAACTCACCCGTCTGCGAGTCCACGATGATGACGACCACGACCACCCCGTCCGCCGAGAGCTTGCGGCGATCCCTCAGCACCTCGCCGCCCACGTCGCCGATGCCCAGCCCGTCCACGAACGTCATCCCCGCCTGGATCCGATCGAGCTGCCGCAGCTCCTCCCCCACTTCGACGACGTCACCGTCCTCGCACACGAGCGTCCGCTCGGGAGGGATGCCGACCTCGTGAGCGAGCCGGGCATGGTGCTGCAGGTGGCGCCGCTCACCGTGCACCGGGATGAACCAGCGTGGTCTCACGAGGGAGAGCATCAACCGCAGCTCTTCCTGCGCGGCGTGGCCGGAGGCGTGTACCGGATCCGACGGCATGTGGAAGACGTCGGCTCCCGTGCGGTAGAGGGCATCGACCACGCGGTGGATCGCGGGCTCGTTCCCAGGGATCAGGGAGGAGGACAAGACGACAGTCTCGCCGGGTCCGACGTCGACGAACTTGTGCTGGCGCTGCGCCATGAGCGAGAGGGCGGAGTACGGCTCCCCCTGCGACCCGGTGCAGATCACGACGACACGGCCCGGATCCAGCCGATCGATCTCCTCGATGTCGACGACGTCCTGCTCCGCCACATGGAGGAGACCCAGTCGCCTGGCGGCATCGACGGACTTGTGCATCGACCTCCCGAGGAACGCCACCACGCGCTCGTTGGCGTGCGCCGCGTTCACGATCTGTTGCACCCGATGGATGTGGCTCGAGAAGCAGGCCGCGATCACCAAGCCGGGAGCTCCGGCGACGATGTCGTGCAGGACGGGTCCCACGGTGCGCTCGCTGACGGAGTACCCGGGCTCCTCGGCGTTCGTGGAATCGGAGAGGAGGAGATGCACGCCCTTTCCGCGTCCGGCCTCCTCGGCCAGCCCGTGGAGGTCGGTCGCCCGTCCGTCCAGGGGCGTCTGATCGATCTTGAAGTCACCCGTGTGCACGATCGCTCCGAACGGCGTGTCGACCACGACCGCCATCCCGTCCGGGATGGAGTGCGTGACCCGGAGGAATCGCATGGTGAACGGCCCGGTGGTCGCTTCCTCAACCGGCGTCACGGTCTTCAGATCGACGAGGTGGGTCACCTGATGTTCCTCGAGCTTGCTCTGCAGCAGCGCGAGCGTGAACGCCGTTCCGTACACCTCGAGTCGGCGATCGATGTCGCGAAGGAGGTACGGGAGCGCTCCGATGTGATCCTCGTGTCCGTGGGTGAGGACGACGCCCTGGATCTTGTCCGCCTGCTGGCGGACGAAGTCGAAGTCCGGCAGGACGAGATCGATGCCAGGCATGTCACCGGACGGGAACGACATGCCGACGTCGATGATCAGGATCCGGCCGTCGAGCTCGAGGCAAGCCATGTTCCGGCCAACCTCACCCACCCCTCCGAGGAAGACGAGTCGCGCGGGAGCCTCAGAGGAGACCGGCATCCTCCAGTGCTTTGCGAACCCGATCGCGCTCGTCCGCGGTGGCGGGCACGAGGGGCAGGCGGGGCGGACCCGCCGGACGGCCCAGCATGTCGAGAGCCGCCTTCACCGGGATCGGGTTCGACGTGACGAACAGCGCGTTGAACAGCGGCGAGAGATCCTCGTGGAGCTTGCGAGCGGCGGGCACATCTCCCGTCTCGATCAGATCGATCATCTGTCGGATCTGGGAGCCGACGAGATGCGAGGCGACGCTCACGACGCCCACCGCTCCGAGGCACACGTAGCCGAACGTCGCCCAGTCGTCGCCCGAGTAGATCTCGAACCCTTCGGGAGCCTCGGAGACCAGGTTGGAGATCGCCTTGAAATCCCCGGTCGAATCCTTCACCGCGACGATGTTGGGCTTCTCCGCGATCCGGATCATCGTCTCGTGCTCGATCCGGGTGCCCGTGCGGCTCGGGATGTTGTAGACGATGATCGGGAGCTCGGTCGCGTCGGCGATGTGCTCGAAGTGGGCGATGAGCCCCCGCTGCGGCGGCTTGTTGTAGTACGGCGTCACCACGACGATCCCGTCCGCACCGGCGTCCTCGGCGGCTTGGGTCAGCTCGAGGGTCTCGGCGGTCGAATAGGTCCCGGTGCCGCAGATGAGCTTCCCCTTGCCCCGGATCGCGTCACCGACGGCGCGGAACAGCTCTGCCTTCTCCTTGTGGGACAGCGTGGGCGACTCGCCCGTCGAGCCGGCGACGAAGATCGAATCCGAGCCGTTGTCCGTGAGCCACGAAGCGAGCTCTTGCGCGCCGTCGAGGTCGACCGCGTGGTCGGACCGGAACGGGGTGACCATCGCGGTGACGACCGATCCGAATCTTCCGGCCACGCGATGTCTCCTTCCTGTTGGGTCGACCGCTTGGGCCCTCTGTGGGGCTCGAGTTGCCCGGGGGATCGACAGTGACGCCCTATGCTAGCTCTCCATGCCGCGCATCTACACGAAGACAGGCGATGACGGGACGACGGGGCTGCTGTACGGAGGCCGGATCCCGAAGGACGACGCGGCGACCGAGGCCTACGGCACGACGGACGAGGCGGTCGCCGTGCTCGGGCTGGCTCGGGCTTCCGCCGGCCGCCAGCTCAACGACGAGATCCTTGCGCTGCAACGGGAGCTCTTCGTGGTGGGTGCGGATCTGGCGACGAACCCGACCGAGCGGGCCAAGCTGCAACCCGGCGTGTCGCTGGTCACGACGGACATGACGGAGCGGTTGGAGCGGCGGATCGACGAGCTGGTCGCCGAGCGGACCCTGCCGCAGGCGTTCATCGTGCCCGGCGCCAACGAGGGAAGCGCGGCGCTGGACCTCGCGCGGAGCGTGATCCGGAGAGCCGAGCGTCACGTCGTGGCCCTCGAGCATGAGGGCCGCGACGTCAACCCTGAGGTCAGGCGATACCTCAACCGGCTGAGCGATCTCGTGTTCGTCCTCGCCCGCCGGCAGGCGGGCGAGGACGAACCGACGAGTCGTTAGACGGTGGCCTTCGAGACGATCCCGTCGACTGCGAATTCAACGTTGGCTTCCGTCACGGTGAACACGAAGCCCGTCGAGTCACACATGTCGTAGGAGAAAAGGACCTGCCGATCCCCTGTGAATCCGGTCCCATCGATCGTCGTGTAGGGAACTCCATTCACGTCCACCTGCACCGTCCAGTCGCCACCGCCGGGCCCGATCAGTTCGAACGGTCGACAGGGCCCGGCCGTCTCTACGTAGTCGTACGAGAGGGAGTCGGTCAGGCCGAGGAACGTGAGGGTCTCCATCCACGCTTGAGAGTCAGGGACCTGGACGGGGGTCAGGTCGTTGTAGGTTCCCTGGGGTGAGAGGTCGCGGTCGTCCCGAGGGACATAGACCCGCCTGCTCGGCCCGGTCTTCACGTTCCCGTGACGGTCCACTGCCACGACGCGATAGAAGGAGTGTCCGGGAACCCCGGTGATCGCAGGATTCTTCGTGCCGCTGCCGGTGCCCGTCGACACGACCTCCCAAGTCGACTCTTCGAATGTGCGGCGCTCGACTCGCCAGGATTTCATGCCGGAATGTGCGTCGGAGACCGTGAAGGTGAAGTTGAAAAGCGGAGTCATGGATGTCTCCCACACGCGCAGCGGCGTCGTGGTCATCGTGACGACCGGAGGGGTGAGATCGTGGAGGACGTCGGGGAAGGTGTTGGGCACGAAGTCGACGCACCCGTTGCCGCACGGGGCCGGTCCGTCCCAGAGGCTCGCGACTCCCCACCAGTACGCGGGCTTGAGCACGCTCTTCGGGATCGTGATCTTGGCCGTGGTGCCGGACAGCTTGGCGACCGGCAGGTACCGGATGAATGTGTTGCCACAGTTCGTGAGCGAGCCGCGCAGCCGACCTCCCGCGAAGAAGATGAACGCGCACCGCTCGTAGTTGCGATCGTTGTTCTTGTCGATCTGGATGATGAAGAACGAGTCGTTGCCGAGGCTCCGCGCGCTCCACGTTCCGTAGGTGGTGACCTTGTGCACCACGCCGGTCGACGTGTGGCTCACCGACGTGGAGCGAAGGTCGAGCTTGCCCGGGGAGTCGTTCCCGTCGGTTCTCGTGACCGTGTGCGCGGAGGCCGGCCCGGCCGAGAACAGCCCCGTGATCAGCAGCGATGCGAGGACCGCCAGGGGCAGTTTCCTCCAAGCGCGATGTGACTTTGCCTCTCTGGACATCCCATCCTCCATCTTGCCGAGCCCCGGACCCTACCCCGCGGTTGCGCGACGGCGCAAGGGGCGAACGGTCCGTTGCCGCGGCGAGACGGGGGAGGTCGGATGAGCGTCAGAAGTCGGCTACGCACCACGGCGCGGGGGTGGAGGCGAACATCGCGTTTGCGCGGTCGAGGGCGCCCGCCGAATGCTCGACCACCTGCCCCGCCCACGCGAGCTGCTGGAAGCTCGTGCCGCCGAGGTACGTCGCACCGAGGACGTTCACCGACCCCGAAAGGTCCGCTTCGGCGTCCGTCCGGGCAGATCGACCGGCTCCCCCTTCCGCGATCAGCTCGTAGGTGCCGGAAGTCTCCGGTCGGAAGGGATCTTCGATCTCGAAGACGACGCGTCCATCCGCCGCGTAGCGACGCGCCTCGAGTGAAGCGACCACGTCCACCAACCGTAACCAGAGGCCGTCACCCATGCTGAACCGCAGGCGCCGCGGCTCCCGCAGCAGGTGCAGCAATGGCTCGTCGACGGGGCGATTCCATGCCTCGACCGTGGCCACGAGGTCCACATCGAAGAGGTACCGCCAGATGTCCGCGTACCCCGACGGCGTCGATGCGACGCACTCCTTCAGGTTCATCGTGCCGGCGGGGAGAGACTCCGTCCAGTCGTGCTTGACCCAATAGACCGCGTAGGCGTCGCCCTCGCCGCTCTCATCGAGGTGGACCGCGTACATCCACGCTCGATCCTTGTCCTCTCCCACGGTGGCGAAGTTCTGATCCCGAAGCGCGAGGTTCCGTTCGACGCCGCCGGGGCGGAGCGCCGCGTCGTAGATCCGATCGATCAACGGCAGCGCTTGCTCTTTGGGGAGAAGATCGACACGTCCACGGGGCTCGTATCCGCGAACGAACGCCGTCCGAGCCGACTCCGCCCGGATCTCACCGAGGAGTCCCGCGAGCCCGTAGCCGAAGCGTCCGTAGATCGCTCCCTCGGACGCGAAGAGTGCGGCGAGCGGCTCAGCTCGGTCCGCAGCTTGATCGAGGATCGCGCGCATCATCCGGGTGTTGATCCCGCGACGGCGATGCGTCGGGTGCACGCCCACCATGGTCACGCCCGCGGTCGGGATCCTCGCTCCACCGGGCACCATCATGCGGAACGTGATCGAAGCGGAGGTCCCCACGATCCGGCTGCCGTCGACAGTCGCGAACGACCGATCCACTTCGATGACGGGAAGGAATGCCTCGATCTCGTCCTCCTTGGCGGTCGAACTGAACGCCGTCTCGGCAGCCTGGATCCAGCCGGCCCGTTCGTCCTCCGTGATCGTGCGGATCTCGAGGTCCATGGAGGAGGGAGCCTAGCGGCTCGGTGCCCGGGGCTCGGCCGGCCTCAGGCGTCCAGGATCGCGTCGAGGCCGACAGTCAAGCCAGGGTGCGAGGGCACCCACCGGATCGCCATCAACACCCCCGGCACGAATGACGTTCGGTCCGTCGAGTCGTGCCGGAGCGTGAGCGTCTGCCCCTGGCCGCCGAAGATGACCTCCTGATGTGCCACGAGGCCGGGCAGCCGGATCGAGTGGATCCGGATCCCGGCTCGTTCGCCACCACGGAAGCCGGGGACGGACTCGGAGGACGGCCCGCTCCACCCGTCCGGGCGGGCGGCCGCGACGGCGTCAGCCGTC
>DATKDI010000078.1:0-50354 GCA_035512775.1 Actinomycetota bacterium | reverse complement strand
GGCGATCTCATCGCCGAGCTCGACGTCAACCCCGTGATCGTCTCGCCCTCGGGATGCGTCGCGGTCGACGCGCTCGTGATCCCCGCACGCGGCGCGAAGCGATGAGCGTCACATCTCGCGCGTGTTGAGCATCCTTGCCGCGCATCCGATCGGAGGCATACAACCGTTCTCGCAAGGGTATGCCCGCGAACGTGACCGCCTGAACGGGAGCCTGAACGGGAGATGGTCTCGATGAAGAGGATCAGGATCGAGAAGCCGAAGACTCGCGCACCGCGCGACCTCGAGCCGATCCTGCCCCTGGACCCTCGCGATCCCGACGTCGTGCGCGTGAAGAGGGGCGCCGCCTGGCGGTTCCCGGATCGTCGCTGGGCCGCGTAAGGGCTAGAGGGCGTCCTCGACCGGGATCGTTCCCGGCTCCCAGCCCGTGTAGGTGTCACTCGGGAAGTCCCACGGGGTACTGAAGGTGGGCGCCCGCTCGCGACCGAGTTTCGGCGGCCGCGGCTTCCCCTTGAAGTCGAAGACATGCTCGAAGTTGTGCGTGTTCCTGATCCGGTCGGTGAGCGGTTCCAGACCCCAGTTGTCCGAGATGAATCGCAACGGGCTCGAGAACTCTCCGCGCTCGTCGTCGATCACGCCGCGACGTGTGTACGGCGAGATCGTGAGCATCGGGACGCGGATGCCGAGTCCGATGTGGTCGACCTCGGGCGGGACTATCGGGTCGTAGAAGCCACCCCACTCGTCCCACGTGAGGAAGATCGCGGTGTGCTCCCACATGTCGGAGCGCATGACCTTGTTCACGATCTGCGTGACCCAGTTGTGGGCGTGGCCGGTCGAGAACGGGGGGTGATCGGAGAGCTGGAACCGCGGCGTCACCCAGGTCACCGCCGGGAGGTTGTTGGCGTCGATGTCGTCGAGCAGCCGGTCCACCGGTCGCATGTGCTGATGCCACAGATCGGTGTGGAACACGTTGGAGATGCCGTTGTACGCGTTCCAGAAGTACCCCGGCTGCCCAGGGGCGGCGGAGTAGCACGCCCAGTCGACGCCGGCGTCGCTCAGCTGTTCGCCCACGGTCGGGAACTCGAAGCAGGTGTTGTGCTTGGTCAGGTTCCCCGCCGGATCCGTCACGAAGACGAAGACGTCTTCCCCGACCGCGTCGCAGCCCCAGCTCTTGAAGTTCTTCCCGTTCTCCTGGCGGATCCTGATGTTCTCGGGGTTGTCCGCCACGCCGCCGGATGAGCCCGCGACGAAGAAGTAGTGGTTCGGATAGCTAGGTCCGGCCGCCGACGCGAAGAAGTTCTCCGACAGGGAGTACTCACGCGCCCAATGCCAGTAGTTCGGAATCTGGTCCTCGTCGAAGATCGTGTAGGCGTACGTCGAGCCGTAGGCCCCGGTGCCGAACCCGTCCATCGCGTCGCCGTTCATGCACAGCCGGTGCGCGGCGAGGTCGTGCGGGATATCACCCGGCAGCCACTCCGGGCACCGGATCAGCGGCTTCTCGACGCCGTTCTCGACGCCGACGGTCGTCCCGCGCACACCGGGGAACTTCCCGAACAGGTTGTTGAAGCTCCGGTTCTCGAGCATGACGTAGATGACCCGCTTGATCGGCCACCGCGTGTCGACGCCTGGGACGGGGTCCTCCACCTTCGGCGTCGGCTTCCCGCCGGTGCAGGCGAAGAGCACGCCGCCCGCGACGGCCATGGCGCTCTTCTGGAGGAAGCGACGGCGGCTGACCGGCGACGGGTGCCGGCCGTCGTGATCGATCCCGAAGTACGGCCCGGTGTCCATCGACTCCCTTTGTATCAAGCCAGCTATCCTCGTCGGCCTCGGATGGGTCATCTAACGAAGAAACGCATGATCGTCGTCGCGCTGCTGCTCCTCACCGCCTGCGACGGCGGGCAAGACGACATCTTCCCCACGGACCCCCCCTCGCCGCCTTCCTCTCCGTTCCCCTCGACCCCCGCGCTCGCTTCCCCGACGCCGCCGGCGCTCCCCGAGCCACCCCCGCCCACCAGCGGAGATCCTTCCAAGTCCTGCGTCGACGGGTGGAAGGCGCCCCCCGAAGGATCCCGCCTTGCCGCGAGGCCCCTCCGGATCCTCGAGCGTTCGGTTCGCCTCCCAGGCGAACCCGTGATCGTCGAGATGCGGTACTTCACGGGTCCGGAATCCCCGCCGTCGGAGAAGGGCTACATCCGCACGATCGAGCGGTGGTACGTGAAGCTCTTCACGGAGGCCGATCTCCGGTTCCAGGGGCGCTTCCTCATGGAGTCGAGGGAGTTCGGGGATGGAGTGGCTGCGGTGGCCCCGTACGACACGAAGGGCTATCGGTCGCCCGATTGGAGCGGGTTCCAGTGGAACGAGGCCGACCCGGCGCCCCGCATGTACGCCGGTCTTCCGGGCGAGTGGTCGGGCATCCGCTACGACTTCGTGAGTGGCGGTGCAGGCCTCGACATCCCAGGCTTGCCTGCCGAAGTGACGGGGTGCTTGGATAGGACCTGATGGCGGTCTTCGGAAGCTCAGGCAGACATGCGAACCCGATGGGGATCGTGTCCATCGTGACCGGTCTCGCCGGCGCGCTCGCCAGCGCCGTCCTGTGGATCTACCGGATCGAGCCGGACAGCCAGATCCTCGGCCAGTACTCCTCGCAGGTGGCCTACGGCGGACAGCTCGCCGAACAGCTCGCCGCCCTCGCCGCCGTCTTCGGCCTGATGGCGGTCCTCTCGTCCATCATGACCTCGAGCTCCGGCGAGGGCAGTGGCGGCTACTTCATCGGCCTGATCCTCGGGCTCGTGGGTCTGTCCTTCCCGCTGCTCACGTGGCTGGACATCTTCTCGGGCCCGCTGCGGCCGGGCATCCTCGAGTGACTCAGGACTTCGACGGCCAGCCGGTGTAGAGGTCCGTCCCGCGCTTCCTCAGCTCGTTGCCGATCACCAGCCGCTGGATCTCCGACGTGCCCTCCCAGATCCGGTCGACGCGAAGCTCTCGCCACAGGCGCTCGACCGGCTGCTCGCGCATGTACCCGCGTCCGCCGTGGATCTGGACGGCCTTATCCACGATCCGTCCGGCGGTCTCGCTACAGACGAGCTTGACCGCTGCGGCCATCGCGTGCAGTTCCTTGCGATCGGCGCCGCCACGCGCTCCCTGCCAGCAGACCCGGTAGAGCATCGACTTCGCCGCCATGAGCTCGGCGGCCATGTCCGAGAGCATGAACTCGACGGCCTGGAATCCGACGATCGGTCGTCCGAACTGGCTGCGCGCCTTCGCGAAGTCGAGCGAGAGCTCGAGCGCGCGCGTGGCGGCGCCGGCCGTCCGGGCACCGATCATCAGCCGCTCCTCGACGAACCAGTCCTTGGTGAGCTCGAAGCCCTGTCCGATCTCCCCGAGGATCCCGTCGTCGCCGACGCGCACGTCCTCGAACGCGAAGATCGGGTGCTCGAAGACGAACGTGTGCATGTACGCGGGCGTCCGGACCAGCCGCACGCCGGGCGCGTCTTTGTCCACGAGGAAGATCGTCGCCTTCGCCGGATCGCCGTCGACGTGCGTGTGGACCAGGAAGAAGTCGGCGACGTCGCCGGAAGTGACGTGCCACTTCTCGCCCGTGATCGTCCAGGTCTCGCCTTCGCGCTTGGCCGTCGTCTCGACCATCGTGGGGTCGGAGCCGGCGCCTTCCTCCGTGATCGCGTACGCGTCGCGACGATCGCCCCGAGACGCCGGACGCAGGAACCGGTCCTTCTGCTCCTCGGTGCCTGCGGCGAGCGGGATCGACGGCCGCCACGGGATGTCCCAGAGCGCGCCGGTCGCTCGGCCCCACTGCTCCTCGATCAGCATCTGGGCGAACAGGTCGTGGCCCCGGCCGCCGTCGGCCTCGGCGTGGTTGATCGCGTGGAAATCCCAGTCGAGGACGGCCTGTTTCGCAGCGGCGGCGCTCTCGGGCGTCAGGCCGTCGTTCTCCTCGCACTCGTCCTCGAGCGGCATGAGCACCTGGTCGGTGAAGTCACGAGCCTTCTGCTGCAGCTCTCGGTCGGCATGGGAGAGTCGGATGTCCATCTATCGGCGCGAGCGCGATCGTTCGATGTCGTCGAGATGCTCGCGGCGGTGGTCGGCGCGCAGCGGGTTGATGTACCTGCCCGTACGCTCGTTGGCGGCCAGCAGATCGTCGGAGAGATCGGCCACTCGCTGGTCGGCCTGGGCGGCGGCATCGACCGCGACCTGGGCGGCAACCCTCGGAGACAGCGCGAGGAAGAGCGGCTTGCCCGAGTCGTTGATCCAGTCCACGGCCTCCTGGTCGTAGCTGCCCGGCGCGTCCGGCGGCGTTCCCTTCCCATCCGGGCCCCAGCGGTCGACGAGCGTTACGATCCGGTGCTCCCAGAACGCCAGATGACCGAGGACGGCGGCCACGGTCCAGCCCGCTTCCATCGGCGCAGCGAGTCCCTCGTCGCCCAAGGAGTCGACGAGGGTTCGCAGGCGTGTCAGCTGTTCCTCGTTCTCCGTCACATACGACCGATCCGCCGCCATGCGCCCTCCCCTCGATGAGTGAGTGCCGAGCCTAGCGCCCGCCGCCGCAGGACGGACTCGGCTACGCTGCGCCGCATGCTCGAAGAGCTTTCATCGGCCGTACGAGGACGGCGTGTCTCGGCCGAGGAGCTCGTTCGGCTGTCCCTCGAGCGGATCGAGCGGCTGAACCCGCCATTGAACGCCGTGATCTCGGTACGCGAGCAGGCGGTGGACGAGGCGCGTGAGCTCGACGAACGCGTCGGTGCCGGAGACGATCCCGGTCCGCTCGCGGGCATCCCGCTGCTCGTCAAGGACATGGAGAACGTCGAGGGCGTCCCCACCACCTTCGGGTCGACGGTCTTCGCGGAGGCGCCGGCGGCCGAGGCCGACGGATTGATGCCGAGACGGCTCAAAGCCGCCGGCGCGATCGTGGTGGGCAAGACGAACCAGCCCGAGTTCGCGTTCGCGGGCTATACGGACAACCTCCTGTACGGCTCGACGCGGAACCCGTGGAACGTCGAGGCCTCGCCCGGAGGCTCGTCGGGTGGCTCCGCGGCCGCGATGGCGGCCGGCATGGCGCCGATCGCCACCGCGACCGACGGCGGCGGATCGATCCGCATCCCGGCAGCGTGCTGCGGGTTGGTCGGCTTGAAGCCGACGAACGGGGTCATCGGGCGCGACCCCATCCCCGACTGGATCGACCTCTCGACGTCCGGACCGCTCGCGCTCACGGTCGCCGACGCACGGATTCTCCTGGAGATCGAGGCCGGGCCGGTGCCGGGTGACCCGAGCGCCCTGCCCTACTCGTTCCCGATGCCGGGTGGGAAGCCGGCCCGCGCGATCGCGGCTCCCCGTCTGGTGGACTTCGGCCCGCTACCAGAACCGGTCCAGGCCGCGTTCGATGCTGCACTTGGCGCCTTGGAACGTGACACGGGTCTGCCCGTCGAGCCGATCCGGCCATCGGAGATCTTCCGCGCGGGGAACCCGAGCGAGGACTGGCTCGTGCTCTGCGCGCTCGAGCATGTCCACCGTTTCGGCTGGGAGTTCTGTGAGGCGAACCTCGAGCGTTTCTCGCCGGTATTCCGCGACGTCGTGGAGTACGCGAGGAAGCGGCCGCTCGACGACTACATGGCGGCGCGCCGCCGCCGCTTCGACTACGTCAAGGAGCTGGACCTCCTGCTCGGGGACGACGCCGTGCTGCTCACGCCGACGAACTGCTTCCAGACGATGACGCTCGACGGGGTCGGGGACGACGCGACGGGGCGGCCGGGGGAGGGTCCCGATTCCTACAACACCGACCCACAGAACATGACCGGGCATCCCGCGATCAGCGTGCCCGCGGGCCTGATGCCCGAGGGCATGCCCTTCGGGCTTCAGATCACCGCGCCGCGCTTCCGCGACGATATGGCGCTCTCGGTCGCCGAGGCATGGGAGCGGACGAACCCCTGGCCGCTCGTCGCTCCGGGATACAAGCCGTTCGCTCTGTGAACGTCGCAGATGACGAGCATGCACGACGAGTCGTGGACCGTGCCGTTTTCGGGATCTGTTCCCTCGTCAGTCGCTATCGACGTGGAGAAGTGCGATTCGAAGAGATGGTGGGAGGGATCGAAACCTGGGTCGGTTCGCTAGCAGGCACAGGGGATCAGTTGTGGGTCGAGGAATGGCGCCGTGATTGGAACAGCCTCGAATACGTCTACGCGAGCATGATCGATGAGGAGAGGGATACCCTGACTTCCGACGAACGTGCCATCGTCGTCGACGCTTTGGATCATCTCGAGCACATGGCCGAGCGATGGACGGAACTCGATGAGCTGGAGCGAGCCGTCCTGGAGAAGCTCGTGGCTGGAGATGCGCCTGATCTGGTGAAGCTGCAACGGCAAGTCGCAGTCTGCCATGTTGCGAACAGGGAGCAGACGGGACACGGATTCTTCACTTCGTTCGAGGTCGATCCTTCGGAGGCAGAACCGATCGAGAGTGGATCAGCGCGATTCGGAGATGTGCAGGCAGAGATCGAAGGTCTGGAGCATGGCGCGGGGTTCCTCCTCTTCATCGCGAACGGCTCTCTCGACCGGTTGGAGGGCTATTCCTACGAGGAACCGCGGCCGGACGTGATCGGCAGCTTCTCGCTCTCATACGTCAAGGAGCCGCGCGATCTGGCCAGGCTGCTTCAGCCGGGACCGGAAGGATCGCCGGAGTGACAGATCGTGGTCTCAGGCCGTGGGGCTACTCGAAGACAGAGTCAGGAATCTCGATCCCAAATTCGTCGAGGAGCAGGAACATCGGTTGCTCGGCGAACACATCATCGCTCTGTTCGATCTGCAGTATCCGTTCCTTGGCGATCTGAAGTCCGGCAAGCAAAGCAAACACGGAGAGACCATGAGCCTGCGCTCCATGGTCCTGATCGATCGAGGCGAGTACCTGTTCGCCTTCAGCGTACCCCTCAGCGCCATGGGGGTGGATCAGGAACCGTGCCACGACACCGTCCGGCGTGATTCCTCGAGATAGGCCCAATCACTGTCCTCGACCATGGCAACGACACCGAGTCCGTCTTCCTTGCGCACGAGATCCTCGGCCATCCGTTCGAAACCGCCACGGGATACGCGTATCGGTCTCGCGGGCGAAAGATCCGCCATCCTCCTGATGGGTCGAAGCGAAGATCGGCATCGTTCGACAGGGTGTTCCGTCCCTTGTCGAGGACGGCGATAAAGGTCTCTGTCGTTCCCACGGTCAAGGACCGAGGTTGTAGCCGAGACGCCGCGGGAGCTTCGCGACGAAGTCGATCAGGGGGTTCGGTTCCTCGCCATCATCCTCCGCCTCGTCCTTGCGGCGGATCGCGGTGTTGGCGACGAGCGCGCCCGGCGACCGGACGGGCTCGGGCGGGAACCGGAGCGGCTCCAGGTCGACGAGAGGCAGGTCCAGGACCGGGTCGGCCTTCCCGAGGATCCGATGCGCCATGATCCTGCCCCCGAGGTGGGCCGGGCCGACTCCGTTGCCCGTGTAGCCGTGCCCGTAGTGCACGTTGCCGGGGCCGATCGTCCCGAACGTGGGCAGGTGGTGGCCGGACACGTCGATCGGACCGCCCCACGCCGCCTCGACCGGGACGTCGACGAACCCGGGGAACATCCGGTGCAGGTCCGCGACGGCGATCCGCACCGCATGCTCGTCGTAGGCGAACCTCGGACCGATCCGCCGGGCGAGGTTCGGCTGCATGCCCCCGATCCCGAACGAGATCCTGCCGTCCGGCGTCGTGCGCACGTAGTGGATCGCTGCGCGCATGTCGGCGAGCCCCGACCCGTCCGTCCAGCCGATCTCCTTGAGCTTCTCGGGCGCCGGCTCGGTGAGCACGATGTAGGAGCCGCGGACCACGACCGTGCGGCGGAACCGCTTCCAGTGCGACGCCCACGCGTTGAGGGCGACCACGGCGGCGTCGGCCCGGACCGTGCCGCCGGGCGTCTCGGCCAGCGATGGTTCCCCGGCGCCGAAGCGGGTGACCGGCGTGTCCTCGAAGATCCGCACGCCTCGCTCCAACAGCACGCGGCGCATCCCGCGCGCGAGACGCGCGGGATGCACCGTCGCTCCCACCTTGCGATACAGGGCCCCCCGGAACACCGGGGAGGCGATCCGCTCGCGCATCTCGTTCGCCGACAGGACCTGGAAGTGCTCGTTCACGCCCAAGCGATCCGCGGTGATGACACCGTCCGCCCATCGGCCCACCTGATCGTCGGAGGCGGCCACCACGTACTCGCCGTCGGCGCGAAACCAGGCGTCGATCCCATGCTCCTCGCAGAAGCGTCCGATCGCGCGGACGCTCTCCTCGCCGGTCTCGCAGAGCGCGATCGCGGCCCGGTCCCCGAACCGGTGCGCGAGGTACTCGACGTCCCCCCAGAACGAGTTCACGAAGCCGCCGTTCCGACCGCTGGCGCCGCCGCCCGCGATGTCCTGCTCGATGATCGCGACGTCGATCCCCGGGTCGAGGTCGGAGAGGTGCAGAGCGGTCCACATCCCCGTGTAGCCGCCGCCGAGGATCACGACGTCGGCGACCGTGTCACCTCGAAGCGGGGGAGCGGGTTCGCCGGGATCGTGGGCGAGCGCGTCGCGGAGCCACCAGCTTCTGCCGGCGTCCGGGGGGAGGGTCATCTGCACGAGCGGCTTACGTCCTCCTTGTTAGGCTGCAGCCCCGCATCTTCGCAGGCGCCGACGAAAGGTACCCATGGCCGGCGAGCACGATCGCCCTCGCAGCTGGGAGGTCACCGAGGGCCCCCATCGCGCACCCGCCCGCGCGATGCTCCGCGCTGTCGGCTTCTCCGAGGACGACTTCGGCAAAGCGCAGGTCGCTGTCGCCTCGTCCTGGAACGAGGTGACGCCGTGCAACTACCACCTCGGCAAGCTCGCCGCCCTCGCGAAAGAGGGCGTCCGGCAGGGCGGATCGGTGCCGCTCGAGTTCGGCACGATCGCGGTCTCCGACGGGATCGCGATGGGACACGAGGGGATGAAGGCCTCGCTGATGAGCCGTGACCTGATCGCCGACTCGGTGGAGCTGGTGATGCACGCCGAGCGGTTCGACGCGCTCGTGGGGATCGCCGGCTGCGACAAGTCCGAGCCGGGGATGATGATGGCGATGGCTCGGCTGAACCTGCCGGCCGTCTATCTCTACGGGGGCACCATCCTCCCGGGCACGTATCGGGACCGCGACATCACGATCCAGGATGTCTTCGAGGCCGTGGGGGCGCACGCCAAGGGCACGATCGACGACGCCGAGCTGCTCGGGATCGAGCGCGCCGCCTGTCCCACCACCGGTTCGTGTGCCGGGATGTACACCGCGAACACGATGGCCGCCGTGGGTGAGGCGATCGGGCTCTCCCTCCCCGGAGCCGCGTCCCCGCCCGCCGTGGACTACCGGCGTGAGGTGTTCGCGCGCGAGAGTGGGATCCGCGCCGCAGAACTGGTTGCGGCCGGCGGACCCCTTCCGAGGGACATCCTCACGAAGCAGGCGTTCGAGAACGCGATCACCGTGGTCATGGCGCTCGCCGGCTCGACGAACGCGGTGCTGCACCTGCTCGCGATCGCCCGCGAGGCGGGGGTCGACCTGGAGCTGGACGACTTCGACCGGATCTCGCGCGCGACGCCGCACCTCGTCGACGTGCGGCCTGCGGGCAAGTTCGTGATGAGCGACCTCGACCGGGTGGGCGGCGTTCCGGTGGTGATGAAGGAGCTGCTCGACGCCGGACTGCTCAACGGCGATTGCATCACGGTCACCGGCAAGACGCAGGCCGAGAACCTCGCCGAGCTCGCCCCGCCGTCGCCGGACGGCGACATCGTGCACCCCGCCGGCGACGCGATCCATCCCTGGGGCGGGATCGCGATCCTGCGGGGCAACCTCGCTCCGAACGGTGCCGTGGTGAAGGCCGCGGGCGCCGAGGGCCTCACCTTCGAAGGCGTCGCCCGCCCGTTCGACTCGGAACAGGACGCGTTCGCCGCCGTCACGTCGGGCGGCGTGAAGCCCGGCGACGTCATCGTGATCCGGTATGAGGGCCCGAAGGGCTCGCCGGGGATGCCGGAGATGCTGGCGGTCACCGCGGCCGTCGCCGGTGCGGGCCTCGGCAAGGAGGTCGCGTTGATCACGGACGGCCGGTTCTCCGGCGCGACGAAGGGATACAGCGTGGGCCACATCGCGCCGGAGGCGTTCGTCGGCGGTCCGATCGCGCTGGTCGAGGATGGGGACCGGATCCGGATCGACGCGGACGCGCGCTCGCTGGAGCTGCTGGTGGACGACGCGACGCTGGACGCTCGCCGCGACGGCTGGGCGGCGCCGGCGCCGCGTTACACGACGGGTGCGCTGGCGAAGTACGCGAAGCTCGTGGGGGGCGCCGAGCACGGCGCGATCACCGGGTGATGCCAACGATCACGACCCCGGCGGCGCTGCAGTGCCGCATCTGCGGCGAGCGTTACAACGTCGAGCCGCTCACGATCTGCCAGGAGTGCTTCGGCCCGCTCGAGCCTTCCTACGAGCTGGACGCGATCGACGGGACCGACTTCCGTAAGCAGGTCGAGGCCGGGCCCGCCAGCCTGTGGCGCTACGAAGCCTTGTTGCCCGGCGGGCCCGGCCTCGACCGGGTGGATCTCGGCGCCGGCTTCACGCCACTCCGCCGTGCGGACCGGCTCGCCGCCGCCCTCGGACTCCGCGACCTCTGGATCAAGGACGACTCCGTGAACCCGTCCTACTCGTTCAAGGACCGGGTCGTGTCGATCGCCGCCACGATGGCGCGCGCCTTCGGCTTCGAGGCGCTGTCCTGTGCGTCCACCGGCAACCTCGCCAACGCCGCCGCGGCCCACGCCGCACATGTCGGGATGCCCTGCTACGTTTTCGTTCCCGACGACCTCGAGCGCGCCAAGATCCTCGCCACCGAGACCTACGGCGCCAAGGTCGTCGCCGTGAAGGGCAACTACGACGACGTCAACCGGCTCTGCGCCGAGGTGGCCGAGACCCTGCCGTGGGCGTTCGTGAACGTGAACATGCGCCCGTACTACGCCGAGGGCTCGAAGACCCTCGGGTTCGAGACCGCCGAGCAGCTCGGATGGCGCCTGCCCGATCACGTCGTGGTGCCGATCGCGAGCGGCGCACTGCTCACGAAGATCCACCGCGGGTTCCAGGAGCTCGTCGCGATCGGAGCCGTCGAGGAGAAGGCCTACCGGGTGAGCGGCGCCCAGCCGGAGGGATGCCGGCCGGTGGCGCAGGCGTTCCGCGACGGCGCCGAGGAGGTCACGCCCGTCAAGCCCGACACGATCGCTCGCTCGCTCGCGATCGGCTCGCCGGCCGACGGCTACTTCGCGCTCCAGGTCGCCCGTGAGACCGGCGGCACGATCGAGTGGTGCCCGGAATCGGAGATCCTCGAGGGGATCAGGCTGCTCGCCTCCACCGAGGGCGTGTTCACCGAGACCGCCGGCGGGGTCACGATCGCGAACCTCAAGCGGCTGGTCGACCAGGGCGTGATCGGACCCGAGGAGGAGGTTGTGGCCTACGCGACCGGCAACGGCTACAAGACCGTGGAGGCCTTCGAGGGCTCCGTCGAGCCCAGCTACCACGTGTCCGCCGACCTGGACGAGTTCCTGGCGGCGCTCGAGCGTTGAACGTTCGCTCACCTTGCGTCGCGGGGCCCGAACGAGCAGACTCCATACGCCGTGCCCGCGCTGAGGGATCCTTCGGGAGGTAGCCCTGGAGAAGGCCGAGTTCGAGGCTGAAGCCGACCGGTTGCTCGCTCTCGCCCGCGAGGACGGAACAACGCTCAGGCTCCTCGGCGCGGTCGCATTCGCACGCCGGTGCCCCAACCGTGCCTACCTGCGCGAGAAGCTCGGGCGCCGCTATACGGACAACGACTTCGCAGCGTACGGGCGCGAGGCGCCGGAGATCCGCGCGATGCTCGCCCGGGCGGGCTACGTCGAGGACCCGGCGGTGTACGTGAACTCAGAGGGCTCCCGTCTCGTGGCCGAGCACCCCGGCACCGGCATGCACATCGACGTCTTCCTCGACAAGCTCGAGTTCTGTCACACGGTGCTGTGGAAGGGACGCCTGGAGCTTGATGCCGAGACGATCCCCCTCGCCGAGTTGCTCCTGCAGAAGATGCAGATCGTCGAGATCAACGAGAAGGACCTGATCGACATGATCACGCTCCTCCTCGAGTTCCCCCTCGGGGACTCCGATGCCGACACGATCAACATCGGCCGCATCGCGGAGATCTGCGCGAAGGACTGGGGATGGTGGCGCACGCTCACGATGAACCTCGACAAGGTCCGTCAGATGGCCGAGCACTACGAGGCACTCACCGACGACGAGACCCGGCGCGTCGCGGATCAGGTCCACGCGGCGCTCGAGCGGATCGAGGCGCAGCCCAAGTCGATGTCGTGGAGGCTCCGCGCCAAGGTCGGCGATCGGAAGAAGTGGTACCGGGACGTGGGTGAGTTGATGGCCGCACCGGAGGACGTCTGATGCCGCTCTTCTCGAAGAAGGAGAAGGAGAAGGAGAAGGCCACGCGCCTCTTCTACGCCTGCGACATCCACGGTTCGGAGCCCACGTACCGCAAGTTCCTGAACGCCGCGAAGTTCTACGAGGTCGACGCGCTCGTGTTCGGCGGCGACCTGATGGGCAAGCTCCTGATCCCGATGGTGCGGGAAGCCGGAGGCACGTGGCGGGCGCGCCTGCAGGGGCAGAGCCACCACATCGAGAGCGAGGAGCAGCTCGCCGAGTTCAAGCTGACGATGCAGACCCTCGGGTTCTACTGGCAGGAGATGGATCCGGAGGAGTACGCGTCCTACGAAGGACAGCAGGATCGCATCGACGATCTCTTCGACGTGCTGGCGAAGGAGCGGCTGGCCCAGTGGGTCACCCTCGCGGAGGAGCGGCTGGCGAACACTCCCGTGAACGTGTACCTGTGCGGCGGCAACGACGACACGGACGAGGTCCTGAGCGCCCTCGACGAGACGACGACGGAGCGTGTCGTGAACGCGGAGAACCGCGTCGTGCCCCTCGACGACGAGCACGAGCTCCTGACGATCGGCTACTCGACCCCGACGCCCTGGGAGACGCCCCGTGAGCGGACCGACGAAGAGATCGGGGAGGTCATCGAGAAACTGATGCCGTCCGTGTCGGATCCGGCGAAGACGGTCTTCAACTTCCACTGCCCGCCGCTCGACTCGGGCCTCGACACGTGTCTCAAGCTGGATGCCTCGGTCTGGCCACCTAAGCCGGTGATCGAGAGAGGCCAGCCGGTCCATTACGGCGCCGGGTCTCAGGCGGTGGCCGACGCGCTGGCGAACCATCAGCCCACCGTCGGTCTGCACGGACATATCCACGAGTCCCGGGGGGCGACCAAGTACGGCCGCACCCCCGCGTTCAACCCCGGGAGCGAGTACGGGGAGGGGGTACTACGAGGGCTGATCGTCGCGATCCGGGGAGGAGAGGTGATCGGCCACCAGTTCACGTCCGGCTAGGGCACGACGCACCCGAAAGGGGGAGGGGATGGCTGAAGCGGCAGCAGCGCCGCAGGTGTTCACGCGGAGGGCTTCCGGCCTGGTTCGGGTGATGTCGCCGTACTCGGCGTTCATCTACAACGTCCTGACGATGGGGATCATCTTCCCCTGGACCTACGTGTGGGCGCCGACCGCGCTGGAGGGGTCGAACCTGGTTCTCGGGATCGTGTTCGCCTTCGTGTTCGAGCTCCCGATCGCGCTGGCGTACGTCTGGCTCGCGACGTCGATGCCGAGGTCGGGCGGGGACTACGTGTTCCAGAGCCGCGTGTTCGGAGGTGGGTTCGGCTTCACGGTCGTCTTCGCGTTCTTCGTGGTCTGGATCCTCCAGTGGGTCGCACTGTCGGGCTGGCTCCTGGCGACGCTTGGCATCGCCCCGACGTTCATCGGTCTCGGTGTGACGACCGGCGTGGGCGCTTTCACCGACATCGGCACCTGGGCCGCCAGCACCACCGGCATCATCGTGATCAGCATCGTCAACGCGCTCGCGGCCCTGGTCCTTCTCGTCACCGGGTTCCGCAACTACGTCCGGTTCCAATACGTGATGTGGTACGCGATCTTGATCTCGTTCGGGATCGTCCTCCTGCTCTTCCTGTTGAACGATCCGGCATCCGCCACAGCGAAGCTGGACACGTTCGCCGGGGAGGTGAACGGCGTTCAGGGGTTCTTCGAGACCGCGAGGGCGGCCGCTGCGGAGGCTGGCGTCAACTTCGACCCGCCCTTCTGGCTCCTCGGGACCCTGCTGGTCGCGCCCATCGCCTGGACGAGCCTGCAGTGGGCCACGTACTCATCCGAGCAGGGTGGGGAGATCAAGAACGCGAACGTGTTCCGAAGCCAGGTCTTCATCATCGTCGGCTCGCTCACCCTCACCGCGGGGCTCCTGATCCTCCTGGCGGTGGCGATGCAGAAGGGGATCGGCGATGACGGGATCCTGGTCGCTTCGTCCGGCTACTGGTACGGAGTGGCCGAGGCGACGATCGGGGGGAACATCATGTTCCCGAACCTGATGGCGATGGGCCTCACGGGCAGCTGGATCGTCGTGCTGCTGATCGGCATCGGGTTCATCCTGAACTCGTTCCAGATCGTGTGTAACTGCTACATCGGGACGACGCGGATCATGGTGGCGCAGGGCCTGGACGGGCTGCTGCCGGACTGGTTCGCTCGGGTGCACCCGCGGTGGAAGACCCCGGTGAACGCTCACATCGCGTACTTCCTCGCAGCCCTCCCGGTGATCTGGGGCTTCAACATGATCGGTGATTGGACGCGATGGACGCTCGGCGTCACGTTCGCGAACGGGGCGGTGATGACGCTCTCGGCGCTCGCCGCGGCACTCCTGCCCTATCGGGCCCGGAAGGTCTACGAGGCGTCCCCGGGCTTCGCGTACACGGTGGGGAGCGTGCCCCTCGTGACCATCGTCGGCCTGCTGGGGTTCGTGTTCGGCTCGTTCATGGTCGGCTCGTTCCTCTTCAGGGAGGAGCTCGGCCTCGCCTACACGGGAGACGCCGTGCCTTACTACATCGTCCTCGGAACGGCGGTGTTCGGGCTGCTCGTCTACTTCGTGATGCGGCAGGTCCGGGCGAGCGCCGGCCTGAAGGTCGAGTATGCGTTCCGGGAGATCCCGCCGGAGTAGCGCCCGAACGACTGGCAGGATGGAGCGGGGCCGTTGGCCCCGCTCCATCCGTCCGGGGAGGCATCCGTGAGCGATCGAGCACACGCGGTGGTGATCGGCGGCGGCGTCACCGGGTGCAGCGTCGCGCTGCACCTGGCGCGTGCCGGCTGGACGGACGTGCTCTTGCTGGACAAGGGTGAGCTGACGAGCGGGTCCACGGCCCACGCCGCCGGGCTCGTCACGATGTTCAATCCTTCTCCGACGATGACGGCGTTCCGCCGCTACTCGGTCGAGCTGTACCGGGAGCTCGGGGTGTTCGACTCCGTGGGGAGCGTGCGCATCGCCTCCAGCCCGGAGTCGCTCAAGGAGCTGCAGCGCGGTGTGTCGCGAGCTCGGGGCATCGGGCTCGACGTGGAGCTCCTGTCCGCAGAGGAAACGCAGAAGCTGATGCCGGCGGCGACTGCGGAGGGACTCTTCGGAAGTGTCTGGGTTCCCGGCGACGGGTTCCTGGATCCGCACACGGCGACGTACGCGATGGCGGACGCCGCTCGTGCGCTCGGTGTCCGGATCCGCACGGGCGAGCGCGTGACGGGGATCGAGATCTCGGACCGCCGGGTGATCGTGGCGCTCCGGACCGAGCGGGAGCGGATCGAGTGCGAGGTTGTCGTCGACGCCGCCGGTATCTGGGCGCCGCGGGTCGCGGCGCTCGCCGGCGTCCGGGTCCCGTCGACGCCGGTCGATCACCAGCACATCGCCCTGAAGGCGGTACCCGGCTCGGAACTCCCACGGGACATGCCGTGCTTCCGCGACCCGGACAACCTCGTCTACGGCAAGTCCGAGGCGGGAGGCGTGGTGTTCGGTGGCTACGAGCCCGACCCGGTCGCGCGCTGGGTCGGCGGCCCGCCGTGGGAGCACGGCGGCCGGTCCCTCCCGCCCGACATCGATCGGTTCGAGCGACTGCTCCGCGGTGCGGCGCGCCGGTTCCCATTCGTCGCGGACGCGGAGATCGTGAAGCTCGTCTGCCATCCGGATGCCATGACGCCCGACGCCGCTCCTCTGGTCGGCCCGGTCCCCGACGTGCGCGGCCTGTGGTTGGCTGCCGGACTCTCGCTGAACGGTTTCGGCGCCGCCGGCGGGCTCGGGAAGTCCCTGGCCGAGTGGATCATCGCGGGGGGAACCGAACTCGACCTGACGTCCTATCGGCCGTGGCGGTTCGGGCGTGTACACGAGGACGCGGGATGGGTCGCCGAGCTCGCACGCGAGACTTACCGCTACTACTACCTCCTCCGCTACCCGTTCGATCACGACGAGCTCGGCCGGCCGAAGCGCGTGTCGCCGCTGCACGGACGGCTCCAAGAGACCGGCGCCGTCTTCCAGGTGAAGCACGGGTGGGAGCGGGCGGAGCGATGCGAACCGGGCGAGGTGTGGCGGCGGGCCGGCCCGGACCAGCGGGCGTTCGGGTGGGCTCGGCCTCCCTGGCTCGACCGGGTCGGCGAGGAGCATCGCGCGGTTCGGGAGCGCGCCGGGCTGTTCGACCTGAGCTCGTTCGGCAAGATCGAGGTGGTGGGTCCGGACGCGCTCCGGCTGCTCGAGCGGGCGGCTGCGAACCGCGTCGACGTCCCGGCGGGCTCCGTCGTGTACTCCCAGCTGCTGGACCGGCGTGGTGGGATCGTCGGCGACGTCACGATCGTCCGGCTCGGCGCCGAGCGGTTCCGCGTGATCACCGGCGCGGGCGCGATCGACGGTGACCTCGGCTGGCTCCGCAGCATCTCGCTGCGCGAGGAGATGAGCGACGTTTCCCTCCGGGACGCGAGCGAGGAGCTCGCCGTGATCGCGCTCTGGGGGCCGGCAGCCCCCACGATCCTCGGGGCCTGCACCGGATCAAGTCTCACGAGTGAGGACTTCCCACGGATGAGCGCCCGCGCATTCCCGATCGGTGCCGCTCCCGTGTGGGGACAGCGTGTCAGCTACGCGGGCGAGGCGGGCTGGGAATTCTTCGTCGAGCCAGCCTGGGCCGTCGAGGTCTGGGACCGGTTGGCGGCCGCCGGCGCGGAGCACGGCCTCGAGGTGTGCGGGTACCGGTGCCTGGATGGTCTCCGGATCGAGAAGGGGTTCCGCGCCTTCGGCTCGGACATGACGGCGGACGACTCTCCGCTCGAAGCCGGCCTCGAGCGGTTCGTGGTGTTCGAGGGACGCGACTTCATCGGCCGGGGCCCGCTCCTCGAGCAGCGCGAGCGGGGGATCACCCGCCGGCTCCGGACCGTCCTGGTCGGCGACGGCGGCGACTACGTCCCGATCTATGGCGGGGAGGCGGTGCTCGATGGAGCGGAGGTCGTCGGCCGGATCCGGAGCTGCGGCTACGGGTTCACGGTCGGGCGAAACGTTGCCCTCGCTTCCCTGCCCATCGAGCTCCGCGGTGGCGCCGACCTCCGGGTCGATGTGTTCGGCGAGTCGGTTCCGGCCGAGATCGCCCCCGACGTGCTCGTCGATGGCGACGGGAGGATCGCCGCTTGACCTCGATCGAGGAGGTCCTCGAGCGGGTCTTCGCCTGGCGGGGCCGCGAGACGAGCGTCTCGGAGCTCTCCGGCGGGCTGACCAACACCAACTACCTCGTGGACGCGGAAGGGGACCGGTACGTCGTGAGGATCCCCGGCGCCTCGACGGAGCTCCTGGCAGTGGATCGGCAGAACGAGCGACACAACGCGGCCGCGGCGTCGGCGACCGGTGTCTCACCTCGCATCGTCGAGGTGCTCGAGGACATCGACGTGATGGTGATCGAGTTCGTCGAGGGCACGACGATGTCCTCCGAACGGCTCCGGTCGCCCGAGATGGCCCCGCGCATCGCGGCGTCGCTCCGCCGCCTGCACGCCGGGCCGCGGTTCCTGAACGACTTCGACATGTTCCGGCTGACCGAGTTCTACCTTCGCGTCTGCGCCGAGCAGGACGTCCGGATCCCGGACGGCTTCGCGGAGCACCGGGACGACGTCGCCAAGATCGAACGGGCGCTCTCCGCGAAAACCCTCCCGACCGTCCCGTGCCACAACGACCTCCTCGCGGAGAACTACATCGATGACGGGTCGCAGCTCTGGATCGTCGACTTCGAGTACAGCGGGAACAACGACCCGACGTTCGAGCTGGGTGACACGGCGCAGGAGTGTGGATTCGAAGCTGATCTGCGTGCCCTGCTCTGTGAGGCGTACTTCGGGGAGGCGCCGCCCGCGCTGCTGGCGCGGATGGACCTGCAGGCCGTGATGGCCGACGTCGGCTGGACGCTGTGGGCCGCGATCCAGGCGAGGATCTCGTCGATCGACTTCGACTTCTGGGGCTGGGCGGAGGAGCGGTGGGCGCGCGCATCCGATGTCTTCGCGGACGAAGGGTTCGGACGGCTCCTGGCAGACGCGTCTCGTTGACGGAGCCCGCGGCCGGGCGCACCCTGGGGTCGTGAGGATCGACGCTACGCCCGAGGTCGTCGAGCACGTCCGATCCCGGGGCGGCGTGCTCTACGTGTGGACGGTCACGATGGAGTACGGCTACCACCCGGTCTTCGTCCTCGAGGCCTCGATCGACGCCCCGGGTCCGGTCGGTGACTTCCAGCGCTTCGAGGGCGAGGGGATCGTGCTCCTGCTCGAGTGCGGGGGTCGCGACCTCCCGGATTCCGTGCACCTGGACATGTCGGGTGTGCTCCGCAGGCGGATCCGCGCCGCCTGGAACGGTCATTCGTTCACGCCGGGGAGGGCTTAGGCGCGGATCCGCTCGCCCGCCGGGTCCCACAGCGCCCGACCCACGATCTCGGCGCCGACGCGCTCTCCGAACACCTCCACCTCGAGTCGCGTGCCGGGCTCGGGGAGCGGCGACGGCAGGTACGCGAACGCGATCGAGCGCTCGACCGCATAGCCGATCCCGCCGCTGGTGATCCGTGAGACGACGTCGCCTCCGTGGAACACCGGTTCGTTGCCGAGGACCATCGCCCGCGGGTCCTCCAGGGCGAGGGTGGCGAGGCGCGGCCGTTCGCGATCGCGTCGCGCCACCAGTGCCTCCTTCCCGAGGAAGTCCTTCCCCAGGTCCACGGCGAACCCCAGCCCGGCCTGGAACGGATCCTCCTCGGGCGTGAGGTCGGCGCCCCACGCGAGGTAGCCCTTCTCGACGCGGAGGGAGTCGATCGCGCGGTAGCCGGCAGGGACCGCGCCGTGGTCGCGGCCGGCTTCGAGCAACGCCTCGAACAGGCTCGCCCCGAACTCGGCCGGCGTGTAGAGCTCCCATCCGAGCTCGCCGACGTAGGTCACCCGCAGGGCGAGGCAGGGCGCCGACCCCACGTCGATCTCCCGTGCGTGCAGGTACGGGAACCCGTCGTTCGACAGGTCGGCGTCGGTGAGCGCGCTCAAGATGTCCCGAGCTCGGGGTCCCCAGATCCCGTAGCACGCGAACGCGCCGGTGACGTCGCGGACGTGCACCCGTTCATCGCCGAGCTGCTTCCGGATCCACGCCAGGTCGTGGTTCCCGAACGCGGTGCCGATCACCAGGCGGAACCGTTCGTCCGCGAGCCGGGTCACCGTGAGGTCGCTCTCGATGCCGCCGCGTTGGTTCAGCATCTGTGTGTACACGACGGAGGACGGCGCCCGGTCCACGTCGTTCGCGCACAGCCTCTGCAGGAACGTCGCCGCGTCGGGCCCGGAGACCTCGAGCTTGGCGAAGGAGCTCTCGTCGAACAGCGCGGCGCGTTCCCGGCACGCCAGGTGCTCGGTGACGATCGCGGTCGACCAATGTTCGCCCGCCCAGCCCCGCGGCCGTCGGCCGTCGTGTGCGGGGTCCTCGTTCGAACGGAACCAGTTCACTCGCTCCCATCCGGACTTCTCGCCGAACTCGGCGTTGAGTGCTTGGAGACGTGCGTACGCCGGCGGCACTTTCAGCGGCCGTCCGGCACGTCGTTCCTCGCCCGGATAGTGGATGTCGTAGTAGGTCGCGTAGACCTCGTACGCCCGGTCGCGCGCGTACCCGCGCGAACGGTACTGCGGCCCGAAGCGGCGCACGTCCATCTTCCAGACGTCCCACTCGGGCTCGCCGTCCACGATCCACTCGGCGAGCACCTTGCCGATCCCGCCCGCGCCGGCGATCCCGTGGGCGCAGAAGCCCGCCGCCACGAAGAAGCCACGGAGGTCGGACTCGCCGAGGATGAACTCGCCGTCCGGCGTGAACGCCTCCGGGCCGTTGAGGAGGCGGACCATACCGGCGTCCCCCATCGCCGGGACGAGCGAAGCGGCGGACTCCGCCAGCGACTCGAACCGCGGCCAGTCCCCCGGCAGCAGTTTCCCGTTGAAGTCGGCTGGCGGACCCTCCTCCACCGCCCAGGGATCGGGGTTCCGCTCGTAGCCCCCCATCACCAGAGCACCGCCGGCCTCCGGCCGGAAGTACACGAGCCGGTCCGGGTCGCGCATCGTGGGAAGCTCCGCGGTGACGCCCTCGATCGGTTCCGTCAGCAGGTACTGATGCCCGAAGGGGACGACGGGCACCTCGACCCCAGCCATCCGTCCGAGCTGGTGGGCGAACATCCCGCCCGCGTTCACGACGACGTCCGCATCGATCCGGCCGTGCTCTGCCGTCACGACGCCGCGGACGCGACCGTCGCGAGCGTCGACCGAGGTCACGCGTGCATCCGTGCGGATCTCGACGCCCCGGCGTCTCGCTCCTTCGGCGAGGGCGAACGCGAGGCCGCTCGGATCGAGGTAGCCGTCGGTCGGGAGGAACGCGGCGCCCAGGACGCCCGACGGATCGAACAGCGGGAACCGATGGTGCGCCTCCTCGGTCGACAGGATCTCGAGGGGCAGTCCGAACGTGCGTCCCCAGCCTGCCTGTCGCTGGAGCTCCTGGAGGCGCTCCCCGGAGGATGCGAGCCGAAGCGACCCCACCTCGTGCCACGAGACGTCGACGCCGGTCTCATCCTGCAGGCGTCGGTACAGGTCGGTCCCGTACATCATCATCCTCGTGAGGCTGACCGACGACCGGAGCTGCCCCACCAGGCCGGCCGAGTGGAACGTGGATCCCGAAGTGAGGTCCGCGCGCTCGAGGAGGATGACGTCGGACCACCCGAGGGCGGCGAGGTGGTAGGCGATCGACGTCCCGCCCACGCCGCCCCCGATGACGATCACGCGGAACGCCTCCGTCACGGCGGCTCCTCGGCATCGGCGAGCCACCGCGCGAACCGCTCGTCGGAGGCGGTCGCCTCGAGCCGCCGGAAGTGCCGGTCGGCGTACCCGACGTAGTCGAAGTCGAGCGTCGAGAGTGCCTGTTGGAGCACGCCCCACATCGCCTCGCGGAAGTCGGACATCACGCGCATCAACCCGAGCCGGGCTCGGTGGGCGTCGCGCACCTCGCCGAACGAGAAGCGGAGCAGCAGCTCCTGGGCCTCCTCGTTGAGACCGTTGTTGATCGAGAAGTTCCCGAGGTCGAAGAAGGGATCGCCCATGCCCGCGTATTCGTAATCGACGATCCAGACGTGGTCGCCGTCCTTCAGGAAGTTCGCGTTCAGCAGGTCGTTGTGGCACGTCGCGACGAGTGGCGGGCTCGCGTCGATCACCCGCTCGATCTGCGCCGCGCGTTGGTGCGCGGAGGCGTATGCCTCGGGGATCGCGACGCCGCGCTCTGCCGCCAGGTCCCGGTACCGCTCGACGATCCGGAAGACGGGGAACGTGGACGCGATCGGCGGGCCCGCATGGATCGTGCGGATCGAGCGGACGACGCTTGCGAGCACGTCCTGCCGCTGGAGGTCGGCCTCGGGGATCGGCTCGCCGGTCACGAACCGCGTGACGAGGCAACCCTCCACGAGATCGACCACCCCTGGACCGACACCCGCGGCCGCCGCCACCCGCGCAGCTTCGAGCTCCGCCCGCCGGTCGATCCCGAGCACCTCCGTGTCGGCGCCGGGGAGTCGGACGACGAATGCCTCCCCGTCGACCTCCACCTTGACGTTCGCGTTCGTGATGCCGGACGTGATCGGGGACAGCGCTGGTCTGCGATCCGGCCAAAGGGTCTCGAGCACCTTCTCGAGCCTGGGGTCCATGGCCATGGTGGCCGAACGCTAGCACCGCCGGGCACGCGGGGTTTCGGTCGGCCGCGGACCAGGGAACGAAGAACCGACGTGAGCGTCGTGAAGTCCTTGTGGGCGAGCATCCAAGGTGATCCGCCTCATGCGCCGCGTGAACGGGTGGCTCACGATCTTCTGGATCGTGATGTCCCCGTATCGCTCTTCACCGGCTGGATCAGTAGCGTCCTACGTGGCCGCGCTCTCCCTCTGGGCCCTCGTCTCGGGCCACTGGTCCGCCTGGCAGGCAGCACGCGTCGAGGTGCAGCAAGCGCAGGAGATGGAGGAACGGGAGCAAGAGGATCTGCCCGGCGAGATCGTGGAGCGTGTGGTCGAGGAGACCGAGGGCGACAAGCAGACAGAAGTGCAGGAGGGGGTCACCCAGCCCGCTTCCACCTGACCCGGTTGCTCCAAGCACGTTGCGAGGCAGTCCTCACCCGGGCCCCTCGGCCATCCGGGGGTTGACACTCCCAGGCCGAGCGCCGAGACTGACCCGACCATGAAGAGCGCGAGGACGATCCCGAGCAGCGTCCTCGTACTTATCCGCTAGGCGCGGCCGGGCCTCAGAGGCCCGCGTTCCGCGCCGATACCCTCGCTACGCGGGGGTTTTTTTCTGCCCCGGCCCGTGAGCACGAACGAAAGAGAGGAGGAGCACCCGATGCGCTACGAATTCGAGAAGGACGGCGCCACCATCGCCAGCGTGCTGTGGGAGGGCCCAGGCCAGGTGAGCGTCGAGACGAACGACCCGGTGACCAAGGCTGCGGTCGACCGCTACCTGTCCTCCGAGGTCACGTACCTGTCGGGCTTCGGCGGGGAGGACCTGCAGAGCCGCCGGCGCGACTGGACCCCGTGGGAGTTCGAACGTGCCTGTCGGAACCTGGCCCGCCGCTTGGGGGCGACCGTGAAGCGGGTCCAGACCGGTCCGGTCGAAGACCCCGAGCGCGCAGCGGTCGCGGGATGAAGGTCGTCCTCTGATGAAAGTCACTGGCGCCCAGGCGCTGTTCAAGGCCCTCGAGGGCGAGGGTGTCGACATCATGTTCGGCATCCCCGGCGGCGCGATCCTGCCCGCCTACGATCCGCTGCTCGACTCGAGCGTCCGTCACGTCTTGTGCCGGCACGAGCAGGGAGCCGGACACGCGGCCGAGGGCTACGCCTGGGCGACCGGCAAGGTCGGCGTCGCGATGGCCACCTCCGGCCCCGGCGGCTGCAACCTCGTGACGGCCCTGGCCGACGCGAAGATGGACTCGGTCCCGATGGTCGCGATCACCGGCCAGGTCCCGACGCCGGTGGTCGGCAACGACGCCTTCCAGGAGGCGGACATCACCGGGATCACGATGCCGGTCACCAAGCACAACTTCCTCGTGACCGACCCCGGCGAGGTCGCGGAGACGATCCGGGAGGCGTTCCACATCGCCAGGACCGGCCGCCCCGGCCCCGTGCTGGTGGACCTTCCGAAAGACGTGCTCGTGAACGAGACCACGTGGCGCTGGCCCGACGCTGTCGACCTTCCCGGCTACAAGCCGACGACGAAGGGGAACATGCGGCAGGTCGTCGAGGCCACCAAGCTGATCATGCAGGCGAAGCGGCCTGTCCTGTACGTCGGCGGCGGCGTCATCAAGGCGAACGCCACCGAAGAGCTCTTCGAGCTCGCCACGACCGGACATCTCCCCGTCGTGACGACGCTGATGGCGCGGGGGGCCTTCCCTGATGCTCACGAGCTCTGCCTCGGCATGCCGGGCATGCACGGCGTCTACACGGCCGTGACGGCGATGCAGAAGGCCGACCTGCTCGTCGCCGTGGGAGCCCGCTTCGATGACCGCGTGACCGGCAAGCTCTCGACGTTCGCGCCCGACGCGAAGATCGTGCACATCGATATCGACCCGGCCGAGATCGGGAAGAACCGCGCCGCCGACGTGCCCATCGTCGGCGACTGCAAGGACGTGACCGCGAAGCTGGTCGCGGAGCTCACCCGCCGCCAGGACGAGTCCGGCATCCCGGATCGGAGCGCCTGGCTCGGCCAGCTCGCCGAGTGGCAAGCCCAGCACCCGCTCCGCTACGACCAGCAGGACGACGGTCCCCTGAAGCCGCAGTTCGCGATCGAGCGCCTCCGGGCCCACTCGGACGGCGACACGATCGTCGTGGCCGGCGTCGGCCAGCACCAGATGTGGGCCTCGCAGTTCTGGTCCTTCGAGAAGCCCAGGAAGTGGATCAACTCGGGCGGCCTCGGCACGATGGGATTCGCGGTGCCGGCGGCGCTCGGTGCGGCGGCCGGACAGCCGGACCGGCGGGTCATCGCGATCGACGGCGACGGTTGCTTCCAGATGACCTCGCAGGAGCTCGCCACCTCGACCACGGAGAAGATCCCGTTCATCACGGCGATCATCAACAACGCGAACCTCGGCATGGTCCGACAGTGGCAGGAGCTCTTCTACGAGGAGCGCTACTCGCAGGTGCACCTCGGCTACGACGTGCCCGACTACGTGAAGCTCGCCGAGGCCTACGGCGCCGTCGGCTTGCGCGTCGAGCGGCCCGAGGACGTGGACACGGTGATCGAGAAGGCGCTGTCCGTGGACGACCGCAGCGTGGTGATCGACTTCCGCTGCGACGACATGGAGATGTGCTTCCCGATGGTCCCGGCCGGCGCGTCGAACGACGACATCATCACGGGGCCGGAGGGACTCTGGCCTCAGGCCGACCCGGCGGAGGCACCGATCGCATGAGCCTGCACACGCTCTCGGTCCTGGTCGAGGACAAGCCCGGAGTCCTGACACGGGTGGCGGGGCTCTTCTCCGCGCGGGGATTCAACATCGACTCCCTCGCCGTCGGTCCGACCGAGACGGAGGGGCTCTCACGGATGACGGTCGTCGTGAACGTCGAGTCCAAGTCGCTCGAGCAGGTCACCAAGCAGCTGAACAAGCTGATCAACGTGATCAAGATCCTCGAGCACGAACCCGGGACGGCGGTCGAGCGTGAGCTGATGCTCGCGAAGGTGCGCGCGAAGGGCGACGCCAGGGCGCGGATCATGGAGATCGCAGAGGTGTTCCGAGTGAGCATCGTCGACGTGACGAAGACGACGCTCACGGTCGAGGCATCCGGCAAGCCGGAGAAGCTCGAAGCGCTCCGCGAGCTCCTCTCCGAATACGGGATCGTGGAGCTTTCGCGGACGGGCCGGATCGCGCTCGCCCGGGGTGACCGCGGGATCAGGGAGAAGGGCGGGCTCCGGGTCGCGAAGGCCGCGGGGGCCGAGGACACGTCGGACTGGGACGGCGGCGGCGTCTAGCCGCGGCCGAGACGCAACGGAGATGGATCCGTAATCGCGAAGGGGACACGGATGGCAACGATCTACCACGAGCAGGACACGGACGTATCCGCGTTGGCGGGCCAGAAGATCGCGGTCCTCGGGTTCGGGTCGCAGGGCCACGCGCACGCGCGGAACCTGAAGGACTCGGGACACGACGTGCGCGTGGGCCTGCGACCCGGCTCCTCGAGCCGCACGAGGGCCGAGGAGGCCGGGCTCCGCGTGCTCGACATCGGGGACGCAGTCGCAGAGGCCGACGTCGTGATGGTGCTGCTCCCCGACACCTCCCACGGGAAGGTCTACGCCGAGGAGATCGCGCCCCACCTGCACGCCGGCGACATGCTGATGTTCGCGCACGGGTTCTCGATCCACTTCGGCACCGTGAAGCCCCCGGCCGAGGTCGACGTGACGATGATCGCTCCCAAGGGGCCGGGGCACCTGGTGCGCCGTACCTACGAGGAGGGCAATGGGACCCCGGCGCTGGTCGCCGTGCAGCAGGACGCGACCGGCAAGGCGCTCCAGCGGGCGCTCGCCTACGGCGCCGGCATCGGCGCGGCGCGCGCCGGCATCATCGAGACGAGCTTCAAGGAGGAGACGGAGACCGATCTCTTCGGCGAGCAGATGGTCCTCTGCGGCGGGATCTCCGAGCTGATCCGATCCGGGTTCGACACGCTCGTCGAGGCCGGCTACCAGCCCGAGATCGCGTACTTCGAGTGCCTGCACGAGATGAAGCTGATCGTCGACCTGATCTACGAGGGCGGTCTCTCGTGGATGCGCTACTCGATCTCGGATACCGCGGAGTGGGGCGACTACACGAGCGGTCCGCGCGTTGTGGACGAGCGGACGCGCGAGACGATGCACCGCGTGCTCGCCGAGATCCAGGACGGCACGTTCGCGAAGCGCTGGATCGCGGAGGCGGACGGTGGCTTCGACGAGTTCCTGGCGAAACGGCGCGAGGCGCGCTCGTCCCAGCTCGAGGACGTGGGGCGTGAGCTCCGCAAGATGATGCCGTGGCTGCGGAGCGAAGAGAAGGTGCCGCCGTCATGAGTGCCGGAGCCTCGGACCCCGACGTAGTCCGGTTCTTCGACACCACCCTGCGCGATGGGGAGCAGGCCCCGGGGATCGCGCTCACCAAGGACGAGAAGGTCGAGATTGCCGAGCAGCTCGCTCGCCTGCGCGTCGACATCCTGGAAGCAGGGTTCGCGATCTCCTCCGAGGGCGAGTTCGACGCCGTCCGCGAGATCGCGACCAGCGTGAAGGGGCCGGTCATCGCCTCGCTCGCTCGCGTGGTACCCGGCGACATCGAGCGCGCGGCGGCGGCCCTGAAGGGCGCCGACCGGTTCCGCATCCACGTCTTCATCTCGACCTCGCAGATCCACATGGAGGACATGCTCCGGATGTCGGAGCGGCAGGTTCTGGATGCGATCCAGGAGGGCACGCGCCTGGCCGCCGGGTACACCGACGACGTGGAGTTCAGCGCGCAGGACGCGACGCGGACGCAGCTCCACTTCCTGCTCGCGTGCTTCGACGTGGCGGTCAAGGCCGGCGCGACGACGATCAACGTGCCCGACACGGTCGGCTACGCGACGCCGGCGGAGTTCGGCGAGCTCGTGCGGATCGTCCGCGAGCGGACGCCCGACCACGTGATCATCTCGACCCACTGCCACAACGACCTGGGCCTCGCGGTCGCGAACTCCCTGGCGGGGGTCGAGAACGGTGCGCGCCAGGTCGAGGTGGCGGTCAACGGCATCGGTGAGCGGGCCGGCAACTGCTCGCTCGAGGAGATCGCGATGATCGTGCGCACACGCGGCGAGTCGCTCGGCGTGCAGCACGGTCTGCATCTGAAAGAGATCGTGCGGACCTCGCGGCTCGTCTCCTCGCTCACGGGCTACTCGGTGCAGCCGAACAAAGCGGTCGTCGGCGCGAGCGCGTTCGCGCACGAGAGCGGTATCCACCAGCACGGGGTGCTCGCCAACCGGGCGACCTACGAGATCATGGATCCGCTCGAGATCGGCCTCGAAGGCAACAGGATCGTCTTGGGCAAGCACTCGGGACGCCACGCGTTCGCCGACGCGCTGGAGAAGGTCGGCATCTCGATCGACCCCGATCACATGAACCGGGCGTTCGCGCGCTTCAAGGAGCTCGCCGACCGGAAGATCCAGATCACGGACCAGGACCTCGCCGCGATCGTGATGGAGGAGGTCGGCAGCGGGAAGGAGGATCTTCTCGTCCTCGAGTCCCTAGCCTCGGGGGGCGGCACCCATCTCGCCCCGACCGCGACCGTCCGGCTCCGTAAGGGTGACGATGTGATCGAGGAGTCCGCGATGGGTGACGGGATGATCGATGCCGCGTGCGGCGCGATCCAACGAGCGGCGGGCGTCGAGGCGCGCCTGATCACGTTCAACGTGTCCTCCGTCACCGGCGGGTCCGATGCATTGGGCGACGTGGTCGTGCAGCTCGAGATCGACGGTCGGCACGTGACCGGCCGGGGGGTCGCGACCGACGTGGTCGAGGCGAGCGCGCGCGCCTACCTGGCGGCGATCAACCGGGCGCTCGCGGTGGCGGCGTCCGACGCCGGAGCGTCATCGGACGCCGCCCAGAACGAGGTCACGCCGTGAGTGCCGCGGTCGCGACCGAGACGCGACCGGAGCGGCTCGACGCCGGTGCCCGTCCTTATCGGATCGGCGTGATCCGAGGTGACGGGACCGGGCCAGAGGTCGTCGCGGAGGCGCTGAAGGTGCTCGAGTCGGTCCGGGACGGCTTCGAGGTGGAGCTGATCGACTTCGACCTCGGCGCCGAGCGGTACCTGCGAACGGGGGAGACCCTCCCGGACGCCGACCTCGAGGCGCTCCGTGAGACCCACGCGATCCTGCTCGGGGCCGTGGGTGACCCCCGCGTACCGCCGGGGATCCTCGAACGTGACCTGCTGCTGCGGATCCGCTTCGAACTGGACCAGTTCGTGAACCTCCGCCCGGTGATCCGGTACCCCGGTGTGCAGACGCTCGTGCCCTCGCACACCGAGGACGACGTCAACATGGTCGTCGTCCGGGAGAACTCCGAGGGGCTCTACAGCGGGGTGGGGGGGTTCCACCGGAAGGGCACGCGCTACGAGGTCGCCGTCCAGTCCTCCGTGAACACGCGGCACGGCGTCGAGCGGATCGTGCGGTACGCGTTCGACCTCGCGATGCAGCCGGGCCGCCGACGGAAGCTGACGCTCGTCCACAAGACCAACGTGTTGACGTTCGCCGGCGATCTCTACCAGCGGGTGGTGAACGAGGTCGCCGTCGAGTACCCGGACGTGATGACCGACTATGTCCACGTCGACGCGGCCTGCATCTACTTCCTGGACGACCCGTCGAGGTTCGACGTGATCGTGACCGACAACATGTTCGGCGACATCATCACGGACCTCGGCGCGATGATCCAGGGCGGGATGGGGATCGCGGCCGGCGGGAACATCAACCCGATCGGCGTGTCGATGTTCGAGCCGATCGGCGGGACCGCCCCGTCGGAGACCGGCAAGGGCACGATCAATCCACTCGCGGCGATCGGCGCCACCGGGATGTTGCTGTTGCAGCTCGGCGAGGGCGGGGCGGCGGCGGGCATCGACGCCGGTATCCGCTTCGCCTGCACGAAGCTCGCGTCGATGCGCGCCGGCGAGATGGGCTACTCGACCCAGGAGGTCGGCGACCTGGTTGCCGAGGCGGCCGCGGTATGAGCGGTGGTCCTCGCGTCGAGCTGTACGACACGACCCTCCGGGACGGCGCCCAAGCGCCGGGCCTCTCGTACTCGGTCGAGGACCGCATGCGGATCCTCCACAAGCTCGACCAGCTCGGCCTGCCCTACATCGAGGGCGGATGGCCGGGCGCCAACCCGCGGGACACGGAGTTCTTCCGCCTGGCCACCAAGGAGAAGCTCGCCAATGCCGAGCTCGTCGCCTTCGGGATGACCCGGCGTGCGGGGGAGAAGGCCGAGGACAGCGCCATCCTCCGCGACCTCCTGGACGCCGACACCGAGACCGTCTGCTTCGTCGGCAAGAGCTGGGACGTGCACGTCGAGAAGGCGCTGCGTACCGACCTGGACGAGGGTGTGGCGATGGTCCGGGACACCGTGAAGCATCTCCGCGGTCAGGGCCGGCGCGTGTTCTTCGATGCCGAGCACTTCTTCGACGGCTACCTGGGGAACAGTGACTTCGCCTTCCGGGTGCTGGAGGCCGCCGCCGAAGAGGGCGCCGAGCGCCTCGTGCTCTGCGACACGAACGGCGGCACGCTTCCCTCGGAGGTCGCGCGGATCGTGGGCGAGGTTCGCGAGCGCGTGGACAACGTCCCGCTCGGGATCCACACGCACAACGACGCCGGGTGCGCGGTCGCCTCCGCCCTCGCGGCGGTCGAGGCCGGAGTCCTGCAGGTCCAGGGCGTGGTCAACGGGTACGGCGAGCGGACCGGCAACGCCGACATCGTGCCGATCGCGGCCAACCTCGTCCTGAAGATGGACGCGGACTGCCTGCCCGAAGGCGCCGTGGAGCATCTCACCGAGCTGGCGCACTACGTCGCCGAGGTGGCCAACGTCGCCCCCGATTCGCGCCAGCCCTACGTGGGACGCTTCGCGTTCACCCACAAGGCCGGGCTCCACGCGAGCGGCGTCGCCCGGTTCAGTGAGGCCTACGAGCACGTCGCGCCGGCTGCCGTCGGCAACAGACGGGGCGTGGTCGCCTCCGACCTGGGCGGCGCCGCGACCCTGAAGATGAAAGCGACAGAGTTCGGCCTCGACGTCGCCGATGAGGCGGTCCCGGCGATCCTCGACGAGCTGAAAGAACGTGAGGCGCGCGGCTACACGTTCGAGCTCGCGGACGCATCGCTCGAGCTCTTGATGCGTCGCGCCTCGGGATGGACGCAGCCGTTCTTCGATATCGACAGCTACCGCGTGCACGTCGAGGAGAAGATCGGCGACGGCGAGTCGCCCTTGGCGGAGGCAACCGTCAAGGTGCGCACGAAGGGCTCGCGGCACATCGAATCGGCCGAAGGCCACGGCCCCGTCGGCGCTCTCGACGACGCGCTCCGCAAGGCGCTCACGAACGACTATCCGGAGCTCCGGCACATCGAGCTCGAGGACTACCGCGTACGCGTCCTCGCCGAGACCCACGGGACCGGCGCCGTGGTCCGGGTCCTGATCGACTCGTCCAACGGCGAGAGCTCGTGGACCACCGTCGGTGTGAGCGAGAACATCATCGAGGCGTCGTGGGAAGCGCTCACCGACGCCTACCTGTTCGGCCTGCTGCATCCTCGTGAGGCGGCCGAGTCGTAACCTGAGCCGCGTGGAGATGCGCTCGATCGGATCGATCCCCGTGCCGCTCGCCGGGGTCGGCTGCAACAACTTCGGTCGGCGGATCGATGAGGACCGATCGCGGAAGGTCGTGGACGCGGCGTTCGAGGTGGGCGCGACGCTTTTCGACACGGCCGACCTCTACGGCGACGGGCACTCCGAAGAGTTCCTCGGCAGGGCGCTCGGACGGCGTCGCGACGAGGCGGTGATCGTCTCGAAGTTCGGGATGCGAACCCCGCCGGACGGGCTCAGCGGCGGCGACCCCGTGTGGGTGGTGCGGGCGTGCGAGGACAGCCTCACCCGCCTCGGGACCGACCGGATCGACGTCTATCTGATCCACACGCCCGACGACTCCACGTCGATCGCCGACACGCTCACCGCGATGTCTCGACTCGTCGCCGAGGGGAAGGTCCTCGAGATCGGCTGTTCGAACTTCTCCGCCGAGCAGCTGGACGAAGCCGAGGAGGCCGCGAAGGAGAAGGGGATCCGCCGGTCCGTCACGGTGCAGAACGAGTACAGCCTCCTCGCGCGCGAAGCGCGCGAGGAGGTGCTGCCGGCCTGCAGGAAGCTGGGCATCAGCTTCATGCCCTACTTCCCGCTCGCGTCGGGCCTGCTGACCGGCAAGTACCGCAAGGGCCAGCCGCCGCCGCCTGGCACCCGCTTGGCCGGGCCCGGTGGCTGGGACGAGTTCATGACCGACGAGCGGTTCGACGTCGTCGAGCGACTGGCCGCGTTCGCGAAGGAGCACGGCCACTCGATCCTCGAGCTCGCGATGTCCTGGCTGGCGAGCCAGCCGGAGATCGCCACCGTGATCGCCGGTGCGACCAGCGCCGAGCAGGTCCGGGCGAACGCCGAGGCGGTCGAGGCGTGGCGGCTCAGCCAGGACGAGTTCGCCGAGATCGATGATCTCCTCGCTTAGTCGGATGAAGATCCGCAGTGCGATACCGGAGGACGCCCGACCGGTCGCCGAGGTGCACGTGGCGTCGTGGCGGCGCACGTACCGAGGGCTCCTCCCCAACGAGTACCTCGAGCGTCTGTCCGTCGAGGATCGCGAAGCGATGTGGCTCGGAGCCTTCGCGGACCCCGAACCGGAGAGCGGTGCGTTCGTGGTCGAGGTCGATGGCCGGATAGTGGGGTTCGCTTCGTTCGGTCCGAGCCGCGACGAGGACGTGCCGGAGCGGACGGGCGAGGTCCCGGCGATCTACGTCCATCCTTCGATGCTGGGCACGGGTGTGGGCCGCGAGCTCTTCGGGGCCGCGACACTCGCGCTGCGAGACGCAGGTTTCGCCCAAGCGACCCTGTGGGTGCTCGAAGCGAACGCGCTCGCCCGGCGCTTCTACGAGAAAGCAGGCTGGTCCTGGGACGGCGCGGTCGGCACGCACATGTTCGACTGCGCGAACGAGCCGGCCGTCCGGTACGCCGTGGATCTGTAGGGCTCTACGCGGGTTTCCAGTCGTCTCGAAGCACAGCCATCACGAGCTCGTCCCGCCGCATGCCGTCGAACCACGTGTGATCGCGCAAGCGACCTTCCTCGACGAAGCCGACTTTGCGGTAGGCACCGACCGCGCGCTCGTCGTCCGCCAGGACCTGCAGCGAGATCTTGACGAGGTTGAGCTGCGAGAAGCCGTAGTCGGCCAACGTGCGAACGGCGTCCTGCCCGTGCCCTCGTCTCCAGTACGGCTTTCCGATCCGGATCCCGACGTCGGCCCGCTGGTGGTAGTGGTCGATCTCGTGGAGGCCGCACATCCCGATCGTCTCGGCGTCCACGTCGATCGCGAACCACGCGGAGTCCGTGTGCCGCTCCTCGATCCACCGCCGGTCGCGCGCCTCGACCTCCTCGAGCGAGACCGGGAGTGGAGGGTCGGTGTGCGAGAGCGCGCGCACCTCGATCGTCTCGACCAGGTCGTAGAGGCGTTCGCGGTCCCCCGCTTGGATCGGGCGCAGCACGACACGTTCCCCCTGGAGCATCGGCGGCAGCCTACGCGAACCCTCCGCAGCACGTTCACGGGTCCTTCACATCGCGGCGCGAGAGTGAGGCCAGGGATCGGAAGGACCCATCCGGCAAGGAGGTTCGAGATGCGACGCGGGCTCGGAGTGGGCGCCGCGATCCTGTTGTTCACGACGATCTCTTTCGGGGTGCCGCGGTAGGGTTCGGCCATGGCGCCTTCGAAGATGCCGAAGCCGACCGAGGAGACGAAGGACTTCTTCGCCTCCGTCGTCCCCGACCACCCGGCCGTGAAGATCCGTCCGATGTTTGGGCAGCTCGCCGCGTTCGTGAACGGGAACATGTTCATGGGGATCTTCGGCGACGACGTGTTCGTCCGGCTGCCGGAGGGTGATCGGGAGACGCTCCTCACCGCGGGCGGCGGCCGGTTCGAGCCGATGGCAGGCCGCCCGATGCGTGAGTACGTCGTCCTCCCGGGTGTCTGGCGAGACGAACCGGACCGCGTCCGAGAGTGGGCCGCGCGCTCCCTCGATCACGCCGACGAGCTTCCTCCGAAACAAGCCAAGAAGTAGGGAGAGGCTTCGGTCCGTCGCGAGAAGGGTATGGGGCTGCCGGAGGTGGTCGAGATGGAGAAGTGCGCACACGATCCCTGTCGGTGCCAGGTGCCGGCGTCGGGCGCCTACTGTTCGGACCATTGCAGGAGCGTCTCCGCGGCGGGATCGCAGGCCGAACCGCAGCCCTGCCTGTGCGGTCACCCCGACTGCATCGCCGAGTAGAGGAGGACGTGATCCGATGAAGGTGAAGTTCGTGGCGGGCCACTGGACGGCCGCGAGGAAGAGATCTCGGACGAGAAGCTCGAGGAGAACCATCCGGTCTATCGGCCTGAGCGACCGGACACCGATGACGACACCGACCCCGGACAGCCGGGCCTCGACGGGCACATGGAGTACCTCTACGAGGGGAACGGGCAGGCGACGTACTTCGGTGGACAGCTCGAGGGGTCGTAACCTCGGCGGATGCCCGTCGAGACCTATCTGGAGGTCGGCGCCAAGCGCACGTTCGCCGGCGCGCTGGACTGGCCTGGGTGGTGCCGGAGCTCACGGCACGAGGAGGATGCGCTCGAGGCGCTCCTCGCCTACGGACCCCGGTACGCAGGTGTCCTGAAGGGCTCGGGCGTCCGCTTCTCGCCGCCCGCGAGGGCCTCGACGTTCGACGTCGTGGAACGGCTGAAGGGCGACGCAACCACCGACTTCGGCGCTCCGTCGATCGTGCCGAAGGCCGACGCGAAGCCGGTCGACCGCCGGTGGCTCGCTCGGAACCAGAAGATCGTCCGCGCCTGTTGGGCGTCGTTCGATCGCGCGGCGGAGAACGTGGACGGGCCCTTGACCAAGGGACCACGCGGCGGCGGCCGGGAGGTGGACGCGATCGTCGCGCACGTCGTCGGGGCGGAGGCGAGCTACGCGCGTATGATCGGCGCCGACACGAAGGGCGTGGACCACGCCGCCGCCCGCGACGAGGAGCGGGCGATCGCGCTCTCGAGCCTCGAAGGCGCCGTCACCGAGGGGATCCCCGCGGGTCCTCGCGGGGGGAAGCGGTGGTCGGCCCCCTACTTCGTTCGCAGGGCGGCATGGCACGTCCTCGATCACGCGTGGGAGATCGAGGACCGTTCCAGCCTCGAAGGATGAGTCGGCTCAACGCTGGTCGGGTGTCGGCTCCGGCTCCATCTCCACGAGCCGGTACCTTCGCCGGACGTATTCGAAGTCCGCGGCGTCGTGTTGCGACTGCTTCTGGTAATAGCCACGCCGGCTGATCGTGTACTTCCCCCGCTTGAACAGGTCCGCGAGCATCTCGGCCGACTTCAGGGCCAACAGGTTGGGATTGAGGATCGGGAGCTCGCCGTATTCTCCCGTGGTCATGATCTGCTTCTCCAGGCAGCCGCCGATGATCGTGCATCCGAGGATCACGACCTCGGCCCGGTCTTCCTCGAGTGCTCGCAGGCACTCGGCCGCCGCGTCCCTGGCCACCGCGGCAGGATCCTGCACCATCTCAGTCACCCACCAGTCGATGCACCGAACGCCCCGGCAGTTGTCGCCACCGTAGAGGCGGACGAGGTCCTCCAGATAGGGGAGCGCCTTCCGGTGATCGGTGACGATCGTGAAGTCGTGGCCGAAGTAGCTCGCCATGTTCATCGCCGCCTCGAGCGGTCCCACGACCGGGATGTCCACGAGCTCCCGGGCGACTCGTACCCCGGGGTCGTAGCAGCAGCCGACGACGACCGCGTCGTAGCCCGTCTCCTCGAGGCGCATCACCTCGTCGAAAACGGCGACCTCGATCAGGTGCTTGGGCCAGTAATAGTCGATGTTCGCCGGCGCTCTCTCGATGTGCCGGATGTCGACCGCGGTGCCGTCTGAGGCATGCGGCACCAACGTCTCCCGGATGATGTCGTCGTAGATCTCGGTGCCGAACGGGTTGATGAACGCGATCCGCCGATCCACGGTTCTTCCTTTCGCAGCGACCTCCGGACGCTACCACCGACTTCCCCGCCGGCCCTATGTGTGATACCACCACCACCCACGGGGCCCCGCTGTGGCGATGCACCAAAAGGGGGGAACCGACGAGGGAGGGCGATGGATCGGCTCGAGGGGAAGCAGCGCTGATCACCGGCGCCGGGTCGGGCATCGGGGCGGCGACCGCGAAGCTCTTCGCGGCCGAGGGCGCAGCCGTGTCGGTTGTGGACGTTCGGGCCGAGGCGGCCGAGCAGGTCGCGGAGGGGATCCGCCGCCAGGGAGGCGAGTCCCTCGGACTGGGAGGCGATGTCTCGGATCCAGCGGACGTCGAGCGTTTCGTCGCTGAGACCGTCGCAGCTTTCGACGCCCTCCACATCCTCCACAATCACGCGGGCGTTCTGCTGGAGTGCGCGTGAACTGCCTCTGCCCCCCGTGGATCGACACGCCCTTCAACGACCCCGTGATCGAGGAGTCCGGGGGTCGCGATGCGCTCGAGCCGTACATCCATGCCTTCATCCCGATGGGACGGCAGCGGACGCCGATGGAAGTCGCGAAAGCCGCCCTGTTCCTCGCCGCCGACGACTCCTCGCTCGTCACGGGCCACGCGCTCGTGGTCGATGCGGGGCTCACCGCCCAGTGACCACCGTCGTGACACCGCCGACTTCGATCCTCGAGCTCTGCGTTCCGCCCGCATCCGCCGTCGAGGCGCGCGTGATCCTGGAACGAGCCCTCGACACGATCGTCGAGCTCGGGTGCGAGGAAGCGATGGTGGCGATCGTCCTGCCGCGGGGCGTCGAGGCGCGAGCGACCCCAGGACTCGACATCCCCTCCGAGGACGAGCTCCGGGCGATCGGAGCCGGTCTCCGCCACGGCACGGACCACGTCATCGTGTCGCCCGGCGACCGGTCGCTCATCGGCCACGTCAACGACATCGGTGCGGGGGGGCAGGTGCTCGCCCTCGGTGCCGTTCCACCGGAGGCGGCCGAGGTGTTCGAGCGCTGGGTCCCCGTGGTCCTGCTCGCGCTGTCGCGCGCCGGACTCGTCATCCATGACCGCCGCCGCGATGCGGAGGTGGCCAGGCTCCAGGAGACGGCGCAGCGGGTGGCCGCCTCTCTCGACCTCGACGACGTCCTGTCCGAGATCGTTCGCGACGCCGCTGAGCTGCTCGGGGCCGACAGCGGCGACATGCTGCTGCTTGACGAGCACCAGCAGATGCTCCGGGTCGTCGCCGTGGCGAACTTCCCGTCGGAGATGGTGGGGTTCGAGATGGACCTGGGCGAAGGTGTGTCGTCGCGAGCCATGAGCGCCCGTCGCGCGGTCGTTGTGAACGACTACGAACGCTACCGACACCGGGTGAAGCGCCTGGATCGCTACCGGTTCCGTTCGGTGCTCTGCGCACCGCTGATCGCTCGCGGACAGCCCATCGGCGCACTGAACGTCCATGCCACCCACACGGGCCGGCGTTTCGGACAAGAGGATGCCCGGCTGCTGACGACTTTCGCGAACCACGCGGCGATCGCGATCGACAATGCCACGCGTTACCGGAACGAGGTCCGGCTGGCCGAGGACCTGGCGCATGCGAACAGGGAGCTCGATCGATCGCTCACGCTCCAACAACGCATCGTGAGGCAGATCCTGCTGGATCGCGGTCTCGCCGGTGTCGCGAAGGAGCTGGCGGAGGTCCTCGAGCGTGCGGTGGTGGTGCAAGACGACCTTCTCCACGTCGTCGCGGGTGCCGACCCGGAGAGCTGGTCGTCCCGCAACGGGGGGCCGTGGCAAGACCTGGCCTTGCCGCGAGATGTGAGCTCCGCCGAGGGTCTGAGGGAGATCCTCGACAGGGTCCGCGGGACCGGGGTGCCGGCCGAGCTGCCCTCCACCGGATCGGGAGCGGCCCGGGTCATCGCTCCGATCCGGCTTGGGAGCGAGACCGCCGGGTATCTGGTCCTCCATGCCAGCGGCGCCTTGGATCCGCTCGATCGGGCGCTCCTGGAGGTCGCGGGGACCGGTGTGGCGCTCGAGTTCGCGAAGCTCCGGGCGCAGGTGGCCTTCGAGCAGCGTCTCCAGGGTGACGTGGTCGGCGATCTCATCGCGCGGTCCTACGCGAGCGCTGGGTCGATCACCGCACGGGCGGCTCGGATCGGTCTCGACCTATCGGTGCCGTGCGACGTCATCATCGTGCGGATCGATGCCCCGACGGGCATCGAGGATGCGCTCAGCGGGGAGCGGCTCACCGAGCTGAGGCGACGCTTCGCCGAGGTCTTGCAGCAGGCGGCCACTCCCGGAGCCGTCGCCACCATCCAGGCCGAGGCGGCCGTCATCCTGACACCGGCCGATGAAGACGGACGCGGGCCTGCGGAGGCGCTCGCCGCCGACCTCCTGGAGACGCTGCGGGAGCAGATCCCCGAGCTCGGCTTCTCGGTCGCCATCGGCGATCGCTGTTCGTCGCCGGACGACTACCAGCCGTCTTTCCGGCTCGCCATCGGTGCCCTGGACGCGACGGCGAAGCTGGGTCGGCCGGGGCAGGTCGTGAACGCGGCCGATCTGGGCGTCTCCCGTCTGCTGATCTCGGCGGTCGATGCGCGGGAGCTCCACCGGTTCGCGAGCCGGAGTCTCGGCCCCCTCCTCGAGGGCGGCGATCGCCGGGGGGAACTCCTCGGGACCCTGGAGGCCTACGTAGAAGCCGGCTTCAACCAGCGCGAGACGGCGAGGCGCTCGTTCGTGCACTTCAACACCGTTGCATACCGCCTGCGCCGGATCGAGGAGATCCTGGGGGTCGATCTCGACGACCCGCGGGCGCGCCTGGACCTTACCCTCGCGCTGCGTATCGCGACGCTGGCAGGGTTGTCCCCTCGTCACAACGAGGGCAGACCAGACCTGTGACGAGGACCCATTGAGCGGCCATCCCGAGGCGGGTAGCGTCGCGACCGTCACGTGACCCACAGGGAGGGTGCGATGGACGCAACGGTCGGCTCCAGCACCGAGGTCGCGCGCCCGGCGCAGATCTTCAGCAGGGAATCATCCGGGTTCGTTCGAGTCGGAACGCCATGGCGCATGTTGCTGCTGAACGTCGCCAACATCGGCGTGGTGTACATCATGTTCACGTATTGGACCCACCCCGCGGTGTTCCCTCGCAGCAATCTGCTGCTCGCGATCCCGATCGCCGCCGGGTTGGCCGTCTTCTTCAATCTGCTCTACGCGATGTTCGCCTCCGTCATGCCTCGGACAGGGAGCGAGTACGTCTATCTGACGAGGACGTTCCACCCCGCGGTCGGATTCATGGCGAGCTTCGCGGCGGCGACGAGCCAGGCGTTCTGGGTCGGCATCGGCGGGTACTGGATCGCGCAGTTCGTGCTCGGCCCGATGCTCTCGGCATACGGCGCGATCACCGGCAACGAGATGATGACGTCGATCGGAACGTGGGCGAGCAGCCCGACCACATGGTTCTGGTTCGGGACCGTCTTCGTGGTGCTCGTCGCCGCGCTCAACATCCTCGGCCTGCGGATGTACCTGCGGTTCCAGGACATCAACTGGATCATCGGGGCGGTCACGGGCGTGATCCTCGTCGCGCTCTTCCTCATCGCCAGCAACGGGACCTTTCAAGCGAACTGGGATTCCTATGCGTCGGCGGTGGGGGTCGCTTCGTATCAGGACACGCTGCGGTTGGCCTCGGAGAGCGGGATGCCCACCGGTTTCAGCCTTCGGGACACGCTGGGCATCGTCGCCATCATCTGGCTCGTGTCGTGGTGCTCCACCTACATAGGCGCGGAGGTGCGGACGCCGGCGAAGACGCAGCTGCGCGCCACTGTCGGAGGGATGTTGCTCTACGCCGGCATCGCGTGGGTGCTGATGCTCGCGATCTCCAAGGCCGTCTCGCTGGACTTCAACCAGGCGGCGACGTGGCTGAGCTACAACTACGCGGGCGAGGAGAGCATCGAGTTCGCTCCGACCTTCCTCCTCTATACGGGCCTTCTGGTGCAGTCGACGCCGCTGTTCATCATGGTGGCGATCGGCCTCGTGATCTGGGCGTACTTCTGGCTCCCGTCCGCGATGATGATCTCGACGCGAGCGATGTTCGCCTGGTCGTTCGATCGGCTCGCACCGGAGAAGCTGGCCGCCGTACACCCACGATACAACTCGCCGTACGTCGCCGTGATCGTGGTCGCCGTGCTGGCAGAGGCGTTCCTGATCGCCTACCACAACGGCGTGTTCGAGTTCCTCGCGCCGGCGCTCGCGTACCAGTTCGTGTTCCTGTTGACGGCGCTGGCGGGCGTGGTCTTCCCGTACCTGAGGCGCACGAAGCCGCTGTGGGAGGCAAGCCCGGTCAACTGGCGATTCGCCGGGATCCCCGTGATGACGATCTGCGGGGTCATCGGGGTCGTGTACTTCGGACTGGCCCTCTACTTCATGATGACCGAGGATCTGCTGTTCCTGAACACGTCGCAGCAGCTGCTCACGACCGCCGCCCAGTTCGCGATCCCACTCGTGATCTTCTTCGCGGTGCGGGCGTTCCGGAAGTCGCGGGGCGTCGATATCGACGCGGCGTTCAAGCAGATCCCGCCTGAGTGACGGGACCGGAGGCCGGGGACCCCGGCGGCCGTAGGCTGCCGGGGTCCCCGGACACCATGTGATCCATCCGATGTGATGAAGAGCGAACTGACGATCTTCTACGTAGCGGACATCCACGGCGCCGACGTGTGCTTCAAGAAGTGGCTGAACGCGGCCGGCGTCTACGGCGCGGACGTGGTGGTGATCGGTGGCGACCTCACCGGGAAGGTCCTCGTTCCCCTGTACCCGGGGTCCAACGGCTCGCGGACCGCCACCTGGCACGGCAGGGAGATCAGCCTCGAGGAAGGGTCGGCTCTCGCGGAGTTCTCGCGGAGGGCCCGAGCGGAGGGGGCATACGTCTATGAGACCACGCCTGACGAGGTCGCCGAGATCCAGGGATCCATCGAGCGCGAGCGAGAGGTGTTCGCCCGGCTCAAGTCCGCGGCGCTCACCGAATGGGTCGCCTGGGCCGACGAGCGCCTCGCCGACCAGAAGGTGCGCGCCCTCGTGATGCCAGGCAACGACGATCCGCCGGAGATGGACGAGGTGATCGCCGCGTCCGCGAGGCTGGAGGACGTGCACGGTCGGGCCGTGGAGCTCGCGCCGGGCATCTGGATGGCGTCCCGCGGGGAGTCGACACCCACCCCCTGGCACACACCCCGCGAGGTCCCGGACGACGAGCTCGGCCGGCTCGTCGAGCAGGCCACCTCGGAGATCCCCGAGGACGCGTTCGCGATCTGGAACATCCACAACCCGCCGTACAACAGCGGCGTCGACCGCGCTCCTCGCCTCGATGACGGGCTGCGGATCCAGTATTCGGCGTCCGGGGAGGCGGAGATGATTCCCGTCGGCGCGCGGTCGGTGAGGCGTCTGATCGAGGAGCGCCAGCCCGACCTCTGCCTGCACGGACACATCCACGAGGGCCGTGGCCGTTACCGGATGGGGCGAACCGTCGGGTTCAATCCCGGGAGCGTGTACTCGGACGGCGTGCTCTACGGGGTGCTCGTTCGCGTCTCACACGGGCGCGGCATCCGAAGCTACTCACTGACGAGCGGCTGATGGAGACGGCCGAAGGCTCCGAGGTGCTCGTCGTCGGCGCCGGGATCGTCGGCGCGGCTACCGCATATGAGCTCGCACGCCGCGGGGTCAACGTCACCCTCCTCGAAGGACGCCGTCCGGCGTGGGGAGCATCCGGTCGCAACCCGGGGTTCGTGTGGCTGCACACACGCGCCACCGGCGTCCAGATGGAGCTGGGTCTCGCGGGACGCGGTCTCTACGACGAGCTGGTGCAGGAGCTGGACGGGTTCGAGTTCCGCGAGAGCGGTGGGATGACCTACTTCTTCGAGGAGGAGGCGGAGCTGTTCCCCGCGTTCGTCGAAGAGCGCCGCACGGGCGGTCTGCCTATGGAGCTCCTCGATCGGGACGATGCGAGGCGCGCCTGCCCGATCCTGCCGCCGAACGTTGCCGGAGCCACGTTCAACCCGCTCGACGCTCACATCAACACCGAGCTGCTCGTGCGATCGCTGTGCGCTGCCGCGGAGCGGCTTGGCGCGGACATCGTCGCCGAGCGGACGGTCACCCACCTCCTCGCCGATGGGGATCGATGCGTGGGAGCCGCCACTGCGGACGGAGAACTCCCGGCGGACCACGTCGTCGTGGCCGCCGGGGTGTGGAGCGGCCCGCTGGTCGAGCCCTTCGGGGCGCGGGTCCCGATCGAGCCGATGCGGCTGCAGCTGGTCGAGACCGAGCCGCTCGATCTCCGGTTCGACCCGATCCTGTACGGGCCCACCGCGCTCAAGCAGTACGCGTTCGTGAAGGAGCTGCCCGGCTACCGGCCGGACCTGCTCGCGCATCCGGTCGAGCAGCTCGCGTCGGGGATCGAGGTGCTCGAGCTCGCCGCCCAACGGCGGGACGGACGGGTGCTGCTGGGCTGCCCGATGGACTTCCCCGGCCTCGACGATCGCGCCACGGTCGCGGGGCTTGGCCTCACGCTCACCGTCCTGGTCGACCACCTGCCGGCGTTGCGGGACGTGGGCGTGTCGCGTACGTGGGCGGGCCTCCTCCCACAGACGCCGGACGCGCTTCCGATCCTGGGGCCGCTTCCCGGGGTCGAGGGCCTGTGGCTCGCCACCGGGCACGTCTTCGGAAACCTGGCCGGACCGATCAGCGGGCGACTTGTGGCGCAGATGCTGGTGGGCGAGGAGCCCGTGCTCGATCCGGCCCCGTTCCGAACGGATCGCGAAGCGCTGCAGGAAGCGGGCTCGGGACTCCGTCGCTGGTAGCGGTCCCTAGCTGCGGAACCCCTCGTCCTGCTCGAACCAGTCCTTCAGGTGGAACGAGGTTCGGGTGTCGATGCACACCCGCTTCCAGGCGACGTACTCCTCCAGTCCGGCCATGCCCAGCTCGCGTCCGATCCCGGACAGGTGCCGCCCGCCGAACGAGGTCTCGGCGTGCCGCACGTAGTGCGTGTTGATCCAGACGTCGGCGACGTCGAGGGCCCGCGCCGTTTCGAGGGCGCGACCGATGTCGCGTGTCCAGACGGCACCGCCGAGGCCGTAAGGCGTGCTGTTCGCGAGCCGGACCGCCTCCTCGGTCGACCGGAACCGATAGGCGGCGAGCACCGGCCCGAAGATCTCCTCCTGGGTCACGGCTGAGTCGATCGGGACATCCACGAGCACGGTCGGAGGGAAGAAGAGTCCGTCGTCCTCAGGCCGGCCGCCCACTGCCGCCCTGCCACCGTCCTCCACGCCGGTCCGCACATACCGGGCGGCCTTCTCGTGCTGCTCCTCCGAGACCATCGGGCCGACGAGGTTGCCCTCCTGCATCGGGTCGCCGACGGGGAGTCGTTCGGACCGCTCGGCGATCATCTCGACGAGCTCGTCGTGGATCGCTTCCTCGACGATCAGTCGCGTGCACGCGGTGCACGACTGGCCGGCGTACATGAACGCTCCGTAGGTGAGGGCATCGGCGCACGTGTCGAGATCGGCGTCGGCGAACACGACCGCCGGGGCTTTCCCGCCACACTCGAGAGAGACCTTCGCCAGGCGACGCGCGGCCACCTCCATGATCCGGCGGCCCGTTTCCGTGCTGCCCGTGAAGGAGACCTTGTCGATGTCCGGATGCCCGACCAGGGCCTCGCCCGTCGGGTTACCGGGGCCGTGGACGAGGTTCACCACGCCGTCGGGGAACAGGCCTGTTCCGTGAGCGAGCTCCACGAGCAGGGCGGTCGAGGCGGGGGTGAGCTCCGACGGTTTCAGGACGACCGAGCAGCCGACGGCGAGAGCGGGAGCCATCTTCCGGACGGCCAGATCGATGGGATCGTTCCAGGGGATGATCAGCGCGCAGACGCCGACGGGCTCCGGGACCTCGAGATCCCAGAGCTCGGGCACGGCGGCCGACGTGACCCGCCCCTCGAGGACGCGAGCCGCTCCAGCGAAGTAGCGGAGCCGGTCGATCGCCCCGGCGACCTCGCGCCCTCGGGCCACGCGGACCGGCTTGCCCATCTCGCGCGCCACCAGCTCACCGGCCTCACGCTCACGCGCCTCCAGAGCGTCCGCGAGGGCGAGAATGGCCCGAGCGCGGTCGGCGCCGCGCCGCCGCCGCCAGTCACCGCGGTCGAACGAGGCGCGCGCGGCGCCGACCGCGACATCCACTCCGGCCGCATCCGTGACGGGCGCCGTCGCCACGATGTCGCCGGTGTAGGGGTCCTTGCTCTCGAACGTCTCGGCCCCCGGGTCCAACCAGGCACCACCGACGAGGTTCTTCATCTGCTCCACGGGCCGCACCTCACCCCGCTTCCCGTACGCACGCCGCGACCGTCTCGATCCCGGCGGCCAGGTCGTCCTCGCCGATCACGAGCGGCGGCGAGAGCTTGACCACCTGTTCCTCGTAGCCCCCGCGTCCGACCAGCACGCCGCGCTCCCGGGCCAGGCGTGCCGCTCGCTTCGCTCGATCGGGGTCCGCCATCCCGCCGTCATCGACGAGCTCGATGCCGATCCAAAGCCCGACCCCGCGGACCTCGCCTATCCCCGGATCGCCGTCGAGCAGCTCACGCATCAGACCGAGGGTGCGTTCCCCGAGCGAGGCGCAGCGCTCGACCAGACCGCCATCCCGGAGGACGCGGACCGCAGCCGCGGCGGCGGCGAGGGTGACGGCGTTCGTGAGGAAGGTCGAGGTGTACACGTCGGGTCGCCAGTTCAGCAGGTCCTCGCGTCCGAGGACGGCCGCCACTCCCATCCCGCCTCCGATCCCCTTGCCGACCGTCATCAGGTCCGGCACGACCCCCGAGCGCTCGACCGCCCACATCCTGCCCGTTCGGCCACACCCCGACTGGATCTCGTCCACGATCATCAGCGCGTCGGTCCGGTCGCAGAACTCGCGGAGACGAGGAAGGAAGTCATCGGGCGGGATCACCACCCCGCCGTTCCCCTGGATCGGCTCGAGGATCACGGCGGCCAGTTCCCCGGCGAGTCCGGCCAGCCGTTCGAGCGCCTCCATGGTGAGGTCCGTCGCCGCGGTTCCGTGGCGGAAGGGGTACGGGAAGGGTACGAACCGCCCTGCTTCGGGCAGGCCGAGAGCCTCGCGGTACCTCGGCTTCCCGGCGTAGCCCACGATGCCGGGGGATCGTCCGAAGTAGCTCCCGTCGAACGTGACGATCGTCCCGTTCGGCCTGCGGGTGCGTGCCACGGCCACGGCGAGCTCGTTCGCCATCGCCCCCGTGATGGCGGGGAGGATCCGCTCGAGGCCGGCGGGGGCGATCGTCGCGAGCTCCTCGAGGAAGGCAGCACGGGACTCCGACGGGTGCGCGGACGGACAGTGGATCAGGCGCCGCGCCTGTTCGGCGATCGCCTCGACGACCGCCGGGTGACCGTAGCCGATCGCGGCCACGGCGAACCCCCCGTACAGGTCGAGGTACCGCTCGCCGTCGGGGTCCCAGATCCACGCGCCCTCCGCGCGGTCCCATACGAGCGGGTCCTCGTCGACGAACGTGCGCAGACCGCCTCCTTCGAGGCGGCGGATCCGTTCGATCATGGCTGCGCCGCGGCTCACAGGCGAACCTCGCCGCGGTCGACCACGATCTCGCCGTCCACCTCGATCACGGAATCCAGCACCATGCCGTCGAGATGCACGTCGCAGACGACGGTGCCCCCGTACTCGCCAGCCGAATCGCCCATCGCGATATGGGCGGTGCCGAGACGCTTCTTGGTTTCGGTGATCTCGTCCGTGAGACGTGCGGCCGGATTCATCCCGATGCCGATCTCCCCGATGTTCCCAGCGTTCTCGACGCCTTCGATGTGATGGACGAGGCGAACGGCGTCCGCCCCTCCCCGGATGTCGGTGACGAGCCCCTGCTCCACGATCCATGTGATCGGATCCGACAGCGCGCCGAGGTCCGTCATGACCCGCTCCACCACGACGCGGCCGTGCGCGGTGCCCTCGACGGGAGGGAGCGAGACTTCGCCGCCGGGGTAGGCGGACGCTTCGCCAGGGTTTCGGCAGATGCCCGTGAGCCAGCCCTTCGGCTCGCGGCCCACGATGGAGGCGGTGATGTCGGTCCCGGCAGGGGAGGTGACGCGGATCGCCTGCGCCCCACGCAGGCGATCCGCGAGTCGCTCAGAACGTTCGCGGATCTCCTCGAAGTCCGCGGTCATCGCGCCGTGGACCCATGCGTCCTCCCGGCTCGGGGCATTGAAGCACCCTCGGACGCCGGTGCGTTGCGCAGCACCCTTCGCCTCGGTGTGGTACATCGACGTGCTCGCCACCGAGACGATGACGTCGGTCTCGCACATCGCGGCCGCGACCGCTGCGGGTGGTTCGACACCGCTGTGCGATCGGGGGGCGATCGTCGTGATCACCGGGTCGGCGCCGAGGGCGAGCGCCTGAGAGGCGAGCGCCTCGGGGATGGACCGGCTCGTGCGCGTGTCGCAGATCACGAGCACCCGCTCGCCGGATCGCACCCCCAGGTACCGATCCATCACGCGCTGCGCGACGGTCGAGAGCTCCGTTTCCGTCATCGGTGCAGGCTCCGGTCGTCCGTTCGTCCGGGCTCGATATCCGGGCCGTCGACGAGTGGTTTGATACGATATCAAAACTTTGCGGGACGGGTCGACTTCGGGCGGCGGCGGTCCACCGGACGAGAGTGCGCCGGACGACGTCACGCCGGGAGCCGCCGGTGACGAGATGCGCGAGAGCCTCGCCGGATCTCGCATCGGGGCAGGAGCGCCCGCGCTCGCTCGCAGCTTCCGCCTCCACCGCCCCCGAGGCCCGTTCTGCGGTCGGGGGTATTGCCATCAATGCCCCGTACGGACGGTCGCGAGCGGCACGGTGCTCGCATGCGAGGTCCCGGCCGATACGCCCGCCAGGATACCTCGCGTCGATCCGCTTCGGTCTCTCGCCCGGCGAGCCGAACGACTCACCCCGTGGTTCTATGAGGAGCGTTTCGGATCGCCGAAGTTCCTCCGCCAGCCCTACCTGCGTGTGCTCCGCCTCCTCTCCAGCGCTCCGCGGCTCCCGGCCGACCCCGTTCCCCTCCATGGGCACGAGGAGGAAGGAGCGCTCGAGACGCTCGAGACGGAGGCGCTCGTCGTCGGCGGCGGACCCGCCGGGCTCGCGGCCGCGGCGGTCCTCGCCGATCGCGGGCTGGAGGTGCTCCTCGTCGAACGGGAGCGGTCGCTCGGCGTTTCCGCCGGCTGGCTCCCGTCCGCGTCTCGGGAGCACGATCTGCCTCTCGAGGTCACCGTTCTGTTGGGAGCGACCTGCGTCGGCCTCTACGAAGAAGAGGCGCTGGCAGGGGTCGTCGGTCCCGGCGGCCCCCGCACCGTCCGGTTCGACCGGCTCGTCGTCGCCACCGGCGCGTACGACCGGCCGCTCATGTACGCCGGGAACGACCTGCCCGGCACGATCGGGCTGCGCGCCTTCGAACGGTACGCGGCGGCGGGCTCGTTCTCCAGCGATATCCGGGTGGGGGTGGTGGCGGCACCCGGCGAGGCTTCCCGGGCGGTCGCCGCCGCCCGCGCCGCCGGCATCTCGTTGGCGTTCGTGGCCGGCCCTGGGGAGGTCCCGGTCGAGGACGGGCCGGCGTTCCCCCGGCGACGGCTCGAGCGCGTGGAGGGTCGCGGCCGCGTGCGCTCGGTCCGGCTCGAAGGGGGATCGCCGATCGCGTGTGACGTGCTCGTGATGGGCTTCACGCAGCCGAGCTTCGAGCTCCAGGTTCAGGCGGGCGCGACCGCTTCGGTCTCAGGAGAGCCCGCAGTGATCGTTGCCTCGGGCCAGGCTCGATTCCCAACGCTCGCGGTGGGCGAGGCGGCCGGGCATCTCGGGCCCGGCACCCAGGCGCGCGCCGCCGTCGAGGCCTGGTTGCGTGGCGACGCCCCTATCCCCGTGCCGCCCCCGGAGCTTCCGGAGGCCTCGATCCACCACCCACGAGCCTTCGCGTGCCTCTGCGAGGACGTCCGTGTGAGCGACCTGAGGGCCGCGATCGAAGAGGGTTTCGGGAACGCGGAGCTGGTGAAGCGGCGGACGGGCGCCGGAACCGGACCGTGCCAGGGGAAGCTCTGCCTCGGCGAAGTCGCGGCGATCCTCCGTGCCGCCGGGCTCCCCGCGGACCTGCCCACGATCCGTCCACCCGCCCGTCCCGTTTCGATCGCGGCGCTCGGAGGCGCCACCGATGCCTGAGCGAGCGGACGTCGCGATCGTGGGCGGGGGCATCACCGGGCTCGCGCTCGCGTGGGAGCTCGCGCGCCGTGGGAAGCGAGACGTCACGGTCGTCGAGCGCCGCTACACCGGTGCCGGCGGATCCGGCCGCAACGTCGGCCGGATCCGCGCGATGCAGCTGACGCGCGAGCTGGCCGTCTTCGCGCTCGCGGCGCAGCGCAAGCACGAACGTCTTCGCGACGAGCTGGGGATGCACACGCTCTTCTGGCGTGCGGGATATGCGTGGGTCCTCTACGAGCCCGGCGAGGTCGAGCGGATGGCAGAGGCGATACCGATGCTCCACGAGCTCGGGATCCCGGCGCACCTGCACGGTCCGGCAGCCGCCGTGCGGCGGCTGCCGGTCCTGCGGGGTGGTGAGACGCCCGCCGGCGCCATCATCGGCCGCGACGCGATCGTGCATCATGACGCCGCGGTCTACGCGTACCGCAAGGCCTGCGCGACCGCCGGCGTCCGCGTGCTCGAAGGCCGGGACGTGATCGGGATCCTCAAGAGCGGCGACGAGGCTGCGGGCGTGGCGCTCGGCGACGGCACGGAGATCATCGCTCCCGTCGTCGTCAACGCGACGGACGGATGGGCGCGCGAGGTCTCGGCGATGGCCGGCGTTTCGGCTCCGAACACGCCGGTCCGCCGAGAGGTGTTCGTGACGGAGCCGAGCAAGCCGTTCATGGGACCCGCGATCTCGTTCTACCGGCCCTCGGAGGGCTGGTTCAACCAGACCCTGCGCGGCGAGCTGGTTGCCGGCGTCGTGCATCCGGACGAGCCCGTCGCGATGGAGGAGAGGAGCACCTTCGGGTTCCTGCGGCGGACCGCCGGCGTCTTGCTGCAGAAGGCACCCCGTCTCGGCCATCTCCACGTGATCCGCCAGTGGGCCGGTGTGTACGACATGACTCCCGACCGCAAGCCGCTCGTCGGGCCCGTGAGCGCCGTGCCCGGGTTCGTGCAGGCGAACGGGTACAGCGGTCGAGGGTTCGCGCTCGCTCCGCTCGTCGCCGAGCTCCTCGCCGAGTGGCTGGTCGACGGCGAGCGCCCGGAGCTGCTGTGGCCGTTCGATCCGGATCGGTTCGACGGCGTCCCGGCCCCGTCCGTCGACAGCCACGACTACTACGCCGGCTACCGATCGGAGAGCCGCGAGTGAGCCAAGTCGAGGAGCCGCGGTTCGAGACCAAGTCCGAGTGGGTGTACGCCCGTCTCCGGGAGATGATCATCGGGGGTGAGCTCCCGTCGGGCGAGCGCCTCCGGTTGACGCAGCTCGCGGAACGCTTCCACACCAGCGAGATGCCGGTGCGCGAGGCGCTGCGCATGCTCCAGCAGGACGGCTTGGTTGTGATGGAGAGCCACCGGGGTGCCACCGTCGCCACGGTGACGTGGGAGCGCGTGTACGAAGCCGTGCTCGTCCGTATGCACCTCGAGGTGCTCGCCTCGCGCGAGGCGGCGCCCCGTCACGACACCGAAAGCGTCGGCGAGCTCCGAGCGCTCCTGCAGAAGATGGATCGGATGGTCGAACGGAACCGGGCGATCGAGTTCAGCGAGGCGAACCGCCGATTCCACACGCTCTCGTACGCGCCCGGTCCGCATCCGATGCTGAAGGCCGAGATCCAGCAGCTCTGGGACACGGTGTGGCAGACGCGATCGCGCTCGCTGTTCCGTCTCCGCCCGGGCCGGATGCGCCCCGCGCAGCGCGAGCATCGGGCGCTCGTCGATGCCCTCGATGCGGGCGACGTCGATGCCGCGGACTCGGCGGCGCGGACGCACATGGACCACACGTTGACCGCCTGGCGAAGTCTCCGAGATCGCAGGAGTGAGTGATGCAGTTCAGCCCTTCGTCCGGAGAGCCAGGTGCTCCATCTCGAGCGCGGCGAGCGCTTCGTAGCGACCGGCCGCGAGGTCGGCCACGGGATCGTCGCTCGCGTTCCGCAGCTCCCGGAAGAGTCGGGTCGCGACGGCTCGGTTCGCGAGATAGGCGAGAGCGACCCGATCGTCGCTCGCGAGCGACTTCCGGAGCGCGCGTCGCTCGCGTTCGCGCGACACGCGCGGCGGCACCCATACGGCGAGGATGGGGAGCGTCGGCCCGAGCGCGAGGCCGGCGCCGATCAGCACCGCGAGGCTGTCCACGTCGTCTTCGACCGAGCGTCCGTTCTGTGCGGTCTCGCGTCCGATCCCGCGGATCTCCTGCGCGACGGTCGAGAACCCCTCGCCCACGAGCGGCACGTCCGACAGCCCGTCGACGGCATCACCCACGCGCCCGATCGCCTGTCCCGCTCCCTCGAGTCCCTCGCCGACTGCGCTCAGCCGTTCGACGAACGTGCCGACGGCGATCCCGAGGACGATCCATGCGATCGTCCAGAGAACGACGAGGAGGTCGATGGCCACGATCGATCGCTGAGGCAGGCGTGACTCGATGGATCCGATCATGCGTGGAGTCTCTGCCCGCACGGCGTCTGGGGCAAACGCATATCGCCGGGTAAGCTGAGGTGAGAGGAGACGACACCATGCCGGAAACTTTCGGGAAACGACAGCGCAAAGACGTCAAAGCCAAGAAGGCACAGGCGGCGGAGGAGCGGCGTCTCGCTCGCACTCAGCGCCGCCGCGACCGGGAAGCCGGTCTGATCGAGCCGGGCCCACCCGTGGCCACGCCGGAGGAGATCGAGGAGCAGATGGGGATCGTGCCGCCCGCGCTCGCGGACTGAGCTAGCTGTAGTTCCCATCAGGGTTGTTGACAGGCGAGAGCCTCCCTGCACGGTTTGGGGCTTGTCCGAGTCCCTAGCCGGAAGGAGGCTCTCATGGCCCATCGTAGGGCGAGGCTCACGCCCTTCGGGCGGTATCTGCTG
>DATKDI010000077.1:0-9133 GCA_035512775.1 Actinomycetota bacterium | reverse complement strand
CCCCCGCCCCGCAGGCACGACAGACCCGCGAGGAACGACTGGAGGCGATGAGGGATGCGTTCGCATGCATCCCACAGAAGCCGGTGCCGTCATGCCTCCTGCTGGTGGACGACGTGCTCACCACGGGTGCGACGGCGTCGGCCTGCGCCGAAGCTCTCGTGCAGGGGGGAGCACGCGAGATCCATCTGCTCACCGCGTGCCGCTCGTTCACCGACCGGCCTCCAGGACCTCGCGGCTCGCGCCGACCTTGAGCCCGTGCCTATACTCGGTGCGTGCTCCCGTCCGGGTCTGTGGTTGCCCGGGGATCAACCCCGGTAGTCGATGCCAGCCGCGGGCGAAACGACCCACGTAAGGCGACCCTTGGTCGCCGAGCATGGAGCGGTTTAGAAGTAAGCCCTGCCCCTGTCCTCGAGAGAGGTTCAGGGAGAGGATGCGAGTCGGCGGTCCCCACGGTACACACGGGCCGTCGGCGGACACCCCCGCAGGCGAGTGTGGGGTCAAAGACCAGGTCAGCCGGGCGGGAGCACCCTTCACCGGAAAGCTGCGCCGGGGTTCGCACATGGACCTGACCTTCACCGGCCGAGGGCTGCCGGTCTCCGACGAGATCCGCGAGCAAGCGCAGCACAAGCTCTCGAGGCTGGAGCGACTCGAGCCGCGGACGGTGCGGATCGACCTCGAGTTCGTGGCCGAGCACCACCCGAGTCCCGACGGACTGAAGATGATCAAGGCTGCCCTGAAGATCCCGCGGAAGACCTTCCGTGCGCGCGCGGAAGCCGATGACGTGCGCACGGCGCTGGATCACGTGGCCGAGAAGCTGGAACGACAGATCCGCGATCACCACGGGAAACGGCTCCGCGGCTGGCGCCGGGGAGTACCATTCCCGCGAGGCTCGGCACCACCTCCTGTCGATGCGACCGACGAGTGAGATGAAACCAACGGGATGACACCGGACGACAAGAGCGCCAACGAGAAGCTCCGCGTGCTGATCGTGGACGACCACGCGCTGTTCCGTCGGGGACTCGAGATGGTTCTGCAGGAAGAGGACGACCTGATGCTGGTCGGGGAGGCGTCCGACGGCATCGAAGCGGTGGAGAAAGCCCAGGAGCTGATGCCCGACGTCGTCCTGATGGACGTCCGGATGCCGAAGCGCTCGGGTATCGAGGCGGCCGGGCACATCAAGGAGCTGCTCCCGCACGCCAAGATCCTGATGCTCACCATCTCCGATGACGAGGGCGATCTCTACGACGCGATCAAGGCCGGCGCCGCGGGCTACCTGTTGAAGGAGATCCCGATCGACGAAGTCGCCGACGCGATCAGGAGCGTATGGGCGGGCCAGTCGCGCATCTCGCCCTCGATGGCGTCCAAGCTGCTCACCGAGTTCGCCGCGATCTCGAAGGAGGCCGACGAGCGACCCCAGATGCCGGCGCCCAAGCTCACCGATCGCGAGATGGAGGTGCTCCGGCTGGTCGCTCAGGGCCTCAACAACCGCGACATCGCGAAGCAGCTGTTCATCTCGGAGAACACGGTGAAGAACCACATCCGCAACATCCTCGAGAAGCTCCACCTCCATTCGCGCATGGAGGCGGTCGTCTACGCCGTGCGCGAGAAGATGATCGAGATCACGTGACCGGCTGCGACCTCGCCTGATGCCCGATCCGATCATCGAGGCAGCCCGGGAGATCTTCGACGAATCCGTGGATCACCTGCGCGAGGCGATCGACGGGCTCGCACCCGACGCGCTCGCGTGGCAACCCGCCGGCGAGGACAGCAACTCGATCACGGTGCTGGCCGTGCACGGGTTGCACAGCTCTCGCTGGTGGATGTCGATCGCCCGGGGACTCGCGCTTCCGGAGCGCGATCGGCCCTCCGAGTTCGTCGCGGAGTCCGCGAGCGACACGGAGCTGCTGGCGTTCGTGGACACGATGGCCGCGGAGTGCCGAGCCCGGCTCAACGCCGCCGAGGCGTTCGATCCCGCCGCGATACGCCCGACCCCGGAGGCAGAGCCCGTGTCTGCGGCATGGGCTCTCCTGCACGCGCTCGAGCACTTCCGCGAACATGTCGCGCAGGCGCAGCTGACCCGCCAGCTCTTGCAACAACGGGCCTAACGGGCACCTGGAACCGCTCACCAGCCGTTGCGGTGGATCTGCTCCTCGAGCGACCGTCGCCGGTGTTTCATCCACGACCCCGAGGGCTCCTCGTCCTCGGCGCGATATCCGAGCCCGATGATCCCGATCGGCCGGAGGTGCGCGGGGACGCCGAAGCGATCGAGCAGCGCCCGCTCTCCGTAGGTGATGCCGAAGAACCACCCGCCCAGGCCTTCCTCGACCGCGGCGAGGAGGATCAGCATCGAGGCCATCGCCGCGTCGATCTCCCAGAACCGCACCGGCCAGTTGGCTTCCTCGTCCATGCCGAAATCGATCTTGTCGGGTTGCGCGTAGCGCTCCACATACCGACGGGGATCCGGTAGGGGCAGGATCAGCACCGTGGGCCCGTGCGCGACGGTCTCCTCCTCCCAGCCGAACTCCGGGTCGTAGGTCGTCTCCCAGAACGTGGCGATCGTCTCCGGGGTGTCGAGGACCAAGAGCTCCAGGCCCTGCGAGAAACCCGCGGAGGGGGCGCGACGACCCACGTCGATGATGCGGTCGACCGTGTCCGCGGGCACCGGCCGCTGGTCGAAGCGCCGCACCATCCGTCGGCGCCGCAGCACGTCCTTGAATTCCATGCGGCGAGCGTACCGGTGGGCCGCACAGGTAGCCTGTTGAGATGGTGGCCGCGCGGGGCACACGAACCGTAGCCCGCTTGCTCGTCGAGTGTTTGGAGAACGAGGAGGTCGAGTACGTCTTCGGCCTGCCTGGCGAGGAGAACCTCCACGTGATCGACGCGATCGCGGACTCGTCAATCCGATTCATCACCACGCGGGACGAGCGGGGCGCCGCGTTCATGGCCGACTCCTACGGCGCCCTCACGGGACGACCCGGCGTGTGCCTGGCCACCTTGGGCCCGGGTGCGATCAACCTGATGCTCGGGATCGCGAACGCGCACCTGGACTCGCACCCGCTCGTGGCGATCACCGCGCAGGCCGGCCTCCACCGGCTCTACAAGGAGTCCCATCAGGCGGTCGACCTCGTCGAGCTGTTCCGACCGATCACGAAGTGGGGCGGCATGATCACCGTGGACGAGGCCGTCCCGGAGATGGTGCGGAAAGCCTTCAAGCAAGCGCGGACCGAGCGTCCCGGCGCCGCGTTCCTGATCCTGCCCGAGGACATCGCCGAGCAGGAGACGACAGGCGAGCCGCTCCGCGTCAACGTGCCGGTCGATCCGGCGCCGGCGGACGCGCAGGTCCGGCGCGCGGCCGAGGTCCTGGAGCACGCGGCCGCTCCGGTGGTGCTCGCGGGACCGGGCGTGGCTCGCGACGACGCGATGGACGCGCTCGTCCGCTTCTCCGAGCGTCTGCACCTCCCCGTCGCCACCACGTTCCTCGGCAAGGGTGTCTTCCCCGACGACCATCCGAACGCGCTCGGGACGATCGGCTTCATGATGCGCGACTACGCGAACTTCGGCTTCGACAGGGCAGACGTCGTGGTGGCCGTCGGGTACGACCTCGTCGAGTACGCGCCGGAGCGCTGGAACCCAGGTCGGGACAAGGCGATCATCCACATCCACCGGACGGTCGCCGAGGTCGACGAGGCCTACACGCTCGAGGTCGGGGTCCAGGGAGGGATCGGGGAATCGCTGGATGCCATCGCCGAGGCGGCACCCGGGAAGTCACGACGAGACCCGGAGCCACCGGGGGAGCGCTTCCTGCGTGATGAGCTCGAGTCGGGGGCCGGGGACGACGTGTTCCCGGTGCGCCCTCAGCGGATCGTCCACGACGTGCGGGAGGCCCTCGATCGGGAAGACATCGTGCTCTGCGACACCGGCGCGGTGAAGATCTGGATGGCTCGGCTCTTCCCGACGTACGCACCGAACACCTGCCTGATCTCCAACGGCCTGGCGACGATGGCGTTCGCGCTCCCGGGTGCGTTCGCGGCCAAGCTCGTGCACCCCGAGCGCAGGGTGCTCGCGGCGATGGGCGACGGTGCCTTCTTGATGAGCGCCGCCGAGATCGAGACCGCGGTCCGAGAGAAGGTCCACTTCGTGATCCTGGTCTGGGTGGATGGCGGGTACGGGCTGATCGGCTGGAAGCAGGACATCCATTTCGGCAGGCGCGCGGCGGTCTCGTTCGGGAACCCGGACTTCGTGCGATTCGCGGAGAGCTTCGGCGCGAAGGGCTACGCGATCGCGGAGGCGTCGGAGCTGCTGCCCACGCTCCGCAAAGCGCTGGACGACGACGCTGTGTCCGTGATCGCGGTGCCGGTCGACTATTCGGAGAACGCGAGGCTGGTCGAGCGCTTGGGCGCACTCACGGAGTCCCTTTGACCTACCGCCCTACGCAGGAACGGCTCGTCGATCCTGCCGAGCGCGATCGCCTCGTGCGTCGCAACACGATCCTCCTGGCCTTCGCGCAGGGGCTCGTGCAGACCACGTTCCCCGTGATGCTCGTGATCGGCGGTCCCGCTGCCTCCCGCCTGACGGGACGCGAGGGGGCGGCCGGGCTGCTGTGGGGGCTCTACTTCCTCGCCGCTGCCGCGGGCGCCGCGCTGATCGGCCGGTGGATGGACCGTGTGGGCCGTCGCCCGGGCCTCATCCTGTCGTACGTGCTGGTGGGCGCCGCCGCTGCCGCCGCTGCCCTTTCCATCCGGGCGGGTTCCTTCGCCGGGCTCATGGCGAGCACGATCCCGTTCGGCGTCGCGCTCGGCGGGGCGAACCTGGGGCGCGGCGCCGTCGCCGACATGTACCCCGCCGAGCGACGGGGACGCGCGGTGGGGATCCTCCTGGCCGCCGGCACGATCGGAGCGGTCGGGAGCCCGCTGCTCGCCGCGGTGATCGAGGGCGCAGCCGGCGAGGGCTCCCTCCTTCCCTGGATCGTGCCGATCGCCGGGGCGTTCGGCGCGTTCGTTTGTGCGCTCGCGGTGAGACCCGACCCCCGTGACCTTGCGATCCGTGATGCCGTGACCGACGGAGAGGGAGGACGGAACTGGCGCGAGCTGCTCCGCGTCCCGACCTTCCGGACCGCCGTCCTCGCCGGCGCCGTCGGTCAGATGGCGATGGTGGGCGTGATGGGTGTCACGCCGACGGCCCTCGACCATGCGCATCACGGAGGCACGACGATCTCGTTGGTGATCAGCTCCCACATCGCAGGGATGTTCGCGTTCGCGCCCCTCATCGGCCGCTGGATGGACCGTGCGGGCCGCCGCGCCGCCATCCTCGCCGGATGCGTCACGAGCATCGCCGGCGCCCTCCTGGCCGCGACCGAGGCGAACGCCGTCGTGATCGGGATCGGGCTGGTGGCGATCGGGCTCGGATGGTCGGCGACGTTCCTCGGAGCCACGGCCGTGATCAGCGACATCACGGCGCCCAACGAGCGTGCCGGGGCACTCGGCTTCACGGATCTCTTGATCAGCCTCACCTCTGCGGTCGCGGGGCTGGCCGGCGGGGTCGTCCTCGAATCGGCCGGCTACGGTCCTCTCGGGGTAGGGCTCGCCGTGCTGGTCGCCGGGGCCCTCATCCTGGTCGCGCGGCTGCGGGAGCCGATGCGCATCCAGGGCTGACGCGAAGCGCCGGTAGAATCGAAGTTCCCCAATCACGAAAAGGATCCGCGTTGCCCATCATCGACAAGTTCAGCAACATCGGCGAGGGCCGCCGACGCAAGGAGCTCGAGCAGCTCGCCAAGCTCGTCAACACGTGGGAGCCCGAGATCGAGGACCTCTCGGATGAGGAGCTGGCCCACAAGACCGTCGAGTTCCGGGAGCGCCTGGAGAACGGCGAGCCCCTCGACGACCTGCTCCCGGAGGCGTTCGCCACCACGCGCGAAGCCGCGCGCCGCACCATCGGCCAGCGTCACTTCGACGTCCAGCTGATGGGCGGAGCGGCGCTGCACCGCGGCACCATCGCCGAGATGCGGACGGGAGAGGGCAAGACCCTCGTCTCGACCCTGCCCGGCTATCTGAACGCCCTCGAGGGCAAGGGTGTCCATCTCGTCACGGTCAACGACTATCTCGCGAAGCGAGATTCGGAGTGGATGGGCGGGATCTATCGGTTCCTCGGTCTCGAGGTCGGTTTGATCCAATCCGCGATGAGCCCCGAGGAGCGCCGGCCGGCGTATGCGGCCGACATCACCTACGGGACCAACAACGAGTTCGGGTTCGACTATCTCCGCGACAACATGGCGATGCGGCTCGAACACACAGTCCAGCGTGGCTACCACTTCGCGATCGTGGACGAGGTCGACTCGATCCTGATCGATGAGGCACGGACCCCGCTGATCATCAGCGGCATGGTGCAGGACAGCGCGAAGTGGTACCAGACGTTCGCGCGGATCGCTCCGCAGCTCACCCGGGACGAGCACTACGAGGTCGAGGAGGCGAAGTTCCAGGTCGCCGTCATGGAGGCCGGGGTCGCCAAGGTCGAGAACCTGCTGAACATCGACAACCTCTACGACCACGAGAACACGATGTTGGTTCATCACCTCCATAACGCGCTCCGCGCGAAGGAGCTCTACAAGCGAGACATCGAGTACGTGGTCCAGAGCGGAGAGGTGAAGATCGTCGACGAGTTCACGGGCCGGGTCCTCGAGGGGCGCCGGTACTCGGAAGGGCTGCACCAGGCGATCGAGGCGAAGGAGGGCGTCCGGGTCAAGGAGGAGAATCAGACGCTCGCGACGATCACGATCCAGAACTACTTCAAGATGTACGAGAAGCTCGCGGGGATGACCGGTACCGCCAAGACGCAGCTCACGGAGTTCGAGCAGACCTACTCGATCGGCGTGACCGAGATCCCGACGAACCAGCCGATGATCCGCGACGACCTGCAGGACCTGATCTTCAAGAACGAAGAGGCGAAGTGGGATTCCCTCATCGACGACATCATCGAACGGAACGAGTCCGGCCAGCCGATCCTCGTGGGCACCGTCTCGATCGAGAAGTCCGAGAAGCTCTCGGGGATGCTCAACCGCCGCGGCGTGAAGCATCACGTCCTGAACGCGAAGAACCACGAGAAGGAGGCGATGATCGTCGCGCAGGCCGGTCGCAAGGAGACGGTGACGGTCGCCACGAACATGGCCGGCCGCGGCGTCGACATCCTTCTCGGCGGGAACTCCGAATACCTCGCGCGCCAGGAGATGGCGGCGCGGGACTTCGACAACGATCGCTACCTGCTGTTCGAGATGGACGAGGAGGAGCGCGCGGCCTACGAGGCCGAGTGGGAGCCGATCTTCGCGAAGTTCAAGGCGCAGACCGACGCGGAGCACGACGAGGTCGTCGAGCTGGGGGGTCTATACGTGCTCGGCACCGAGCGGCACGAGTCTCGCCGGATCGACAACCAGCTCCGTGGCCGATCCGGTCGGCAGGGCGACCCGGGGGCGTCGGCCTTCTACCTGTCGCTCGAGGACGACCTCATGCGGATGTTCGCCTCCGACCGGGTCGCCTCGATCATGGAGCGCCTGAAGTGGCCCGAGAACGAGCCCATCGAAGCCAAGATGGTGACGCGCGCGGTCCAGAACGCCCAGGGGCAGATCGAGGAGCTCAACTACGAGCGCCGGAAGAACGTCCTGAAGTACGACGAGGTCATGAACGGCCAGCGCACGGTGATCTACGGCGAGCGCCGGAAGATCCTCGAGGGCGGAGACCTGACGGAGGAGGCGCTGGGGTTCGTGAGGGACGTGGTCGAGGCCACGGTCTCGACCTATTGCCCACCGGAGGTCTTCGAGGAGGAATGGGACCGGGACGGGCTGTTCACGGCCCTCTCGGAGATCTACCCCGTCTCTTTGACCACCGAACAGGTGGCCGAGATCCACGACCCGCAGACGCTCCAAGAGAACTTCGTCGAGGACGCACTGGCCGCGTACGCGGTGAAGGAGGAGACGCTCGGCGAAGGGATGATGCGAGAGCTCGAGCGCGTCGTCCTGCTCAACATCATCGACACGCGCTGGCGCGAGCACCTGTACGAGATGGACTACCTGCAGGAAGGGATCTATCTGCGGAGCTACGCGCAGAAGGATCCGATCACGGAATATCGGCGCGAAGCATTCGACATGTTCGAGGAGCTCACGTCCACGATCCAGACGGAGTTCGTCCGCTACATCTACCGGGTGGAGCTGGTCCAACCGGAGCAGCAGCAGCGACGCGTGTCTCAGCCCAAGGTGAACCGGGTCCGCGAGAGCCACGGGGACGAGGAAGCGGCGGAGGGATCCGGCACGGTGCAGGAGTCCAATCCGAATCAGGTCATCAGCGACAAGGTGCCTCGCAACGCGCCGTGTCCGTGCGGCAGCGGTCGGAAATACAAGAAGTGCCACGGAGCCGTGGCATAGCGACTCGATACGTCGAAGGGGCCGGCGCTTCGCGCCGGCCCCTTCTTGGTCCCCTGAGAAGGCTTACCTGCACTGCGTGCAGGGCTGGCCGCTCACGATGACGGGGCCCTCCGCCGGCGGTGCGATCTCCGCCGGGTAGGCGCCCGGGTTCTCGAGGCCCGGCTGGAAGGCCGGTGCCTCGGTGACGTAGGCGCCCGGGTTCTCGAAGCCCGCGAACGTCGGTACCTGCGTGGCGTAGGCCCCGGGGTTCTCGAACCCCGCGTAGCCCTGTGAGTGCAGCGACGGTGCCACGTGGGAGATGCCCACGATCGCGGGAAGCACTGCTCCCTGCTCACGAACCGCGGCCGTGGAGTTCGCGATCCGCTCCCTGTCCGTGACCGATGTCACGAACGTGGTCTGCCCCGCGCTCCTCAGCAACGTCATCCCGATCGCCGCAGCAACTGCGGCGACCACGAGGACGGCCACGGGCCAGATCGGCAGCTCGATGGTTCCTCTGCGCTGGAGGGTTCCTCCCTGGGCGCTCATGGCTCCCCCTTTCGTCTCGATCCCTTCGGGATCTGGTCGATGGGACGACCCTACGGACCCCTCATCCGGCGGTCGGTGCCGGCCCGCACGGACCGGAGGTGACGTTCACCACGTCGATCCGGTGTCGGGTCTGTCGCGGAGGAGCACCCGGGGGCCGAGTCTCCAAGGGAGCGATCCGTCCCCGGAAAGGAGGCGGCCGGG
>DATKDI010000076.1:0-51809 GCA_035512775.1 Actinomycetota bacterium | reverse complement strand
CCGCTCCACCAGGAGCCGGCGGCCTTGCATGGTGAGCTTCGCCCTAGCATGAGTCACGAGAGCCTCCTTGCCGTCTGGTTGGACCCTGACGAGCAAGGAGGCTCTCACCTCTTGAACAACGTGTTGAGGAACTACAGCTAGTCCATCCCAACGCCGAGCAGGCGCGGGATGGCGCCTTCCCACACTTCGGAGATCTCGGTCACGGTTGTTTCCAGCATGCCGTCGATCACGGCTCGGGGGCCGCCCGTCTCGCCGAGGCGCTCGAACGGGACCCCGCGCGTCGCCGCGAGACCACGGAGCGAGCCCTCTCGCTCGGGGGCGACCGACACGACGACCCGCGAGGCCGACTCGCCGAACAGCAGGACGTGCGGAGGCAGGTCTCCGGCCAGCGTGACCGCGAAGCCGTGTCCGCCGAGGATCGCGCACTCGGCCAGCGCGACGGCGACCCCGCCGTCGGAGCAATCGTGCGCGGAGGCCAGCAGGTCGCCCGCCGCGGCTTCGTGCAGCAGATCCTGGAGGCGGCGCTCGGCGGCGAAGTCGAGCGCAGGTGGCACCCCCGCCACCATCCCCAGCACCGTCTCCGCGAACTCGGACCCGCCGAGCTCCGCGAAAGACTCCCCAAGCAGGTAGACGGCGAGAGCGGGCGATGGGAATCCCGAGGGCAGCCGAAGGCGATAGTCCGTGAGCGATCCCAGCACGCCGACGACCGGCGTCGGCCAGATCGCCGAGCCAACGGACTCGTTGTAGAAGCTCACGTTGCCGCCCGTGACGGGGGTGTCGAGCGCGAGGCAAGCGTCCCGCATCCCACGGACGGCCTCCGAGAACTGCCACATCACCTCAGGCCGCTCCGGGTTGCCGAAGTTCAGGCAGTTCGTGATCGCGAGCGGCTTCGCGCCGGTCACCGCAACGTTCCGTGTTGCCTCGGCGACGGCGTGCGCCCCGCCGAGGTAGGGATCGAGCGTCCCGTATCGACCGTTGCCGTCGACCGACAGCGCGAGACCCTTCATGGTTCCCGGCACTCGGACCACCGCGGCATCGGACCCCGGTCCCGCGACCGTCTGCCCCTGGACCATCCGGTCGTACTGCTCGAAGATCCACCGCTTGGACGCCACGTTGGGCGATGCCAGGAGCGAAAGGAGGGCCTCGCGGAGGTCTCCGTCGAACGAGACGAACGTGGGGTCGTCGTGATCGGCGGCGATCGGTCGCATCGGTCGGTCGTACTCGGGCGCCTTCTCCGTGAGCGAGAGCGCCGGGACCTTGGCCACCTGCTCCCCGGCGATGGACACGTCCAGGTCCCCGCCGGCCTCGAGGGTCGCGACCACCGCGGTGGCCAGACCCCACTTCTCGCAGACCTCACGCACGCGTTCGAGCTTCGAGGGATGGACGATCGCGAGCATCCGTTCCTGCGACTCGGACGTGAGGATCTCGAAGGCCTCCATGCCCGACTCACGCAACGGGACCTCATCGAGATCCAGCCGCGCGCCGAGCCCGGCCCGAACCGCGGACTCGCTCACGGCGCAGGTGAGACCCGCTCCCCCGAGGTCCTGCAATCCTTCGAGCAGGTCCTCCTCGACCAGCTCGAGCGAGGCCTCGATCAGCAACTTCTCCGCGAACGGATCGCCGATCTGCACGGACGGGCGCGAGTCCTCGCTCCCCTCCTCGAGCGTCGCGGATGCGAGCACGGAGACGCCCCCGATACCGTCGCGTCCGGTCGTCGATCCGTACAGGACCATCAGTGAGCCTAGCTGGGGCGTGTGCGTCGCCGCGGTCATCAGCCGGTCGGCCTGCGCGATGCCGACGCACATCACGTTCACGGTCGGGTTCGCCGTGTGTGGCTCCGCGAACCGGACCTCGCCGCCGACCGTCGGGACGCCGATGCAGTTGCCGTAGCCGCCGATCCCGGCGACGACTCCTTCGAGGAGCCATCGGTTCCGCTCCTCGCCGAGTGGGCCGAACATCAGCGGATCCAGCAGCGCCACGGGCCGAGCTCCCATGGAGACGATGTCCCGGACGATCCCGCCGACGCCCGTGGCGGCACCCTGGTAGGGCTCGATCGCGCTCGGATGAGAATGCGACTCGATCTTGAAGACGGCGGCGACGCCGTCGCCGATGTCGACGGCGCCGGCGTCCTGGCCCGGACCGACGAGGACCGAGGACCCCTCCGTCGGCAACGTGCGGAGGTGGATCTTCGAGGACTTGTACGAACAGTGCTCGGACCACATCGCCGCGTACATCGCGAGCTCGTTCCGATTGGGCTCGCGGCCGAGCGTCTCCCGGATCAACTCGAGCTCGTCGTCACGCAACCCGAGCTGCCGCCCGATGTCGGACGGGAGCGGGTCGGTCACCGCCCCGCTCCCGCCATCACGGACGAGAGCAGCGATGCGAACAGCGCTTGTCCGCCCGTGGGTCCGACGTCGGGGTCCACGGCGTGTTCGGGGTGCGGCATCAGCCCGATCACGTTGCCGGCCTCGTTGCGGATCCCGGCGATCCCACGCAGGGCGCCGTTCGGGTTGTGGGTGTCGGACACCTCGCCGTCCGGACCGCAATAGCGGAACACGACTCGTCCCGAGTCCTCCAGGTGGTCGAGATCGGCCTCGGAGGCGACGAACTGTCCTTCCCCGTGCTTGATCGGCATCTCGAGGACCTCCCCGGGGAGCACGTCGACAGTGATCGACGACTGCGTGGTCTCCACACGCAGATGGACGATCCGACAGATGAACCGGAGAGACCGGTTCCTGATCAACGCGCCGGGCAACAATCCCGATTCGCAGAGGATCTGGAAACCGTTGCAGATGCCGAGCACTGGGCCACCGCTCGCCGCGAAGCCTCTTACCTCCTCCATCACCGGCGCGAAGCGGGCGATCGCCCCGCACCGCAGGTAGTCGCCGTAGCTGAAGCCGCCCGGCAGGATGACCCCTTCGACTCCCTTGAGATCGGGATCCGCGTGCCAGAGCGGCACGCCCTCCCCGCCCATCAGCTCGACGGCGCGGAGGGCGTCGTGGTCGTCCAGCGAGCCGGGGAACGTCACGACCCCGATGCGGGCGCTCACGCTTCGCGGAGCTCCAGGATGCGCGAGTCCTCGATCACCGGGTTCGAGAGCAGCCGGCCGGCCATCTCTTCCACCTGGCTCCGCGCCTCCGACTCCGATCCCGCCTCCAGCTGGAGCCGAACGTGCTTGCCGACCCGCACGCCGGAGACGTTCCGCCATCCGAGCATGGGGAGGGCGCCCTCGATCGCCTTGCCCTGCGGGTCCGCGAGCCCCGGCTTCAGCGTCACCAGGACTTCGACGGCGAACTTCATCCGTGCTCCTCCCGAAGGCGCTCCAGCACGGGATCGTCGTCGCCGGACGCCGCTCCCGGGTAGGCATCGAAGGGCGAGCCGGTGATCCGCTCGTAGGCCTCCACGTACCGCCTCGCCGTGCCCAGGACCACCTCGGCGGGAAGCCCCGGGGCCGGCGGCTCGTGATCCCAGCCGCTCGCGTCCAGCCAGTCGCGAACGAACTGCTTGTCGAACGACGGCTGGGCGCCGCCCGCCGCGTAGCCGTCGGCCGGCCAGAACCGAGAGGAGTCGGGTGTCCCCACCTCGTCGATCAGGACCAGCTCCCCGTCCGCGAAGCCGAACTCGAGCTTCGTGTCCGCGAGGATGATGCCTCGGGCTGCGGACGTGTCGGCGAGACGCTCGTAGATCCTGAGGGTGAGCTCCTTCAGCCGTTCGAACAGACCCTTCCCGACGAGATCCACGGCTTCCTCGGGAGCGAGCGGCAGGTCGTGGCCCGACTCGGCTTTGCTGGTCGGCGTGAAGATCGGCTCGGGAAGCCCGTCGGACTCGACGAGCCCCTCGGGAAGGGGCACGCCGCACACGGCACCCGTCGTCCGATACTGAGACCAGCCCGAACCCGAGAGGTACCCCCGTGCGACACACTCCATCGGCACGACCTTCGCCTTGCGGACGAGGGTCGCGCGACCGGTGAGCGCCGGCACGCCGGCGAACGGCGCCGGGAAGTCCGCCGGGTCCGTCGACACGACGTGATGAGGAACCAGGTCGGCCGTGCGATCGAACCAGAACGACGACAGGCCCGTGAGCACACGCCCCTTGTCGGGGATCGGGTCGGGCAGCACGACGTCGAACGCGCTGATCCGATCGGTGGCGACGAGCAGCAGGCGATCCTCGCTGGCGTCGTAGACATCGCGGACCTTCCCGCGAGCCCGCAGCCGAGGCGAAGGGGTCATCCCTCCGACTCCATCTCCGACTCCATGCCCGACTCCATCTCCGACTCCATCTCCGACTTTGGGGCCGACTCCACGGGGAGCTTTTCGAGCTTGTCGAACACGCCGCCGAGGTTCACCAGCGAGCGGCGGGGGTCGAAGAGCGACTCGAACGTGCCGGCGTCGAGCCGTCCGCCGACCCCGGGCTCGGCCTCCAACACCTCCCGGAAGCTCGCTCCCTCGTCCCAGGCGTTGGCGGCCGCCGACTGGACGAGCGCGTAGGCCTCGTCACGGGAAAGCCCCGCGTCCACGAGCGCGAGGAGAACCGCTTGCGAGTGCACGAGCCCACCGCCTATCTCGAGGTTCTCGCGCATCCGGTCGGGGTAGACGATCAGCCCGTCGAGCACCCACGTCAGGTCGCGGAGCATGAAGGCGAGAAGACCGGTGGCGTCGGGGAAGATCATCCGCTCAGCGGACGAGTGCGAGATGTCGCGCTCGTGCCACAGGACCATGTTCTCCAGCGCTGCCTGGGCGTTTCCGCGGATCACGCGGGCCAGGCCGGAGACACGCTCCGAGACCACCGGGTTCCGCTTGTGCGGCATCGCGGAGGAGCCCTTCTGTCCCTCCGCGAACGGCTCCTGCACCTCACGGACCTCTGTGCGCGCGAGGTGGCGGATCTCCGTCGCCATCTTGTCGAGGGTGGACGCCGTGATGGCGAGGGAGGTCATGAACTCGGCGTGACGATCGCGCTGGATCACCTGGGTCGACGCCTCCACGCTCCGCAGGCCCAGTCGGGCGCAGACCAACTCCTCGACCCTCGGGTCCACGGATGCGTAGGTGCCGACGGCGCCGCTGATCGCGCCCACCGCGACGATCTCGCGGGCGCGCCGGAGCCGGTCGCGGTCGCGATCCAGCTCGAAGGCCCAGACGGCGAGCTTGTGCCCGAAGCTCGTCGGCTCGGCCACCACGCCGTGCGACCGGCCGGCCATCACCGTGTCGCGATGGTGCAGCGCGAGTCGTTTGGTCGTGCCGAGCAGTCGCTCGAGCTCCACGAGCAGCACGTCGGCGGCGGCGCGGAGCTGCAGCGCGAAGCCCGTGTCGATGACGTCGGACGACGTGAGCCCGAAGTGGACCCAACGGCCGGCGGGGCCGATGGCGGCGGCCACGACGTCGACGAAGGCGGCGACGTCGTGGCGGGTCACGGCTTCCCGCTCCGCCACGGCCTCGACCGTGAGCGCCGCGCGCTCACGACAGGCCGCGGCGTCCTCCTGAGGGACCACGCCGAGCTCGGCGAGGGCTTCCACCGCGAGCAGCTCGATCTCGAGCCAGTTCGCGAGGCGTGAATCGTCCGACCACACGGCCTCCATCTCGGGGAGGCGGTAGCGCGGGATCACAGCTTGAGGCCCTCCGCGAGATCGTCCTTGAACTTCCAGAGCGCCGCCTGGATCGTCTCGTCACCCAGGCCCACGATCTGCGCCGCGAGGACCGCGGCGTTGACCGCCGCGTCGACCCCGACGGTGGCGATCGGGACACCGGTGGGCATCTGCGCGGTGAGTGCGAGGGCCTCGTTGCCCACCATCTGGGGCGGCGACGCGATCGGCACGCCGATCACCGGGATGACCGTACGCGCCGCCACCGCGGCCGCGAGATGACCGGACATCCCGGTCGAGCAGACGACCACCCGGAGACCTCGCTCCACCGCGGTCCTCGCGTACTCGTCCACGAGATCGGGTGTCCTCGAGGAAGACATGATCTGGACCTCGTTCGAGATGCCGAACTTCTCCAGGATCAGGCCTGCCTGGCGCATGATCGGCAGCTCGGTGGGCGAGGCGGCCAGCACCCCGACGATCGGCGTCTCTTCGCTCATCCGGCCCCTACCTCGCCCACTGGCTCGCTCATCGGCCTCCCTCGGCCGCTCGCGCGGCGATGTCGCTCCGGCGGATCATGCCGTCGAACGAGATGTGCGACACCGCCTCGTATGCCCGCCCCCGCGCGTCCTCGACGGTCGGTCCCCATCCGGTCGCCGCGAGCACGCGGCCGCCGTCCGTGACCACTCTACCTTCGCGCTCCTTGGTCCCCGAATGGAATACGGCGGCATCGGGTGAGGCGGCGGCGCCATCGAGCCCTTCGATCAGCCGACCGGTCTCGTACGGCCCCGGATAGCCACCGCTCGCGAGTACCACGGTCACCACGGCGTCATCGGATAGGTCGACCTTCAGATCGGCGAGCCGGTCCGTCGCGCAAGCGTCCAGCATCTCGGCCAGGTCTCCGCGCAGCCGCGGGATCACCACCTGGGTCTCCGGGTCGCCGAACCGGCAGTTGTACTCGAGGACCTTCAGGCCTTCCGCGGTGAGCATCAGGCCGGTATAGAGGAGTCCGGAGTACGCGATCCCTTCGTCGTGGAGCGCGCCCACCGTCGCCGCCACCACCTCCCAGATCCGAGACTCCGTCTCCGGGTCGAGCCAAGCGAGGGGTGAGTACGCGCCCATCCCTCCGGTGTTCGGACCCGTGTCATCGTCTCCAGCTCGCTTGAAGTCCTGGGCGAGCCCCAGTGGAATCGTCGAGAACGCATCCACCAGCGCGAAGGCAGACACCTCGGGCCCCTCGAGCAGCTCTTCGACGACCACCCGCGCCCCAGCCGCTCCGAACGCGCCCGCGACCAGACACTCCTCGATGGCCGCCATCGCGTCGTCCTGATCGGATGCCACGGTCACACCCTTGCCCGCCGCCAGCCCGTCGGCCTTGATGACGGCTCGACCACCCAGCTCGTCCACGATCGCGAGCATCTTCTGGCGATCCCGCCCCCAGTCGGCGCGTTCGAAGGTCGCGCCCCTAGCCGTCGGGATCCCGTGGCGCACCATCAGGTCCTTCGCGAACGCTTTCGATCCCTCGAGGCGGGCGCCTGCGCGTCCCGGGCCGAAGGCCCGCCGCCCTCGCGCCCGGAGCTCGTCCGCGAGCCCGGCGACGAGCGGCGCCTCCGGGCCGATGACGACGAGGTCGGCGCCAAGCTCGTCCACCAGCCGGAGCTGCGCATCGACGTCGTCGGCGGCGGCCGCATGGCACGTCGCGACCGACGCGATCCCGGCGTTGCCCGGCGCGGCGTGGAGCTGCTCGACCAGCGGGCTCCGCGCCAACCCCCAGCAGAGGGCGTGCTCCCGGCCGCCGCCGCCGACGACGAGGACTCTCATCTGGCCGGCAGACTCTGCTCGCGAGCCGGCCCTACCGACACCACGGAGACGGGCACGTCCACGAGCTCCTCGATCCGGCGCACGTACTCCCGCGCGGCCTTCGGCAGGTCCTCGAAGGTCTTCGCCTCGTCGATCTCCTCCATCCAGCCGTCCACCTCTTCGTAGATCGGCTCGGCCTTGTGGAACAGGGATTGGTTGGGCGGGAAGTCTCGGAACTGACTCCCCTCCACGCGGTACCCGGTGCCGATGCGGATGCGTTCGAAGCCCGACAGCACGTCCAGCTTCGTCAGGAACAGCTCGGTGAGCCCGTTCACGCGGGTCGCGTAGCGCAGCAGGGCTACGTCCAACCATCCACAGCGTCGCTTCCGCCCCGTCACCGTGCCGAACTCCTGACCGCGCACGCCGAGGCGCTCGCCGTCGTCGCCGAGATCCTCCGTGGGGAACGGCCCCGCGCCGACCCTCGTGACGTAAGCCTTCACGATGCCGACGACACGCTCGACCTCCTTCGGACCGAACCCCGCGGACGCGAGCGCGTACCCGGCGACGGGATTCGAAGACGTCACGAAGGGATACGTCCCCTTGTCCAGGTCCAGCAGCGTGCCCTGCGCGCCTTCGAGCATCACGGACTTCCCCTCTCGAAGCGCCTCGTGCAAGAGCATCGACGTGTCGGCGACGTAGCCCTCGAGCCGGCCGGCCAGGTCCATGTACTCCTCGACGATCACGTCCCCGTCCAGCGGCAGCCGCCCGTACAGCTTCGTGAGGATCGCGTTCTTCTCGCGGAGGACGATCTCGAGCTTCTCCCGGAAGATCTTCTGGTCGAACAGATCTTGAACGCGCAGGCCGATCCGGGCGGCCTTGTCCGCGTAGGCGGGGCCGATGCCGCGCTTCGTCGTGCCGAGCGCGTTGTGTCCGAGGAACCGCTGCGTCACCTTCTCCAGCTCGAGGTGGTACGGCATGATCAGATGACAGTTGCCGGACAGCCGGAGCCGCGAGACGTCCACTCCCGTGCGTCGCAGATCCTCGAGCTCGCGGAGGAGATGGCGAGGGTCGATGACGACCCCGTCGGCGATCACCGGGGTGATGTGCGCGTAGAGGATGCCGGACGGGATCAGCTGGAGCTTGAGCAGACGCCCTTCGGCGATCACGGTGTGGCCTGCGTTGTTGCCGCCCTGGTAACGGACGACGAAGTCCATCCCGTCCGCGAGGTAGTCGACGGCCTTGCCCTTGCCCTCGTCCCCCCATTGGGTCCCGAGCACGATGGTGGCCGGCATGTGACGTGAGTGTATCGAGGGTAAGGTCGCCGGATACCAGCTTCTGGGGATCGGATACCCCACAACTGTGAACAAGGGCCTATGAGCAAGAGCAAGGACGAACTGGAGCTCGAGAAGCTCGTCGAGATCGACGGGGAGTTCTGCGTTCCCCATGAGCTGAACGAGGCCCGCCACGTCGTGGATTGGGGGCCCTTCGAACCACCCCGGGGCGCCTGGTACATCGTCCACAAGGTCCTCCTCTTCCTGCCGGCGATGTACCTGTTCATCCTCGCGGTGCAGATCATGAAGACCGGGGCGGCCGCGATCGGCCCCGACATCCAGGGACAGTTCCCGTTCGCGAACGGGATCTCGACCTTAGGGTTCGGCTGGCTCGGTGCATACGTCGTGCTGTCGGGATCGCCCGTCGCTGCGACCGCGATCAGCCTCTTCGGAGCCGGCACGCTGACGAAGCTGCAGACCTTCACGATGCTGTCCGGGTCACGGCTGGGCGCCTCGTTCATCGTGCTGTTGACGGGATTCCTCTACGCCGCGAGGAACCGGCACGACCCCAACCGCGGCGAGCCGATCGGGATGGGCATCCAAGCGATGACGATGACCGCGCTCGTGTACCTGCCCGGCATGGTGATCGGCTACGGGATCATCCGGAGCGGCCTGCTCGACGGGGTCAACCTGCACGCGTCCGGAGAGCTGGAGGCGGCGCTCTCCGTCGTGTGGGGTCCGCTGATCGATGTGATCGAGAGCGTCGTTCCGTCCGCGCTCCTGTTCCTGGTCGGGCTCCTCGTGATCCTGGCCTCGTTCAAGCTCCTGGATCACGTCCTGCCCCAGGTCACCAGCGGTACGACCGCGGCCAAGCGGGCCTCATGGATGCGACGCCCGTGGACGATGTTCGCGCTCGGCTGCATCGTGGCGACACTGACGCTTTCGGTGTCGGTGGCGCTGACGGTCCTGATCCCGCTCGCGGTGAAGGGCTATATCCGCCGGGACGAGGCGCTCCCCTACATCATGGGCGCGAACATCACGACCCTCGCCGACACGCTGGTGGTTTCGATGCTCCAGCGCGATCCCGCGGCGGCGCAGATCGTGCTCGCGGAGGCGATCGGGGTCACCATCGTGTCCCTGGCGATCCTGGCGTTCTGGTACCAGCCGGTGAAGCGGGCCGTGATCCGTCTCGACGACTACTTCGTGGGCTCGACTCGGCGGATCGCCGTCTTCGTGGGGATCCTCTTCTTGCTGCCGGTGTCGTTCCTGCTGTCCGGGCTCTGGATCGGCCCGATCGTCCAGTAGCTCTTCCGCAGGACCGTCCCTGTACGCTTCCGCCGCCGTGGACGAAGACCAGACGACCGCCCCCGAGCGGAGCGCCGGCCTGAGAGCCAGCCTGTCACTGCTGCGACGCAACCGGGATTTCCGGGCGCTGTTCTTCGCTTCGGTGATCTCCTTGGGGGGTGACTGGTTCCTCTGGGTCGCCATCAACGGGTTGATCTACGAAGCGACGGGGAAGGCGCTCTACGTCGGCCTGGCGATCCTCGCGCAGGAGTTCGCCTTCTTCCTCGCGTCCCCGATCGGTGGCATGCTGGCCGACCGGATCGACCGGCGGAAGTTGATGATCGTCTGCGACCTCGCCAGGGCGATCATCTGCGTCGCGTTCCTGCTCGTCGGGCACGACACGATCTGGCTGGCCTACGTGCTCCTGCCCCTGCTCGCGTCGTTCGCAGCACTGTTCGACCCGGCCTTCTCGGCCGCCACCCCGAACGTCGTCGAGCCCGACGACCTGCCGGCCGCCACCGCCCTGAACGGCTCGCTCTGGGGAACGATGCTTGCCGTCGGTGCCGGACTCGGGGGCCTCATCAGCGCGGAGTTCGGCGCGCACACCGCGTTCGTCGTCAATGCCGTCTCCTTCGTGGTCTCGGCGGCGCTGCTCTCGTCGATCCGGCGGAGCTTCTCCGAGGTGCGGAAGGAGACCACCGAGCACCCCAGCGCGATCGAGGCCACCAGGGAGACGTGGCGCTTCGCGCGCCGGGACCATCGTGTCCTTTCCCTGCTGGCCGTCAAGTTCGGGTTCGGCGCGGCGGCCGGACTCCTCGCCTTGATCCCCGTGATGGCGCTCGACGTCTTCGATTCCGGCAACGTCGGCTTCGGGATCCTGATGGCAGCACGCGGGGTTGGCGCGCTGATCGGTCCGTTCCTGGGCCACCGGATCGCGGGGCCGGGACACCGAAGGCTCTTCCCCGCGATCGGACTCTCGCTCGCCGTGTTCGGCCTCGGGTACATGGCGCTCGGAGCCGCCCCCTCACTGGCGATCGCCGCGGTGACGATCTGCGTCGCCCACTTGGGCGGCGGGTCCCAGTGGATGCTGTCCACCTACGGCCTGCAGGTGCTCGTCCCCGACCACATCCGCGGCCGGATCTTCGGCTTCGACTACATGCTGATCACGCTTTCGCTCTCCGTGTCCGCGGTGGTGGCGTCGGCCGTCGCCGATCAGATCGGGGCGCCGATCACGGTCACCATCCTGGGCGGGGTTGCACTCGCCTGGGCCGGGGTGTGGTTCGTGCTCAGCCGCGGCGTGCGCAAGACGGGGCTCGACGGGTGCGCAGAACCCGATCCCGAGGCGGGGTCGGAGCCGGTTCCCGCGATCAGCTGATCCTCAGACGGGGGGCTGGTCGGGACGTTGCGGCTCGGGCGGCGTCGCCCCCGCGGGGGGCGTCGCGGGCGGAGCCGTCGACGGCTCGGACGGAGTGCCGAAGGACACGCCGGGCGCACCCGGCTCGAAGCTCACCTTCGGCACGCCCTCGTCGCCACGCAGCGCCTCCTCCACCTCGAAGAACTCCTCTTCCTCGAAGTTGAACATCCCCGCGATGATGTTCGACGGGACGGACTGGACGCGCCGGTTGTACTCGCGCACGTTCGCGTTGTAGAAGCGCCGGGCCGTCTGGAGCCGGTCCTCCGTGTTGGCGAGCTCCGCCTGAAGTGCCAGGAAGTTCTGGTTCGCCTTGAGGTCCGGATAGTTCTCGACCACGGCGAAGAGCTGTCGAAGCGCGGCGACGAAGGGCCCCTCCGCCGCCGCTTGGGCGGCCGGCGATCCGGTCGCGCCGGTCGCCATCGCGCGGGCCTGCGTCACGTTCTCGAGCACCTCTCGCTCGTGCGAGGCGTACCCCTTCACCGTCTCCACGATGTTCGGGATCAGGTCATAGCGGCGCCGGAGCTCCGTGTCGATGTTGGCCCACGCATCGCGGATCAGGTTCTTCTGCGAGACGAACCTGTTGTACGAAGCCACGCCCACCAGGGCGAGCACCACGAGGATCCCTACCACGACCCAGAGAACTTCCACGTCCGTTCCTTTCCGTGCGCCCGCGTCGACCGGTCGGCGGAAGCCTACCTACTTCGGGTACAGGGAGCGCACGACGCCGGGGATCTGCTCCCGGAACGTCTTGGCGGTCCCCAGCAGGTGGACCATCTCGGCCGGCGACACCCGATCGGTCCAGCACAGCAGCCGGTCGCCGGCGACCTCGAACCCGTACCCCTCCCCGTGCCGGAGGAGCCAGTCCATCATGCGCGCGTCGCAGAACGCGGTCGCGAACCGCTCGTCGGCGCCTTCACGTGGAATCGCCGGTTGAACTCCCTCGGACTCGAACTCGATTTCGAGTCCGAGGACTCGTCGTAATACCAGTAGTCGAAGGCGCGGACCTCCAGGCCTTGCCAGAAACCCCACATCACGTTCTCGACCCCTCGGCCGTCTCCCTTCTGGAACAGGGAGAAGGGTTCCCCCCCGTCGCGTCGAATGGGTCGTCGAGCGAGAAGTCGAGGCGTTGACCGAGCGCGAGGGCACGCAGCTCGCGCTGGCGTTCGAGCTTCCGCTGGTGTTGGTAGGTGATGACGCCGCCCGCCACAACGACGGCGAGGACGACGATCAGGATCGGCACTGCCTCGTTCATGTGGCGAGTATCGACCGCCGGTCGCTCGGAGCCAAGGCTGACGTCCGATGAGGTCAGCGCGCCTGGCCGAAGAGGGACTCCACGACGGGCGGCACGCGTGCCAAGAAGGTCGCCATCGTCTCCAGCGCCCAGGTCATATCGCGATCGAGTCGTCGTGGCGTCCGACACATCAGCACCCCGTCCAGGATCTCGAAGCCCGTGTCCGGTGGGAGCTCCATCAGCCAGGTCATCATCCGAGCGTCGACGAGGGCGTGAGCGAACCGCGGGTCGTCGGATCGCACCTCGAACGCTCGATTGAAGGTCTCGAGCTCGAACTCGATGTCACGCCCACCGATCGACGTGGCGAGCCTGGACCCGATGCCCTCCGGAACGATCGCGAGGTTCGGCCACTCGGGGGGCACCGGCGTCGCGGCACACGTGAAGTACCGATAGTCGCTCCGGCTCGGATCGCTCGAGCGGGCGAACCAGTAGTCGATGACGACGACCTCCATCCCTCGCCACGAGCCCCACGACGTGTTCTCGATGTCTTTGGCGGTCGCCGCGTGTCCGAGGAGCGCGAACGGTCGTTCGAAGTAGCGAAGCGGGTCGCCCGGCGCCGATCGAAGGCCGAGCGACCGCGCCTGATCCTGATGCAGATCCCTCCGGGGCCTCACCTTGAACCACCATCCGAGGAAGAAGAGGAGTCCGATGGATCCCCACGTCGCGACCTGCGCGGGAAGCTGCCGCCTCGCTTCTGCGTCCCCGGCGAGCGCGAGGAGCAGCATCCCGCCCAGGACGATCACGCCGAGCCAGAGCAGGATCGTCCTGCTCGTCCGGACCCTCACCGAAACGCCTCTCGCGCGAGCGGAACCACGAGATGAAGCATCGACGGAAGCGGTCCGACGGCGAACCCTTCTCCCCTACTCAGCTCCCGTCGCCACCTGCGCGCGCTCCTCCACGCGGAGCGTCAGCCCGTCGCCACCTGCCTCGGCGACGACCGTGTCGCCTTCACGAACCTCGCCGGACAGCAGCAGCATCGCGAGCGGGTCCTGGATCTCGTGCTGGATCAGCCGCTTCAGCGGGCGTGCCCCGAAGTTGGGGTCGTACCCGGCGTTCGCCAGATACGTCTTCGCCTCGTCGGTGAGCTCCAGCTGGAGCTTGCGGTCGGCCAGACGCTGCTGCAGACCACGGAGCTGGATCTCCACGATCTTCACGATGTCGTCCCGGCTGAGCGCATCGAACACGACGACCTCGTCGATCCGGTTGATGAACTCCGGCCGGAAGTGCGCTCGGACGTCGGCCAGCACCTTCTCCTCGCGCTCCTCCGGCGAGGCGGTCGGGTCCTGGAAGACCGCGGCGCCGAGATTGGACGTCATGATCACGATCGTGTTGCGGAAGTCCACGGTCCGACCCTGCCCGTCGGTGAGACGACCGTCGTCGAGCAGCTGGAGCAGCACGTTGGACACATCGGTGTGCGCCTTCTCGATCTCATCTAGTAGCAGGACCGAGTACGGGCGCCTGCGGACCGCTTCGGTGAGCTGGCCTCCCTCGTCGAATCCGACGTAGCCGGGCGGCGCGCCGACCAGTCGCGACACCGTGTGCCGCTCCTGATATTCGCTCATGTCGATCCGGATCATCGCCCGGTCGTCGTCGAAGAGGAACTCCGCGAGGGCGCGGGCGAGCTCCGTCTTGCCGACCCCGGTCGGTCCGAGGGACAGGAACGAGCCGATCGGCCGGTTCGGGTCCTGCAGGCCGGCGCGGGCACGGCGGATCGCGTTCGCGACCGCCGTGACCGCGGCGTCCTGCCCCACCACCCGTTCGTGGAGCGCCTCCTCGAGGTGGACGAGCTTCTGCATCTCGCCCTCCAGCAGGCGTGGGACCGGGATCCCGGTCCACTTGGCCACCACGGCGGCCACGTCTTCCTCCGTGACCTCCTCGTTCAACATCTTCTGCTCCGACTGGATCTCCTGGAGACGCTTGTTCTCCTCCTCCAACTGGCGCTCGATCTCGACGATGCGGCCGAACCGGAGCTCGGCGGCCTTCTCGAGGTCGCCGTCACGCTCGGCCCGCTCCGATGCCGCTCGCGTCTCCTCCAACTCCGACTTGAGGGCGCGGATGCGATCGATCTGCTCCTTCTCCTGCTGCCAGTGCGCCCGCATCGCATGCGAACGCTCCTCCAGGTCCGCGAGCTCCTTCTCGAGCTTCTCGAGCCGTTCCTTCGAGGCCGGGTCGGTTTCCTTCTGCAGTGCGGCGCGCTCGATCTCGAGCTGCCGGATCCGCCGGTCCACCTCGTCGATCTCGACCGGCACCGAATCGATCTCGATACGGAGGCGAGATGCCGCCTCGTCGATCAGGTCGATGGCCTTGTCCGGCAGGAACCGGCCGGTCACGTATCGATCGGACAGCACGGCGGCCGCGACGAGCGCGGGGTCCGTGATCCGCACCCCGTGGTGGACCTCGTACCGTTCCTTCAGGCCGCGCAGGATCGCGATGGTGTCCTCGACGGACGGCGGCTCCACGAGGACAGGTTGGAACCGTCGCTCCAACGCGGCGTCCTTCTCGATGTGCGTGCGGTACTCGTCGAGGGTCGTAGCGCCGACCAGCCGAAGCTCACCCCGGGCCAGCATCGGCTTCAACATGTTGCCGGCGTCCACGGCCCCCTCAGCCGCCCCGGCGCCCACGATCGTGTGCAGCTCGTCGATGAACGTGATGACCTGGCCCTCGGAGTCCGCGATCTCTTTGAGGACAGCCTTGAACCGTTCCTCGAACTCGCCCCGGTACTTCGCGCCGGCGATCATCGCGCCGATGTCCAGCGAGATCAGCCGCTTGTTCTTGAGCGACTCGGGGACGTCGCCATCCACGATCCGTTGCGCCAGCCCCTCGACGATCGCGGTCTTCCCGACCCCGGGCTCCCCGATGAGGACCGGGTTGTTCTTCGTGCGTCGCGAGAGGACCTGGATCACGCGCCGGATCTCCTCGTCCCGTCCGATCACCGGGTCGAGCTTGCCCTTCCTTGCCTGCTCGGTGAGGTCTCGTCCGAACTTCTCGAGCGCCTGGAAGGTCTCCTCCGGGTTCTGCGAGGTGACGCGATGGGATCCACGAACCTCGGCCAGAGCGGCCAGGACGCCGTCGCGGGTGAGGCCGGCGTCGATGAGCAGTCGTGAGACCGGCGCGTCCCCCTGGAGCATCGCGAGCAACAGATGCTCCGTCGAGATGTACTCGTCCGTGAGTTGCTCGGCCTCGCGGCCGGCGGCCTCCAGGAGACGCGCGGTCGACGGCGACAGGCCGACCTGCACTCCCTCGGCGTAGACCTTGGGCTTGGCCTCGAGGGCCTCGTCGACCTTGTCCCGAAGTTGCTTCGGAACCACCCCCAGCTGATGGAGGAGCGGGAACACCACACCCTCGGGATCGGTGAGCAGGGCGTACAACACGTGCTCCGGCTCGATCTGTTGATGGTGGCGCGCCGACGCCTGCTGGTGCGCTTCCTGGAGCGCCGCCTGCGACTTGATCGTCAGCCTGTCGAGGTCCATCCAGCCCGCTCCTTCTCGAAGTCACTCCTGGTTATGCCGTACATCAGGTAGTCGCGAGGCTCGCTCTTGGTGGGCATGAACCCACGGAGCGTGCCCTCGAGCCCGAATCCCAGATGCTCCGCCACGCGGCGCATCGCTTGGTTGTCGACGTCGGTCGTGAGCTGCACCCGATGCGCGTGCTCCTCCTCGAACAGGTGCGTGACGAACAGCGCGAGCGCCCGGCGTCCGATGCCGGAGCCTCGCGCCGACGGATCGAAGACCTCGATCCCGATCTCGAACACGCCCGGTGGCAATCCCATGTCCGGTTGTCGTGCCTGGATCTCACCTGCGAGCCGACCGCCCGTCACGATCCCCAGGAGCAACTCCCCGTGATTCACCCGGCCGCTGTTCGCGATCCGATCGCGCAGCTTCCGACGTCCGGCCTCGCTGGGGTCGGCCCATGGCTCGTCCGAATGCATCCGCGCAGCCCAGAGCGCCTCGAGGTCGCCAGGCTTGAGAGGCCGGAGGGACACGTCGTCGGTCAAGCGCGCCTCCGTAGCCAGGGCGGCGAGAAGACGCTCGACAGCGGCACGATCGCCACGCCCGCCTGTTCGCCGGGCATCGGGATGGCGTGGTTCTCGAGTCGCTCCTCCAGCTGCGCGACCCTGACGCGGACGCGGTGCAGCTCCTCCTCGAGGGCCATGATCCGTTTCGCCCCGGCGAGGTTCACGCCCTCCTGGGTGAGCCGCTGGATACGTCGCAGCCGATCGATGTCCGCCTCCGAGTACCGCCTCGTGTTGCCGCTGGTGCGATGCGGGCGCACGAGGCCCTTCCGTTCGTAGATCCGCAGTGTCTGCGGGTGCACGCCCGCCAGCTCCGCTGCCACACTGATGATGTAGACGGCGCGCTGCTCCCGTCCGATCATCGAGTCCGATCCTTCAGGATCCACCACCATCTCCTCAGTTCACTCCCAGTCGTTTGCGGGGAGACTCCTTCGACACGTCGCGGAGCTTGCCCAACAGCTCCTTCTCCTCCTTGGAGAGTTTCTCGGGCACATCGACCTTCACCTTGGCGAGCAGGTCTCCACGCCCACCCTTCTTCGGTGCGCCGCGGCCCTTCACACGGAACGTCTTGCCGCTCGGCGTGCCGGCAGGCACCTTGAGGGTGACCGGCCCGTTCATGGTCGGCACCTCGACGTGGGCGCCGAGGGTGGCCTCCGGGTAGGAGATCGGCAGGTCCAGCGTGAGATCGTCGCCCCGGCGACCGAAGACGGGATGCGGCTTCACGGCGACCTGCACGTAGAGGTCGCCGGGAGCCCCGCCGGCCACACCCGGCTCCCCCTTCCCCGCGAGACGGATCCTCGCGCCGTTGCGCACGCCCGCCGGGATCTTGACCTGCAGGGTGCGGGTCCGGCGCTCCGCGCCGGAACCGCCACACTTGGCGCACGGGGTTTCGACGATCCGTCCGGCCCCGCTGCATCGCGGGCACGGTCGCGACATCGAGAAGAACCCTTGGTTCTCGGCGATCTCGCCGCTGCCGCCGCACTGCGGGCACGTGACGGGAGTGGTTCCCGGCTCGGCGCCCGAACCGTGGCAACGAGAACAGACGGCCGGGCCGTCGATCCTGATCGGCACGGTCGTGCCCGACATCGCTTCGTCGAACGAGAGGGTGACCTCGGTCTCCAGGTCGGCCCCGCGTCGGCCGGCTGCGGCACGGCGGCCCCGGGTCCGCCCGGCGCCGCCGAAGAGCCCACCGAACAGATCGGAGAGATCGTCGGCGTTCACCTGCTCGTACCTGGCGCCACCGGGGGATCCCCCGGCGCCGGTCGCGCCGCCCGGCCACGCCGAGCCGGCGCCACGACCGAACCCGGGGCCGAACCCAGACGCGCTCATGTCCCGGACCTGGTCGTAGGCCTTGCGCTTCTCCGGATCGCCCACGACGTCGTACGCCGCGGAGATCTCCTTGAAGCGTTCCTCGGCGTCCGCGTCGCCCTGCTTCGTGTCAGGGTGATGCCGCTGAGCCAGCTTGCGGTAGGCCTTCTTGATCTCGGAGTCGCTCGCGTTCTTGGGCACGCCGAGGACCGCGTAGTAGTCCTTCTCGAACCACTCCCTGCGAGGCTCTTCCGCCACCCGTCACTTCCTCTCGACCCGCACTCCGGCCGGCCGGAGGACCCGGCCTTTCAGCGTGTAGCCGGGGCGCAGCACGTCGGCCACCATGGGATCGCCTTCGCCCTCCCCCGTCTGCATCAAGGCCTCGTGCGTCTCCGGGTCGAACGGCTTGCCCTGCGCATCCATCCGCTCGAGCCCTTCTGCGCGTAGCGTGTCGAGAAGCTTCGCGTAGACGAGCTCGACACCGTGCAGGAAGCGATCGAAGTCCGGCCGGTCCTGGGCGTGCATCAGCGCGAGGTCGAAGTCGTCCAGCACCTCGAGGAGCCGGCGGAAGACCGGCTGTGCCGCCTGCTCGACCGCCGTGGTCTGTTCGCGGAGAACCCGCTTCCGATAGTTGTCGAACTCCGCCTGGAGCCGTTGCAGGTGCTCGCGATACTGATCGGCCTCCGCTCTGGAGGCCTCGGCATCGCCGCCGTCGGTCGCCGACTCGCTCTGCGGCCCGCTCTCGTTCTCGTCGGTGACGGAGACGGCCGCCTCACCGGCGGCCGCCTCCTCCACATCCCCGTGTCGAGGCTCTGCCTCGTGACCGTCGTCCGTCACGTGGCATGCACCTCGGTGACGTGGAGCTGCGGGAGGAAAGCTCGGTCGGCAGGCGTCACGAGGAACCGCCTTCGTCCACGATCTCACCTTCCACCACGTCCTCGTCGCCGTCCGCCTCCGCATCCGGCGCCGAGGTCTCCGACGGATCGCCGCCTGCGGCGGCACTCTGCGTCTGCGCGGCCTGCTCGTGCATCTGCTGGCTCACCTTCTGCCAGGCTTGCATGAGCGACTCACTTGCGGAGCGGAGCGTCTCCACCTCCGCCGCCTCGTCCTTCAGGGCCTGCTTGAGCTCGTCGTTCTTCGACGTGAGCTCGGCCTTGTCGGCATCGGAGAGTTCGTCTCCGTTGTCCGCGAGGAACGTCTCGACCTGGTAGGTCAGCTGATCCGCCTGGTTCCGGGCCTCGGCCACCTCCCGCCGCTTGTGGTCCTCGGCGGAGAAGGCCTCCGCCTCCTTCATCATGCGATCGATCTCGTCCTTGGAGAGCGCGGTGCCTCCCGTGATCGTCATCGCCTGCTCTTTGCCGGTCGCGAGGTCCTTGGCGCTGACGTTCACGATGCCGTTGGCATCGATGTCGAACGCCACCTCGATCTGCGGTACGCCGCGGGGGGCCGGTGGGATCCCGGTGAGGTGGAATCGCCCAAGCGACTTCACGCCCGGTGACATCACCGTCTCCGCCTCTCCCTGCAGGACGTGGATCTCCACGGTCGTCTGGCTGTCGTCCGCGGTCGTGAAGATCTCCGACTTCCGGGTCGGGATCGTCGTGTTCCGCTCGATCAGCTTCGTGAAGAGGCCGCCCTTGGTCTCGACACCGAGGGAGAGCGGGGTCACGTCCAGCAGGAGGATGTCCTTGACGTCGCCCTTGAGGACGCCCGCCTGGATCGCGGCGCCCACCGCGACCACCTCGTCGGGGTTGACGCCCTTGTGCGGCTCCTTACCACCGGTCAGGTCCTTGACGAGATCCTGGATCATGGGCATCCGGGTGGATCCACCGACCAGGATCACGTGGTCGATCGCGCTCGCATCCTTGCCCCAGTCCTTGATCGCCTGCTCGAACGGCCCGCGGCAGCGGTCGACCAGGTCGTTCGTCGAACGCTCGAACTCGGTCCGCGTGAGCTTCTCCTCCAGGTGCAGAGGTCCGTCGGGGCCGGCGCTGATGAACGGCAGGTTGATCGTGGTCTCGGTGACCTGCGATAGCTCGATCTTCGCCTTCTCGGCAGCCTCCTTGAGGCGTTGCATCGCCATGCGGTCCTTCGACAGATCGATCGAATAGTTCCCCTTGAACCGCTCGACCAGCCAATCGATGACCCGCTCGTCCCAGTCGTCGCCTCCGAGCTGCGTGTCACCGTGTGTCGCCTTCACTTCCACGACGCCCTCGCCGATCTCGAGCAACGACACGTCGAACGTGCCGCCACCGAGGTCGAACACGAGGATCGTCTGCTCGGTCTGCTGCTTGTCCAGCCCGTAGGCGAGCGCGGCCGCCGTCGGCTCGTTGATGATGCGGAGCACCTCGAGGCCGGCGATCTGTCCTGCCTCCTTGGTTGCCTGGCGCTGGGCGTCATCGAAGTACGCGGGCACCGTGACCACGGCCTGCGTGACGGTGTCCCCGAGGAAGGCCTCAGCGTCGCGCTTCAGCTTGTTCAGGATCTGAGCCGAGATCTCCTGGGCAGTCCACGCCTTCCCGTCGATGTCGACCGACCAGTTCTTGTCGCCCATGTGGCGCTTGACCGACCGGATCGTCCTGTCGGGGTTGGTGATGGACTGCCGCTTGGCGACCTCACCCACCAAGATCTCGCCCGTCTTGGAGAACGCGACGACCGATGGCGTCGTCCGGGAACCCTCCGCGTTCGGGATGACGACCGGTTCCCCCGCTTCCAGTGCTGCGACCACGGAGTTCGTCGTACCGAGATCAACACCTACCGCTCGTGCCATCGAAGCCCAGCCTCCTTCGCTCGTTTTTCACCCGGACGGGCGAGACCACCCTTCGACCCTACCCACCGGATCGATGTCCATTCGCCGCCGGAATCGTCTTCAGTTGTTCCGCGCAGATCTCCTGCGCGTTGCCTTCAGGGTACGACCTTGAGTGAGGTACTAGCAACTTTCCTTCTATCTTCTTGGTGGGTCCGGTCGAGCGCTGGATCACCGCCTTCCGGTGGACCCCTCGAACTGCCATCGACCCTCTTGAGAGAGCGTTCAAGGCAGAAGCCCTTTCTTCCGATGGATTGGCCTAGACACAAAGGACCGGACCGACCCCAGGGGCCGGACCTACAACAGAAGGACTCCACCGAAAGGACGAGAGTGGCAACCTCGAGCTTGACGCTGCGCAACCGAAAGAGCGTGCACCCGGCCGTGGCACACACGGTCGACACGCTGCTGATGGAGGAGCGCACGAAGTGGGCGATCCACATCCACGACGGCCTCACCCAGTCCGTCACGGCCGCCGTCCTCGAGCTGCAAGGGCTCCAGCACCGGATCCGGACCGAGCCGGAAGACGTCCTTGCGACGCTCCACGAGGTGGAGGTAGCCATCAGGAACGACCTCAAGCAGATCCGCCAGATCCTCTTCGAGCTCGACGCCGACACACCTCTTCAGGAACCCCCGCTCGCCAGCTTCGTCAACGAGCTGGTGGAGCGCTGGCACCTCCCCGCGCGAGTCTCCATCGAGGGCGAGCTGGATCGGGTCCCTGATCGAACGCTCGAGACAGCGAACGCGATCGTGGCCGAAGCGATGGCCAACGCGGCAAAGCACTCCGGCGCCCCTGAGGTGTCGGTACGGATCAGAGCCGGACTCGACGAGCTTCGGATCGAAGTCGAGGACCGGGGCAACGGCATCGTCGCTGCCGATGCCGACGGGGATCCGCATTTCGGTCTCCGACTCATGCGCGACCAAGCAGAACGGATCGGCGGCACCATCGAGATCGAATCCAACCCTGGAAGCGGCACCCGCGTGGTCGCCGTGCTCCCCGTCGGAGGGCGAGGTGATGAAGGATGAATATCCTGATCGTGGACGACCACGCGCTGGTGCGTCGTGGCCTGCATTACGTGGTGAAGGAAGGGTTCCCGGACGCTGAGATCACCGAGGCGGAAAGCGCCTCGGCGGCCCTCGAGCACATCCACAACGGCGTCAACCCGGACCTCGCCTTGGTCGACGTGCGCATGCCGGACCTCGACGGCCTCGAGTTGCTTCGCGCCCTGAAGGTCGAGAAGCCGGACATGCCGGTCGTCATGCTCTCGACGTACGACAACGCGCCGTACGTGAAACGCGCGCTCGCCGATGGCGCATCCGGCTATCTCCTCAAGGACGCGACACCCGAGGATCTGTCGCAGGCGATCAACGTCGCGATGTCCGGTAGTGGCAACGTGCTCTCCCCCAGGGTGATCCAGAACCTGTTCGAGGAGCACGAAGCCTCAGGCCGCGACCATGGCGGCAACGGGCGTCGTGGCGAGTACAACCTGACGCAGCGCGAGCACGACATCCTGGAGCTCCTGGCCGAAGGCCGGGCGAACCGCGAGATCGCACAGCACCTCTACCTGTCGGAGAAGACCGTCAAGGCGCACCTCGCCGCGATCTTCCGGAAGCTCGGCGTCACCAACAGGACACAGGCCGCGATGATGGCCGTGCAGATGGGTGTTGGCCCGGTCCCGGGGGCCTTGGTCCACGAGTAGAGCCGTCGGCCTCAGTTCTTGAAGTCTTGGAAGAAGCGACTCGCCGTGGGGCCGCGCTGGCCCTGGTACTTGCTTCCGGTACCTCCGTAGGGGGTATCGGCCGGCGTCGTGAGGCGGAAGAAGGAGATCTGGCCGATCTTCATCCCCGGATACAGCGTGATCGGCAGGTTCGCCACGTTCGAGAGCTCGAGGGTCAAGTAGCCGTCCCAGCCGGGATCGACATAGCCGGCCGTCGAGTGGATCAAGAGTCCCAGACGACCCAGTGACGATTTGCCTTCGAGGCGGGCCACGAGGTCGTCGGGCAGGGCGACGCGCTCGAGCGTCGAGCCCAGCACGAACTCTCCGGGGTGCAGGATGAATGCCTCATCCGGCTTCGTCTCGACGAGCTCTGTGAGATCGGGCTGCTCCTGTTTGACGTCGATGTAGGGATACCGAGAGTTGGCGAACACGCGGAACTCGGAGTCGACATGCAGGTCAACCGATGACGGCTGGACGCACGCGGGATCGAAGGGATCGATCACGATGCGGCCGGCGTCGATCTCTTCCTTGATCGTGCGGTCGGACAGGATCATCGGCGCGGATGCTACTAGGCGTCGGAAACAGCGTTGGAAACGGCGATCCAACGTTCCAGCGTTGCCGCGGCTTTGCCGTCGTCGATCGATGCCGACGCGAGCCTGAGGCCTTCGTGGAGATCAGCGGCGGCCCCGGCGACCTCCAGCGCGGCGCCCGCGTTGAGCAGCACGATGTCCCGCTTGGGTCCCGGATCGCCGGCGAGCACCGAGCGGGCGATGCTCGCCGACTCAGCGGGGTCGCCCCCCCGCAGATCGTCTCGGGTCGCGCGCGCGATCCCGTGGACGGTGGGATCGAGGCGGCTCTCGCGAACCTCCCCGTCATGTACGTCCAGCACCATGGACGGGCTCGTGGTGGTGAGCTCGTCGAGGCCGTCTTCCCCGCGGAACAGTTTGGCGCGCGTCCCACGTCGCGCGAGCACCTCGGCCATCAGCGGGAGCATCCGTTCGTCGGAGACGCCCACGACCTGCGCGATGGGCCGCGCCGGGTTCGTGAGCGGACCCAGGAAGTTGAAGGAGGTGGGCACTCGAAGCTCCCCGCGAACCGGCCCCGCATGCCGGAAGGCCGGATGGAAGACGGGCGCGAACATGAAGCCGATGCCCGTCTCGGCGAGGCAACGCTCGACGCCCGCGGCGTCCAGGTCGATCTTGACGCCGAGCGCCTCGAGGAGATCCGCGGAACCGCAGTGGCTGGACGCGGCGCGGTTGCCGTGCTTCGCGACCGGCACGCCGGCTCCGGCCACCACGACGGCCGAGAGCGTCGAGATGTTGAACGTGCCGCTGCGATCACCGCCGGTACCGCAGGTGTCGAGCACGGGCGCCGGTGGTGAGACGGGGTTCGCGAACTCGAGCGCCGTGCGAGCGAAACCGTCCAGCTCGTCGACGGTTTCGCCCTTGGTCCGCAAAGCCATCAGGAATCCACCGACCTGCCCCGGCGTCACGTCGCCCGACATGATCGCCCGCATCGCGGCGGCGGCCTCCTCGGTCGACAGCGCCTCGTGCGACACGAGGCGCTGCAGTGTGCGCGGCCAGAGGTCCGGGTCGAGCTCGCCCATGAGGGCCCGCACGCTAGCAGCTGCGCTTGGCCTGGCCCTCGGGGGCTGGTCTACACTGTCGCCTCGCCGCCTCCGGCGGCGGGCCCACGCGGGTGTGGTTCAATGGCAGAACGCGAGCTTCCCAAGCTCGAAACGGGGGTTCGATTCCCCTCACCCGCTCTCTTCGAACCCTTCTGGGTTTCTCCGCGGCACCGTTCCTACGTTCGCATGCAAAGGTCGACGACGGTCCTCTGGCGGAGGTGCAGCGTCTCGGGGAGTTCGCGCGACAGCTGCCTGATGCGGTCGAGCAACCACGCTCGGGTAGGAGCGGGCAGTGAGATCACGTCGCTGAAGGTCGCGTAGAGATCCGCGAGCCGTGCCGCCGGCAGGACATGGGTTGCGGGGAACTCACGGCGCTCGAACGGATCGAACCCAACCACCATGGCCGGCGGCTCGGACCACGATCGGTGGGCGGCCATGATCGCGGCCTCGGCATGGGTCCCGTCGATGGCCTCGTAGATCGCTCGCATGCCAGGGATCCTCAGCTGCTTCTCCTCAGCCGGCCAGGCCCAGAACACGGCGAGGGCTCCTCCGGGGCGCAAGATGCGATAGATCTCCGCCATCGCAGCGTCGTGCCCGAAGTGGTGGAACGCGTTGCCCACGACCACGGCATCGACCGCCTCGTCGTCGAACGGCATCGACTCCGCTGTCGCCACGATCGCTCGGACCGTTGGGAACCGCTCCTCCAGGACCGCTCTCATGTTCGCGGCGGGCTCCACGGCGATCACGTCGACGCCGAGCTGCAGGAGTAGACCCGAGAGGCGGCCCGTACCCGCCGCGAGATCCACCACGCTCGAGCCGGCGCCGAGACCGCAGCGCTCGGCGACCCAGGCGATCGCCTCCGGCGCGTACTCGGGTCGAAGCTCGTCATAGTCGAGCGCGTCGACGACCTCGAAGCTGAAGCGTTCTGACACGATGATGATGGTATCTGGCCGCGGTCACCCGTCAGTGAGGTAGCGCGAGGCCGTCGGGCAGATGTCGTTCAGTGGGCATACATGGCAGCGAGGGATCGGGGCCTTGCAGATCTCGCGGCCAAGGCGGATCAGCGCGACGTGAAGCGGGGTCCGTAGACCTTCCGGCACCAGCTCGTGGAGGATCCGGTCCGCGCGCTCGGCCGAGGTCGTCGGGGGCACCAGCCCGAGCCGCTTCGTCACCCGGTGGACGTGGGTGTCCACGGGCATCGCGTCCCGGCCCAACGAGAAGGAGAGCACGACGGCCGCGGTCTTGGGCCCGACGCCGGGCAAGGACATGAGCTCCGCCCGCGCCTCGTCGTCGGGCAGGTCGGCGAGATGAGACAGGTCCAGGGCGCCGTGCCGCTCATCGACCTCCCGCAGGATCGCCTGGATGCGCGGAGCCTTCGTGTCCGCGAGGCCGCCCGAGCGGATCGCATCCGCGACCGCTCGGGTCGGCGCGCGGACCACGTCCTCCCAGGCGGGGAACGTGGCGCGCAGGCCCTCGAAGGCCCGTTCCGCGTTGATGTCGCTCGTATGCTGCGACAGAACCGTCAGCACGAGCTCTTCGAGGGGATCCGAGCGGCGAGGGGGGAGGAGCTCCCCGTAGCGCTTGCGGAGGCGGTTGAGGACGGTCCTCGCCCGGCGCCGCAGCGCGGCCGGCGAGGCCGACTCGGTCACGCGGGGACGTCGCCGCGAGCGGCGTTGCGGAACTGCGTGAGCGAGGGCTCGAAGCTCAGCTTGATCGAGCCCGTCGGGCCATTGCGATGCTTGGCGAGGATCAGCTCCGCTTCCTTCTTCTTCTCCGGATCGGAGTCGTCTCGGTGGATGAACGCGACGACGTCGGAGTCCTGCTCGAGCGAGCCGCTCTCGCGGAGATCCGACAGCTGTGGGCGTTTGTCGGCGCGTGTCTCCGGGTTGCGGTTCAGCTGAGACAGGGCCAGGACCGGGATGTGCAACTCTTTCGCGAGAAGCTTGAGCGAGCGGCTGATCTCCGCGACCTCCTGCTGGCGGTTGTCAGGGCGGCGGACCGCGGCGGAGGTCATCAGCTGCAGGTAGTCCACGATGATGAGCGCGAGGCCCTGCTTGCTGCTCCGCATCCGCCGAGCCTTGGCGCGGACGTCGACGATGTTGACGTTGCCGGAGTCCACGATGGAGAGCGGGGCGTCGTGCAACCGCTCGGCCGCCTGGACCACCCGGACCCAGTCGTCCGGTCCGACCCGCTTGCTGCGGATCCGGTCCCAGGGCACGCGGGCGGCGGAGCAGAGCATCCGCATCCCGACCTCGTGCCGTGACATCTCGAGCGAGAACACCGCGACCGACCCTCCGCCCACCGCCACGTTGTGCGCGATGTTGATGGCAAGCGAGGACTTCCCGATCCCCGGCCGGGCGGCGATGATCACGAGGTTGCCGGGCTGGAGCCCGGAGGTGAGCTCGTCGAGGTCCCGGAACCCGGTGGGCAGCCCCGTGTAGGCGGCTTCGCGATGCTGGATCTGCTCGAGCTCGAGCATCGCGCCGTCGATCAGCTCCCGAAGGGTCGCGACCTCATCCTGGTCGTCGCGGCGCGCGACATCGTAGATCCGCTGTTCGGCGGCATCGGCAACGCCCTCGGGATCCTCCGGAGCCGAATACGCCATGTCCATGACGTCGGCGGCCGCCCCGATCAGTCTCCTGAGCAGGGCGGCCTGCGCGACGATCCGCGCGTAGTGCGCGGCGGAGGCCGGGGTCGGGACCTGGTCGGCGAGGTCCCGGATGTACAGAGGGCCGCCGACGTCATCGAGCGTCCCCTTGCGCCGGAGGGCTTCCACCGCGGACAGCTGATCGACGGGGTCGCCGCGCGCGTACAGCTCGCGGAGCACCTCGAAGATCCGCCCGTTGGCAGATCGGTAGAAGTCCTCGGTCTGCAGGAGCTCGACGACGTCGGCGATGGCCTCGGCCGACAGCATCATCGAGCCAAGGGCCGCCGCTTCCGCCTCCACGTTGTGGGGCGGGATGCGGGCGTCCCCGTTCCGAGGAAGGCGGACGACGTCGTCAGCCGTGCGGACGATACCGCTCACCCCCTGTCCCCAGTCCCGGTCTCCGAGTTGGGGACGTTACGCCCGGTCGGGGTGGGCGCATAGTGGAGAACGTTGGGGGATTGTTCCCGCGCAGGTCGCATCGAAATGTTTCCTGTCACTCCATCGGTAACCTGCGGGAACGGGCTGGGGACAACATGGGGACAACTGTGAGTATCGCCACCGACATGCTTCTACGTGGCTCAAAGACCTTGCGAGAGAGAGCACCTTAACGGACTGCCCGAACGCTCGTTCGGAAGGATGCGTCGGATGGCCCGCGGGCCACACGACCGGTGCTACGCCTCGGGCTGCACGTCGATGGTGATGACCGGATCCACCTCGGGGTGGAGGTGGACCGTCACCTCGTGCGTTCCGATCGACCTGATGGGCTCGTCGAGGTGGACGGCCCGTCGATCGAGAGTGACGCCCGTTTGCGCCGACAGCGCCTCCGCGATGTCGGCGGCCGTCACCGAACCGAAGAGCTTGCCCTCCTCGCCGGCGCGGGCCTTCACCACGACGGGTGCCTGGACGAGGCGGGCGGCGAGTGTCTCGAGCTCGCCCTTGCGAGCATCGATCCGAACCTCATGGGATCGCTTGAGGCTCTCGGCGTGGCGCATCGTCCCCTTCTCCGCCTTGACGGCGAGGCCGCGAGGGATGAGGAAATTGCGCGCGTAGCCGTCTGCGACGTCCGCGACATCCCCGGGGTCGCCCAGGCGCTCGACTGTCTTCTGCAGGATGATCTTCATCTCTCCTCCTGGGGGCTACGCTCGGGCAAGACTGCGGCCCTCGCTTCTTGAGCCCCCAGACCCCTCATCGACTGGAATAGGGCAGCAGGGCCATCTCGCGGGCGTTCTTGACGGCGGACGCCACATCGCGCTGGTGCTGGACGCAGTTGCCGGTCACGCGCCGAGCACGGATCTTGCCGCGGTCCGAGACGAACTTGCGCAGCATGATGACATCCTTGTAGTCGACGCGGTCGACCTTGTCCTTGCAGAACTGGCAGTACTTGCGCTTGCCGCGCTTCTGCCAGCCCTTGTCGTCCTTCTCGCGACGCCGCTTCGGACCGCCGCGCTCCTTCGGCCCTGCGCCCCTACCCGCCATCGAGAGGAGATTCCTCCTGGTCGGCGCCGCCGCCCACGGGCGCGGCCACCTTCTCGCCCCAGTCACCCGAGCTGGAGGCACCACCGGATCGGGCCTGACGCGTCACGGCCGCCGTCGCCCACTTCAGGCTCGGGGCGATCTCGTCTGCCTCGACCTCGATCGCGGAACGCTTGTCGCCGTCCTGGTTCTCCCAGGTCCGGTAGTTGAGCCGGCCGGCCACGATCACGCGGGTCCCCCGCGTGAGGGACTCGGCCGCGTTCTCCGCCAGCGTGCGCCATGCGTTGATCGAGAAGTACGACGTCTCGCCGTCCTTCCACTGCCCGCTCGGATCCTGGAATCGGCGGTTGACTGCCATCCGGAACTTGCACACCGCCGCGCCGTTGGGCGTGTAGCGAAGCTCCGGGTCATCGGTCAGGTTGCCGACCAGGGTCACTTGGTTGTCCGTCGCCATGGTTCGTTCACTCCCCTTGGGGTGTCGCGTCTCCGCCTGCGGAGGCGGGGGAAGTTGCCAGCTGCTTCTCACGCTTGGTGGGCAGGACGACCACCTTGTGGCGCAGGACCTCGTCCGCGAGGTTCAGCACGCGCTCGAGCTCGAGCTGCGCGACCGGCTCCGCCGAGAACGTGACCACGACGAAGTAGCCCTCGTTCCGGTCATCGATCTCGTAGGCCAGCCGGCGCCTGCCCCAGCGCTCGGTGTTCCGCACCTGCCCGTCGTGCTTCGCAACGACCGCAGCGATCCGGTCCGTCGCGGTTCCCACCAGGGCCTCGTCGGCCTCAGCAGGCAGGATGAGCATGCATTCGTACTCCCTCAAACTCCACCTCCTCTGGTCTGGACGGCCCCCTCGAAGGGGAGCAGGAAGTCCTGAGGGTCGTCCAGCAGTGTACGGGACCTGTGAGGAAGCTAGCACCCAGGTACGACACCGGGCTTCGCCAGGTCGAAGCTGATTCGCGGATACACTCTCCGGAACTGCCGTGCACTTCGCCAAGTGCTGCAAGGAGGCGCGAGCGATGACGAACATCCACGACCTCAAAGCGTGGAAGGCGGAAGGGCGGAGATTCACGATGCTCACCGCCTACGACTTCCCCACCGCCCAGATCCTCGACCGGGTCGGCGTCCCCATCCTGCTGGTGGGCGACTCGGTCGGCAGCAACGTCCTCGGATACGCGGACACGCTCCCGGTGACGATGGACGAGATGCTCCACCACACCCGCGCGGTGTCCAGGGGAGCAGAACGGGCCATGGTGGTCGGCGATCTCCCGTTCCTCTCGTACCAGGTCTCTCTCGAGGACGGCGTCCGCAACGCCGGCCGCCTCATCAAGGAGGGGGGGGCGCAGGCCGTGAAGCTCGAGGGACCCCACCTCGAGCTCGTCCACCGCCTGGTCGAGATCGGGATCCCCGTGATGGCCCACGTCGGGCTCACTCCCCAGTCGGTGCACGCGATGGGCGGGTATCGGGTCCAGGGACGCGGCGAGGCGGCCCAACGCGTGGCCGAGCAAGCGGAGCAGCTCGAGAAGGCCGGTGCGTTCTCGATCGTGCTCGAGGCGATGCCGGCCGAACTCGCGGGCGAGATCACCCGGTCATCGCAGATCCCCACGATCGGCATCGGCGCGGGTCCTTCGTGCGACGCCCAGGTCCTGGTGATCAACGATCTCCTCGGGATCACCGAGAAGCCGCCCAAGCTCGCGAAGAAGTTCGCGGACCTCCGTGGCGTCATGACGGAGGCGGTCGAGGAGTTCATCCGCGAGGTGGAGGCCGGCACCTTCCCCGACGACGACCATTCATACAGCTAGCGTCTCCCACTGCCCGCTGCGACTCGGGCCTACACTCCCGGCGTGACCGAAGTCGGGGATCCAGGAAGCGCTCCGGGAGGGCGAACGGACGCGCATGAGTGGTCTCGGAGAGCCGATCTCGTCGCGAAGCTGACGCACGAGATCCGCGGTCCGGTCTCCACGATCCGAGGGCTCACCGGCACGACACTCACGCATTACGAGCGTCTGAGCGACGACGAGCGGAAGGAGTTCCTGCAGCTGATCCGGCACGAGGCCGACCGGCTGGAGCGCGCCGTCGAGCAGGTCGCGCTCGTCCTCAAGCTGGATGCGGGGTCGCTTCGTTTCGACATCAGGCCGCACGATCTCGGGAGCATCGTCCGGGATGCGGCGCGAGACGCGGAGACCGGCGATCGTCCGTTCGAGGTCGACGTCGCCGAGGATCTCGAGGCTCCGGCCGACAGCACGTATATCGGCTCACTCGTTCGTCAGCTGATCGACAACGCATCGACGTACTCGCCCCCGGACGCCCCGATCGAGGTCCAGCTTCGACGGGAGGGCGATGACGCGCTCATCGAGGTCACCGATCGGGGCCCCGGCATCCCGCCGGACAAGCGCGAGGTCGTCTTCGAGCGATTCGCCGACTGGCGCCCGCCCGGCTACGAGGATCGTCCCGGGACGGGGCTCGGGCTCTTCATCTGCCGCGCGATCGCCCGTGCACACGGAGGCGACGCTTCGATCGCCGACGGTCCGGCGGGGGGTACGATGCTCGTCGTCCGGCTTCCTGTGGAGGGATGAATGGCGGTCGTTGGGTGACCACGCTCCTGATCTGCGATGACCACAAGGTCTTGACGGACGCATTGGCCACGGTCGTCGGGCTCGACGACGATCTCCAGCTGGTGGCGCCGCCCGTGCACGATCCGGAGACCGCGATCCAGCTCTCCGCCGAGCACCTGCCCGACGTCGTGCTGATGGACATCGTCTTCAAGGGCGGCATGTCGGGGATCGATGCCACGCGCCGGATCAAGGAGATCTCTCCGGCGACGAAGGTCGTCATCATCACCGCCCACGACGAGGATCGCCTGCTCGTCGAAGCGGTCGAGGCGGGTGCCTCGGGCTTCCTCGGGAAGGGCGAGGCCGTCGAGGAGGTCCTCGCGGCGGCCAAAGCTGCGGCCGAGGGCGAGGTCCTGATCGATCCCGCGACCCTGACGCGCCTCCTCGCGCAGGTGGCGCGCGAGCGGGAGGCTCGCCGCGAGGCGACGACGCTCCTGGAGGACCTGACGGATCGCGAGCGCGAGATCCTCCAGCTCCTCGCCGAAGGCATGAGGAACGAGGGTATCGCCACGAAGCTGTTCATCAGCCCGCAGACCGTCCAGACCCACGTGAGGAACATCCTCGGGAAGTTGCGCGTGCACTCCAAGCTCGAGGCGGTCGCGTTCGCCGTCAAGCACGGCGCCATCACCGTCTAGGGGAGGCCCCGGGGTCCCCCACAACTCCTGCCCGGCAGGGCTCAAGTCACATTCCTCGCGGGACGAAGAGCTACTGGAGAGTGACCCGCGTCCCCGGACGCGTGAGGCCGATCCCCTCGATGGCCTCGGGGATCTCCCCGAGCGAAAGGCTCGAGTCCACCCCTCCCGGACTCGGGCCTTTCACGTTCTCGCCTTGGGTGCTCCTCTCGGAGGCGTGACGATCCCTATCGGAGGGCGTGGCGACGCACCTTCCCGCTCAGGGTTCGAGGGATCTCGGGGACGAGGGAGAGCTCGCGTGGGAGCTTGAATCGCGCGAGACGCTCGGCTCCGTGAACCCGGAGCTCATCCAGGGAAGGCGGGTCGTCGATGGCCCTCGGGACCACGAAGGCGCTCACCCGCGAGCCCCACTCGGCGTCGGGGCGCCCGGCGACGGCGACGTCCGCCACTTTGGGATGGCCGGCCAGCACCCGCTCGACCTCCTCGGGCCACACCTTCTCGGCGCCGGTCCTGATGACGTGGTCCGCCCGCCCGTGGATCGACAGCCGCCCCTCGTCGTCGATCGTGCCGAGATCGCCGGTGCGCAACCAGCCGTCCGTCGTGAACGCCGCCCCGGTCGCGGCCGGATCGAGTCGATAGTTCTCCATCACCGTGGACCCGGAGACCTCGATCGCGTCGTCGGCAACCAACCTGACCTGCATGCCGTCGAGCGGGATGCCGTCGTAGGCGAACCCGCCGCACGTCTCGGTGAGGCCGTAGGTCGTGACAAGGTGGGCGCCACGCGCCCGCGCGGCGCTCTCGGTCTCGGTGTCGAGCTCGTCTCCGCCGACCAGCAAGGTGAGGCCGTGCAGACCGAGGTCCGACGCCACCAGCCGGCGCACCATCCCGGGGACGACCGAGGCGAAGGCGGCGCCTTCGCCGTCGCGCACGAGTCGCTCGGGGTCGAACCGCTCATGGATGGTCACCGGGGCACCGAGGATCGCCGCCCGGAGAAGGACGAGCAGCCCGCCGATGTGCGCCGGGGTAAGCGGGCAGAGCCAAGGAGCCTCGGGTGACGCGCCGAGCGTCTTGGCCGACCTGCTGACCGCCACGACGACCGCGACGCGGTGCAGCTCCACCAGCTTCGGCTCGCCGGCCGTTCCGGAGGTCGGCATCACCACGGCGACGCCCGGCGTCACCGGGGCAGCATCCGCGAGGAGCGTCTCGCCTCGCGAGTCCCGGACGAAGTGCGGCCTCGCGCAATCGACGATGGCCCGCCGCTCCCGGTCGGTCAGCCGATGATCGAGTGGGAGGAAGGGCACCTCGTCGAGCCACAGACGCGTCACGAGCCCGACCCACTCAGGGCCGGGGGGCAGATCGACCACGACCAGTTCGTCGGTTGCCATCGCCATCGCTCCCGCTGTGGACGTCCGGTAGGCTAGCCCAACCGTACGAGTAGCCGCTCTAGGAGTCATCGGTCGCATGGACGAATCGCGCGAGATCAGAACGGCCTTGGACTGGCAGGCCGCCGTGACGGGACCAGCGAGGACGCGGCCGGATGAAACGTTCTCGGACATCCGCTACGAGACGGCCGGGGGGATCGCGAAGATCACCATCGCGCGACCGGAGGTGCGGAACGCGTTCCGGCCACTCACGACCCGAGAGCTGATCACCGCGTTCGATGCCGCCCGCGACGATCCGGAGATCGGCGTGGTGCTGCTCACCGGGGAAGGACCGCTCGCCTTCTCCTCCGGTGGGGATCAGGGCGTTCGTGGTGACGACGGGTACGTGGACGACCACGGGATCGGTCGCTTGAACGTCCTCGATCTCCAGCTCCAGATCCGGCGACTCCCGAAGCCGGTGATCGCGATGGTCGCCGGCTACGCGGTTGGCGGTGGGCACGTGCTGCACCTCTGCTGCGACCTGACGATCGCCGCCGACAACGCGCGCTTCGGCCAGTCCGGGCCCCGAGTGGGCTCGTTCGACGGTGGCTATGGGATCGGTCTGCTCGCCCGACAGATCGGCGAGAAGCGGGCGAAGGAGGTGTGGTTCCTCTGCCGGCAGTACGACGCGGAGACGGCGCTCTCGTGGGGCCTGATCAACGCCGTCGTCCCACTGGAGGAGCTCGAGGAGGAGTCCGTTCGGTGGGCGAACGAGATGTTGGCTCATTCGCCGCTGGCGCTCCGCCTGTTGAAGTCGGGCTACCACGCCGGGGTTGACGGGCTCGCGGGCGTGCAGCAACTCGCCGGCGACGCGACGCTTCTCTACTACATGACCGAAGAGGCGCAAGAGGGTCGCGACGCCTACGTCGAGAAGCGGCCGCCGGACTTCTCCAGGTTCCCGAAGCGGCCGTGAACGCGTGGGTGTCGGGTGCGCGGCCCCGGACGCTCGGTGCGGGGATCGTCCCCGTGCTCGTCGGCACGGCCGCCGCCGGCAGGTTCATCGCATGGCGATTCGGCGCCGCGCTGCTGGTCGCGATCGGATTGCAGGTCGGCGTCAACTACTTGAACGACTACTTCGACGGCATCCGGGGCGTCGACACCCCCGAGCGGCTCGGCCCGCCCAGGCTCGTCGCGACGGGTCTCGCCTCGCCTCTGTCCGTCCTGGCCGCCGCCCTCGTCGCGATCGGGGTAGCGGGGTTCGCGGGGCTCGCGCTCGCGCTCACGACAGCGCCGGCGTTGATCCTGTTCGTCGGCGCGCTGGCGTTGATCGCGGCGTTCGCGTACAGCGGCGGCCCGAGGCCGTACGCGGGTCTCGGCTTAGGCGAGGTGATGGTGTTCCTCTTCTTCGGCCTGATGGCGACGTGCGGAACCGCGTTCGTGATGACGGACTCCGTGCCGGCATCCGCGTGGTGGTGCGGAGCGGTTCTCGGCTTCCTCGCGGTGGCGATCTTGCTCGCGAACAACCTGCGGGACCTCCCGACGGATGCGACGACGGGGAAGCGAACACTCGCGGTACGGCTTGGCGAGGCGCGGACACGGTTCCTCTACCGTGCCTGCGTGGTGGCGGCGTTCGCGACGATCGTCGTCGGCGTGGTCACCTTCATCCTCGACGATCGGATCGGCCTCACGCAGTGGGGACTGCTGGGGCTCGCGGGGTGGATCCCCGCGATCCGCCCGATGGAGGCCGTCGGCGTGGCGACCGGCCGCGAGCTGGTTCCCGTCCTGAGCGGGACGGCGGCCGTGCATGCGGCGACGGGCCTCCTGTTGGCACTTGGACTCGTCCTCGATCGGACCGCCTGACGGAAGGCCAGAGAGGAGAAGAAGACGTGGAACAGGCGGACATCTCGCTCGCGTGTGCGACGGCCCTCGTCGACGGGCTGATCGGCGGCGGCGTGGTGCACGCCTGCGTGTCCCCGGGATCGCGTTCGACGCCGCTCGCCCTCGCGCTCGCCCGCGATCCCCGCCTCGCGGTGCACGTTCAGCTCGACGAGCGTTCGAGCGGCTTCTTCGCACTCGGCGCCGCGAAGGCGACCGGACGTCCGGCGATCGTGGCGACCACGAGCGGGACGGCGGCGGCCGAGCTCTTCCCCGCCGTCGTCGAGGCCTCGCAGTCACGCGTGCCGCTGGTGGTCCTCACCGCGGATCGGCCTCCCCGGGTCCGTGGGACCGGCGCGAACCAGACGATCGTGCAGCCGGGTCTCTACGGCGGCTACGTGAAGGGGTCGATCGACCTGCCCGTGCCGTCGACCGCCGGCCAGGAGGCATGGTGGCGTCAGGCGGCCCACGAGGCACTTCAGACGATGGCCGGCGACCCGATCGGCCCGGTGCACCTGAACTGTCCCTTCGAGGAGCCGCTCACCCCGTCGTCCGAGATCCCCACGACGGTCGCCGGTGAGGAGCCGTTCGCGTGGCCGGCCCGTCCGGTGGCGGCCCTGGACCCCGACGAGGGAGACCGGCTCGCCCGGCTCGTGTCGGGCACCCGGGGTGCGGTCGTGTTCGGCAGCGGGCCGGGTCATCTCTCGAGTGAGGGGCACTTCTGGGCCGAGTTGCTGGGCTGGCCCGTCCTCGCCGAGCCCACCTCGGGCGCACGCCAGCCTGGATCGTCGCTCGCGGCGGGTCAGGCGATGATCCATGGGCGGTGGGCGGAGACGCACCGTCCCGAGGTCGTGATCCAGTTCGGCGCGCACCCCACCAGCCGGGCCACGCAACGCTTCGTCGCCTCGACCGAGCACATCGTCGTCGCGGACCGGTGGCAGCTGGACCCCGACCCCGACCGCCTCGCGTCGTGGCGTCTCGCGGTCGATCCCGAGGCGTTGCCGGACGCACTCGCCCGTGGCCCCTTCCTGCACGGAGGCATCCGCATCGCGCCCACCGGTCCGCGCGCACCGGAGGAGCTCGAGGATCCATGGCACGGTCGGATCGATCCCGCGCCCGACGAGTGGCGCGACGCGTGGAGCGAAGGGGACCTGCGAGCCCGCCGGACGATGGACGCTCTCATGGACGGATGGGAGGAACCGTTCGAGCCCAGGATCGCTCGAGATGTCGCCGGCTGGGCGCCCGCAGGAGGTGGGCTCTTCGTCGGGAACTCGACCCCGATCCGTGACCTCGATCTCGCGATGCGGCCGCGGGAGCACCTCACCGTCCTGGCCAATCGAGGAGCGAGCGGCATCGACGGGCTCGTCTCGACGGCGTTGGGCGTGTCGGTCGCCCGGCCGGGCCCGGTGCTCGCGCTCCTGGGAGATCTCTCCTTCCTTCACGACGCGGGTGCGATCCTGTGGAACGCCACACGCGCCATCGACCTCACCGTGGTGGTCGTGCACAACGGCGGTGGCCACGTCTTCTCCCTGCTACCGCAACGAAACCTCCCCGAGCATCGGGAGCTGTTCATCACCCCGCACGCGGTCGACATCGGGGGCCTGTGTGAAGCTGCCGGCGCCGGCCACGAGCGCGTCGAGCGAGCGTCGGACCTGTTGCCCGCGCTCGACCGGGCGGCCGGCGCCGGCAGCCTCCGCGTCGTGGAGGTCGTCGTCGACGCGGAACTCGGACTTCGACGGCGGCAGGAGATGCGCGATGCGGTCGACACGGCGTTGGCACAGGCGTGAGCGAACCGCAGCCGCCCGTCGGGTTCGCCACGACCGGCGACATCCCCGAACTCGCCCGGCTCCGGTGGCAGCTGTATGCGGAGCAGGACGGCGAGCCGGCCGAGTCACCGGATGACTACCGCGAGCGGTTCGCACGCTTCGCAGGGTCGGCGTTGGCGTCCGACGCGTGGCGGAGCTGGGTGGCTCGAGACGGCGATCGACTCGCCGCCGCGATGTGGCTCCACACGGTGCCGCGAGTACCGGTTCCCGGGAAGCGAGCCGGCCCGATCGGCTACCTGACCAACGTCTACGTCGAGCCCGCGCATCGCAACGCCGGCCTCGGCGCGGAGATGCTCGATCAGATCACCGTTTGGTGCCGGAGCGAGGGCTTCTCGACCGTCATCGTGTGGCCGACGGAACGCTCTCGTTCGTTCTACCGACGCGGCGGCTTCGGCCGTCCCGAGGAGCCGCTCGTGCTCGACGTCGAACCGGATATGCCTCTCGAGCGCTAGCCCCAGCGGAGGGCGTCGAGGAACGCGCGGAACTTGCGCTCGGTCTCCTCGAGCTCCCGCGCAGGATCGGAGTCGGCCACGATGCCGGCCCCGGCGTACAACGTGGCGCGATCACCGCGAAGCTCCGCGCAGCGCAGTGCGATCGCCCACTCACCGTCCCCGTCGGCGTCCACCCAGCCGACAGGGCCGGCGTACCGTCCCCGGTCGAACGGCTCGAGCTCGCCGATCGTCTCCAGGGCGGCGTCGCGCGGTGTCCCGGCGACGGCAGGGGTCGGGTGCAGCTCGGCCACGAGGTCGAGCGCCGAAGCCGCCGGCTCCTTCAGCACGCCGCGGAAGCGCGTCGACAGATGCCAGATGTTCGGTGTCTCCCGCAGGACCGGCTCGGGATCCCATGCGAGCTCGACGCAGAACGGTCGAAGCGTCTCCGCCACCGCATCGACAACGATCGCGTGCTCCTCCCGGTCCTTGTCAGATGAGACGAGCGCGTCGGCGTTGGCCCTGTCTTCGTCGGGATCACCCAATCGGGGTGCCGACCCGGCGAGCGGGTTCGAGCGCACCTCGAGCCCTCGCCGCGACACCAGGAGCTCGGGCGATGCTCCCACCAGCACTCCCTCCTCGGTAGGGGCAACGAAGGTGTACGCGTCGGGGTCCACGGCCCGCAGACGATGCGCGAGCAGCCTCGGATCGAGCTCGTGATCCGCGGAGACCTCGATGGTCCTCGCGAGCACGACCTTGCGAAGTTGGCCGCCCCGGATCCTCCGGACCGCCTCCTGGACCGCGTCTTCGTACCTCGCTGCGGAGGGGACCGCTCCGAGCTGGATCTCGGCGAACGGATCGTGTGCCGTGCCGCCGACGACGGGCTCCCACTGCGGGGGGGCCTCGGTCGCCCCGCCGTCACTCGCGTCCATCTGCCACGTCGGCCCGCCGTGGTCCCGCCGCACGGTTCTTCTGGGGATCACGAGCCCCGAAAGCGGTCTCTCGGCGGGGCGGAAGCGGTACGCGCCGAGCGCCACCGGCGCGATGTCGTGCCCCGACCGAACCGCATCTCGAAGCGCGTGGATGACCTGAGAGGGATCGAGCGGAACGGGCCCATCGATCACGAGAGCTGATTCGCCCATCCCGGCGACGCCTGATCCCCGTCGCTCGAAGAGGGCGCCGAGCGGCGGCCGGTACGCCGCCAGCAGGTCGAAGGCCTCGCCGAGCGGCACCGCTCGCGACTCCCATCGCCTGACCGTGGCGTCCTTCATACGCGGGTCGCCACGAGGAGCTGGGTCACACCCCCGCCCAGCGGCAGCCGCCTCGCGTCCGGGAAGCCGGCCCCGCGGAGCATCGCCAGCAGTTCCCGTGGCGCAGGCAGGTATGCCGTCGATCGAGGGAGGTATGAGTACGCCTCTCGGTTCGAGAGCAACCCGCCGATCGCCGGCACGACCCCGCGGAAGTACACGCGATGCCCGAGGCGCATCACGCGCCCTTCCGGTTCGGCCGTCTCGAGCAGCGCGATCCGGCCTCCCTTGCGCACCACTCGGGCGAGCTCTGCGAACAGACCCTCCAACGCCACGACGTTGCGGAGCGCGAAGCCGCACGTGGCCCCGTCGGCGCTCGCGTCGCGGATGGGCAGCCGCAGGATGTCCGCCTCCACGAGCGGGGCGTCGGTCTTCGCCGCCAGCAGCATCCCGTGAGAGAAGTCGAACCCCACCGGACGATGGCCGGCGACCCGGAGCTCGCGACAGAGGTCGCCGGTGCCGCAGGCGAGGTCGAGGATGCGCGAGCCTCCCGGGAGCGCGAGCTCCCGCACCGTTCGGCGCCGCCACCCGACGTCCATCCCCAGCGTCATCACTCGGTTCACGAAGTCGTAGCGAGGACTGATCGTGTCGAACAGTCGCCGGACGGTGCGGGCCTTCTCGTCGCCCTCGGGCAGCGCCCGGTCCCGTTCCCGACGCGGCGTCATGTCTATGGCGCCGGGGTTTCGGCCGGCGTGTCGTCCGACGGCGCGTCGTCCGACGGCGCCTGGTCCGACGGCTCCGCGTCCGGCGCCTCGATGTGCTCACCCGCCACCTCCAGCAGGACCCGGCGGAAATGATGTGACACGAGCAACGTCACCGCCGGCAACAGCTCCCGGAACGCGTCGACCATCCTGGCGGAGGCGCCGTCCTCATCGGTTGCCGTGTCTCGGATCGGCTTGCGGACATGCTCATCGAAGAGCTCAACGGCCTTGTCGGCGAGGCCGCGCATCGCCCGGTCGGCGTCCCCCGCCAACGAGAGCAGGTCCCCGAGCGGAAGACCGAACTCGAGAAGGCGAAGGGCGGTCCGCACCAATTCGATGTCACCCGGCGTGTACCTCGTCTGACCGTCGACGTCGGTCCCGATCCGGATCCCCTCGCGCTCCACCGCTTGGATCAGGGAGGCCGGCACACCGCTCGCCGAGGCGAAGGCGTCGAGCGAAAGGAGCTCGCCGTCCACCGCGTCGACCCGCTCGGCCGCCACGGCCGCGGCCAGACCCGCATCGGCGAGCCCGAGCTCGCCGTCGACCACCCGGCGGATCGCGGCGAGGGTCAGACCCTGCTTCTGAAGGGCTCGGATCCGGTGGATCCGGTCGACGTGCTCGGCCCGATACCAGGCGACGCGTCCTTCCCTGTCCGGCTGTGGCAGCAGCCCGCGGGATTGGTAGTAGCGAACCGTGTCGACCGACACCTCGCACGCCGTGGCGAGCTGCTCGACTCGATACCTCACGACCGGGAACTCTACGAGTGTTCGCTCACAGGGTCATCCGGCCCGATCACCCCTCCTCCGGAGAATGGTCTGCCGGCTGCGTCGATACGATGCCCCGCGTGGATCCTCGCACCAGCGATGGCGCCGACGAGCGAGCGTCGGATGGCGCGAGGGTCGGTCCCGACGCGAGGCGATCGATCACCCTCGGACTCGTGCTGGCGTGCCTCGGCGCCACCCTGCTGGTCGGTGCCGTCCAGAAGGCCCCGTGTGCCGGCGGTGACTGGTTGGACGGGCGCCAGTACCGGCTCGCCTGCTACACGGACATCGTGCCGCTCTTCGGGACCGAGCAGCTCGCCGGAGGTCGTCTGCCCTATCTCGACGCGTGCGCGCCGTTGGAGAGCAACTGCGACGAGTACCCCGTGCTGACGATGTACTTCATGCGCGTCGCCGGGTGGATCTCGGGGGATCATCCCGAACGCTTCTTCTGGGTCAACGTGATCCTCCTCTCGTTGTGTGCAGCGGTCGCGGCGGGATGCCTCTATGTCATCGATACGCGACGCGCGATCTGGTTCGCCCTCGCGCCGACCCTCGCACTGCAGGTATTCGTGAACTGGGACCTGCTCGCGGTCGCCCTGGCGACGGCGGCGACACTCGCCTTCTTCCGTCGAAGGGACGGATGGGTGGGTGTCCTGATCGGGCTTGGAGCGGCGGCCAAGCTCTACCCGGCACTCCTGCTCATCCCCTTCGCCGCCGACCGGCTGCGTGGACGACAGCCGGATCGCGCGATCCTGCTCTGGTGGTCGGCCACCGCGACGTGGATCGCCGTGAACCTCCCCTTCGCGGCGACCGGGCTCCATGGATGGTGGGAGTTCTTCCGGTTCAACGGCGCTCGTCCAGCCGATTGGGACAGCGCCTGGTACCTCCTCTGTCACCGACTCTCCCTGTGCGTGCCGACCGGTCTGATCAACGTGTCCTCGATCGCGCTGCTCGTCGGACTGATCTCGTGGGTCTGGATGGCCAAGCGACGTCGCGAGCCCGACTTCCCTCGCTGGCAGCTGGCGTTCCCGATCCTGGTCCTCTTCCTGCTCGTCGGGAAGGTGTATTCACCACAGTTCAGCCTGTGGCTGCTCCCCTGGCTCGTCTTGATCCTGCCCGGGCCGCGACGCTTCCTCGCGTTCGAGGCGGCCGACCTGGCCGTGTTCCTCACGAGGTTCTCCTTCTTCGGTGATCAGACCGGGGTCGGCGGGCTGCCCCAGGGAGTGTTCGAGATCATGTTGCTCCTTCGTGCGGGGGTGCTGATCTGGTGCGTCGTGGCCTGGGTCCGGGAACCGAGCCGGCGGCTGCCGGGGGAACGCGCCACCGATCGCGCGCTCCCGGCGGCGCACGCGTGAGCGTGCGCCGCCGGCTCCTCGATGGGTGGCGGCCGTGCCTCGCGGTCTTCCTCGCCGCCCGCATCGGTGTGTCGTTGCTCTCCGTCGTCTCCGTCGATCTGATCGAGCCACTGGACCCTGTGAACGTGCCCGGGCGGGCGGCGCCGGCCGCGACCCCGGGGTGGCACAACGCCATCGACGCGTCCGAGCGTCAGGACGCGGTCTGGTACCTGCGGCTGGCAGCAGACGGATGGTCGATCGATGACGCGAGCGCCGCGTTCCTCCCGCTGTACCCGCTCACGGTTCGCGCCGTCTCGTGGGTGCTGCCGGGAGACGACCTCCTCGCCGCGCTCCTCGTCTCGAACCTCGCGTTCCTCGGGGCGCTGCTCGCACTGTTCGCGCTCACCGCCGAGGCGTTCGGGGACCGCGTCGCGCGGCGGGCCATCGTGGTGGCGGCGATCTTCCCGACGTCCTTCTTCTTCCTGGCTCCCTACACGGAGTCGCTCTTCCTGCTGCTCTCGCTGCTCGCGTTCCGCGAGTCGCGCCACGATCGATGGGGACGGGTCGCGGTCTTCGGCGCGCTCGCGGCCCTCACACGCAGCGTCGGCATCCTCCTCGTCCCGGCGCTCTTGGTCGAAGCGATCTGGGCGGGCCGCGATCGCCCTCGGCCCGCTCTGCTGGTTCGCCTGGTGGGGCCTGGTCCACGGCAACTGGCTGGCGCCGCTGGACGCACAGCGGCACTGGGGTCGGGAGCTCCAACCGCCCTGGGTCTCGCTCGGGCGTGCGGTGGAGCTCGCGTGGTCGTTCCAGTCCTACTGGCTCCTCGATCTGCTGATCGTGTCTCTCGCGTTCGTCGGTTTCGCGCTCGCCATCCCGGTCCTCCGACGCTCCGAGATCACCTACGGAGCGCTCAGCTTGCTGCTGCCCCTGTGCGATCCCTTCTGGGGCCGGCCGCTGCTGTCCGTCCCCCGTTTCGCGGTCGTCGTGTTCCCCGCTCTGTGGGGCCTGTCCGGGGTCGGGCTCGGCCGGAAGCTCCCGGAACCACTCGTGGTCTCGGTGCTCGCGGCCGGATGGGCGATCTCCGCCGTGCTGTTCGTCAACTGGCGGCACCTCTTCTGACGCGGCGTGTCTTTCGAGGCGGCATCCTCGGAAGCCGCTGCCTTCTGAAGCGGCAGCGAGGTGGGGGTAGGATGTGCCGAGCACGTAACAGACCGGAGGTGCCGTGACGATCAGGGTTGCCATCGCGGACGACCATTCGCTAGTGAGACAGGGGCTCCGCAGGTACCTCGAGATGGCCGACGGCATCGAGGTGGTCGGTGAGGCCTCCAACGGCAAGGAGCTGTTGGAGCTCCTCGCGAAAGAGGAGCCCGACATCGCCCTCGTCGACATCCGGATGCCGGAGATGGACGGTCTGGAAGCCGCCCGTGCGATCCGGGACAAGCACGAGAAGATCGGGGTGATCATGCTCACCGCCTACGACGACCGCCAGTTCGTCGTCGAGGCGGTCCGTGCGGGTGCCCGCGGATACGTCCTCAAGGCGAGGGATGCCGAGCACCTGATCCAGACCGTCCGTCTCGTGGCCGGCGGCAACATGGTGATCGATCCGCAGCTGGTGGTGGCGCTCGCGGAAGAGCTCTCGACCGCGAAGGAGCGCGATCGCCGAGCGGAGACCCTCACCGCGCGAGAGATCGAGGTCCTGCAGCTGCTCGCGTTCGGTCATACCAACAGGGACATCGCCGAGCGCCTCTACATCTCGCCGGACACGGTCAAGACCCACCTCGAGCACATCTTCGAGAAGCTCGGCGCCTCCGATCGAACCGCGGCGGTCGCGGAGGCGCTCCGGCGTCGGCTCATCGAGTGAGCACGACCCCTACGGCGCTGGTCTCGGCGTCGTAGGTCATTCGACCAGGTACTCACACCATCGGGTGATGGAGTAACGGAGGGCGAGGCGGCATCATTGCACCCCATGCCCGAGACCCCTCAACCACGACGCGCAGCGGCCGCCGTCGTGCTCGGCCTGACGGCTCTGGCCGTTGTCGGCGTCTACCTGATGGTCCCGGACGATCCCGATCGCCGCCGCCTGGTCGTCAACCTGATCTACGCCGTGGCCTGGTTCATGGGTGGAGTCGTGTTGCTCGTCATGCGTGAGGGGAAGGTGGCGCGAAGCTCACGCGCCGTCGGACTCACGTTCCTCGTCGGCTCCGCGGTCATCGGCCTCGTCTTCGTCTCGGGGATCACGGGATCCGGGGTGGAACCGGGATTCGCCGACCTGCTGTTCCTCCTTCCCCTGATCCCCCTCACCCGCGGGTTCCGGCGCGAGATCAGGCATCACGTGCCGCCGGGAGATCGCCGCGAGCTGGTGACCGATGCCGCACTCATCGTCTGCGCCCTGACGGCGGCGGGCTACGTGCTGATCCGGCCGGCCCTCGCGACTTCGGTCGTCTCGGCCTCGGCGGTGACCTTCGCGCTCGTCGCCGCGTTCCTCGTCGCGACGTATCCCGCCCTCGCGATCTGGATCCCGACCCGGGCTCATGTCGCGCGCGCGATGGTGTTCGCGGCACTCGGTGCCGCCGTCTTGACGTTCGGGTGGCAGTGGACCCACATGGCCGAAGACACGCCGAACACGGCGATCGAGCTGCCGATCGCGTTGTCGCCGCTCGCTCTGGTCGCCACCTACCTGGTGATCAGACCGGTGAAGAAGCTTCCGCGGCCCTCCCGGTTCGCACGGCCGATCCTGACGAGCGCCGCCGTGATCGCGACGTGCGCCGCCCTCCTGATCACCGGCGTGCTCAGCGAACGCCGGGGACTCACCGTGTTGCAGACCGGCCTGTTCATCGGCGTCCTCGCGATCGCCGTCGCCGTCCGGATCATCGCGAACCAGATCACCGTGACACAGGCGAGCGAGTCCGTGCGGCGGGCCCTCGGCCAGAAGGAGACCGCGCTCGCGGACACCGACGCCGCACTGGAGCGCGTCCGCGAAGCGAACGAGACCCTGAAGAGCTCCGAGGAGCATCTGCGCCTCGTGTTCGACGCGGCGGTCGACGGGATCATCGAGCTGGACGCCGACGACGTCGTCATGCGGACGAACGAAGCGTTCTGTCAGATGGTGCATCTCGACCGCGCCACGGTCGTCGGGCAGCGCTGGCAGGCGCTGGCGGCGTCCCTCGACGGCGCCGACGCCAGGTTCGCCGAACTGCCGTCAGCCGGACAGGCGCAGCTCCAACGCTCGGACGGCACGCCTCTGTACCTGGAATCTCGTGTATCCGAGATCCCCACCGACCCGCCTCGACGGCTCGTGCTGATCCGCGACGTGACACCCGGCAAGGCTGCCGACCAGACGATCCGTTCACTCCTGAAGTTCCTCCAGGAGAAGGACGAGGATCGCACCAGCTTGTTGCGACGGACGAACTCGGCGATCGAATCGGAGCGGAACCGGATCGCGCGCGACCTCCATGACGGACCGGTCCAAGGCGTCTCGGCCGCGTCGCTCTCTCTCGAAGCCGCGCTCCTGATGATCGGCGCGGGAGACGTCGATCGGGGCGTCGACGTGCTTTCGAAGGTGCGGAAGGAGCTGGCCGACGAGGCGGACGCCCTTCGCTCCCTGATGTCGGGACTCCGACCACCCGTGCTCGAAGAGCGTGGGCTGATCCCCGCGCTCCGGGAAGCCGTCACACGCTTCGGGATCGAACAAGGCGTGGAGACCGATCTCGTGGGCACGCTCCCCCGCCCGATGTCGTCCGATCTCGAGACCCTCGCCTATCGTGTCGTGCAGGAGGCGCTCACCAACGCCGCCAAACACGCGCGCGCCGGCAGAGTGGTCGTGTCCGTCGAGACGACCGCCACGTCGCTCCGGGTCGAGGTCGAGGACGACGGCCGGGGATTCGACAGCGCGATGACCCGGGAGTTCCTCCGGCAGGGCCGCGTGGGTCTCGCCTCGATGCGCGAGCGCGTCGAACTGGCGAACGGAACGTTCGTGATCCGTTCCAACCCCGGACGCGGCACTTCGATCGTGGCCACGTTGCCTGTCGATGCGCCCGCGGAGGCCAGGGAGGGCTCGACTAGCTTCCCCGGTCGCCGGCCCGCGCGCTGACCGGCGCTTCCGGCGAAGCGGACGAGGGGCTCGGCGTCGGCGACGACGTCGGAGACGGGGGTGTGGGCGAAGGGGGCGGCGGCGTCGGCGATGGCGACGGCTCCTCGCTCGGCGAAGGACTGGGCTCCGGGCTCGGGGCCGGCGGCGGTGGGATCGGAGCCTCCGCCGACGGCGTCACGGTCTGCTGGTCGAACGACGGCTCCGGGAAGGAAACCGCCTTCTTGCCCTCCATCGCGATCTCCATGAAGTCGTGCCAGATCGCGGCCGGGATCGTGCCGCCGAACACTTGCGGTACCCCTTCGATGTTCTCCAGCGGGATCTGCCCCTGCGGGAAGCCCACCCAGACGCAGGTCGCGATCTGGACGGTGTAGCCACAGAACCATGCGTCCACGTTGTCCTGCGCCGTGCCCGTCTTCCCCGCGGCCGGCCAGGAGCTCAGCCCTGCGGAGGCCCCCGTCCCGAACTCCACGACATCCTCCAAGGCGTATGTGACGAGGTCCGCGACGTTCTCCTCGACCACCCGCTTTCCCTTGGGCACGATGCGGGGATCGATCCGGCCGCCGGGGGACCGCACCTGGAGGAGCGGGTTCGCGCGGTGCCGCATGCCTCGTGCGGCAAGCGTCGCGTACGCGTTGGTCATCTCGACGGGATTGACGGCCACGCTCCCGAGCGTGATGGCACACACCGCCGGCAGGTCGGAGCGGATCCCGAGGCGGTGAGCCATGTCCACGACCTGATCCGGACCGAGCTCCACCACCAGCTGCGCGAAGACGGTGTTGACGGAATGGGCGGTTGCCGACTGGAGGGAGTAGCTGCTGCCGCCACCCTCCGCGTTCTCCGGCTCCCAGGGCCCCTCCGGGCCATCGCACATCGGATCGTCGATCGTGATCGTGTTCGGCCCGTACCACTGGGAGTTCAGATCGAAGCCCTGCTCCATCGCCTCGGCGAGCGTGAACGCCTTGAAGGCGGATCCCGCCTGGCGGCCGGTTCCTCCCTTGAACGTGGCGAGATTCAGCTGCGACCTGCCGAAGTCCCTCCCTCCCGCCATCGCGAGGATGTGTCCCGTGGCCGGCTCGATCGCGACCAGCGCGGCGCCGGGGCCCTGGGCGCTCGGGAGGTGCGACTCGATCGCCTGCTCGGCGGCCGCCTGATAGCCGAGGTCGAGCGAGGTCCTCACCTGGAGACCGCCGCCGAAGACGGCTGCAGGCTCGTACCGCCTCGCGAGGGTCTCGCGCACGTACTGGACGAAGTATTCGGCATCGCCGGGAGCCTCGATCTGCGCGTCCGGTCCCCGCTGCAGGTCGATCGGGATCGCGCAGCAGGGCTTGCGCTTCAATCGGTCTGCGCGGGCTTCATCGAGGTAGCCGTATCGGACCATCCGGTCGAGCGCGAAGTCCCTGCGAAACTTGGCGTCGAACGGATGGTCGATCGGGTCATAGGCCTCGGGAGCGGTGAGGGTGCCGGCGAGCGTGGCCGACTGGAGGAGCGTCAGACGACGGGCCTCCACGCCGAAGTAGGTCTGCGCCGCCGCCTCGATCCCGTACGCGCCGTGCCCGAAGTACACCGTGTTGAGGTACCTCTCGAGGATCTTGTCCTTCGAGAGCGAGCGCTCGACCTTGATGGCCAGGAGCACCTCGCGGACCTTCTCCTTCACCGTCCGCGGCGGGACCACGTAGTCCCGGATGCCGTTGTCCCCGGGCGCCGTGTAGTGACCGGCGTAGACCCGCTTCACCAGCTGCTGGGTGATCGTCGACCCTCCCTGCACCGTCTCGCGGGCGATCAGGTCGCTCCACGCGGCCCGGATCGTGCCCCTGAGGTCGACGCCGCCGTGATCGTAGAAGCGAGCGTCCTCGACGGCGAGGATCGCCTCGCGGAGATGCTGCGGCATCTGCGTGAACGGGATCAACGTCCGGTCGACGGCCCCGTGGAACGTGGACAGCAGCTCGTCGTTGCGGTCGTAGACGAACGTGGTCTGCACCGGAGGAAGCGCCTTCGGCAGGTCGATGCGCAGATAGGCGAGCACGAGGACGCCGAGCCCGAGCAGCGCGAGGACCACCGGCGTGAGCGCGAAAGCCCACCAGAAGCGGCGGAAGAACCCTCGCTGCGACTTCTTCGCGGCGGGGCCTTGGCCGCGGCCTCCGCCGCGCGTCCCGGTCTTGCGTGTCCCCGTGTTGCGTGCTTGGGGCTCGCGTGCAGTGGCGCCCTTGCTGCGGCCGGTTGACGCAGCTCCCGAGGCAGCCCTGTCAGTCCCTCCAGCCTTCTTCCGGGCGTGACGAGGGGTGTAGTCCTTCGAGGGGCGTTTCGAGGTCGCGGACACGACGGGCGGAATCCTACCCGTGCGGATAGGCGGGGAAACGCCGGCTCAGCCCGCGACCGCGCGCCTGCGGGCCGTGAACGCCTCGCGGAGGTGGTTCCACGCGCAGGACCGGCAGACCTCGACCACGTAGCAGGCGGACCCGGGATGGGCGGCCGTCAGCCGGAGACCCGTCTGGATCGGCCAGACGCGGCCGCTGTTCCGGCGCAGGGAGGAGCCGAAGACGTACGCCAGCAGGACCAGCTTGTCCTTGCCGCAGACCGGGCAGTCGGTCGCCGTCGCCTCGCCGACGTGCTTCGCCGCCCGCATGAGCTCCGGGTGGGCGTCGCAGAGATCGGCGACGGACATCGTGCCGCGCCTCGCGTCGCGGATCAGCGCTCGCTTGGCGAGCGTGTAGTCGATGACGCCGAGCTCGGCGCTCCTCGATCTCCGGGCTGTCCCCCGTGCCTGCCGCATGGTCGCGCAAGTCTACCCCTGGTCCCAGACGTCGGGGAGGGGGGCCGCTAGCATCCGGCCGTGTCGATCCAGGACCAGATCTCCCCCCTCCGGAGGGTCTACGTACGGACGCCCGAGCCGGAGGCCCTGCGCGGGTGGCGCGAGTACGGATGGCGCGAGGCTCCCGACCCGGCTCGGGCGGCCGCCGAGCACGAGACCTTCCGCGCGCTGCTGGTCGATGCCGGCGCCGAGGTCGTCGTGGGCGACGCCTCGGCGTCCGAGGATCCAGATGCCATCTACACCTACGACCCGGTCCTCATGACGGATGCGGGCGCGATCCTGCTGCGGCCCGGGAAGGTAGGGCGCCGCGGCGAGCCCGCGATCGCCGCGGCCGACCTCGAGACGGCGGGCGTCCCGGTGATCGCCGCCCTCGGCGAGCCCACTCTCGCCGAGGGCGGCGACATGTGCTGGCTCGACCGGGGGACGCTGTTGGTCGGCGTGGGCTATCGCACGAACACGGAGGGGGTCGACGCGCTCCGAGCCCTCCTGCCGGACGTCACCGTCGTCTCGTTCGACCTCCCCCACCTCGCCGGGCCGGCCGCGTGCACGCACCTGCTGTCGTTCGTCTCGATGCTCGACGTCGATCTCGCCGTGGCCTCGCTGCCGCACCTCCCCGTTCGGCTCGTCCAGCTCTTCCGGGACGCGGGTATCCACATCGTCGAGGTGCCCGACGCCGAGTTCGACTCGATGGGCGCGAACGTCCTGGCCCTCGGGCCGCGCGTCGCGCTGGCGCTCGAGGGCAACACGGAGACCCGTCGCCGGATGGAGGCCGCGGGCGTGAACGTGCGCACCTACCTGGGCAAGGAGATCTCGCGGAAGGGAGACGGCGGGCCCACATGCCTGACCAGGCCGCTGGCTCGTGCGTGAAGCTCAGGCGATCCCGACATCGCGGAGCCGGTAGATGTCGCCCTGCTGCGAGGCACAGCGATGGCGTGAGAACCAGAGGTCGACCTGCGACGCCAACGGGACGAGGGACATCTGGAAGTCGACGTCGATCCTGCCCGGAAAGGTCGCGAGGGTCGTGGGCGTCGCGCCGAGGGTCGCCACCGGCACGCGCATGATGCGGACGCCGGATCCGCAGCCGGCCCTCGATCGGACGAAGTAGACGAGCCCCTCGGTCTCGTCCACGATCGGGGCATATCGAGCCAACCCGTCGGAAGCCAGGATCTTCCTCGTCCGGTCGGTCTCCGTGTCGCGGACGAACGCGTTGCAGGTGAGGGGCCCGCACACGGACCACGTCGCGTAGCGCTCCCCCACCGCCGAGGGCGACACGTAGAACCGTGTCAGATCATGGCTCACGAGCGCCTGGTTCGTCTCCGCCGCCCGGTCGTAGAGGAACAACGTCGTCTCGCCTCCGGTGTCCCGCGCGAACAGATAGAACGCGTTCGAGATCCGCGGTCCCCACTCCCATCGATCCGTGTTGATGGGAGCGGGGAGCTTGTGACGCTCCCGCGTGGCCAGGTTGATCGTGTAGAGATCGGAGGCCCGCCCGTCGATCTGCTGGTAGATCGCCCGGTCTTGATCGGGGTCGATCCCGCCGGCGAACCCCCTGGTCCCGGTGGGATTCAGCCGGAAGACATCCGCCGTCCCGCGGACCTTGCCGTAGGCGTGGTACCGGTTCGAGAACGCCTCGGAGTTCTGCGTCCAGATCATGTATGTGCCGTTCGCCGAGGGCAGCGACTGGTCCTCGGGGCCGGCGAGGATCCGCTGCGGCGCGCTGACGGCCCCGGCGGGCGCTATCGCGAGAGCAGCGAGCACGAGCGCGAGACAGAGCGATGCCGCCCCGGGGATGTGGCGTGACCGGGAGATGTGCCCAGATGTGCGCGCAGAAGCACGGCGAACACCACGGCCAGGAACACAGGAAGTTGGGGAGAAGAGCCGTTGCACGTTCGCGGAACGCTAGCCGCCTGTCACGAAGATGTCGAACTCATTCCCCTCCGGGTCTTCGATCGTCCTCCAACGCGCGTCGTCGAGTCGACGATCTTCCCCGTCCCAGGACCCGCCAAGGGCGAGCAGGGCGTCCGTCGCCTCCTGCAGATCATCGACACGGATGTCGAGATGCACGCGGTTCTTGACCGACTTCGGCTCCGGAACCCGCTGGAAGCCGAGCACGTGACCGTTCGCCTCCGCGAGGAACACGAACCGGCCTTCATCCGACGTCTCCGCGATCTCCGTGCCGAGGACCTCGCCCCAGAACGCGGCGAGCCGGCTCGGCTCGGAGGCGTCGATCGTCGTGAAGGACACGCGGCCGATCACGATGCACCCCTTCCGAGAAGTTCGTCGACCGCCTGCCCGAAGACCTCGGTGTGCCTGTCCACGTCAAGGGCGGTCGTGGCGGGGGACATGAGCGCCATGTTGTGGAACGGCGTGATGAGGATGCCCCGGTTGAGCAGGAACAGATGGATGAACGGATCGAGCTCCGAGTCCTGACCGTGGAACGCTTCGTCCCCGTTCCGAGCCGGTTCGGCTCGGAACAGGTACTCGACACGGCACCCCAGCCGGACGACGTGCCAGGGAAGACCACGGGACGAGATGACGTCGCGAACGCCGTCCTCGAAGCGCTCGCCGAGCTCGATCATGCCGTCGAACGCCTCGTCGGTCATCACCTCTCCCAGCGTGGCGCGCATCGCCGCGAGCGAGAGCGCGTTGCCGGCGAGCGTGCCTCCCGTGCCGCCGACGTCGATCACGTCGGGGTCGGTGCCCTCGACGATGCGCCGCTGCACTTCCTCCGTCATGCCGTAGGCCGCCGAAGGGATGCCGGCCCCGAGGGTCTTGCCGATCGTCACGATGTCGGGTGCGAGGCCCCATGCCTTCGTCGCGCCGCCCGGGCCCGCGCTGATCGTGTGGGTCTCGTCGATGAGCAGGAGGGTTCCCGTCTGATCGCAGAGATCCCTGACGCCCTCCCAGTAGCCCGCGTGCGGCATCACGATCCCGATGTTCGTGAGCGCCGGCTCGAACATGCAGACGGCGACGTCGCCATGGGCGAGCTCTCGCTCGAGCCCGTGGAGATCGTTGATCTCGACCACCCGCGTCGTCGTTCGCACGGGCACGGGCGGCCCGGTGTTCCCGGGCCGATCGACGACCTCGCCCGCCGCGTCCAGCTCCGCGAACGTCTCGTCCACGGTGCCGTGATAACAGTGGTTGTGCACGAGGACCTTCGAGCGACCGGTGATGTGGCGCGCCCAACGGATCGCGAACCGATTCGCGTCGGTGGCGGTGAGCGCGAAGGACCAGTACGGGACGCCGAAGCGCCGCGCCAGCTCTCCGCTCACCCAGGCCGCGTCCTCCGTGGGGAGCATCAGCGTGATCCCACGAGCCGCCTGCTTCGCGATGGCGTCGACGGCCCCCTTGGGGGCGTGCCCGGCCATGCCGCCGGTGTCACCGAGGCAGAAGTCGACGAAGTCGTTCCCGTCGACGTCGGTGAAGCGGGCCCCCTCGGCCTCGGCGACGTAGACAGGATGATCGCCCGGCCATCGAACCATCCAGTTCATCGGCACGCCGTAGAGGAGCGAGTCCCGTCCCGCTTCGAAGAGCGTTCGGCTCCCCGGATGACGTTCCCGGAACAGCGCTCGCTCGCGTTCCATCAACCCGGCGAGACGTGCGCGATCGATCGTGTTCAGGCGGTCACTCCGATGCTCGTATCGAGGACATGGCGCATCCGGAAGGAGGCGGAGTCTACTACCCTCCCCCGCGTGAGCTGGCCGGTGGTCGCCGTGACGGGAGGACCGCGCGAGCGAGGTCGCTCCTACGGGGAGCAGGCGCGCGATCGCGTGCACCGCTCTCTCGCGCTCTACGAGAACGTCTTCCGCCACTACACCGGGATGCGTTGGCCGGCGGTCGTCGATCGGGCCGGCGTCTTCGCCG
>DATKDI010000075.1:0-18273 GCA_035512775.1 Actinomycetota bacterium | reverse complement strand
GCCGTCCTCTCGGCCTTCTTGGGCTGCGGAGCAGAGCTGGTGATCGTGAGGAATGGGGTCTCCGTGTCGGGGACCGCTGTGATCTCTTTCGCCAACTGGAGGGGATCGCCCTTGTAGCCGAGCTCATCCGCGGCGCGCTGCGCCACCTGCGCGATCGTCGTATACGTGGCGAGGGCTCTCGTGGTCCCCGGGAGATCCCCGATGGACTGCCCGTCCGAAGCCAGCAGTGTCGACGCTGTGTACGTCGGCGGTACGTTCGATTCCCCGAGAGGCGCCAACGTCTGGGTGGTGAACTGCGCGGCGATGATCGCGACGACGAAGGTCGCCGCGATCACCAGCCACCGGCGTCGAAGGGTGCTCAGGTACCAGTGGAGATCCATGCCACCCCTTCGCAGCCCCTGCCCGCGATCGCCACGGCGGCCGCCTGATTCGCGACACCCAACTTCTCGTAGATGCGGGTCTTGTGCTGCTCGATCGTCTTCGGGCTGATCCCGAGAAGGGTTGCGACCTGCTTGCCCGCGAGTCCCTTGGCCACGAGCATCAGGACCTCCCGTTCCCGGGCGGTCAGTCGAGCCGTGATGACCGAGTTCGGGTCCACACCCGGTGCGAGCGCGTGCGCGAGCTCTTCGACCGGACGATCCGTTCCGATCGCCGCGATCGAGACGTTCGCCGCGTGGCCGAGCAGGATGGCGCGCCGCCCACGAGCCGCCAATGTCTCCGCGGCCTCACCGGCTCCCTCGAGCCCCGCATCGATCACGGCCGCGTCGGCGCGCGCCCGAAGCGCGTCCTCGGCCCGTGATCCGATCGCGATGGGAGCGAGCCACGGATAGCGCTCCAGCGCGCTCGCGATCGACTCCGCGATGAGAGGCTCCCGATGCACGACGACGACGGTTCTCCTGTTCACGCTCCGCCTCTTGAGACCAGCAGATCCGCCTCGGGGATCGTGGCGACCGCCGTCGACGCCTCGAGGACCTCGACGATCGCCGCATCGGATCGCGACGCGCAGAGTGACTCGAGGTGGTGCAAGGTTCGGCGGAGCGCCGCCCGATCCGGCCGAGACGGTCGGGTGAGGAAGATCGATGGGTGGGCGCTCGGGAGGAGCTCCTCGCCCGCGTCACGAACGTCTTCCACGATCTTCTCGCCGGGCCGCACGCCGGAGATCACGATCTTGATGTCGCGGCCGGGAACCCGCCCTGAAAGACGGATGACCTTGCGCGCGAGGTCCATGATGCTCACCGGCTCTCCCATGTCGAGGGTCAGGACGTCGCCGCCTTCGGAGAGCGCCGCGGCCTGGAGCACGAGCTGGACGGCCTCCGGGATGCTCATGAAGTAGCGCTTCATGTCGGGGTCGGTGACCGTCACCGGTCCACCCGACTGGATCTGACGGAGGAACGTCGGGATCACGCTCCCGCGGCTCCCCAGCACGTTCCCGAACCGGACCGCACAGGCGCTGCTGGACGGCGGCATGAAGCCTCGAACGATCTCTTCGGCCAGCCGCTTCGACGCGCCCATCACGCTCCGTGGACGGATCGCCTTGTCGGTCGAGATGAGCACGAATCGCTCTGTCCCGGCGGCAGCCGCCGCCTCGACGACGTTGGCTGTCCCGAGTACGTTCGTGTAGACGGCCTCGCGCGGATGCGCCTCGAGGACCGGCACGTGTTTGTGCGCGGCGGTATGGAACACGACCTCGGGGCGGCGCTCGGCGAAGACCTCGAGGATCCGGTCGCGGTGCCTGACGTCGGCCAGGAGCTGGTTCGTGGGCGTCTCCCCGTCGATCGATGCCGCGGCGTCGTGAAGGTGTGTCTCGTCGTTGTCGAGGAGATCCAGTGCCGCGGGACCGAATCCGGCCACCTGTCGCGCGATCTCCGACCCGATCGATCCGCCGGCCCCGGTGATCAGCACCCTCTTGCCGGTCAGAAGGTCGCGGACGGACTCGAGGTCCATGTCCACCTGACTTCGTCCGAGGAGGTCCTCGATCGAGAGGTCACGGATATCCCTGGCCGTGACGACGCCACCGACGGTTTCTCGAACCGTCGGGAGCACCCGCATCTGGACGTCGGCCTCTTCGCAGAGCGCCGCGACCTCGCCCACGAGCTCGCCCGTCGCGCTCGGCACGGCGAACAGCACCTCGGTCGCGCCGAGCCGCTCGACCAGCCGGGGGATGTCGCGACGGGTGCCCAGGATCCGCACATCTGCGATGGCGAGCCCCCGCTTCCGCGGATCGTCGTCCACGAGGCCGACCGCTTTCAGACCCACGCTTCTGTGCTGAGCGAGGTCACGGAGCACCATGGCGCCGGCGTCACCCGCTCCGAAGATGAGGACGCGCTCGGGCGCGGCGTCGCCTTTGGCCGATCGGCGGTGGAAGGCGAACAGCCGGGTCTGGAATCGCAGCGCTCCGAAGCCGATGAACGCCAGCACCCCCCCGGCGACGACGTAGCTCTGTGGAACCGGATAGGGACCGAGGAGGAGCCCGCCTCCGACCACCAGCACGATGCCCGTGATCCCGGCAAGGACGACACGGCGAGCCTCCTCGACGCTGGCATATCGCCACATCTGTCCGTACAGGCCGAAAAGGAAGTTGGCGGAGAGATGGAGCAGCACGAACAGCGGGAGCGATCCCTTGAGTCCCTGCCAGTAACGATCGGGGATGTTTCCCTCCATCCGAACCAACAGGGGGAGGGTGTAGGTCGCGAGGATCACGACCGCGTCCAGGACAGCCAGCGGGATATCCCGCCGCAGCCGTTGCACGACCCGATCGGGAAGACCGATGCTCCGCGGCGAGCTCACTCCCTCGGGGGGAGGGGGACGATCCATGTCGTGACCTTAGGGACGGTTCCTGCGCTGCTCATCCACCCCAGGGCGTATCTCCTGTACCGCGAGAGCCGTACCGCGTTGGCTCACTGAGGTACCCAGCGAGGGCGTACCGGAGCCAGCCGGCGAACGCTTCGGAGGTAGACCTCAGTCCGAAGCGGTACCGTGCTTATGGACATCAGGCGCCATCGTCGCCGTCCACCTCGGCCAACATGTCGGGCTCGGTCTCGATCAACAGGTGAGACGCCGCGAATCGATCCGCCAGCTCGCGCACCTGGGCGGTGATCTCATCCACCGGCATGCCGTAGGCCTTGGCGATGTCGAGGGCGAGATCCTCGACCGTTGAGGAACCGTCCAGGAGCGAGAAGACCAGCGTCGCGGTGGGATTCAATCTGTGGAGGTCGCCGTTCATCTCGTCGTAGATGACCGCCTCGCCGTCGAGCTCGACGACGGTGAGGTCGGCCCGTGTCTGCGGGCGTTCCTCTATCCGTTCCAAGAGATGATCCCCGCCTCTTCGAACTCGCCGAGGATGCGTGACACGTCCTCCTCGACCACCTCGAACGGCAAGCCCGAGAGCTGGCAGATCGCCTCGATCATCTCCTTGGGAGCCGTCTCGCCGTCGCAGAGCACCCAGATCGCCACGGCGGTCGCGTTCAGCACGTGGACGGTTTCGCGCGCCGGATCGTAGGCGACGTTCTCAGACCCAGCCTGGCGCAGCCAGACCTCAGGGTTCCGGGTCGGGCGATCCTGGCGAACGGTCTTGGCCTCGCTCACGCGTTCACTCCCTCGAGCTCGTCGAGCAAGCCGTTCTGCACCACGAACGCGGCGGCCTCCAATCGCGAGTGGACGCCGAGCTTGCTCAAGACGTTCTGGACGTGCGTCCGCGCCGTCTCGGGGCTGATGACGAGGGGCTGCGCGATGCCCGCGTTGTCCGCTCCCTGGGCGAGCAGCGCGAGGACCTCCCGCTCTCGGCGAGTGAGCTTGCCGAGCCGCCGGATCGCGTTGTCGTGTTCCCGCTTGCTCCAGATCAGGCGCGCCAGGAGCGCTCCGAGCATCTGCGGGGGGATCGTGGTCTCGCCGCCGTGGACCCGCCTGGCGGTGTCGATCAGCTGACCGATCGGGCTCCCCTTGGTGACGAATCCGGTCGCGCCCGCCTCCAACGAGGAGATGAGCGTCCGCTCGTCCTCCTGCTCGCTCAAGATCAGGATCCGGCACCCGGGGACGTGCTCGGCGATGATGCTGGTGGCGCGGATCCCGTCACCGTTCGGCAGGTCAACGTCGATGAGTGCGAGGTCGGGCTCGGTACGTTCGGCCTCTGCGACGGCCTGCATCCCGTCCGACGCCTCTCCGACGACTTCGAAGTCCGATTGGGTCTCCAAGACGACCCGCATCGCCTCTCGGAAGAGTGACTGACCGTCGGCGAGCAAGACCCTGATCGGATCCTGGTCTTCCTCTCCCATCTACGCTCCTCGACCTCCGGTCGGTCGGCCGAGCGTAGGTGGGAGACGTGGCGAAGGCACGCGGCGAGCGTCGTAGGGTGACTACGTCGAACGGAGGAGGCGACCCCCTACTCCGGGTAGCGACCGTCGTCGATCTTGACCACCCCGTGTCGGACGGCGAAGGCGGCCGCCTCGAGCCGGGAGTGCACGTTGAGCTTCGCGAGGATGCTCTGCACATGTGTCCGGACGGTGTTCTTGCTGATGTGCAGTCGTTCGGCCATCGCCGGAGAGTCCGCGCCTGCGGCGAGCAGCCCGAGGACGGCTCGTTCGCGGTCCGTGAGCTGGGACACCATGAGCGAAACGCCATCCCCGCCCCGCCCCCCGGCCGCTTGCCGCGCCAGGGGTTTGGAGATCGTCACCTCTCCGGAGAACGCCGACTCGATCGCCCTGAGCAGCCGATCCACGTCCGTGTCCTTCGTGAGGTAGCCGCTGAAACCGGCTCGGAGCGCCTCGCGTGCCGCGCGACCGTCTCGAAGGGCGGTCAGCGCGAGCACCTTCACGTTGGGACAGCGCTCCAGCATCTCCCGCCCGATCGCGATGCCGCTGCGGTCGGGAAGCCCGATGTCGAGGAGCACCACGTCTGGGTTCGTCGTCGGGAGAAGCTCGAGCCCTACTTCACCTGTCGACGCGGTGCCGACCACGTCGATGCCGTGGCTGCGGAGCGCGAACTCTACCGCTTCTGCGAACAAGACCTGGTCCTCGACGATCAGGACCCTCACGCGGCGACCTCGCCGGGCAGCCGAAGCTCGAAGGCGACGTGGCCCTCGGCGGGGTGGTAGCAGCGGATCGTGCCTCCGTGACGCTCCACGATGCGGCGGACCACGAAGAGCCCGAGGCCCGTGCCGCCACCGGTCGCCCCGTGCGCGAGCGGCTCGAAGATCGTTCTGCGCTCCGACTCGGGGATCTCCGCTCCTTCGTTGTCGACCTCCACGGTGGGCTCTCCGTCTCGGGTCTCGACGATCACACGCACCTTCGTGCCCGGCGTGGAGTAGCGAAGAGCGTTCCGGACGAGGTTCTCGATCGCCGAACGCAAGTGCAGGGCGTCGGCCTTCACCGGGAGCCGATCTCTCCCCTCGACGAGCACACGATCCTGACCGGTCTCCGCCATGCAGCAGTCGACGGCGTCATGAGTGAGCGAGACGAGATCCACCCGACGGCGGTGGAGGTCTCCGACGCCCACCGCCCAGCGCAGCACGCTCTCCATCCCTTCCGTGAGCCGCAACAGCTCCTCGATCGCCCGGGTGATGTGGTCAACCTTGTGACCGTCCGAGTTCGCGGCGGCGTTCTCCAGCAACATCCTGGCGGCGTATAAGGGCCCGCGGAGCTCATGTGCGGTCCAGGCCAACCCGAGGTCGAGCTCCTTGCGTCGGAGCTCTCGTTGCGCCCGGAGGCGCACGCCTTCGGAGACGCGACCGATCGCGGCCTCGATGGCGCGTCGATGTCTGGTCAACGGGGTGCTGGTCGCGGAGACCTCGGCGACGCCCAGTGCAGGGCCGCGGCGGTCGATGGGGAAGAGGCCGACCGCACGCCCGTCCGAACGCTCAAGGATTCGGGAGACACCGTCCGCGAGCGTGCCGCGCCGGGCAACGGCCTGACGGCGACCGAGGTCGAGGGGATCGCCCTCTCCCCGGACGAGTCGAAGATATCCGCGATGGTCCGCAAGCAGGAACCGAACGCCGAACGCCTCAACAGGCATGAGGGCACGGACATACGAGATGCAGCGATCCATCTCCGGCGCGTCGGAGGGCCCGGCGATCGCCTCCTGGCTGTCCTCAACGAGCCGCCCCTCCGGCGGTCCCGTTGAGCGCCTCGCCTCGGATGCCATCCCATCCCCCTAACGGCATCTGCATGAGGTGCAACAGAAGCGGCATCGTATGCCGCGTTCTGCGTCGCTGTCCAATCGGGGAAAGGCTGTGGACAACTAGACGAATGCACAGCCCAGAGGACGTCTGCCGTAGTCCATCTCGGCCGTGTAGCAGACGGTCCCTCCCATCGAGGCCGCGGAGCGCGGTCGACTTGCCACGCAACACGTGCGGTGTTGACGATGGAGCGATCGGCCGCTTTTGGCGTTCTTTCGCTGCCGTCGCGTAGGGAACGTACGTCGAACCTCTCATGCCGCCTGCATGCGAGCGGCCTAGCATCGGCTCACCCTCCGACCGACCAAGAGCGAGCCCCATCCTGAAGTCCGCTCCCGATGATCTGAGAAGCGCTGTGGGCCTTGCGCTCCGGGATGCTCGCGTGCGCGCAGGGCTGTCGCAACAGGAGCTGGCTCGTCGCTCCGGCAACCGGTATCGACCTTCCTCGATCGGCGGGTACGAACGAGGCGAGCGCTCGATCTCCGTCATCCGGTTCTGTGAGCTCGCCCGGCTCCTGAGGGTTCCGGCCGATCAGCTCCTCGCCGATGCGCTGACACACGCCGATCCGCATGCCCACCGCGAGGCCGTGATCGACGTGAGCGACCTGACCGATTCGGAGGCGGGACGGGAGACGGCAGCCCACGCGCATCTCGTGCGGTCGAGGCGTGGTGACTATCTCTCGAGCGTCGTGACGCTCAGGGCCGGTGACCTGCAGGTGATCGCGGACGCCAGCGGACTCGACGTGCCGACGCTGCTCTCTTCGCTCGGGGAGGCCGTCCGCCGCTTCGGGCCCTCCTGATCACCACTTCTCGGCTGCGGTAGACACCGTAGAGGGTCTCCCGCGCATGAAGGATGAGCGAAGGGGGCCGTCCCCCTAGGGTCGTTCCGGCAAAGGGGTGAGATATGCGAGCCCAGGAGCTGGGACCCACTGCGGCGGTGCCGATGATCTTCGATCGGGCGCGCACGAACGTGATCCGATCGCGCCGCCTGGTGCAGGAGACCGAAGCGGTGCTCTCCGAGGCCCTTGAGATCCTTCGCAACCTCGATGGTCCGGCTTCCACCTGGCGGGCCAGCCCCGAGGAACGCGTCGCCTGGACCCAGATGCTCGACGGGTCGATCGGCCAACTCACGGACGTGCGGAACACGCTCCACTCCTTGCTCGACGGGTCGGGGCTCAACGGTTCCGGACCGAGCGACGGATGAGCGAAGTCGACGGCCACCACGCCGCGGTGCTGCGCTCGTTCGATCGATGAGGTCTCCGGGCGGGGTCGTTCTTCTGCCGTAGCTGGTCTACGTTCCGCGGCCGGTCACAGCGGAGGGAGCCGTCCCTAGGCTCGGCTCGCCTGTAGAGATCGGAGGGTCTTCTGATGCGCATCGCGATCGTAGGTACCGGCCGTGTCGGCCTCGTGACGGGTGTCTCGCTGGCCAGCTTGGGCCACGACGTGATCGGCGTGGACGCGAACCTCGAGACCGTTGAGCTCCTCACGCAGGGACGTTGCTCCTTCTACGAGCCCGGTCTCCAGGAGATGCTCGAAGAACAGATGGGTGCAGAGCGGATCAGATTCACGGGCTCCGTTCGCGACGCGCTCCCAGGGGCGCGGGTCGTCTTCATCTGTGTGGGAAGACCGGCCGGGGCGAACGGGGACCTCAGCATGACCGCGGTGGAGGCCGTGGCGAGAGACGTCGCGCTGCACGCCTCGAACGGAGTCGTCGTCGTGGTGAAATCGACGGTTCCGCCGGGGACCTGTGAACGTATCGAGCGGACGATCCGGCTGGAGCGCCCGGGCCTCCAGTTCCACGTCGTCTCGAGCCCCGAGTTCCTCCGCGAGGGCTTCGCGGTCCAGGACACGCTGCACCCGGACCGGATCGTGGTCGGTGCGTCCGAGGACCGGGTCTTCAAGGTCGTGCGGGATGTCTACCGGGCCATGCTCTCGGCCGGGTGCATGCTGATCGAGACCGATCGACGGACCGCCGAGCTGGCGAAGCTCGCCTCCAACTCATTCCTCGCGACCAAGGTGTCCTTCGCGAACGCGATCGGGCAACTGTGCGAGCTCACGAACGCCGACGTCCATGGAGTGGCGGAGATCATGGGCGCCGATCCCCGGATCGGCTCCGCCTTCCTCCGCGCGGGGATCGGTTACGGCGGGTACTGCCTGCCCAAGGACGTCACCTCGCTGCACCGACTCGCCGCCCGCCATGGATACCGCTTCGATCTCCTGACAGAGGTCGCCCGGGTGAATGACGACGCAGTCTCGCGCGTGGCCGCCAAGGTCGAGGACGCCCTGTGGAATCTCGAGGGCAAGCGGGTGGCGCTCCTCGGGTTGGCTTTCAAGGCCGGGACCGATGACATCAGGTCCGCGCCCGCGCTCGCGCTCGCGAGGCTGCTGATCGACGGCGGCGCCGAGGTCGTCGGCTGTGATCCGATGGCGGCGGGCGTCGCCAAGGACGCGGTGACCGAGATGCGGACGTTCACCGACCCGTACGAGGCTGCGGACGGTGCGCACTGCGTCGTGATCTGCACCGAGTGGGAGGAGTTCCGCGATCTCGACTGGACGCGCGTTCGTCGGGCGATGGCCTACCCGGTGCTGGTCGACGGGAGGAACCTGCTCCACCCCGGGTCGATGCGTGAGGCCGGGTTCCTCTATATAGGAGTCGGCCGAGCGGGCCGGCAGCCCGGGCCCGCAGGCGAAGGCCCACCTGCGGACCTGTATCCGGAAGCTGCCCGTGGCTGAACGCGTCCTCGTCACCGGGGCCGCCGGCTTCATCGGCTCGAACCTGTGCCGCCGGCTCGTCGCCGAGGGTTACGAGGTGGTGGGCCTCGACGACCTCTCGGAAGGCTCGCTCGACAACCTCCGGGATGTGCCTGAGATCCGTCTCGCCGAAGCGGATCTCCGGGACGAGGCGGCGGTAGCCGACGCGGCTCGAGGCTGCGGCACGATCTACCACCAGGGGGCCAAGCGGGCGGTGCCGCGTTCGATGGCGTTCCCCGTCGAGACGACCGACGTGAACGTCGGAGGAACGCTGAACGTCCTGCTCGCCGCGGCGGGGGAGGACGCAACGGTCGTCGCGGCCTCCTCGTCGTCGGTGTACGGCGACCAAGACGTGTTCCCTCTGCACGAGGGTATGGACCTGCGCCCTCGCTCGCCGTATGCGGCGAGCAAGGTCGCCGGTGAGCTCTACTCCGGGGCGTTCTGGCTCTCGCACGGCGTCCGATCGGTCTCGCTGAGGTACTTCAACGTCTACGGCCCGGGCCAGGACCCGGAGAACGAATACGCGGCCGTGGTCCCTCGGTTCATCGTCGCCTGCCTCACGGAGGCGCAACCGGTGATCTTCGGAGACGGCGAGCAGGCCCGGGACTTCACCTACATCGACGACGTGGTGGAAGCCAACCTCGGGGCGGCCCGAGCACCGGAGGGAGCATGGGGCCGGGCGTTCAACATCGGCGGTGGAGAACCACCGACCTCCGTGAACGAGCTCCTGAGGCGGATCGCAGAGCTCACCGGAGCACGACCGGAGCCGCGCTTCGAGCCGACCCGGGCAGGCGATGTCCTCCTGACCGAGGCGGAGATCTCGCTCGCACGCGAGCTTCTGGGCTACGAGCCCCATATCCAGATCGAGGAAGGGCTGCGGCGTACGGTCGAGTCCTTCCGCGAGGCCAGCACCACTGTGGGCGTTCCTGCGAGCGGCTAGCTATACTTGCCGCTTCGCCCCTTCTGGAGGCCGTGTTCGCATGTCCGGCCAGCAGGGTCGAAAGCAGGAAAAGACCCGTTCGAAGGACAGTGGAGCGTGCCGAAAGACGACGCCATCGAGGCGGAAGGGACGGTCATCGAGCCGTTGCCGAACGCCATGTTCCGGGTGGAGCTCGATGCGCCGTACAGCGGGCACAAAGTCTTGGCCCACATCTCGGGGAAGATGCGGATGCACTACATCCGGATCCTCCCGGGGGACCGGGTCAAGGTGGAGCTCTCGCCGTACGACCTCACACGAGGCCGCGTGGTGTATAGGTTCAAGTAGGACAGCACGATCCAAGCAGGAGAAGAGCCGATGCCAAAGAGATGCCGATGAAGGTCAGGCCGTCCGTGAAGAAGATGTGCGACAAGTGCCGGGTGATCCGGCGTCGCGGCGTCGTGATGGTCATCTGCTCCAACCCTCGACACAAGCAGCGCCAAGGCTAGGAGGCCTCAGGCATGGCACGGATCGCAGGAGTCGACCTTCCCCGCGACAAGCGGCTCGATATCGCCCTCCGCTACATCTACGGCATCGGTCCGACGCGGGCGTACGAGATCGTGTCCGGTTCCGGGGTCGAAGGCGGGACCAAGGTCCGTGATCTCTCCGAGGACGAGGTCCTGAAGATCCGCGCCTTCATCGACCAGAACGTGAAGGTCGAGGGAGACCTCAGGCGAGAGGTCGCCCAGGACATCAAGCGGAAGATCGAGATCGGTTGCTACCAGGGGATCCGGCATCGCCGGGGACTCCCGGTCCGCGGTCAGCGGACGCACACCAACGCGCGCACGCGCAAGGGTCCGAAGAAGACGATCGCGGGCAGGAAGAAAGCCCAGGCGAAGAAGTAGCCCAGAGAGAGCGAGAGGGATCGGATGGCGAAGCCCAAGGCGAAGAAGGCACGACGGCGGGAGAAGAAGAACGTCGTCCACGGCCAGGCGCACATCAAGTCGACGTTCAACAACACGATCGTCACGATCACCGACCTGCAGGGCAACACGCTCTCGTGGGCGAGCGCCGGCAACGTGGGCTTCAAGGGCTCTCGCAAGTCGACGCCGTTCGCCGCGCAGCTCGCCGCCGAGAAAGCGGCTCGCCAGGCCCAGGAGCACGGTCTGCAGAAGGTGGACGTGTTCGTGAAGGGTCCCGGGTCAGGCCGGGAGACCGCGATCCGTTCCCTCGCCGCCACGGGACTCGAGATCTCGGGCATCTCAGACGTCACACCGGTGCCGCACAACGGTTGCCGGCCACGCAAGCGTCGCCGCGTCTAGCGGCCGACGAGCCCGGCACCGAGGGGGTGTCCGGGACGCAACACGACGCGGGGTAGGAATGGCTGATCCCCCGCTGGAGGAGGAAGCACGTGTTCATCGTCGCAAGACCGCAGATCTCCGAGAACGAGATCTCTCCCATCCGATCCAAGTTCACGATCGAGCCGCTCGAGCCGGGATTCGGCTACACGGTCGGCAACTCGCTCCGTCGCACGCTGCTGTCGTCGATCCCCGGGGCGGCCATCTCGTCGGTTCGCATCGACGGTGTGCTGCACGAGTTCTCGATGATCCCGAAGGTGAACGAGGACGTCACCGACATCATCTTGAACCTGAAGGAGCTGGTGATCCGCTCCGACGTGGAAGAGCCCTCCACCGTCTACCTCAAGGCCAAGGGCCCGTCGGAGGTCACCGCCGGCGACATCGCGCCTCCGGCGGGGATCGAGATCTTGAACCCCGACCTGCACGTCGCCACCCTCGGCAAGGGCGCGTCGCTCGAGATGGAGCTGACCGTCGAGCGCGGCGTCGGCTACCGGATGGCGGACAAGAACAAGAAGCCCCGTGATCCGATCGGCGTGATCCCTGTGGACTCGATCTTCTCGCCCGTCCGCAAGGTCTCCTATGCGGTCGAGGACACGCGCGTGGAGCAGATGACCGACCGGGACCGTCTGATCCTGGACGTCGAGACCGACGGCTCCGTGACCCCGCGCGAGGCGCTTGCCTCCGCGGGCGGGACACTGCTCGAGCTCGTCCAGCTCTTCTCGGACCTGGCCGAGGCGGCGAGCGTCTCCGTCGGTCCGGCGGAGGACGAGGATCAGCCCAGCGACTACGCGATCACGGTCGAGGACCTGAACCTCTCGGTCCGTTCGTACAACTGCCTGAAGCGTGAAGGCATCAACACCGTGGGGGACCTGGTGCAGAAGTCGGAGTCCGAGCTGATGGACATCCGCAACTTCGGCCAGAAGTCGATCGACGAGGTCAAGGCCAAGCTCGAAGAGCTCGGCCTCGGCCTGCGGGAGGAGTAGACGCCGTGCCCAAGCCGATGAAGGGCCCCCGTCTGGGCTCGAGCCCGGCGCATCACAAGCTCCTGCTCTCCACGCTCGCCGCGCAGCTGTTCGTGCACGAGGGCATCGAGACGACCGAGGCGAAGGCGAAGCAGCTCCGCCCGTTCGCGGAGAAGCTGATCACGTTCGCGAAGCGCGGGGACCTGGCGGCGCGCCGCCAGGTCCTCCGCGATATCCCCGACCGCGACGTGGTCGCGAAGCTCTTCCACGAGATCGGGCCACGGTTCGAGGAGCGACAGGGCGGCTACACCAGGATCCTCAAGCTCGGGCCGCGCAAGGGCGACGGCGCCCCGATGGCGCGGATCGAACTGGTCGAGCGCGAGAGTCTCTAAGTTCTCACGCGCCCCAGGCGCACCGCGGCAACGCCTCACCCGCGCGCCTCATACTCGATCCGTGCGGACGATCAGGCTGACGCTCGCGTACGACGGGACCGGGTTCCGGGGGTGGGCGCGACAGCCGGATCCCTCGACACGAACCATCGAAGGTGTGGTGGCGGCCCAGCTCGAGCGGGTGCTTCGGGAGCCGGTGAAGCTCGCGGTGGCCGGGCGCACGGACGCAGGCGTTCACGCGCGAGGACAGGTCACGTCGTTCTCGACGGCCTCGTCCATCCCGCCCGAGCGGCTCCTGAAGGCGCTGAACAGCGCGCTCGCACCCGAAGTGGTCGTTCTCGACGCCCGAGACGCCCCTGAAGACTTCCACGCCCGGTACTCGGCGAAGTCCCGCGAGTACGTGTACCGGATCCACGAGGCGACGATGCCGGATCCGTTCACCGCGCGGTTCGTCTGGCACCGGCCGGGACATCTCCGGCTGACGCCCATGCGGGAAGCGGCTCGATCCCTCGTCGGCGAGCACGATTTCACCAGCTTCTGTCGCCATCCCGAGGGCGACCGCTCGACCATCCGGCATCTCCGGCTGCTCACGGTGGTCCGGCACGGAGACGACCTGACGATCCGATCCGTGGCGAACGCGTTCCTCCGTCAGATGGTCCGAACCCTGGTCGGCACCCTCGTGGCGGTGGGGGAGGGGAAGCTGGAGGCCGGTTCGATACCGGAGATCTTGGCCGCTCGTGACCGGGGGGCCGCGGGCAGGCCGGCCCCGGCCCGCGGCCTCACCCTCGAGCGCGTCGTCTACCCTACATAGCAGAAGTGCTATCATCGGGAGATGAAGGGCGGACAGATCGTTCGGGAGGCACGACGACGGGCCGGCTTCACCCAGCGTGAGCTCGCAGAACGCGCGGGAACGACGCAATCCGCGATCGCGAGGCTCGAACGGGGATCCACCGAGCCGGCCTACGCTCGGGTCCTTCGGCTGTTAGCGGCGTGTGGTTTCGATCTGATCCCGCGGATCGCCGCGAGAGACGATTCGGACTGGTCTGTGGCTTCGGCGAACCTTCGTCTCAGTCCTGAGGCTCGGGTGCGACAGCACGCATCGGCGGTGCGCTTCGTCCGTGAGGGCCGGGAGGCGCTGGCCCGTGCTCGAGCCTGAGTTCCGGCCGGAACGGATGCTCCAGATCCTCCAGGAGCATGGGGTCCGGTCCATCCTGATCGGAGGATTCGCCGCGGTCATCTATGGCTCCCCTTACGTCACGACAGATATCGATGTGGTCCCGGAGGGGAGTCCCGAGAACCTCGTCCGACTCTCGGCAGCCCTTCGGGCGATGAGCGCGCGGGTATGGACGGCGACCGAGCCGGAGGGGATCCCGTTCGATCACGATGCCACTTCCATCGCCGGCGTCCGAGTGTGGAACCTGGTGACCGATCTCGGCCGGCTGGACCTCACGTTCGAGCCGTCAGGCACCGCCGGCTACGAGGACCTTGCTCGCGAAGCGGTCCGTCTCGAGATCATGGGGACGCAGGTCGACGTGGCGGCTCTCGCAGACATCGTGCGGTCCAAGGAGGCGGCCGGGAGGGAAAAGGATCGACTGGTCCTTCCCGTGCTCCGCAGGCTGCTCGGTGCTCTCGAGGACAGAGGTTCCGAAGAACCCCCCGAGCTTTGACGGAAGCGCGTTTCCGCACGTAGCATGGGCCGTCGGCCCCGGCGGGCCGACATCTTTCACGATGAAGACCTACTCACCCAAGCCTGAGCACATCGAGCGCCGCTGGTACGTGTTGGACGCCGGCGAGCAGGTGCTCGGGCGGGTCGCCACGGAAGCCGCGGTGATCCTCCGGGGCAAGCACAAGCCGATCTTCGCCCCGCACATGGACGTCGGCGACTACGTCATCATCATCAATGCCTCCAAGGTGGTGCTCACCGGCGGCAAGGAAACGAAGAAGATCGCCTGGCGCCACTCCGGGCATCCGGGCGGCATCACGGGCACGCTCTACGAGGATCTGCTCGCGAAGAAGCCCGCGTTCGCGGTCGAGAAGGCCGTGCGGGGCATGCTTCCGAAGAACCGTCTGGGTCGGGCGATGATCAAGAAGCTCCACGTCGTCCCGGGGCCCGAGCACCACCACCAGGCGCAGAAGCCCGTCGACTGGGCGATGGGGACACGACCCGCATGGGAAGGGATCCCCGCGTCCGGTACGGCACAGGTGAACGGCAAGAAGAAGGCCTCGACGAAGAAGACCGCGGCCCAAGAGCAGGACGTCGAGGCCTCGAGCGAGCCCACGACCGCCACGTCGCCGATCGCCGCGAAGACGACAGCCCGGAAGATAGCCGCGAAGAAGCCGACCGCCGCCCAAAAGACAGCTACGAAGAAGCCGACCGCGGCGAAGTCGACGGCCCAGAAGAAGACGACGGCCCAGAAGAAGACGATGGCCGCGAAGAAGAAGACCACGGCGACCAAGAAGCCGGCGGCGACGAAGGCGACGAAGACGACAGCGAGGAAGCCTGCTGCGACGTCGACGAGGAAGAAGAAGGAGTCGTAGGTGGCAACCCTCATGAAGCTCACGACCGGGCGGCGCAAGGAAGCGGTCGCTCGGGTTCGCCTGATCCCGGGCACCGGTGAGTTCCTCATCAACGGCCGGTCGCTGGACGAGTACTTCCCCACGCGGGTCCACCGGATGATCGCGCAATCGCCGCTTCGCTCGATCGAGCGTGACAAGGAATTCGACGTCGTCGCCTCGATCACGGGAGGGGGCGTCAACGGTCAAGCGGGCGCGCTCCGCCTGGGCATCGCTCGCGCCTTGCTCGAGCTGGATCCGGAGCTCCGAGGCCAGCTGAAGGCGGAAGGGTTCCTGCGGCGTGACGCGCGCGAGAAGGAGCGGCGGAAGTACGGACTGAAGAAGGCCCGGAAGGCCCCGCAGTACTCGAAGCGCTAGTCCAGGCTCGCGTCCACGGCGAGATCCTCGCCGGGCTGCAACGCGAGCGAACCGGCCTCCGACGCGACGATGAGCTCGCGCGCGCGACCGGACGCCTCCTCCGGCACGAACAGGATCACGGGTCCCATCCGGTATGGGCCGGCACCCTCGCCTTTCGCGAGCACGTCGATGCCTTCTGCCTCGAGGAGTCCGCGGACCAGGAGGCCACGTATCGGGTCGGCCGTCTCGTAGATACGAACCAGCTTCACGGGTCCATCATCGCCCGGCGCCGGTGAAGCGTCCACGAACGTTCATCTCTGGTCCCAGGGGTGTCTGCTCCGCAACACCTCGAGCGGCTATCCTGCCTCTCGTATGGAGCGAACCACCATGTCCGACCCCCCCGAGGTCCTGTTCGTCTGCGTGCACAACGCGGGCCGAAGCCAGATGGCAGCTGCGCTGCTCGAGCGACACGCCGCCGGCCGGGTGCGAGTGCGGTCGGCCGGCTCGGAGCCCGCCGACCGCCTGAATCCCGCGATGCTCCAGGCGATGGCGGAGATCGGCATCGACATCTCGGCCGAGCGGCCGAAGCTCCTTCGGGAGGAGGTCGTGCGGGCGGCCCACGTGGTGATCACGATGGGCTGCGGCGACGCGTGTCCTGTGTTCCCCGGCATCCGCTACGAGGACTGGGAGCTCACCGACCCTGCCGGGAAGTCCCTCGACGAGGTTCGCGCGATCCGGGACGAGATCGACGGCCGGGTCCAGATGCTGCTCGACGACCTGACCGGTCAGGGGGAAAGCGCCGTGCGGAGTGAGGCGAACGGCTCCGGCCGTACCTTGAAGTAGACCCACTTCCCGCGGCGCTCCCGGTCCAGCAGTCCGGCCTCGTGGAGCACCTTCAGGTGATGGCTCACCGTGGGTTGTGAGAGACCGATCGGAGCCGTCAGGTCGCATCCGCATGCCTCGGACCCAGCGCACGAGGCGATGAGGCTCAATAGGCGGAGCCGGGCCGGGTCGGCGAGTGCCTGGAGCGCCGCCGCCAGGGTTTCGGCGTCCTCCTCGCTCAGGGGCGTGGACAGCAGGGGTGGGCAGCAGGACGGATCGATCTCCTGGAGGAGCTTCATGCCGGTCATATTGACATACGTGGGAACTATAAACTTGGTACACGTAGTGATAGCGTCACACAGCACGAGGTTGCCGAAGAATCGGGATCGGGGGACGCTGAGCCTCCGGGGAGTGATGCCGAATCTCCGTTAGGCCGGTGGGAGGGGCCGGACCCCGAGATAGTGCTATCCAAACGCGGCCTCGAAGTCGCTGATAACCGACGCGACTTCATGCGTTGTGCTCATCAGAACGATCATCACGGATCGCCCCTTGCCGGGGCCACGCTTATCGAACGCTATGTCAAAGGTCAGGTTCGGCTCCACGTACACCTTGGGCTTGCCTTTCCCAACGCGCCGGATCGCGAAGCGGCCGAGTTCTGCGCCGTCTTCGAACGGGCCGCTGCGCAATCGACCCGCTTCAACCATGGCGTCTTCCACGCGGATATCACTTCCCGGCCCACGTTCCTCAGAGATTCCGCCAAGCAAGTGAAGCATGCGGTGCTTGTCGATGTTCGAGAGGTCCCGGAGCAAACGAAGGGCACGGCTCCGACTGTTGTGCCGTCCGGCGTAAGGCTGTGTGCTCTCAATCATCTTTTGGGCAGCGGGCGAGACGCCGTTGAGCCAAGTGCCTTTTCGATTCGTGAACTCGCCCGCCTTGCCCACCAACGGGTACTGGAGCTTGGTCCAAGGACTTTTGCGGGGGACGTGCACGGGCAGGAGTCGGCCACGGTTGGCACCGACCAGCTGCCAGACGAGATGGTCGAGACTCGAACGGATGTCATGGAGGATTTCCCCCACCGCGACGCTCCACATCGGGTCTGGGTTCTTACGGACGATCGCCTCCACGACTACCTCGCTCTTGTCACGGTCGAAGTGCGCGGTGATGTCGTAAGGGTGGCTGCTAAGGAAGGTCAGGAACTCAGTATTGAGCGCATTGCGACGCTCGTGTGCCCTATCGATCTTGAGGCGGCTGCTCGTCACGTCGAGGGGGCGGGGCATGACGGCTAGACTGGAGGAACCATGCCAAAGGACAACGGCAAGCGCGACACGCAGCGCACCGAGACCGGGTACGAAATCCCCGTCCCGAAGCGAAGTGAGGTCATGGACCTTCTCAGCCGCTCCGCTACGAAGCGGGCGAAGCCTTCTCGATCCGAGAAAGGAAGGCGTCGAACAGCCCGCGACGACCAGTGATCGCGCGGTTGTTGTAGCGGAAGACGTATTCGTCCAGGTAGGACTGCAAGTGCTTGGTCGAGACGCCGTGGTAGACGCCCGTCAACCCACCCTTGAGCAAGGCCCAGAACCCCTCGATGGTCTGGGTGTGAACGTCTCCGCTCACGTAAACCTGCTCCGAGTGGTTGATCCGCGAGTGGGTGTACCCAGCGGCCCCGAGGCGACGGTAGGACTTGAACTCGTCGGTGTAGACCACAGCCGAGGGAAGCACCTTCGCCTGGACGAACGGCATGATGGTCGTGCGCTTCCTGCTCGGTATGACGGTCGCGGTGATCTTCCCGCCACGCTCGACCGCACCGAGCACCTTGGCCTTGTTCTCCGCGAAGTTCCGCGCGTCCTGCTTGGTCCTGATCTGACCGGCGCGAGGCTTCCCGCCGATGAACGTCTCGTCGATCTCGACCGTCCCCGAAAGCGGGTCGTCCCCGTCCTGCCCGAGCAAGGACCGGATCTCCTTGAACATGCGCCAAGCGGTCGGGTAGGACACACCCAACT
>DATKDI010000074.1:0-25311 GCA_035512775.1 Actinomycetota bacterium | reverse complement strand
GATCGCCCCGGGATCCTTGGTGGGGCGCTCGAGCGCAACGCCGCGAGTCTTCGTCGTGAAGGGCGCGAAGCGCACCTTCACGACGACCCGGGCGGCGTCCCGCCCGTCCTTCGCGACGTCGCCCGCGGTGTCCCGGGCGATCCGTTCGAGCTCCCGGGCGACCTCGTCGCGGTCGGTCAGATCCTGCTGGAACGTGTGCTCTCGGCTCACGCCTTTGGGGATCCATGGGGCGTCGCTCACCGGGCTCGTGTCCTCGCCTCTCGCGAGCCGCGCGAGCCAGGGACCCGTGCTCGGGCCCAACGCGGCTGCCAGGTCGTCGAGGTCGGCAGAGGCGAGCTCCTCGACCGTGCCGATCCCGATCGCCGCCAGCTTCCTGGCGGTCTTCGTGCCGATGCCCCAGAGGGCGTCCGTGGGTCGTGGGCCCATCAAGGCGGGCCATCGGTCGGAGCTCAGCACGTAGACGCCGGCGGGCTTCCCCTCCTCGGTCGCGATCTTCGCCTGCAGCTTGTTGTCGCCGATGCCGATCGAACACCAGAGCTCGGTGCGCTCCAGCACGCGCTGCTGGATCTCCCGCGCGAGGTCCTCGGGCCTGTCGGTCTCGACCGCGATGAACGCCTCGTCCCATCCCATCTCCTGGACCACGAAGCCGAACGAGCGGAGCGCATCCATGACGCGGCGGGATGCCTCGAGGTAGGTGGGGGCGTCCACGGGCAGGAACACCGCGTCGGGACAACGCTTGAGCGCGGTACGGAGCGGCATCCCCGATCGCACGCCGAACGCCCGCGCCTCGTAGGAGCAGGTGGAGACGACGCCGCGCTTGGTGGGGTCGCCGTCGCCGCCGACGATCACCGGCCGGCCGCGGAGCTCCGGGCGGCGGAGCATCTCGACGGCCGCGAGGAACTGATCGAGGTCGACGTGGAAGACGAACGGTGCCACGGCGTATCCCTCAGGCCGCGTGCGCGCTGTCGAGCGCGGCCTGCAGCCTCTGGATCGGTCCCTTCAAGCCGTGCTCTTCCGCGAACGTCTTGAGCGCGGCGTCGTCGCGCGCGCCCGACCACACGGTCAGCGGCGCGACCGCGTTGACCGGAACGAGGCGACGCATCGCGTCGAGGTACTCGGCAGACTCCAGGATCCTCGTGCGAAGCGCGGGCTTGCCCTTCAGCGGGCCGGGTCGCGGGTGGACCTGCGCGGCGTCGGCGAGCAGGTCATCGAGGGACCCGTAGGTGTCGATCAACGCCCGTGCGGTCTTCTCGCCGACGCCGCGCACCCCCGGGAGCGCGTCCGAGGGGTCGCCGCGCAGGATCGCGAACTCGGCGTAGCGAGAAGCGGGCACGCCGTACTTCTCGAGGACGCCTGCTTCGTCGTACTCGCCCAGCTCCGAGACACCGCGCAGTGTGAACAGCAGCTTCACGACCGGATCGCGGACCAGCTGGATCAGGTCGCGATCGCCCGACACGATCTCGATCCGGTCGGCCTCGTCCGCCTCGACGCAGAACGCGCCGATGGCGTCCTCTGCCTCCCAGCCCTCGGTCTCGGCCTGCAGCAGGCCCGTGAGGTCGATCGCGGCGCGCAGCAACTCGAACTGCTGCGTGATCGCCTCGGGCTCCGGCGGGCGGTTGGCTTTGTAGCCCGGGTAGATGTCCGTGCGCTCGACCGGCCGCCAATCGTGGTCGTAGACGTGAACGACCTCGTCCGGCCGTCTGCTCACGACGAGACGCGTGACCATGTCGAGGTACCCGTGGACGGCGTTGACCGGCCGCCCGTCGGGTGCCTTCACGGAGTCGGGCATCGCGAAGAACGCCCGATACGTCAGGCTCGAGACATCGAGGAGCAATCGGTGTACCAAGCTCACCCTTCACGCAACGAGGGGCGACACGATTCCGGTGAGCAGCAGCGTACCCAGCATCAACCGCGCTCGGCAGGGCGAGGCGCTGGGCGTCGGAAGGCGAAGGTGTCGCTCGCGAGGAGGTCCTTCTTCTGGCAGGCCCCGGCTAGGTTTGGATGACGGAATCCGGAGCGCGGGGGGTCGTGATCGGGTCGGCGTGACGGTGGATCACCTTCCACCCGTCGTCCTCGTTGCGGAAGATGCTCGTCACTCGGAGTGAGACCGCGGTCTGGTTTTCGCTACCGCCGATCTTCGAGCTGACTCGTTCCACCTCGACGATGAACGCGAGATCAGGCGTGACTTCCTTGGCGACGAGGTCGAAGCCGATCGCGTTGCCGTCCCGGTAGTACGACGCGGCACGCTCCATCGTCGTGGCGACCTTCTCGAAGCCGCGCACGAAGGGACCGAAGGGGTTGCCGAGTGTGACATCGTCGCGCCGTGAGTACAGCTGCTCGAGCGGCTTGCTGTTGCCCCGAACGAATTCATCGACAGCGGCATGATTCTGCTCGACGACCTGATCGAAGTCCCGCATGGTCTCTTGCCTCCTCGCTGTGGGGCTCCTTACGTGGTCACCCGGGCGCTCCCGCGACAGGTCGTCTCGCCTACCTCATCAGATGACCGCGACGATGCTGGCGAGCCAGCGAAACAAGCGAGTCATGTAGGAAAGGCTAGCCGCTCGGCTGTGGAACCGCGAACCGACGTTGCGCCTGCTTCGTTGACGACGGTCGGATGGTGATGAAGCCGACCCCGTGAGCGAGGGCTAGATCGGCTCGCGCTTCTTCGGGGTGAGGCTCTTGCCGACGAGCCCGATCCCGACCGTGGCGAGCGTCGTGAGGCCGCCCACCAGCAGCACGACGATCAGGAGCACCGCGGTCGGGCTGGGGCGGCCGTCTCCGATCATCTCGACGAGCGCGTAGATCGAGAGCGCGACCCACAGCAGGAACGCGATCACCCATGCCAGCATCGAGAACACGGTGAACGAGCCGAGCGCGACGATGAGGCTCGTACCGGTGCCCTCACGGAATCGCGCCATGACCTGCAGCCTAGCGGCGAGCCGGTGCTAGCGTCGGCGGCGAGATGCAGGCATCCCGCCCGCGAATGGCCTGGCCCGCCGTCGCGGCGGCCGTGGCCGGGTTCCTGGTCGAGGCCGTCGTCGTGGCGGTCCCCGGATCGCCGCTGCAACCGATCCTGGCGCCGGGGGCGGAGCCAGGGGGACCGTTCGTCTGGATCGCCGAGACGATCGGGCTCGATCGTCTCGGCGAAGCCCTCCCGGTCGCGTCGGTGCTGGGCGTGGCCGCGGGCATGGCCGGGTTCCTGGTGCTGCTTCGCGCCGCCTGGCGCGGAGAGATCACGATGCGTCTCGCCCTCGGGCTCTCGGTCGCGTTCCACTTCGCCATCGTGCTGCTGCCGTTGCTGATCTCGCGCGACGTCTACTCCTACATCGCGCACGGGCAGATCGTGTCGATCCATCACGCGAACCCGTACGTGCAGACGCCGGCGGACTTCCCGAGCCTCCTGACGCGAGAGCTCGTAGGACCCAAGTGGGTGGACACGCCGTCGGTGTACGGCCCACTCTTCTCGCACCTGTCGGGGCTCGTGACGCGGACCTCCGGCCGCTTGGACGTGTTGGTCGACACGTTCCGGCTGATCGCGATCGCGGCGAGCCTCGCGACGACGTTCGTGATCGCCGCCGTCGCCCAGCGGGTCCGACCTTCCCGCGTGGCTTTCGCCGTCGCGGCGTTCGGCCTGAACCCGGTCGTGCTCTTCCAGAGTGCCGGGAGCGGCCACAACGACCTCCTCGTGGCTCTCGCGATCGCGATCTCGGCCTGGCTCGTGGTCCGCGATCGGACGATTTGGGCGGCCGGGGTCCTCACGTGCGGAGCGCTGATCAAGGCGACGCTGTTCCTGCCGCTCCTCCTGCTCGTCGTCTGGGTGGTGTGGCGACGACCCTCGCCGGAGCGCGTCTCGGCCGGTGTGGCGCACGCCGGCGTGGCGCTCGCGATCGTCGCGATCGTCGCGGCGCCGTTCTTCCAGCTGCACGATCCGACGCTCGGGATGCTCGAGCTCTCCTCGCACGAGGGGTGGCTCGCGCCGTCCAGGTTCTTCCGGCGAGTCCTCGATGCGATCAGCGGCGACACGTTGGGCGTGGTCGCACGGGTGGCGTTCATCCTCGCGCTCGCGGTGGCCGTCGTCTGGTTGGTGCGGGCGGTGGCGCGCGCCGCGGCGTCGGGCCGTCCGTCGACGGAGCTCCTCGGAGGCTGGGGCTGGTCGCTGCTGGCGCTGACGTTGCTCGGTCCCGTACTCCTTCCCTGGTACCTGGCATGGTCGCTCCCGCTGCTCTGGCTCCTTCCACGCGTCCCACGTGTGTCGCTGATCGTGCTCTCCGGTGTGCTCGCGCTGTCACAATGGACGGCCGAGCCGCTCCGCTTCCCCGACGCCTACGACGTCAACGTCTTGATCGGGCACTACGTGCTGACCCCGGTGGTGATCGGACTCCTTGTATGGCTGGCGCTCGACCTACGCAGGCGCCTGGCGGTCCCGCTTGCCCTTCACGACGAGGAGGGCGAGGCCGCCGAGGCCCGCCAGGGCCGAGGCGGTGAGCGCGACGGGGACCCACTCCAGGCGTAAGCTGAGCCGGTCGAGCGTGACCGCCGCGAGGGTGAGTGCGGCGGCGCCGAAGGCGGGTGCCGTGGCGAACGCGGTCACGGGGTCATCGAACACGGCGCGCGCGTAGCCGAGGCCGAGCAGCGCGAGCAGTCCGAGGATCCCGACGGTCGCCAGGGCGATCCGGTACGGCGGCGAGGGTCCGAAGCCCAGCACCTCGATCCCGACCGCAACCGAGAACTGGGGCAAGGTCTCCGATGCCCACAGCCCGGGCTCCTGTTGGGCGAGTCGTGGATGTCCCACGTCCTCTCCCCGGTAGAACGGCGTGAGGACGAGAACGAGCGGCTCGGGCTCCTTCGGCACGTCCTCGAGCGTGAGCCTCGAGAGCGCGTCGTACTCGGGATCATCTCGCACCGTCGCTCTGCCCTCGAAGTAGTCCGGAACGGTCCCGACGAACACGTAGACATCGTCTGCTCGCTCGGGGGAGGAGGCTGCGCGCAGGATGTTCGCGGCCCGAGATCCGAGGAAGGTGGCCGTGGTATCCGCGTCGTCCACGATAACGACGACCGGGCGGTCTCCATCCGGCCGGAACGTGCTGCGAAGAGCGGCGGTCCAGGCGAGCTCCGCTTCGTGCGGTGAGATGAACGGCTTCTGGCGACCCCACGCGAGGAGCGCCCCGATGATCATCCAACCGGCGAGCGCGACGACGGCGACGCGCGCGACCCACGTTCGCGCATCGAGCCGGCGTTGCACCCATACGAGACCGAGCGCGCCGCCGATCGGGACGGCGAACCCGAACGTCACGAGGCGATCGGGTGGCAGCCATCCCGTCACGTAGCCGACCGGGATGCCGATCGCCATCACCGCGAGCCACGAGATGAGGAACCGCTGGAGGAACCCGTCGGCGGTCGTGGTGCCCGCCACCGCGAGGGGCACCGACATCCATTGCACATACCGCGCGGCCCGAAGGCGGAAGCGCTCCCGATAGGCGTCCACCAGCTCCCGGTCGAGTCCCGCCCGTCGGAGATAGCCGTCCTTCGAGGTCTCGACGTCGATCGGGCCGGGACCCGCGAGCGTCGCGAGCACGCCCGCGCCCGCGACGAGGCCGCCCGTCGCGACGGACAGGGCGATGTCGCGGGCCTCGTCGCGGGCGCCCACCCGCCAGGCGAGCGCGGCCGCGATCAGCAGCACCACGACCGCGTGCACCAGGAACGGTGGATGGGCGAGCCCGCCCCCCGCGAGCAGCAGCCCGGCGGCCCACCACGTTCTCCGGGATCCCGCGAGGCACGCGGCTGCGGCCAGGAACGTCGCCGCGAGCACCAGGTTCGCGAGATACCCGGCGACCAGATGTACGGAGAAGACACCCGCGAGGAGCCCGGCGAGCAGCCAGGACCTGCCGATGCGGCCGCCGGCGGCGCGAACGAGCGCCGCCGCGGCCGCTCCGACCGCCACGCCGAGTGCCGACGCGAGACCGGCCGTGACGGCGGATGCGTTCAGGAGGAGCGACCCGGCGAGCGCCGCCGCGAGCGCCGGCGCGCCGGGCCGGTTCCCCACCATCGACAGGCCCTCACTCGCCCCCACCCGCGTCCACCACAGATAGACGGGCACGTCCGGGCCCACGCCGAACCGGTATCCGTCCACGACGTAGGGCCACAGCAGCAGAACGAGGAGAACGACGCCGAGACCTGCGAGCCAGGCGAGATCCCGGCGGGTTCCCATGCCCACCGCTAGCCGATGGCGGAGAAGACGCCCCGAGCGTCGACGGTGATCACGCCTTCGACATCGGTGAGGAGGCTGCACGTGAAGAGGCCGCCCATGTTGTCCGGCAGGGCGGGCGTGATGGTGACGGCGCACTCCCCGGCGGTCGAGGAGAACACCACCGGCCCGTCCGGCCCCGTGACCGTGAACGAGAGCGCGCGATCAGGGCCCGTCGCTGCCCGACTCACGAAAGAGGTGCCGGAGAGGCGAAGCTCCTGCGTGGACGGGCCGTTCCACGTGATGTCCATCGGAGCGGGCGGCGGCGCCCAGACGGCCGGCGTCGCGATCGACGCGAACGGCACGTCCATCCTGAGGTCTCCGGACAGGGAGAGGGTCGCCGTACCTGTGTCCAACGGACTTGCCGGTCCCGGCGACGCCGTCGGGGTCGGCGAAACCGGCGAAGCGGTGGGGGTAGGCGACCCACCCGGTGGCAGGGGCGAGACGCTGATCCCGTGACCGACACCGCTCGTGCTGCACGCGGTCGTCAGCACCACCAGGAGGACTCCGAGCAGCCGGGTCCGCCTGGTCGTGACCATCCCGCGGAGCGTACCCCACGCTCTTCGGTCGGCACGGAAACGTACGATCGGCGCATGCCCGCATCCGCCGGTGCTCGTTCCCCGGCCTTCGTTCCGGCATCGATCGCCGCCGGCATCACGTTCGTCACCGTCGCGCTCTACATCGCCCTCATCGTCTCGCAGGGTGAAGGGGACGTGGCAGGCGTGGTCGTGATCGCGATCTACCTCGCCGGCCTGGGCGCATGTGCCCTCGCCGGGGCCGTGCGAACACGTTCGGATCGTGTGATCCCCCTCGGGATCGCGACCGGCGGGCTCATCGGTGCCGCGGTCGTCTCCCTGTTCTCGATCGGACTCCTGCTCCTGGTGGCCGGGGTCTTCGGGCTCGTGGCCTGGATACGAGCGGGGATGGGAGCTTCACGCCGCGATCAGCTCGTCGGCGGCATCGGTGGCGTCGTGGCGGCGTTGGGGTTCCTGGCGGTCGCGCTCCTCTTCTGAAGGCGTTCGGATGCCCGCTGCTAGCATCGCGACCATGCTGCCCCGCGAGCTGGTCGAGGAGGTCTTGAAGGCCGCTCGCCGTCGGGGTGGCTCCTTCTCCGAGCTCTTCGTGGAGGCACGAACCTCCACCAACATCCGACTGGACGACGGCAAGGTCGAAGAGCTCTCGAGCGGCCTCGACCGAGGGGCGGGGGTCCGCGTGGCCCTCGGCACCTCCTACGGATACGCCTACTCGAACCGCCTCGACCGAGACTCGCTCCTGCAGGCGGCCGAGGCGGCGAGCGCCGCTCTCCAGGAAGGCGCACCCGGCACCGTCGTCGACCTCACCGTACGCGAGGGCAAGGGCGTGAACCGAACGGACCGGCCCGCCGCCGAGTTCCCCGCCGTCGACAAGGTGGCCTGGCTTCGCGAGCTCGACGAGGCAGCGCGCGGGCTCAGCCCCGAGGTCGTCCAGGTGGTCGGGATGTACGGCGATTCCCTCCAGGAACGGCTGATCGCGACGTCCGACGGCCGGTGGGTCGAGGAGGAACGTCCTCGCATCCGGATGGTCACCCAGGTCGTGGCCGCTCGGGACGGGACGATCCAGACGGGGTTCTTCGGTCCGGCAGCGTGCGCCGGCGTCGAGCTCTTCGACCGATTCACCGCGAAGGCGATCGGCGAGAAGGCAGCGCAGCGCGCCGTCACGATGCTCGACTCGATCCCGGCGCCGGCGGGCGAGATGGCGGTCGTGCTCGCGCCGGGTATGGGCGGCGTCCTCTTCCACGAGGCCGTGGGCCATCCGCTCGAGGCGGACGCCGTGGACAAGGAGGCGAGCGTCTACCGAGGGTTCGTCGGCACGAAGTGCGCGAGCGAGGTCGTCGATGGGATTGACGATGCGACGATCCCGAACGGGTGGGGCTCGTTCGACTTCGACGATGAAGGCGAGCCCGGGCAGCGGACCGTGTTGTTCGAAGACGGCGTGCTCCACGGCTTCCTGTACGACCGGCTCCGGGCCGACAAGGACGGCGTCGAGTCCACGGGCAACGGTCGACGCGAGTCCTACGCCAACCCGCCGATCCCCAGGATGACCAACACGAACATCCTCGACGGCGCCGAGCGAGCTGATGCGATCATCGAGGGCACGGACAAGGGTGTGTTCGTCACCTCGCTCGGTGGCGGCCAGGTCAATCCGGCGAGCGGCGACTTCGTGTTCGGATGCTCCGAGGCCTTCCTGATCGAGGGAGGCAAGGTCACGACGCCGGTGCGAGGTGCCAACCTGATCGGGCGTGCGATCCAGGTGATGTCCGCGGTCGATGCCGTCGCCGACGATTTCGACACGTGGGAGGGCGTCTGCGGCAAGGACGGCCAGCAGGCGCCCGTCGGCAGCGGCTCGCCCACCTTGCGGATATCGCGGATCACGCTGGGAGGAACCGGTGCCTGACCTGGGCGATCTCTGCAGAGCGGCGGTCGAGGCGGCCGACTCGGACGAGGCCGTCGAGGCGTACGCCGAAGAGTCCCGTCGCACGGAAGCGAGCGCGCTCCGCGGCGAGGTCGAGGGCCTGGCGTTCGCCGAGTCCCGAGGCGTCGGCGTCCGGGTCATCCGCGAGGCCCGACTGGGCTACGCGTGGGCCGCTGACCCGGACGCCGACGACGTACGCGAGCTGGTGCGGCGCGCGCGGGAGAACGCGGCGCTCGCCGCACCCGACGAACACAACGTCCTGCCGGAGCCGGCGCCGTGGGAGCCGATCCCCGATCTCTTCCGAGAGAGCTCCGCCGACGTGCCGACCGAGGACAAGACACGGCTCGCGCTCGACCTCGAAGCCCGCGCGATCTCCCTCGACCCGCGGGTCACGAAGATCGACGAGGCGCAGGTCGGTGACGCGGTCACGCGGGTCGCGATCGCGTCGACGACCGGCGTGGAGGCCGAGTACCGCCGGACGGACGCGTGGTGTCTGGCAGTCACGCTCGCGGTCGAAGACGACGAGACCCAGACCGGGTTCTCCTACCGGATCGCGCGGGGGCTGGATGAGCTGGATTGGGAGGCGGTTGCGGACGAGGCGGTGGAACGTGGGGCACGGATGCTCGGCGCCGCCAAGCCGGCGACCGCCCGCGTTCCCGTCGTTCTCGACCAGTTCGCGGCGATGTCGTTCCTGGGCGTGCTCGCCGGAGCGGTCTCCGCCGATGCCGTGCAGAAGGGTCGGTCGCTCTTCGCCGACCTCGTGGGCGAGCGTGTCGGCTCGGAGCTGTTCACGCTCGTCGACGACGGAACGAACGTCGAAGGGCCGGGCGCGGCACCGTTCGACGACGAGGGCGTGCCGAGCGGCCGGACGGAGCTGTTCACCAAGGGCACGCTCAACGGGTTCTTGCACAACGCCTACACGGCACACAAGGGCGAGACGACCTCGACCGGGAACGGCAAGCGCGGTTACCGGGCACCGCCCGGCGTCGGGACGTCGAACTTCTTCCTCGACTCGGGGGTGACCCCGCGCGACGAGTTGCTCCGGCAGGCAGACGGCGGCGTCCTGATCCAGGACGTGAGCGGTGTCCACTCCGGCGCCAATCCGATCAGCGGCGAGTTCAGCGTCGGGGCGACGGGACTGCGGATCGCCGGCGGCGCGCTCGGGGAGCCGCTTCGGGAGATGACGATCGCATCGACGTTGCCGGAGATGCTGCAGGCCATCACCGGCGTCGGCGACGACCTCCGGTTCTTCTCCTCGGTGGGGACACCTTCCGTATTGATCGGCGAGATGACGCTCGCGGGCGTCTGATACGTCGCGTCTACCGGGCCAGCCCGTGACACCCGCGACCGGCCCGCCGGTGAACGGTTCCGTCATGAAGGGCGCGAGATGACCCTTCGGCAGCGGATGCCTCGGGTGCGGCGTTGTACCGTGGCCGCCGCTGGCCCGCAAAGCGGATGGGTGGTCGCACCGGCCGACAGGCCGGTCGGCGCGAGAGCGCGGAGTGCCGTACCCTGGGGCGCGCGCGCGGCCTTCGGCGGATCGGGCCGGAAGATCGGAAGGAGCTGGGTTGACTCAGACCCCCATCGAGAGTCATCGCACGCACGTGCTTCCGCTGGAGTTCGGGCGACCGATGCCGGTCGTCGCTCGCGGCGAAGGCGTCTGGATCGAGGACACGTCGGGCCGTCGGTACCTCGATGCCATGAGCGGAGGCTCGATGGCCGCCACCCTCGGGCTCGGCCGGCGAGACATCGTGGCTGCGGCCCGCGCGCAGGCGGAGACACTTGCCTTCGTCCACAACGAGCGTCTGACCACCCCGGCTCAGGAGCAGCTCGCGAACGAGCTGGTCGACGTCGCGCCCGAGGGGTTCGCGCGCGTCCGCTTCACGGTGAGCGGCGCCGACGCGAACGAGATGGCGATCCAGATCGCTCGCAGCTACCACGTCGAGCGCGGCGAGACCCAGCGATGGCAGGTGATCTCGCCGTCGCAGGCGTACCACGGCCCGACGCTGGAGACCCTCGCGCTCACCGGCCGTCCCGGGATGCATGGTCCGTTCGGGCCCTACCTCCCCCAGCACCTGCACATCCCGCCGAGCACTTGGCGTTTCGACCCCTCCGGCGAGGCGGCCCTCGCCGCACTGGACGCGGCGCTCGAAGAAGCGGGTTTCGGGAACATCTCCGCGTTCTTCTGCGAGCCGATCAGCGCCGCCGCTCTCCCCGGGTACACACCGCCCCGTCGCTTCTGGGAAGGACTGGCCGAGCGGCGCGAACGACACGGCTTCCTCGTGTGCTTCGACGAGGTGGTGACGGGGGTCGGGCGTACCGGCCAGTGGTTCGCGGGCGCCGCGACGGCGTGCACGCCTGACATCATCGCGACGGCGAAGGGACTCGGAGCGGGCTACGCCGCGATCGGCGCGGTGCTCGTCCGTGACCATGTCTACGAGGCGTTCAACCGAGGCTCGCGTCGCTTCACGCTCGGGCACACGTGGGACGGGGCGCCCCTCGCCTGTGCCGTCGGTCTCGCGGTCCTCGAGGCCGTGCGGTCGGAGGGACTGGTCGAGCGGGTCCGCGAACGAGGGGGGAAGCTCCGGGAGGAGCTCGCCGATGCGCTCTCCGGCGTTCCGCTCGTCCGCGAGGTCAGGGGTCACGGGTATCTGCTCGGGGTCTCGTTCGTGGATCCACGTGATGGCGAGTCGTTCCTCCCGACCGACCTGCGGGTCGGGGGGCGGATCGACGCTGCCGCGTTCGAACGCGGGTTGATCGTGCTGTCGACGCAGCCGACGCGCGACGGCTTCGCCGGAGACCAGACGTTGTTCGCTCCGGCATTCACCGCGACCGACGAGGAGCTCGCCGAGATGGTCGCTCGTTTCAGCGACGTCGTCCGACACGTCGCGGACGAGGTCGAGCCCGACCTCCGCCGCTCCGAACCGACCACCTCGACCGCGATCGGAGGTGCCCGATGAGTCCCGCCGAGCGCGACCCCTTGCGGGCGTTGATCCTCCAGCACGAAGACCCGACCCCCCCGGGACACGTCACCGAGTGGCTCGCGAGCCACGATGCTCGCGCGGAGACGTATCGGATCGACCTCGAAGACCGCGAGGTCGATCCCACGGCCTACGACCTCATCGTCTCGCTCGGCTCCGAGTTCGCCGCGTTCGACGACTCGAAGCCGTTCGTGCCTCGGGAGGTTCGGCTCATGGGTGCGGCGATCGAACACGACGTGCCCGTGCTCGGTCTGTGCTTCGGCGGACAGATGCTGGCGCGCGTCCTCGGGGGAGAGGTGTTCCGTGGGACGGAGTCGGAGATCGGCTGGCTACCGGTCAGGAGCAAGGACGCCGATCTGGTGCCCGAGGGTCCCTGGTTCCAGTGGCACTTCGATTCGTTCACCGTGCCGCCGGGCGCCACGGTGATCGCCGAGTCGGACGTCGGTCCGCAGGCCTTCGTGGCGGGGCGGAGTCTCGGCCTCCAGTTCCATCCGGAGGTCACGACCGAGATCATGGACGACTGGGTTCGCGAGTACCGACACGAGCTGGACGGCGACGGTGTCGACCCCGACTCGCTCCTCGAAGAGACGAACCGGCGAGCGACCGAGAGTCGGCGGATGGCGTGGCAGCTGTTCGAGCGTTTCCTGACCGACGTGGCCGGCCTGCGTTCGGAGAAGAGTTGGGAAGACGCCGAGCCGCACTCCAACCGGCAGGCGGGCTGACGAGTACGGCAGGCGGCGGAGGGAACATGGCGGCGACCGCGATCGGATCGGATGCGACGAAGGTATTCCCGCGACTCCTCGATCTGGAGTACCCGAGCATCGAGCGCGGTGACGGCGTCTGGCTCACCACGACCGACGGACGCCGGATCCTCGACGCCTGCTCGGGCGGCGCGATGGTCGCATGTCTCGGCCATGGGGTGCCGGAGATCGTCGATGCCTTCGTGGAGCAAGCGAACCGGATCTCGTACTTCTACAACCACCACTTCACGAGCGAACCCCAGGAGCGCCTGGCGGACCGCCTGCTGGAGGTCGTGGCGCCCGGGATGGCTCGTGTGCGTCTCGTGTCCGGGGGCTCGGAGGCGAACGAGACTGCGCTGCAACTCGCTCGGCTGTATCACGTCGAGCGCGGAGACACTCGGCGCTGGCGGGTGATCTCCCAGGCGCAGTCGTACCACGGCTCGACGATGGGAACGCTCGCCCTGAACGGCCGGAGTGCCTCGCGGGAGCCCTACACGCCGTACCTCGCGTCCCATCTCCACATCCCGCCCACGACGTGGCGGTTCGACCCGAGCGGCGAGGCGGCGTTGGAGGAGCTCGACCGGCGTCTCGAGGAGGCCGGCCCCGAGACGGTCGCCGCGTTCTTCTGCGAGCCGGTGGGCGCAGCGGCGCTCCCCGCCGCATCGCCCCCGGATCGCTTCTGGAAGGGCCTCGCGGAGCGCCGGGACGAGCACGGCTTCCTGATCTGCTTCGACGAGGTCGTGAGCGGGATCGGTCGCGTCGGCAGCTGGCTGGCCGCGGACCAGCTACCGATCGAGCCCGACATCGTGGCGATCGGGCAAGGCCTCGGTGCCGGCTACGCCCCGCTCGGCGCGGTGCTCTGCCGCCAGCACGTCTACGACGCGATCGATCGGGGTTCGCGTGAGTTCGACCTGGGACACACGTGGGACGGGGCGCCGTTGACGGCGGCCGTGGGGCTGGCGGTCCTGGATCTCCTCGTCGAACGGGGTCTCGTCGAGCGCGTCCGCGAACGGGGACCCAGCCTGCAGGGCGAGCTCGAGTCCGCGCTCCAGGGATCCGAGATCGTGCGGGAGGTACGGGGCAGAGGCTTCCTCCTCGGCGTCGAGCTGGTGGATCCCCGGGACGGGGAGTCCTTCCTGCCGGTCGAGCTCGACGTGGCGTCCCTCATCGACGACACGGCGTTCGAGCACGAACTCCTCGTGACGTCGACCCACTCGCAGGCGGACGGCTACGCAGGGGATCAGACGCTCCTCGCGCCGGCGTACGTCAGCACCGACGACGAGCTCGCGCAGGTCGTCGATCGTTTCCGGGACACCATGGGATCGGTCGAGCGCTCGATCAAGGAGTCGTTGCCGGGAGTGAGCAGCGGATGAGCAACGGAGATCCAAGCGAGGAGTTCGTGCTCCTCGCCATCCCCGACGTCAACGGTTCGCTCAGAGGGAAGGCGCTCCGGCCCGCCGCGTTCGAGACCGCGGTCGAGCACGGAACCGTGATGACGGATCTGATCCTGGGATTGGATCCCGTCGACACGCCGATCGCCGACTACGAACGGTTCGGCATCCGCACGGGCGCGGCGGACCTCGTCGTGCACCCCGACGTGGAGACCGTCCGTGACCTGTCGTGGCGACCGGGCTGGAAGGTCTGTCTCGCCACGCCGAGCTGGCCGGACGGGAGTGCCTGTGACTTCGCGTCCCGCGAGGTCTTCCGGACGGTGCTCGCAGATGTCGCGGATCTCGGCTACGACGTGATGGCCGCGATCGAGTACGAGGTTCGGATCTGGGACGAGGACGGCGAGCCGCTCTCGAGCGGGATCAGCTACAGCCTCGGCGAGATCGGACGCTACGACCGATTCGTCGACGCGCTCGTGGGCGCCCTGCGAGCGCTGGACGTGGAGCTCTCCGCGGTGCACACGGAAGCCGGGCCGGGGCTCCTCGAGCTCAACCTCGCGCCCGGGCGAGGCCTCGGCGCCGCCGACGGCGCCGTGCTCGCGAAGTTCGCGACGAAACAGGTCGCGACGTCGATGGGCCTCCGCGCGAGCTTCCTCGCGAAGACCGTTCCGGGTGAGGAGGGGTCGAGCGGACACGTCCATCTGTCATGTTGGGACGGTGACACGAACGTCTTCGCAGGGGACGCGGCCGACGATCCGCTGCCCGACCCGCTCGCCGCGGCGATCGCCGGGGTCCTCGAGCACCTCTCGGCCGCCTCGCTGCTCCTGAACCCGACGATCAACTCGTACAAGCGTCTGGTCCCGGGCTGGTTCGCCCCGATCAACGCCACATGGGGGTACGAGAACCGCTCGTGCGCCGTGCGGGCGATCCGGTCGGCGCGCCAGGACCTCTGGCGCTTCGAATGCCGTCGACCGGGCGCCGACGCCAACCCCTATCTCGCGCTTGCCGCCATCGCCGCTTCGGCCGCTGACGGGATCAGGCGGGGAGCGACTCCGCCGGATGCGATCGAAGGCGACGCGTACGCCCTCCCGGACCTCCCCGAGCTTCCGGGGTCGCTCGAGTCGGCCATCCGAGCGTTCGAGGACGACGACAGGCTGCGGAAGCTTCTCGGCGAGGCGTTCAGCGAGTACTACGTGACGTCTCGAGCCTGGGAGCTCAAGGCCTGGCGCGAGACGGTGACCGATTGGGAACGGGACCGATACGACCGAGCGGTGTGAGCGCGGCCGTCACTCCTCGCTGAAGTAGATGTTCTTGACCTCGGTGTACAGGGCGGCCGCGTGCATCCCCATCTCGCGTCCGATCCCGCTCTGCTTGAAGCCCCCGAACGGCGCCTCGGTGAACACGCTGCTCGAGGAGTTCACGCTCAGGACGCCGGTGCGGATCGCCTTGGCGACTCGGATCGCGCGCCCCACGTCGCGGGTCCAGATCGAGCCGGACAGACCGTACGGCGTGTCGTTCGCGAGTCGGATCGCCTCTTCCTCGGTGTCGAACGGCAGGATGCACGCGACCGGTCCGAAGATCTCCTCCCGAGCCACGCGCCAGGAGTTGTCCACGTCGGCGAGCACCGCGGGGGTGAGGTAGTACCCGTCACGGTCGAGCTGCTCGCCGCCGGTCGTCAGGCGCGCGCCCTCGTCACTCGCGATCGCCAGGTAGTCGAGCGAGGTCTGTCGCTGACCCTGGCTGATCAGGGGCCCCATCTCGGTCGACTCGTCGAGGGGCTCCCCGACGTTGATCGCCCCGGTCGCCTTCGAGAACCGCTCGACGTACTCGTCGTAGATCCGACGTTGCACGAACTGCCGGGATCGGGCACAGCAGTCCTGCCCGGCGTTGTCGAACACCGACCAGATGGACTTGGGGATCGCGACGTCGAGATCCGCATCGTCGAACACGACACTCGCGGACTTGCCGCCGAGCTCCAGCGAGACGCGTGTGATGTTCGCGGCGGCCGCCTCCATCACCTTCTTGCCCACCTCGGTGGAGCCGGTGAACCCGATCTTCGCGACGCGCGGATCCGTGATCAGCGCGGTGGCCGTGGTCGCGCCGGGGCCGGGAAGCACGCTCAGGGTCCCTTCGGGCAGTCCCGCCTCCATCAGGATGTCCGCGATCGCGAGGGCCGTCAGCGGTGTCTGCGACGCGGGCTTGAGGACCGCGGTGTTCCCGCACGCGAGCGCGGGAGCGGTCTTCCAGTTCGCGATCACGGCGGGGAAGTTCCATGGACTGATCAGGACGCAGGGCCCGACCGGTTCTCGGAGCGTCACGTCGAGTCCCGGCGGTACGACCGGGATGGTCTCGCCGAAGATCTTGTTCGCCGCTCCGCCCCAGTATTCGTAGGTGTTCGCGACGATGTCGATCTCGGCGCGGGCGCCGCCGATCGGCTTCCCGCCGTTGCGCGCCTCGAGCGTCGCGAGCTCCTCCTGCCGGTCGCGGATCAAGAACGAGGCCTTCGTGAGCACGTGTCCCCGCTCCCGAGCGCTCATCCGACGCCACGGACCGTTCTCGAACGCGTCCACGGCGACGTCGACGGCACGGCGTGCGTCCTCAGGCGACGCCTGGGCGACTTCCCAGGCCGGCTTCCCCGTCGAGGGCTCCACGACATCGGTGACGGCCCCTTCCGCCGCCGCCACCCGTTCTCCGCCAAGCACCAGCAGTTCGGTCATCGTCGCCTCCGCTGAACTCGTCATGGTGTCGTGCGGTCGCGCGGCCTCCGTATGACCAGCAGCCAAACCGACCACGATCAAGCATCACACACTAATGGAAGCGAAGATCCCCTCCTCCGCGGACCGGTGAAACGCGTCGTCGTCATCATCTCTCCACCGGGCGGAAAGGTTTCTGTAATGGAAGATGGGCCAGACTCGACGGACACGAGGGAAAGGAAGCGTCGATGCTGCACTGGGCCAAAGCGCACAGATCGGCCGCGGCCGCGATCGCGGTGGCGGCGCTGGCTCTTTTCGGGCTCGGCATCTACTGGTTCGGCCCGCAGCGGCTCGTCCTGGATCGTGAGGTGGCCGAGGCGCTCCCGACGCCGACAGCAGCAACGGATCCCTCGACCGGCGAGGAACCGCTCGAGGAGCCATCCGGCATCGAGGAGCTCGGTTCCGGGGAGTTCCGGAGCCTCGAGCACAGCACCACGGGTCTGGCCCGGATCGTCGAGCTCGAGGACGGCTCACGCTTCGTCCGCCTGGAAGATCTCGATACTTCGGACGGCCCTGACCTGCGCGTCTATCTGACCGACCAACCGGTCTCGGACGACTGGGGCGTCTGGGACGACGGCCGGTACGTCGACCTGGGGGCTCTGAAGGGCAACGTCGGCGATTCGAATTACCTCATCCCCGAGGACGTCGATCCCCTGGACTTCCGGACGGTGGTGATCTGGTGCCGCCGATTCACGGTCGGCTTCGGCGTCGCGCCGATCTAGCGCTCACACGGTGGCGTCGCGGACGTTCGCCAAGATCAGGACGACGACCACGCCCGCGAGCGCCACGCGGTACCAGAGGAAGACCGTGAAGTCGTGACGCTTCAGGTACTTGAGGAGTCCCCAGATCACCACGAAGCCGCTGATCGCCGAAGCGACCATGCCGGCGACGAACTCGCCGGCGTGACCCTGCAGGCCGGTCTGCGCCAGATCGACCGCCTTGTACGCGCCGGCGCCCGCGATGATCGGAAGCGACAGGAGGAAGGAGAAGCGCGCGGCGGACCCCCGATCGAGACCCATCGCGCGCGCGGCGGTGATCGTCACGCCCGAGCGTGACACGCCCGGCTGGAGGGCCAGCGCCTGCGCGGTGCCCAAGAGCAGGCCTTCCTTCGGTCCGATCGTGCCGAAGGCACGATCGGACCGTGACCGCCGGTCGACCCACACGAGCAGGAGCCCGAACGCGACCAGCATCACGGCGATCAACCAGGGTGCGCCGAGCTCTTCTTGGATCGCGTTCTCGAAGAAGGCGCCGGCGATCGCGCCGGGGATCGTGCCGACCACGAGCGCCCATGCGATCCGCTCGTCGGGCGTGGACATCCGACGGGCACCGATGGATCGGAACCAGGCGACCGCGTACCGGGCAACGTCCTCACGGAAGTAGATGAGGGCACCGAGCAACGTTCCTATGTGGAGTGCCACGTCGAAGGACTTCTTGACGTCGGCATCGCCGATGAGCATCCATCCGAAGATCCACGGGACCAAGATCAGGTGACCCGAGCTGGAGACCGGCGCGAACTCCGTTGCCCCCTGCACGAGGCCGAGGACGATCGCTTGGAGGATGCTCACAAAGTCCTTCCATCGGAAAACGGTCGGCCAATGCTAGCCGTCGGTCGTGACCGGCACCGTGAACGATCCGCCGGGCACGAGGTCGTCGGGTCCGAGAACCGCGATCGAGAGCGTCGCGAACGCCGAGGCGAACGCTAGACGTTCCGCCTCCGTCGGGGTGACCAGGAGCACGAGTCCCCCGCCCTCGGACGTGGGGGCGGCGGCTCCGAAGGAGCCGCCGCCGCCTTCCCGGTCGACGGCGAGCACCTCGAGCGCTTCGCCTGCCACCTCCGTGTGGGCGCCGCCTCCCCCGAAGGTGGCGATCACGTCGACCAGGTCACCGGGCTTCACACCCACCGCATCCGCAACGGGCACCCGCACGGCCCGCATCCCCGGTGGAACGAGCGATGCCGTGGGGCCGGACTCCGACCCGGACAGGCGGAGGACGGTGACGACCTCGCCCGCCGCGATGTCGGCGATCGCGATCCGTCCCGCCGCGCGAGCGACGTCGCGCATCGCGCCGGGGGGCGCGAAGCGCGACGGCAGCGTCACCAGCTCGAGCATCTCCTCGGTGAGCACGTCACCCCTCGCCACGTCCTCGACCGCCGCCACGAGGGACGCCGGGGGGCCACCGTCGGGTCGGACGACGTCGAGCCGGCGCGCGTACGCACGCATCACCACGACCGCGGCCAGCGCGCAGACCAGGGAGATCGCGAGGAGGACGAACGATGACCGCGGCAGCTTCCGACGGAACAGCATGCGCGCGACCGTAGCCTCACCACCGGGCGTCCACCGTGACGCCCGTCACTCCACTGGGCGGAGACCACCCTTCCCGTCCTTCGGGCCTCCGAGCGGTACCGACTTCACCCGGAACTCTTCGAGCGCATCCTTCCCCACGATCGTCGCGACCGACTCCCGCATGCGATCGGCGAGCTGTCCGGGATCCTCGTCGGTCACGAAGCGGATCTCGACGGTGACGAGGGTCTGGCCGGCCATCATCCGTTCCCGGTGCCCGCGAGTGCGGTCGCGCACGGACACGTCCGTTGCACCGGCACCTCCGGGATCGTCGCGAAGAGCAGATCGCGGACCTTGTCGATGTTCTCGCCGAACACCTTGAGGACCTCCTCGTGCGTCACCGGCGGGATGTCGTCCACGCCGACGTCGTAGTCGGTCACGAGCGCCACGTTCCCGTAGCAGAGCTCGAGCTCTCGTGCCAGCGTCGCTTCGGGGAACTGGGTCATCCCGATCACGTCCGCGCCCAGCTGCGCGTACATCTTCGACTCGGCCTTCGTGGAGAACCTCGGGCCTTCGATCACCACCATCGTTCCTCCGTCGCGATGCTCGATCCCTAGGGACGCGGCGGTCTTCACGAGGGTCTCGCGGAGGGTCGGGCAGTACGGGTCTGCGAAGGAGACGTGGGTGGTCTGCGGGCCGTCGTAGAACGTGTTCGCTCTCGACTTCGTGAAGTCGATCGCCTGGTCGCTGATGACGAGCGTGCGCGGAGGGATCTCCTTCCGGAGCGATCCCGCCGCGCAGGGCCCGAACACCCGGGTCACGCCGAGATCCTTCAGCGCCCACATGTTGGCCCGGTAGGGAACCCCGTGCGGAGGGTAGCGATGGTCCGTGCCGTGACGAGGGAGGAACGCGACCCTCCGACCCCCCGCAGCGCCGATCGTGATCGGCGCGGCGGGGGCCCCGAACGGCGTCTCCATCTCCACCGTTTCGGTGTCCTCGAGGAACTCGTAGAAGCCCGAGCCCCCGATGACTCCGATCTCCGCCCTCGCCTCCGTCACGATGCCGCCGGCTCCTTCTTCGAGGGCTTCGACGAGGTCTCCGAGGAGCCGTCCTTGGAGGAGTCCTTCGATCCCGTCGACTCGCCGCTCTTCCTTGCCGGCTTGTCTCGGGTTTCCCCGGACTTCTCTCCGGGCTTCTCCCCGGCGCCCGTGGACTCGCCCTGCTTGCTCGACTTCTTCCCGTGGTCGGTGGCGTAGAAACCCGATCCCTTGAAGGAGATCGCGGGCGCCGCGAACACCTTCCGTAGGCTCCCACCGCACTCGGGGCACATCGACAGCGTCTCGTCCAGCATCGACTGCACGATGTCGAAAGTGTGGCCGCAGTCGCGGCACGTGTACTCGTAGGTAGGCATCCTCAGCAGGCAGTGTACCCACGGCCCTGTTCCCGACTGGCATCGAGTCCACGCCGCGAGTACCGTGGCGCACGTGAAGGTTCAGAACGCCGTCATCCCCGTCGCGGGCCTCGGGACGCGGTTCCTCCCGGCCACGAAGGCGACGCCGAAAGAGATGCTTCCGGTAGTCGACACGCCGGCCATCCAGCTCGTGGTCGAGGAGGCCGTTCGCGCCGGCATCACCGACATCTTGATGGTCACGGCTCGCGGGAAGCGGTCGATCGAGGATCACTTCGACCGGTCCGCCGAGCTGGAGCACTTCCTCGAGGCGAAGGGCAAGTTCGACGAGCTCAAGCAGGTCCGCGCGATCGCCGAGCTCGCGAACATCTTCTACACGCGCCAACGGGATCCGCTCGGTCTGGGCCACGCCGTCGCCTGCGCCGAGACGCACATCGGCGATAAGCCCTTCGTCGTGATGCTTCCCGACGATCTCGTTCGTCCGAAGACGCCACTGCTCGATCGGATGATGAAGATCCACGAGCGATACGGACGGAGCGTCCTGGCGGCGATCGAGGTCGCTCGCGAGGATGCGTCGCTCTACGGGATGATCGAACCCGAGCCCGTGGAGGACGACCTGGTGAGGATCGTCTCCATCGTCGAGAAGCCCGCGCCCGAGAAGTCTCCCTCGAACCTCGCGGCGATCGGCCGGTACGTCTTCACGCCGGAGATCTTCGCCGCGCTCCGCGAAACGCCCCCGGGTCACGGCGGCGAGATCCAGCTCACCGATGCGATCAACCTCTTGGCGCAGGACCAGGCGGTCTACGCCCTGACCTTCGAGGGCCGGTTCGACGTCGGGAACAAGCTCGATTACCTCCGTGCCACGGTCGAGCTCGCGCTGGAACGCGAGGACGTCGGCGCGGAGTTCAAGGCGTACCTCGCCGAGCTCGCGCGCCGCGAGAAGCTCAGCTGAGGGTCGTCCGGCAGGGCCCCGCCTAGACTGGCCGGATGTCTGCACAGCCGCACGTCCACGATCACGACGCTCCCGAAGGACTTCGCTCCGTCGGGGATGCTCGGGACGGCGTGCTCTCGAAGGTGGAACCGCTGTCGCCGCTCCGTCTGGCGCTGACCGACGCGTACGGCTCCGTGGTCGCTGAAAACATCCTCGCGTCGGACGATCTTCCCGAGTTCGCTTCCTCGGCGATGGACGGGTTCGCCGTCCGCGCGTCCGACGTCGCCGGAGCGAACCCGTCGCAGCCCCGCGAGCTGAAGATCGTCGGACGCGCGCTCATCGGCCACAAGCCCGAGGGGACCGTCGGCGCCGGTGAGACGATGCGCATCGCGACGGGCGCACCGATCCCCGGCGGCGCCGACGCCGTCGTGCCGATCGAGAACGCGGTCGTCGACGGGGACGAGCTCGTCCGGTTGCTGGACGGGCCGCCGCCCGGGACGCACATCCGTCCTCGCGGCGAGGACGTGCACGAGGGCGACGTCCTGATCCCGGGCGGAAGGCGCCTCGGCGCTCCCGAGCTCGGTCTCCTCGCCAACTCCGGGCACCCGACGCCGCTCGTGCATCCGCGACCGCGCGTGGTGGTGCTCTCGACGGGAGACGAACTCGTGCCGCCGACCGAGACGCCGTCGTTCGGGCAGGTCCGAGACGCCAACTCCTTCATGATCTTCGGCGCGCTCAGGGAGATGGGCGCGATGCCGGTGATGGCCGGGATCGTCCGCGACGACGTGGAGTCCCTGCGAGAGACGATCTTCAGCTTCGAGATCCAAGCGGACGCGTTCATCTCCTCCGGGGGTGTGTCCGTGGGAGAGCGCGATGTCGTGAAGGCCGCGTTCTTCCGGCGCGGGGACGTGGACTTCTACAAGGTGGCCATGCAACCGGGGATGCCGCAGGGATTCGGTCACGTCGAGGGGAAGCCGTACTTCGGGCTGCCCGGCAATCCCGTGAGCGTCTTCGTGAGTCTGGAGGTGTTCGTCCGTCCCGCGATGCTGAAGATGATGGGGCGCCGTCACCTTTTCCGGCCCGAGGTCACCGCCAAGCTGACCCAAGATGTCCGGGGCCCTCGAGGAAAGCTCCAGTTCGCTCGCGTCGAAGTGAGGCGTGAGAAGGGCGGCTGGTCGGCCACGCCGACGGGCGCGCGGGGCTCGAACCTTATCTCGACCGTCGCGCGGGCGAACGGATTGGCGATGATCCAGGTCGGCACCGAGGTCGCCCCGGCCGGGGAAGACGTGCAGGTCATGCTGTTCCGGTCCTCGGAGGACTGAGTGATCGGTGGGGAGGGCTTCGAGCGTGCCCGACTCCATGCGGAGCTCTCAGCGCGCATGGTGGAGGTGGGCACGAAGGACGTCACCGAGCGGGAGGCGGAGGCCGAGTGCGTGGTGACGATGACGCCCGAGGCGTGCGCGCACCTCGTGGCCGGAACGCCCAAGGGCGATCCGATCGAAGCGGCTCGCGTCGCGGGATTGCTCGGTGTGAAGCGAACGCCCGACCTTCTGCCGTTCTGCCACCCGATCGCCTTGACCGGCGCAGAGGTGCGCGTCGAGCCGGATGAGGCGAGCGGTCGGATCCGGGTGTGGACGCGCGTGCGGGCGAGGGATCGGACGGGCGTCGAGATGGAGGCGTTGACCGGCGCGGCCGTCGCCGCGCTCAGTCTGTATGACACCGCGAAGGCGTACGACCGCGCGGCTCGGATCGACGGCCTTCGGCTGCTGTCGAAGTCCGGTGGGAAGTCGGGCGACTTCGTCGCTCCTGGTTGACCTCTGAGCCTGGGCTCGCGCCCCGCCGTCAACCACTTGATGCCGGTGCGGGGCTCCGGTGGCTCGGGATGTCCCGGCCTGCGCAGCACATCCATCGCCGCTCAGGAAGGCCGCCCGCCTCCAGGCCGCTTGTGAAAAAGTTCTTCGGATCACATCGATGTGATTGAGCACCCCTACATGTGGTGCTACGGTCCCGTCCCAGCCTAGATGTTGTGTCGCACCGGGACCGACAGAACGGAGGCTGGGCGCGTTGGAATGGCTGCTCCTCGCGGCTCTCGGCATCATGTGGGCCGCATTCCTGATACCACTCGGGGCGCGACGGCGCTCGCTCGCGAGCTCTGTCGACGATTTCGAACGTAGGATGGAGTTCTTGGCGCACGCGGAAGTGAACGGCACCCCAGGTCGTTGGATCGTGACTCCCCGTAAGGGGGCTCGCTTCATCGGCGACGCCGAGAGGCGCCGTGCCCGTGTCCGCGATCGCCGCCGCCGCGTTCTCGTCTTCCTGCTCGAAGCCATCGCCGTCACGTTCCTCATGGGACTGGTGCCCCCACTCCGCGTGTTCTGGAACGTGGCCGTGGCGCTGGCCGTCCTGCTCGGTGCCTACGTGTGGATGCTGATCTCGATCAAACACCGCACCATGGCTGACCCGCGCGACGTCGCGCGAAACGCCCGCGCTCCGCGCGACCACGCGGCCGCGTTCGCCGCCCGGTACGTGATCGAGGGTCAGAACGGACACGCGCGCGAGATGTTCAACGGGCTCCAGGGCCTCGGCGAGAGCGACCGGGTGCACGTCGTCGTCCGGCCCGCCTCCGATCTCGCCGGCTGAGCTCGTCCGGTGGATCTGTCCGAACTCGCCCGCTCCATCCAGTCCCGCCTCGATGCGAAGAACGCAGCCCGCGAACAGGCGCTGCCGGCGGCTCGCCGTTCCATCCGGGCGAGCGCGAACGCCATCCGCGCGATCCATCGGCTGGAGTTCGATGCGGCCAAGTCGCTGATCGCCGATTCCCGCGCAGCCCTTGGCGAGGGACTCGCCGCGGTCGAGGGGCAGGCGGACATCCGCCACGCCGGCTACCTGCAGGACGCCCAGAAGGAGTACGCGGAAGCCAATCTCACGCTGGCGCTGGTCACCGGCATCGACCTTCCCGGACCCACGGAGCTCGAGGTGGAGGACGCCGCCTACCTGGGCGGGATGTCCGACGCGATCGGCGAGGGGCGGCGTCGGCTGCTGGATCTGCTTCGTGCCGGCGACGTGGAACAGGCCGAGCAGCTCCTGGGTGCGATGGAGGAGATGTACGGAGTCCTCGTGACGATGGACTATCCGGACGCGATCACCATGAACCTGCGGCGCGCGACCGACGTGTCACGATCGCTGATCGAGAAGACCCGGGGTGACCTGTCGATCTCGGTGGTCCAGAAAGACCTTCGGGACGCGCTCGACCGTCATGCGGACGAACTGCGCGGGAGCTCCTGACAGATTCCAAGGTGCCGGAAACCCTCTGTTACGCTGCCCGACGTCCCGGGGGTGTAGCTCAGCCCGGTAGAGCGCTGCCTTCGCACGGCAGAGGCCAGGGGTTCAAATCCCCTCACCTCCACCACATCGCCGCAAGGCGAACCCGCCTGCGGCGGGCGGCCAACCGGTCCAGGTCGTTGAACGGGGGGTTCAGGCGGTCAAGAATCGGCACATCTTGCGCCGATAGCCGATGCATCGGAAAGAGGAGGGTTCTCCATGCGTTCTGCGCGCATCAGCTTCTTAGCTGTTGTGACCGCCGGTGCCGGCCTTGTCGGCTTCATCGGTGTGTTCGCTGATTGGTTCAGCCTCGCGTACGAGGTGTCCGGGACGAAGGTGGTCCTCGACTTCTACGGGACCGCAGACGGGACGGGGGCGATCGCCGTCGCGGCGAGCCTCGGCGCCCTGATGTTCGGATGCGCCTACATGTTGCTCCAGGACCCGCAGATACGGCGCATCACCGCGCTGCTGATGGTCCTGTCCAGCGTCACCCTGCTGGTCGTCTCGGTGATCGGGTTCACGCGGGTCGACGAGGCGATCGGGGCGCCGAACCCGTTCTTGCCCGGCGTGGAGGGCGAGGCGAGGTACACGGCCACGGTCGCGATCGGCCTCGGCATCTCGTTCCTGGCGGGGATCATCGCCACCGTCGCCTCGGTCCTGCTGGTGAGCAGGCGCGAGGCGGGTGTCGAGGAGGATCCGCCGGTCGACTCCGTCTGAGTCGTCCCATCTGCTCTTCGGGCGGGTAGCCTCCCGCCCGCATGGCGCGAGCCGCATCCCAACTGACGTGGTGGGGTCGGCCCGGACTGGAAGTCCGG
>DATKDI010000073.1:0-43571 GCA_035512775.1 Actinomycetota bacterium | reverse complement strand
CGCGCCTCTACCGCTCCAACGGAGCCAGGCTCGCCACCCTGTCGTCCTGGATCGACACCTACAATCGGCGCAGACCTCACACCGCGCTGGGTGGGCTCCCGCCGATCTCGCGGGTGCAGACAACGTAGGTGGGAACTACAGCTAGGACGTCGAGGCGGGTCCGGTCGGCCGCACCTCCGATCCGGACCCGCATCGACCTTTCCCTCGCGTACGGTTCCCGAAGTCGATGCAGCGGGATGGCCCGCTCGGGTGTCCCTAGGGGTGTGGCCCAGGAGAGCGGCGTGGCGCGTTCGGAGGCGGAGGTCGGAGCGGGACGGCACAACCTCGCCGACCTCTACGAGCGAACCGCGCCGGGAGCCGTTCGACTCGCCTACCTGCTCACCGGTGATCGCTCGGTGGCCGAGGACATCACGCAGGACGCGTTCGTCCGGGTCAGCGGGCACCTCGCCCACCTCCGTGAGGGTGGGGCCTTCGATGCCTACCTGCGGCGGGCGGTCGTGAATCTCGCCAAGAACCACTTCCGTGGCCGATCGGTGAGCGAGCCTTCCTCGAGCGCGCGCGCCCGGCGACAACCAGTCCGGGCCACGAGCAACCGCTCGTCGAGCGCGAAGCCACGGGTTTCGTCGAGGCGTATGGGGCCCTCGACGTGGAGCGAACGATCGCCTATCTGGCCGACGACGCCGACGTCTCGTCGGTGTTCGGGTGGCTGGGGGCACAGGGTGGGGAGGGGCCCTCGGATGAGTTCCGACTGGCGTTCTCCCTGCTCGACGCCCAGGGCTATTCGCACACGCTCGACTCCTGTGAGGAACGGGGCAGGTCGGCTTCAGTGGCCGATCTTCGTTGCTCGTACGATCTCCACTGGCTGCGCTCCGACGAGATCGGACGCGGTCCCTTCAGCGGAAGCTATTTCGACCTCATCGTTCGTGGTGGGGAGATCGCTCACGTTGCCACCCACTGGGATACCGGGGAAGTCGGACGTCAGATATGGGAGCCCTTCGCTCGATGGGTGTCCAGGAATCACCCGGAGGACGTCGCGGTGATGTACCAAGACGAGACGCAGAGCTTGGAGCGGTTCACCGAGGAGTCGATCCGGCTCTGGGAGCGGTACACGCGCGACTATGTCCAGGAAGTGAACCAGGCCGGCGCTGGCAGTGATGATGGGCTCCCCGTCCGCCAGTGACACCGGAGGAGCCCGGTTCCCGAGGGGGACCGGGCTCCGGCCCGTTCTTCCTCCGCTCACCACATCCCTCACACGGATGAGGCATCCCTGGCCATCCCTAAGCGGCAGGGACCCCCGCGGCATCTAGGAAGCGATGCAGGCAGAGGGCGACGTCATCCGGTTCCCGGAACGGGCCTCGGTCCCGGTCGACTTCTCGACGTTCTTCGCCGAGGAGCACCGGGGTCTCTTCAAGGCCTTGTACTTCGTGACGGGGAACCGGGCCGACGCCGCCGAGCTGATGCAGGACGCCTTCCTGAAGCTCTGGGAGCGGTGGGACGTGGTGGATCGGATCGACGATCCGACGTCCTACCTTTTCCGTGTGGCGCTGAACGGCTCTCGGATGCGGGCGCGCGCCGCACGCCGAGCCGGGCGGCGACTCATCCCCGTGGAACGGGATCGCGACCCGTTCGACGAGATCGACCTCCGGGAAGACGTCCGGAAGCTTCTGCTCGACCTGGCGCCGCGACAACGCGCCGCCCTCCCCTTGCTCGACATGTTCGGCTACCGGTCCGAGGAGGCCGCGCGGATCATGGGCGTTCGTCCATCGACCGTGCGTGCCCTCGCGACCCAGGGACGTGCCGTCCTCAGACGCACCTCGGGAGGCACGCATGCCTGAGCTCAAGGAGGTTTTCGACATGGTGACCAAGCAGACCGAGCCCGACGTGGGCGCCTGGCGGGACCAGGAGCAACGACAGCGACGGGCGGGCAGGAACAGGAAGATCAGCGCCTACGCCGTCGTCGCCGCGATCGGGATCGTGGCGACCGTCATCGCCGTGAACGCGCTGGGCGCCGACGACACGGAGCGAACCGGGGCTCCGATCGAGCCGATCCCGGCGAACGCGGCGCATCTCGTCGTGGATCTCGAGACCGGCAACGTCTCCCCGCTCCCGTCGTCGCTCGACGGCGGCTACACCTACATGGTGTCCCCGCCGGGAGACGAGGTTGCCTTCGCCCCGTGGCCGGACCCGATGGAGGGTGACAACCTCCTCCACGTGTACGTCGGGAGCGTCGACGGGACCGGCGTGCGACGCGCGACGCCGTTGTCGAGCGGTGTGGACGCGGTCAATCCCCGGTGGCTCCCTGATGGGCAGATCGTCTTCCAGGGCCGCGATCGGCTCAGCGAGCTGGTCGGCGATCTCTACCTCCTCGATCCGCCCACCGGTGTCTCGACCAAGCTCACGGATCTGACCGCGCCGAACTCGCCCCACTGGTTCATGTCGGCGAGCGTTCGCCCCGACGGCCAGGTAATCCTGTTCAACCTGCCTCGGGGGCCGTACGCGGACCAGACATGGGATCTCTGGACGATCCCCGCCTCCGGTGGGGAACCGACCCTGCTCCGCAGGGAAGCGGCACACGGTTCGTATTCGCCCACCGACTCGACGATCGCGTACCTCCAGCGGCCGGGGTTCGACCTGGAGAGTTACGACGAGAGTCACGGCTTCGGAGCCGGGGCTATCTGGCTCGCGGACGCCGACGGCAGCGATCCTCGGATGCTCGTCGGGGGGGAGCTCTATTGGCCGAGGTGGTCGCCGGATGGTACGCGGATCGCCTACGTCGACGCGGGCGGCGTCTACGTCGTCGACGTGGCCACCGGCGACACCTCACGGGTCATCGACGGGGAAGCGCCGGACTGGCTGGACGACCACACGCTGATCGTCGAGCGAGCCTAGCTGTCCGACGGATCGCGGTTCAGGAGCACCGCCCGAGATGCCGAGAAGCCCGGTCTCCGAAGGGGACCGGGCTTCGGCCTTCCACCGCGTTCGGGACGCGGCGTGTGACGCGGGCTCGACCTACTCGGTCGAGCCCGCGAGCTCTACGGGCGGGGTGTCCGGGGGCATAACGCCGGCGCCGTGCTCGAACGTGATCTCGCCGTCGAGGACGTCGACGATGATCGTCTCCCCCGCGCGGAACTCCTTGTACAGGAGCTTCTCGGCGAGCGGGTCCTCGACGAGCTGCTGGATCGTCCGGCGCAGAGGGCGAGCGCCGAGCGCCTTGTCGTAGCCCCGCTCCGCGAGCAACGTCTTGGCCGCGTCGGAGAGCTCGATGTCGACGTCCTTGGACTTGAGCTGCTCCTCGACCCGGCGCATCAGCAGGTCGACGATCCGCTTCACGTCCTCGATCGTCAGCGAATGGAAGACGATGACCTCGTCGATCCGGTTCAGGAACTCCGGCCGGAAGGAGCGCTTGAGCTCCTCGGTCACGTTCTCCTTCATCTTCGTATACGTCACGGCGTCATCGCGCGCCGCCATGAACCCGATCCCGACGCCTTTGGCGATGTCCCGCGTACCGAGGTTGGACGTCATGATGATGATCGTGTTCTTGAAGTCGACCTTGTGGCCCTGCGCGTCCGTGAGGTGCCCGTCCTCGAGGATCTGCAGCAGCGTGTTGAACACGTCGGGGTGGGCCTTCTCGATCTCGTCGAACAGCACCACGCTGAACGGCTTGCGCCGGACGGCCTCGGTGAGCTGCCCGCCCTCCTCGTAGCCGACGTAACCGGGAGGGGAGCCGATCAGCCGCGAGACCGTGTGCTTCTCCATGTACTCGGACATGTCGAGCTGGATCAAGGCGTCCTCATCGCCGAACAGGAACTCGGCCAGCGCCTTGGAGAGCTCGGTCTTCCCGACGCCCGACGGGCCCAGGAAGATGAACGACCCCGACGGGCGGCGCGGGTCCTTCAGGCCGCTCCGGGTGCGTCGCATCGCGCGCGAGACCGCGGAGATGGCCTCGTGCTGGCTGATGATCCGCTTGTGGATCTCGTCCTCCATCCGGAGGAGCTTCTCCGTCTCCTCTTCGGTGAGCTTGAACACGGGGATGCCGGTCCAGACCGAGAGCACCTCGGCGATCTCTTCCTCGCCGATCTCGGAAAGGACGTCCATCTCGCCGGCCTTCCAGCGCTGCTCGCGACGTTGGCGCTCCTCCTGGAGCTGCCGCTCTTCGTCGCGAAGCGATGCGGCTCCCTCGAAGTCCTGTGCGTCGATCGCGGATTCCTTGCGGAGCCGGACCTCAGCGATCTTCTCGTCCACCTCGCGAACGTCGGGCGGCGCGGTCATCCGGCGGATCCGCGTGCGCGACCCGGCCTCGTCGATGAGGTCGATGGCTTTGTCCGGCAGGGACCGGTCGGCGATGTAACGGTCGGCGAGGTTGGCGGCCGCGACGAGCGCGTCGTCGGTGAAGCTCACGCGGTGGTGGGCTTCGTAGCGGTCGCGAAGACCCTTCAAGATCTCGATGGTGTGAGGGACCGTCGGCTCCTCGACCACGATCGGCTGGAACCGGCGCTCGAGCGCGGCGTCCTTCTCGAGGTGCTTGCGGTACTCGTCGCGCGTCGTGGCACCGATCGTCTGCAGCTCACCGCGGGCGAGCATCGGCTTGAGGATGCTCGCAGCGTCGATCGCGCCCTCCGCAGCGCCCGCGCCGACCAGCGTGTGCAGCTCGTCGATGAACAGGACGATGTCGCCCCGGGTCTTGATCTCCTTGAGCACCTTCTTGAGGCGCTCCTCGAAGTCGCCGCGGTAGCGAGAGCCGGCGACGAGCGCGCCCAGGTCCAGCGTGTAGATCTGCTTGCCCTTGAGGGTCTCGGGGACCTCCTCGCGGACGATGTCCTGCGACAGGCCTTCGACGACGGCGGTCTTGCCAACGCCCGGCTCGCCGATCAGCACCGGATTGTTCTTGGTCCGGCGCGACAGGACCTGCATGACGCGCTCGATCTCCTTCTCGCGGCCGATCACGGGGTCGAGCTTGCCGTCCCGTGCGAGTTGCGTGAGGTTCCGTCCGAACTGGTCGAGCACCATCGATCCCTGGCCACTGCCTTCGGGGGAGCCGGAGACCTGCTCGCCCTTGCCGGCGGTGTAGCCGGAGAGGAGCTGGATGACCGTCTGACGGACACGGTTGAGGTCCGCGCCGAGCTTCTGCAGCACCTGTGCGGCGACGCCCTCACCCTCGCGGATCAAGCCGAGCAGGATGTGCTCGGTGCCGATGTAGTTGTGGCCGAGCTGCAGCGCTTCGCGGAGCGACAGCTCGAGAACCTTCTTGGCGCGCGGTGTGAACGGGATGTGACCCGTGGGCGCAGCCTGGCCCTGCCCGATGATCTCCTCGACCTGCTGACGAACGGCTTCGAGTGAGATGTTCAGCGACTCCAGCGCCTTGGCGGCGACACCTTCACCCTCGTGGATCAAACCGAGGAGGATGTGCTCGGTACCGATGTAGTTGTGGTTGAGCATCCTCGCTTCTTCTTGGGCGAGGACGACCACCCGACGTGCTCGGTCGGTGAATCGCTCGAACATGCCCTACATCCCTCCAGGCGGCGACTCGTCCGTCCGGCCCCGAGGATCGTCGGACCCCGTCCTACCCTCGAGGTACATGAGGCGCCGCTCCCCTCCGGTCACAGCGCCTCTCTGCACGCAGTATACCCAGCGTCCCCGATACGCCAGCACGCCCTGCCACATCACTTGCGTCCTCCTGGCCGTCCTGCGGGACCAGTCCGGTCGCCGAGATCCGTCCCTCACACTTCATCCTTCGGAAGAAGTCGGTCCGGGGATGAGTTCTCCGGGAAAGAAGTCGGTTCCCGGATCGGTTCGCCGAGGGTGATACGAGGCATAGACCTTTCGGACCAGAAGGATCACCCGGAAGGCCGTTGGCACACGCGGCGTCGACTGTCAGCATCTGCGAACCGCTCCTCGTGTCCCCGCGCGAGAATGCTTCCCGCAGTCTCGAGGTCGGATCCCCAGTCCAGCCTCCTCTTGGAAGGAGAGCAAGGACCGTGCGAGTGCTCGTTGTTGACGACCATCCCGCATTCCGGAAGGCGCTCGCGTCGGCGCTGCAACTGGTCTCCGACATCGAGGTCGCGGGCGAAGCCTCCGGAGGCGAGGACGCCTGCATCGGAGCGAAGGAGCTCCAACCCGACGTCGTCCTGATGGACCTGTCGATGCCCGACATCTCGGGGATCGAGGCGATGCAGCGCATCCATTCCTCGACGCCGGACCTTCCCGTCGTGATCCTCACGGCCCATGCGGACGAAGGGGTGGAACGGGCGGCGCGCAGCGCCGGCGCCTCCGGGTTCGTCGCGAAGGGGAGGGGTCTCCAAGACATCCTGTCTGCTCTCCACCAGGTGACCACGAGGTGACGAGCGGCGCGAGCTGACCCGGCGGGGTAAGGTCCGGCAGTGGGCTGCCTGATCGTCCTGTTCGTCCTGCTGCTCCCTCGCACGATCATGGTCGTGCTGTGGCTGTTCTCCGACTACCTCTCGACCGCCTTCGGGACCTGGGTCTGGCCACTGATCGGCTTCTTCATCCTCCCCACGACCACGCTCGCTTACGCCGTGGCCGAGAACCGGTACGGAGGCGTGAAGGGCGTCGGGCTCGTGCTGGTGATCCTCGGCGTCCTCGTCGACCTCGGTGCGATCGGCGGCGGGGGCAGGGGGGCCGGGAAACGCTGGGCTCGCGAGCGCTGAGCGAGGGACAGCCGGACACGCGAAAGGGGGCCGGCTCGCCGAAGGCGAGCCGGCCCCCACGGATGCCCCCGGGTGCGACGGGGCCACCCCCTGGTTCCCCAGCTTGCGCGCCGTCGGATTCTTGGCGGTGCGCTTCCGGGCCATCCGCTTGATTCCTTCGACCCACGCCGAAACTAGCGGCCGGGACCGGGGCAAGGATGTGACGCAGGGGACAACCGAAGGTGAGATCCGGTACGAGCGCAACGTGATGCAGGTCACCTCGTTCACTCGGCGGCTTCGGGCCGCTGTGAGGGGAACATGATCAGGTCGCGGAGCGACGGCGCGTCCGTGAGCAGCATGAGGAGCCGGTCGATGCCGAGCCCCAGTCCTCCCGCCGGCGGCATGCCGTGCTCGAGCGCGCGGAGGAAGTCCTCGTCGAGCGGATGTGTTTCCTCGACGCCCGCGGCTTTGAGCTGCTGTTGGAGCTCGAGCTTCGCCCGCTGCTCCAGCGGGTCGGTGAGCTCGGAGAACGCGGTGACCAGCTCGAGGCCACCGATGACGAGGTCGAAGTGCTCCGTGAGCTCGGGGTTCGATCGGTGCGGCCGGGCGAGTGGCGACACCTCCCGGGGGAAGTCACAGATGAACGTCGGCTCGACGATCGTGTCCTCGACGAGTTTCTCGAACAGCTCGACCACGACCTTGCCCGGCCCCCAGGCGTCGTCCACCGGCACGCCGTGGCGCTCAGCGATCGCGCGAAGGTCGGAGCGGTCCAAGCTGATCTCCTCCCCCGTCGCCGACGAGACCGCGTCGAGCATGGTCAGGTGGCGGAAGGGCGGGGCGAGGTCGATCTCCTTGTCCCTCCACGGGATCGTCAGCGTGTCGCCACGATCCATGACCTGGCTCACCGCGCGAGCGCTCTCACGGACGAGCACCTCCGAGAGCTCCATCATCGTCGTGTAGTCGCCGTAGGCCTGATAGGCCTCGAGCATCGTGAACTCCGGATTGTGATCGCGGTCGATGCCCTCGTTCCGGAAGTTGCGCCCGAGCTCGTACACGCGCTCGATCCCGCCCACGAGCAAACGCTTGAGGTAGAGCTCGAGAGAGATCCGGAGCTTCATCTCGACGCCCAGGGCTTCGTGGAACGTCGTGAACGGGCGCGCGTTGGCGCCGCCCGCCACCGTCTGGAGCATCGGGCCTTCGACCTCGATGAACCCCCGTTCGTGGAGGACTTCGCGCGATGCGCGGAGGACGGCCGCGCGGGCCGCGAGGGCGCGGCGCGGCGTCTCGTCGGCGATCAGGTGGAGGTAGCGCCGGCGCTGCTGCAGGTCTGGATCCTTGAGACCGTGCCACTTCTCGGGGAGCGGTCGAAGCGACTTGGTCAGCATCGCCCAGCGCTGGACGAAGACCGACAGCTCCCCTCGACGGGTGGTTCCCACCGGTCCCGTGGCGCCGACGATGTCCCCGAGATCCACCTCGTCCAGTCGCGCGAAGCTCTCTTCGTCCAGATCGGCCTGGTTGCAGACGAGCTGGATGTCGCCGGTGCCGTCGCGAAGCGTCAGGAACTTCAGCTTGCCCATGTCGCGCTTGAGGACGACACGGCCCGCGACCGTGACGGTGTCGTCCTCCCGCCGGTCGGGAGGGAGCGACGCGTATCGCTCGCGGAGGGCCTTGGTCGAAGTGGGTTCGTCGACGTCCAGGGTGTCCCGGAGGCTGATCGCGAACGCCGTGTCCCCGAGCCGCTCCAAGGACTCCCGACGTACCCGCAGCACGTCCTCCTCGCGCGAGCGCGCCGCTCCGACTCCGTGCTCAGTCATCGACGTTCTTCTCGTGGACCAGCCGGAGACCCTCGAGCGTCAGGAACGGCTCGTGATGATCGATCGTCCGGCAGTGCGGGATCACCACCGGTGCCAGCCCTCCCGTGGCGATCGACGTCGCAGCGCCAAGCTCACCTCGGATCCGGTCGACGATCCCGTCGACCTCACCCGCGGTGCCGAACACGAGGCCCGACTGGATCGCCTCCACGGTGTTCTTGCCGATCACCGACGGCGGCGCGTCGAGCTCGACGCGCGTCAGCCTGGCGGCGCGTTGGACGAGGGTGGCGGCAGAGATCTGGAGCCCGGGCGCGATCACGCCTCCGAGGAACTCGCCCCGTTCGGAGACGACGTCGAAGTTCGTGCCCGTACCGAAGTCGACGACGATCGCGGGGCCGCCGAAGCGCGTGAAGGCCGCGAGCGTGTTCACGATTCTGTCCGCACCGACCTCGCGCGGGTTGTCGGTGAGGATCGAGACGCCGGTCCTCGTGCCGGGTCCCACGACCAGCGGCTCGAAGGAGAGGTACCGGACGGCCATCTCGCGGAGCTGCTGCGTCACATCGGGAACGACGGAGGCGATGCAGAGCCCGGAGAGCTTTTCGAGCGACAGGCCACGGTGCTCCAGCAACCCTGCGAAGACGAGCGCGAGCTCGTCGGCGGAGCGCTCCGGCTGGGTGGAGAGACGCCACGTCTGGGCGAGCTCGGGACCGTCGAAGACCCCGAGCACGGTTTCCGTGTTGCCGACGTCGGCGGTGAGCAGCATCGTGGGCTCCCAGCACAGGTCGTGCGGTCGATGGAGGAACGGTCCATCGTGGCCCACGGACCGGGTGGCGACAACTCAGCTCGCTTCGGCAGTCTCAGGCGGCCGGTGGGAGACGCAGGTTGTCGATGAGCCTCGCCGAGGGGAACCGCGCGGCGACGATGGCTCGGGCGGGCACGTCGAGACGGGTGATCGGCTCGAAGGTGTCCTCCCCGACGACCGCTGCGTAGTCGAGCCGCGCGAGCGGCGTGGCGCCGATCTCGCGACCCATCGCCGCGATCAAGATCGCCGCATCCGTCTCACCGCCCCGAGCGAGCGCCGCCGCCTCCGACAGCGCCAGGAACAGGCAGCCGGCTTGGTCGCGCTCCTCGGCGCTCAGGCGGGCGTTCCTCGACGAATGGGCCAGGCCGTCGGGAGCACGCACGGTCCGACACGGGACGACCGTGACGGGCAGGCCCATCTCCTCGACCATGCGATGAACGAGGAACAACTGCTGGGCATCCTTCTCGCCGAAGTACGCGCGGGACGGCCCGGTCAGCTCGAAGAGACGATGCACGACCTTCAGTACCCCGTGGAGATGACCGGGCCGTGCCGCACCCTCGAACGTCTCGCCCACCGGGCCCGGGTCGGGCTCCTGCAACGCGACGCCGGGGGGGTACACCTCCTCCACGGGTGGAGCCCAGACCACGTCGACGCCGAGTCGTCGACAGAACTCGAGGTCTCCCGCCTCATCGCGTGGATACGTCGCGAGATCCTCACCGGGTGCGAACTGCGCCGGATTGACGAAGATCGTGACGAGCAGCCGTGGCACCTCGTCACGGGCCCGCCGGATCAGCGAAGCGTGTCCCTCGTGGAGGGACCCCATCGTGGGGACCGATCCCACCGCCGATGCCTCCCCAGGTCGGGTCGTGATCGTCGGAAGGGCCGCGGTGGCATGACCGGGGAGCGGGTTCGGGAAGGCCTCACGCCATGACGCAGCGATATCCCGAAGCTCGTCCGCCCTTCGGATCAGCTCCATGCGTCGAGCACGTCCTCCACGGCGACCCGGGATCCGGACGGGAGCCGCCCGGATCGCTCGGCGAGGTCGAGCGTCGCCCTGGCCATCGCCACGTACGGGGGCACGAGACCCGGCGCGTGCCGATCGAGCGCCTCGAGGTTCCTGCGGATCGTCCCGGCGTCGCCTCGCACCGCGGGGCCGGTGAGCGCGTGCGCCGGGCCGAGTCGCTCGACGTGCTCCAGCGACGCCCGCTGCAGTGGCGCCATCGCCCGTGCGGGATCGGGAACCCCGGCGGCCGCGAACAACGACTCGGCGATCGCCGACGCGGTCACGAGATAGTTCGACGCGAACACGGCGGCGGCGTGATACAGCGGGCGGAGGTCGTTCGCGACGCGGAAGGGCACGCCCTGGACGTCGCGGGCCAACCGCTCTCCGAGGCGGGAACCCTCGTCGTCGTCGGCGGTCACCGCGATCGCACATCCGGGAAGTCCCTCCAGGGCCGAGTCCACGTCAGGGAACGTCTGCAACGGATGGATCGCGAGGATGCCCGCCCCGGCTTCACCGGCGGCGGTGAGTACCTCGAGCCCGAGCGATCCGGAGAGGTGGGTCACCCACGTGCTGCGACCCACGGCGGCGGTCGCGGCGAGCGCTTCCACCGTCTGCTCGATGACATCGTCGGGGGTCCCGATCACGACGAGCTCCGCCTTGGCGGCCGCCGCCGCGGGCTCGAGGAACGGCACTCCGGGCAGGTACGAGCTCGCGCGTCTACGCGTCTCCGCTCGGCCCGAGACCCCCACGATCCGGTGACCCGCCCGTTCGAGAAGGACCGCCATCGCCGTCCCGACCGTGCCCGCGCCGATCACCCCGACGTTCATCGGTCGAGTATCGCAACTCGCCTCGAGACGACTGCACGGCGGCCTCGCGATGCGACCACGTCCTGTCCGCTCGGGGTTCCCTAGAGGCCCGTGACCGGCTCACGAACGATCCAGGCGATCGGACCGTCGGGGCTCGGTGCGCCCTCGGGGAGCTCCAACGCCGTCAATCGGTTCTCCCGAAGGTGCCAGAGGCGGTCGTCCGTCAGGACGAACGCCGTCCCGTCGTTGGCGTAGGTCGCGGCCGTGGACCCGCGGACCTGGATGACGTAGCGAGGGATCGCCGGCTCGCTTCCGGCGATCCCGATCCGCACCTCCCAGAGCGCGTCGCCGTCCGGCCCCTGCCCGCCGATGACCAGCGCCCGCGTGCCACCGTCCGCGTACGCCAGCACCCGCTCGATCCGCAGCGGCGCGGCGTCCGCCATGAGGTCGACGGGCCTCCCCCCGAACATCCGGTAGCGCGACGCCTCTCCGGACACCCGGAGCGGCGGCGCATCCGGATCGGTTGAGGGGTGCTCGGGCAGGAACTCGGTCGCAGGCGTCACCAGCATCTGACCCCCGGGTGTGACGTCGATCACCCCGTGGTGCGCGAGCAGGAGGCCGGCGTCCTCATAGCCCGTGCCCACGACGTTCACGTCGTCTCGGCCGAGGACAGTCAGGAAATAGCCCACGCTCGTCCGGCCGACGGACAGGACGTCGCCGCAGATGGTGTCGCGCAAGATGGTCTCCACCCCCGGCTGCCCCACCTCCACTGCGGTCACGTCGACGTCGCGGCGGCAGCGGCCGCGCAACGGCCCGCGATCGACCAAGAGCACCGTGCCGCCTCGTCGGGTCCAGGTCACGATGTCGCCGCTGCCGACCCACTCGGCCGCGGCGCCCGGAGCGAGAGAGTCGAGGAGCGAGGCCTGTTGCGCGCCGCTCCTCATCTGGGAGGTAACCCCGAGCCAGCCGTGGCTCGCCGAGCGGACGTTGACCAGCGTGATCGGCTCGTGGACGAGCGGACCCTTCGAGACCTCGTCGGTGGCGAGGTTCCACCGCCACATGCGGGCCATGCCGTCACCGACCGGGACCGTGAAGATCAACCGCCCACCGGTCTGCAGAGCGGGACTGGGTCCCGCGCCGGGGGAAGGGCCCGGATCGAGACTTCCTCGCGCCAACAGGAACGCGACGATGGCGAACACCGCGCCCGCGACCAGGAGGATCGTTCGGGGGCTCGAGGGGGCAGGACGCGCCTCGGAGGACGGAGGCGCGGTCAGTCCTTCGGCCGGCTCGATCGCCGACGCCGCCGGCGCTGGTGGTGGAGCGCGCCGCTCCCGCTCGCTCGGGGCGGGCCGGTAGAACGGCGCCGCGCAGCGAGGGCACGCCGAACCGCTCGACTCGCCTTGCCAGTCGCATCGGAAGCACGTCGCCGTCATGGGCGCACCGCGAGCGGGGGCGCGGAGGGGATGACGCCGCTCGTGTCGACCCGCACGTCCTTCAGTCGAGTGCCGTCGGGCAGGACCGGGTCGGGCTCGAGCTCCAGCAGCGGCAGGAGCACGAACGCGCGCTCCGCCATCCGAGGATGCGGAACGACGAGGTCCGTCTCGTCGATCCGCTCCTCGTCGAAGAGCAGGATGTCGACGTCGAGCGTGCGCGCACCCCACCGTTCCTTCCGGACGCGCCCCAACCGCGCTTCGACCCGGCGAGCCACATCAAGGAGATCTCGCGCCGAGAGATCGGTCTCGACGCGGATGACGGCGTTCAGGTAGTCGGGCTGGGGCGGACCCCCGACGGGCGTCGTCTCCCACACCCTGCTGGATACGGTCACCCGGAGCCCGGGCTCGGTCTGCATGGCCTCGATCGCGGCCTGGAGGTTCGCGAGGCGATCCCCGAGGTTCGAACCGAGCCCGAGGAAGGCGACGACGCTCATGGCGACCTACCCGCCCGCGGTGGCGCCCCCGCTCGCCGTCGCAGCGGCGGCCACCCCGTCGATCCCAAGGCGTCCGGCCGCGTTCGGCTTGTGCACCACCGCGGTCACCGTCACGACCCGCGAAACCGACGCGACCCGCCGTGCGATCGCGTCAGCCATCGTCTCGATGAGGTCGAAGGATCCCTGCTCGACGACCTCGCGGACCGCGTCGGTGATCACGCGATAGTCCGCCGTCGAGTCGATCGAGTCATCGACCGCGTCGACCTCGAGGTCGAGATCGACCACGAACGGTTGCGGCACGTCCTTCTCGCCGGGGCGCGCGCCGTGACGGCCTTCGGCGCGGATGCCGGACAGGAACAGACGCGCTCGACTCACGGAGCCGCCTCCTCGTCGTCCTCGACGAACCAATCGTCGCGCTCATCGACCTCGAGATCGACCCAAGGGGGCCGGCGTTCGAGCTGTATCCGCACCACGCCGTCGTGCGGATGACCTGCGTCGTGCGTCTGTCCGGAGGAGTGCGCCTCCGAGTGGGACAGCTTCAGGTACCGAGCGCGGAGGTACTCGAGGATCATCGGGGCGATCGTGGCGGTCGCCTCGCTGGTGATGTCGTGACCGCACCCCGGCAAGAGCCCGAGCGTGGACGTCGGGATCGCGTCGTTCAGCTCATCGGCGACCGAGACCGGCACCACGTCGTCGTCCTCGCCCCACAGGAGGAGGACCGGGAACTCGAACGAGGCGAGGAGGTCGGCGCCGATGCCTTCTGCACGTGGCGCGTCGAGCAGGACCATCGCGTCGACACGCCCCTCGGCGGCGAGCGTCTGGGCAAGCGCCCCGCCGGTGCCATGGCCGATCACACCGAAACGCTCACCGTCGATCTCGGCTCGGAGGTGATCGAGCTTCGTCTGCGTGTCGCCGCTGGGCAGGTCCGGCGCGACCACGCGGAAGCGGGTCTCGAGGAGAGGAACGAACTCGCGCCATTGGTCCGCGTCGCGCCCCTCGTCGTGGAGGAGCAGCACGATCGGCCGATCGTCCATCACGGTCGCTCCCGAGCGATGGCGTCCACCACGCGGAGCGCGCGCACCGTGGGCCCGACGTCGTGGACCCGCACCATCTCCACGCCCTGCGAGGTGCACCACACCGCGGCCGCGACCGAACCATCGAGGCGGCCGGCGGGATCGTCCGTATCCGAGAGCTCGCCGATGAAGCGCTTCCGGGAGACGCCGGCGAGCACCGGCACGCCCAGCTCGCGGAACGAGCCGATCGCACGGAGGAGCGCGAGGTTGTGCTCCAGGTTCTTCCCGAAGCCGATCCCCGGGTCGACGCAGAGACGGTCGCGGCCGATCCCGGCCGCGACCGCCGTCTCGAGGCGGTCGGTGAGGAACCCGCGCACCTCCGCGACGACGTCGTCGTAGCGCGGATCCGCCTGCATGTGCTTGGGCTCGCCCTGCATGTGCATCAGGACCATCCCCGCCCCCGCGGTCGCGACCACGTCGAACATGTCGGGATCGGTGCCGGCGCCGATGTCGTTCACGACATCGGCGCCGGCCGCGAGGGCCTCGCTCGCGACCGCGGCCTTGCGCGTGTCGACCGACAGGAGGGCCTCCGGCGCTCCGCGCCGGAGCCCCTCGATCACCGGGAGGACGCGCGCGAGCTCTTCCTCGACGCCGACCGGATCCGAGCCCGGCTGCGTGGATTCGCCGCCGACGTCGAGGACGTCGGCGCCCTCGTCCAGGAGCCGTAGCCCGTACTTCACGGCCGTCTCCGCATCCTCGAACATCCCCCCGTCGCTGAACGAGTCGGGGGTGATATTCACGATGCCCATCACGAGCGTCCGCTCTCCGAGCGGCAGCTCGCGATCACGACAGCGCCAGACGAGCCCCATCGCCACAGATGGTAGTGCGGCGGGGGAACCTCAGCGCATGCCGATGTGGTCCATCGCCTCTTGCCGGGTTCGCGCGTCTGAGCGGAAGAGCCCCCGCACCGCCGACGTCACGGTCACCGCGCCGGGCTTCTTGATCCCCCGCATCGTCATGCAGAAGTGTTCGGCCTCGATCACCACGAACACGCCGCGAGGTGAAAGGGCCCGATCGATCGCCTCGGCGATCTCCGTCGTGAGCCGCTCCTGCACCTGCGGCTTCTTGGCGAGCAGGTCCACCACACGCGCGATCTTCGACAGGCCGGTGATCTGCTGAGCCTTGTTCGGGATGTAGGCGACGTGAGCGCGACCCGCGAACGGGATCAGATGGTGCTCGCAGAACGACTGCATCGGGATGTCCCGGACCATGATCATCTCGTCGTGGTCGGCACCCTCGACCACGGTGACGAGCTGTGAGGCGTCCTTCCCGATCCCCGCGAAGATCTCCTCGTACATCCGGGCCACACGGGCGGGCGTCTCGCGAAGACCGCCGCGGTCGGGATCCTCCCCGATGCCCTCGAGGATCAGGCGCACGCCTTCTTCCACCTTCTTGGCGTCGAACGCGTCCGGTGGTCCGAGCAGGTCCATCGGGCGGATGCTATCGGGGAACCAATGCGTCGAGCGCGGCGGGGAGACCCGCGAGGTTGAAGAGCTCGCCCGCACGAGGGAGGTCGGTCGACTCGTCAAGGCGGTTGATCCAGACGCACGGGAGCCCGAGCTGCGCGCACGGCTCGACGTCGTGATAGAGCGACGCCGCCACATGGATGTGGGATGCCCGGTCGGCCGTCGTCGTCCGGAAGAACGTGTCCCAGTGTCCGTAGGCCGGCTTGTAGGAATGCGCCTCGGCGGCGGTGATCCGAACGTCCACCTCCACGCCGATCGTCTTCAGGGAGGCGTTCAGGAGGTCCGGGTCGGAGTTCGACAGGATGGCGAGGCGCCAGCCGCGGTTCCGGAGCTCCGCGAGCGAGCCGGTGACCTCGGGGAAAGGACGCCACGACGGCAGCGATTCCGCGAGCGCGTCCTCGCGCCCGGGCGGCATCTCCAACCCCTCCGCGTCGGCGATCCCTGCGAGCGTGTCCCGTAACACCTGGCGGTAGGGGATGTCGCTGCCGGCCTGCGCCCTACGCTCACCGTCGTGGTACCGGTGGAACAACCGCTGCGCATCTTCGTCGGGCCAGACACGTGCCAGCGCTCGGCGGATGCCACCGTCCCAGTCGATCAGCGTCCCGTAGCAGTCGAAGGTGGCCCAACGGTCGGTCATCGGCGGAGCGGCCCGGGGCCTTCGGGCTGGGGGAACAGCTCGGTGCGGGAGACGGCGAGCCCGGCGCTCCGGACCTCAGGAGCACGGGGGGCGCGCTTGGCGACCGCCTTGAAGAACGACTCGACCTCGTCACGATCCAGCGTCTCTTTCGCAAGGAGGAGCGCCGCCAGCTCGTCGAGCTTCTGCCGATGCTCTTCCAGGATCTCGAGGGCGACGTCGTGCGCCTCGTCGAGAAGGCGGCTGATCTCGTTGTCGATCTCGTACGCGACGGCGTCCGAGTAGTCCGGCGTGGATGCCCAGTCGCGGCCGAGGAAGACCTCTCCCTGCTTCTGTCCGAGCGTTCGCGGCCCGATCGAATCGCTCATCCCGTGCTCGGTCACCATCTGACGGGCGATCTTGGTCGCGCGCTCGATGTCGTTGCCGGCGCCGGTGGAGATGTCTCCCGCCACGATCTCTTCGGCGACCCGGCCTCCCATCAGCATCGCCAGCTCGTCCCGGAGCTCCTCGCGGGTCATCATGAACTTGTCCTGCTCGGGAAGGGTCAGCGTGTACCCGAGCGCGCGACCGCGAGGGATCACCGTGATCTTGTGCACCTCGTCGGTGTTGGGGAGGACGTGCGCGACCATGGCGTGACCGCCCTCGTGGTACGCGATCAGGCGGCGCTCTTCCTCGCTCATCACGCGGCTCTTGCGCTCGGGGCCTGCCATCACGCGGTCGATGGCTTCCTCGACCTCTTTCATCGTGATGCTCTTCTTCGAACGCCTGGCGGCGAGGAGGGCGGCTTCGTTGATCACGTTGGCGAGGTCGGCGCCCGTGAACCCGGGTGTGCGCCGGGCGAGGATGTCGAGATCGGCGTCCGGATCGAGCGGCTTGCCCTTCGCGTGGATGCGGAGGATGGCCTTGCGTCCCTCGAGATCCGGTCGGTCGACCACGATCTGGCGGTCGAACCGGCCGGGACGCAGGAGCGCGGGGTCCAAGATGTCGGGCCGGTTGGTCGCGGCCATCAGGATCACCGTCGATCGCTGGTCGAACCCGTCCATCTCCACCAGGAGCTGGTTCAGGGTCTGTTCCCGCTCGTCGTGGCCGCCGCCCAAGCCCGCGCCGCGATGGCGGCCGACGGCGTCGATCTCATCGACGAAGACGATGGCGGGTGCGCTCGCCTTCGCCTGCTCGAAGAGGTCTCGCACGCGCGCAGCTCCCACGCCCACGAACATCTCGACGAAGTCGGAACCGCTGATCGAGAAGAAAGGGACGCCGGCCTCGCCGGCAACGGCGCGAGCGAGAAGCGTCTTCCCCGTCCCGGGCGGTCCGAAGAGCAGCACGCCTCGCGGGATCTTGGCACCCATCGCTTGGAACTTGGCCGGATGCTGGAGGTACTCCTTGACCTCCTCCAGCTCCTCGATGGCCTCGTCTACGCCCGCGACGTCCTTGAAGGTGGTCTTGGGTTGGTCCTTGCCGACCGTCTTGTGACGGCTCCGACCGAACTGCATCACGCGGCCACCACCGCCCTGCGAACGATTCATCACCCAGAGGAACAGGCCGGCCAGCAGCAGGATCGGAAGGACGTAGTACAGGAGCCCGACGAGCTCGTTCGGCTTCTGCGGTTTCGCCTCGAACGGCACATCCGCTTCCAGCAGCTGCGTGGTGATCTCGTCGGCGCTCTCGACGGGATACGTCACCACGTACTCGGTGCCGTCGTCGAGCTCCCCGCGGATCTCCTGATCGCCCTCGAGGATCTCCGCGTTCCGGATCTCGCCGTCCTCGAGGAGTCTCGCGAACTCGTTCAGCTTGATCGTCTCCGCGGTCTCCGGACGGTTCATGACCGACAGCAGTCCGAAGAACAGGACGGTCGCCCCCACGATCCAGATGGTCGGGGTGCGAGCGAGTCTTCGGAACGGAGGTTCGGACTGTGGCAATGACGGGCCTCTTCCCTCGGGACGCGTTCCTGGGGACGCAACGGGCCCCGGCAGACAGCGCGCCCGAGCCCAGAGCCAGGGTAGCACCAGCCCCAGACGCGGCGGCCGGGGCTATCTGATGCCGGTGTCGACGGAGACGACGATCTCCGTGAAGGCCCCGGGTTCGACCGTGACGGTCTGGGGCTTCGCGAACGGAGGCGAGGTCTCGGAGACGATCGACACCTCGTATGTGCCCGGCTCGAGCGAGAGCTCGAAGCGGCCCTCTGAGTCGGTCTCCACCGTGAACTCCTCGCCGCTTGCCGTGTCGGTCACGATCACCGTGCCCTCGTACGGGAGGTCCGGACACGGCGAGTCTTGGACCTCGACCGGGCACTGCGGGCCGGAGAGCGCCTGTCCGCGGATCCCCGACGTGCCGTCGCCGGCACCGGCACCGTCGCCTCCGCAGGAGGCGAGGGCGAGGGCGACGAGGGATGGGGCGAACCGTTTCACGCTCGGTTGGACGACCCCGCGCAGCGGACGGTTCCGCTAGCCGCCGTAGGCCTCGGGCTTCAGCGTCGCGATGTAGGGCAGGTTCCGGTAGCGCTCGTCGAAGTCGAGCCCGTAGCCCACCACGAAGTCCGGCGGGATGTCGAAGCCCACGTAGCGGATGTCGAGTGGCACCTTCTGGATGCCCGTCTTGCGCAGCAGCGTGGCAACCTCGAGCGACGCCGGCTTGCGCGCCGCGAGGTTCTTCAGCAGGTATTTGAGCGTGAGTCCGGAGTCGACGATGTCCTCGACGAGGAGTACGTCCATCCCGTCGAGGTCGTGATCCAGGTCCTTGAGGATCCGGACGACCCCCGAGGTCTTGGTGGCGGCCCCGTAGGACGAGACCGCCATGAAGTCGAACTCCAGCGGCAGGCGGACGTAGCGGGCGAGGTCGGCCATCACCACGAACGCGCCCTTGAGGACCCCGACCAGCAAAAGCGACTTGCCCTCGTAGTCCTCGGAGATCTGCCTGCCCATCTCCGCGAGCTTGCCCTGGATCTCCTCGGAGGAGATCAGGACTCGTTCGATGTCGGGTTCGTAGGCCTGCACGTAGTCGGTCAGTGTAGAGACCGCGGTCATCGCTCCCCCTTCGGCGTCGAGAAACCCATCAGCTCTCGGGGGAAGAACGAGAAACGCGAACGTACTCCTTCTCGCGGACCGCCTTCAAGCCCCCTGGGAGATCGCGCCGTCGACCCGGGTGGCCCTGTGCGAGATCGAGGATCGCGTCGATCGCTTCTTTGGATACGGGAAGACGCATCTGCTTCAGCCAACCTCGGATGACGACCTTCGACTCCAAAGGGGAGCGGTGCTCGAAGATCCCGATCGAGATGGAGAACCAATCGCCGCGTCGCCCTCGGGCTTCAAGCCGCTCTCCCGGCGCCTTACCTGACAAGGATCTCGGCTTCGTGAGCTGCTCCAGCGCGATCGGGCGGATCTCATCAGCGAGCCTCGCGAGGGGACGACGGATCTCCCGGCGAGTAGCGCGTTCGATCGCAGGTATAGCCGTTGCTCGGATGGCGTTGCGTAGGAAGTTCGTGTCGGCGTTCGTCGGATCCGTGCGCGGCCGAAGTCCAAGGGCCCTGCAGAAGGCCTCGACATCTTCACGGGTTACGTCGATGAGAGGCTGGACCCTCCGAGCAAGATCTGGACCCTGCGTCGGCCAGATGCCCACAAGGCCGTGGATGCCGCTCCCCTTGATCGCGGCCATCAGCACCGTCTCTGCTTGGTCGTCCAGCGTGTGACCCTCGGCCATCGCCACTGCCCCGACATCCTCCGCCACATCCCGGGCGGCGGCCTGTCGAGCCTCGCGAGCCCATGCCTCGACGGACTCCCCTTTGAGCGGCGCGTCATCGGCTTCACGGAGGTGGAACGGGAGCTTCAGCCGCTCCGCCAGGCGCCGGACGTACAAGGCGTCCTTCGCGGCATCGGGCCGGAGCTTGTGGTCGAAGTGGAAGACGGCGAGACGGATCTTGAACAGCCGTCGGAGGTGCCACAAGGAATAGAGCAGGCAGACCGAGTCCGGGCCGCCGCTGCACGACACGAGGACCAGGTCGCCGGGAGCGAACATCTCGTGTTCGCGTGCCGTCTTGGTGACCCGCTCCAGCACCCGGGCGACCGCCGGAGGCCGGCGAGGCATCTCAGCTCCCGGCGACGCGGGCGATCCAGCGGGAGGGCTCGGCGATCTCCTCGACGCTCGGGAGGCCCTCGGGCGCGAGCCACACACGGTTGAACCCGGCCATGCCCGAGTTCGACACCACCTCTCGGACGAATCGCTCCCCGGCGTCGTATTGCTCGATCTTCTTGTCGAAGCCGATCGCGCGTTGGAAGGTCCGCTCCATACCTCCGGCTCGACGCCGCCGTTCCGCCAGCGCCTTCCGCATCCCTGCCAGGTCACTCACGTGATCCTTCGCGACCTCGTTCATGACGAACGACGCATGTCCTTCGAGGAGGGACATCACCCCCTGGACGTGGCGAACGATCTCGCGCTGCTCCTCGTTCAGCAGGAGGAAGATCCCACCCATCCCCCGGATGTCGGCGCCGGCGCGCGCTTCGTCGATGGCCCGCCGGAGCTGGCTCGCCAGGTCCGTCGACTCGAGGGAGATCGTTCCGAGATAGCGATCCACCTGCCCGCGGATGTGACTCCGCAGCCACGGTGCGGCCGCGAACTGCACACGGTGCGTCACTTCGTGGATCGCGATCCACAGCCGGAAGTCACGGGGAGCGAGCGAGAACCGCTGCTCCACCTCCGCCACGTTCGGACCGACGAAGTAGAGCAACCCCTCGTCGTCCGGTGGGAGGAAGGCGTCGTACTGACCCAGCACCCTTCTCGAGACGTAGCCCAGGAGCCCGCCGGCTTGGGCGCCTAGCGCCTTCCGTCGGAACGCGCCGTTGCCCGACTGCTTGGCGAGGATCCGGCCGGCCAGCGGCTCTAGCATGCGCTGGAGCCCGCTCAGGTTGGCGCGGATCCAATCACCCCTGCCCATCACCCATGCACGCGACCGGAAGCCGCCCGGATCCAACGAGGTGAACTCCGAGATCTGCGTCTCCGCCAACGAGACGGATTCCGCGAAGTCCTCGCGCATGCGCGCGCGATGCGCGGGCGGAACACGGACGCCGGGACCCGCGACCCGGCGACCGATGGCGAGCGCAGCGTCCCAGTCGGCGAGACGAGCGGCTTGAGAGCCCATGGACCAGTCGACACGGGTGGCGTCCATCCCGACAGGCTACGCGCTTCTCGAGGCTAGGCCTCGCCCGCAGCCTTCTTCCGAGCGGCGATCATCGCCGCACGTCGAGCCTGCCCCTCGGCGACACGCTTGTCGGTCCCCTTGTCGAGGAGCTCCTTCAACGTCTGATCGAAGACCTCCTGGTCGAGCGAGACCTCCGGCCGCTCGGCGGGGGCGGCGGCGGGAGCCGCAGCCGTCGCCGAGGTCTCGGCGGCCGGGGCTTCGGTCGCGGCGTCGGCTTCGGCCGGGGCTTCGGTCGCGGCGTCGGCTTCGGCCGGCGCTTCGGTCGCGGCGTCGGCTTCGGCCGGCGCTTCGGTCGCGGCGTCGGCTTCGGCCGGCGCTTCGGGCGCGGCGTCGGCTTCGGCCGGCGCTCCCTCGCTCGCCGGCGCCGCCTGTGGCGCCTCGGTCGAGGGGGCTGCCGCGCCAGGTCCCGCCTGCGCGGGCGCAGGAGAGGGGGCAGTCGCGGGGGCGGCAGCCGTCGTCGCCGCGGGGGCGGCCGCGACACCGGCGGGTTGCGGGAGCGGCGGGGGCGCCACCACCATGGGGGCGGCAGCCTTGATGTCCACGGTCCGCCGCGGGAGTTCCTCGCCGGGCCGCACCCGATCGGCGCGAACCACACGCAACGTCGACTCGTCCGTGGAGAAGCGCGGAGCGAACCGCACATAGCCCGCCACCAGCAACAGGATGACGAGGAGACCGATCGCGCCGAACAGGATCGCCATCCCGTGGATCCAGCCGCCCGTGTTCAGCTCGGGGGTGACCGAGGGGTCGACCGAGACCTGGGCGATGGCGGCGCTCGCCGGGAGCACCATCACGAGGGCGGCAGCAACCAGGATCGCGCGAAGGGCCCTCATCCGCCGCGATTCTCGCAACCCGCTCACTCCTTCGGCAACTTCCTCGTCCGGTCGGCAACTTCCTCGTCCGCAGCTGGAGCCGTGAGCCGGAGATGGGATTCGAACCCATGACCTACCACTTACGAGGCGGTTGCTCTGCCACTGAGCTACTCCGGCGGACGAGGCAGGATACCAACGGCCCTGGTCGCGGCCGGTATGCGTGGTGGCATCACCCTCGGTCCTCGGGTTCTCACCATTGGCTGCGGAGGACCCGAGGCGCCATGATGCGCGCATGGCTTCCGCCCAGACCGACGCCGTGGGCCCCGTCCGCCGGGTGATGGTGGGCACCGATCGCTCCGAGACCGCTGCGAGAGCGGTGGAATGGGCGGCCTCGTTCGCCGAGCGGTTCGGTGCGGAGCTTCACGTCGTGCAGGTGATCGTCCCGCAGCACGCCGCCGACACCGAGTACGGGGCCGCCGAAGCGACCCGGGCACACAGCGCCGCCGACGAGCTGCAGGTGTACACGACGCAGCTCGCGGGAGCGCGCGGGCATGCCCACGTCGTGATCGACGACGACCCGGCGATGGCGATCGTGCGTTCGTCCGAGGATCAAGCGGTCGACGTGCTGGTCGTCGGGAACGCCGGGATGGCGGGCCGCAAGGAGTTCCTCCTCGGCAACGTGCCGAACCGGATCAGCCACAACGCTCGCTGCACGGTGATCATCGTGAACACCACGAACGGCCAGACGACCGCCGTCCGGAGCCCGACGTCCTCGACCGCGATCCGCTCGTCGGTCGCAGAACCCGTGACCCGGCCGCATCTGGTGGCTCGCGGCACGAAGATCGGCGTGGTCTTCGCCAAGCACGGCCTGCGGGAGCTCTTCGGGCGACCCGACGAGGAAGGGGTCGTGGGCCGGCGACGCCAGGCCAAGCGGCTGCGTACCGCGCTCGAGGAGCTCGGCCCGACGTTCTGCAAGCTCGGGCAGATCCTCTCGACGCGACCGGACCTCCTTCCGCCCGAGTTCATCGAAGAGCTCGCGACCCTCCAGGACAACGTGCCACCGCTCACCGAGGCGCAGGTGGTGTCGGTGATGGAACAGGAGCTCGGCGTGCCGTGGGAGGACGTGTTCGAAACGGTGGAACCGCAGCCGCTCGCCGCCGGCACGATCGCGCAGGTGCATCGAGCTTCGCTCGCGACGGGCGAGAAGGTGGTCATCAAGATCCAACGACCGGATGCGCGCGAGCTGATCGAACAGGATCTCGCGCTGTTGGAAGTGTTCGCGGAGAAGGCGTCCAAGCGCCCGAGCCTGAAGCTGGTCATCGACATGGAGGCGGTCTTCCAGCACCTGTCGGACTCCCTCCAACGCGAGCTCGACTTCCGACAGGAAGCCAACAACATGCAGCGGATCGGCGAAGTGCTCGAACCCTTCCCGAGATTGGCCGTTCCCGCGATGCATCGGGGTCTGTCCACGTCGCGGTTGCTGGTGATGCACGACGTGGGTGGAGGTCCTCTCGATTCGGCTCCCGAGGGCGAGCCACGACACGAGGCGGCCCGCCAGCTGCTCGAGTCCTTCTACAAGCAGATCATGGTCGACGGCTTCTTCCATGCCGATCCGCATCCCGGGAACCTGATGTGGCAGCCGGAGGAGGAACGCCTCTACTTCCTCGACCTCGGGATGATCGGGGAGGTCGGCGCCGAGATGCGCGAGCACCTGATGCTCCTGCTGATGGCGTTCTCCCAGGAAGACGTCGGGTTCCTCACCGACACCACGCTGATGCTGGCGAACGCGATCGAACGGAGCGACCTCGACCTGGAGAGGTTCCAGTCCGAGATCGGGGCGCTGATGGCTCGATACCGGACCTCGTCCCTGAAGGACATCCAGCTCGGCCCGATCCTCCAGGAGATGACGGAGATCTCGCTCCGCTTCGGCGTCCCGCTGCCAGCGTCGTTGGCGCTCACCGGCAAGGCGCTCGCGCAGATGCAGCTCGCGACGGCACAGCTTGACCCCGACCTCGATCCGTTCGAGGTGGCGGGGAAGTTCCTGATGCGGAGTCTGCTGCGCGGGATGGGGACGAGGATCGACCCGAAGGCCGTCTTCTATCAGTCGCAGAAGTTCAAGGTGCGAGCGATGCGCGTGATCGAAGCCGTCGAGCGCATGATCGGCGCTCGGCCCGGCCAGAAGATGGAGATCAACTTCAGGGCGGCGCCACTCGAGGCCACCGTGCGCCGGGCCGGGCGCCAGCTCGCCCTGGGCCTCACCGCGGGTGCCGCGATCCTCGCGAGCGGCCTGACGGCGATGTCCGCGCGCGTGCCCGGCTGGGTGCCCATCACGTTCGGCATCGCCGCCGGTCTGCTGACGATGGGCTTGCTGCTGGACCTGTTCCGAGAACGCGGTCGCTAGGAGGACCCGGCGCTGTCGACCCGCTCCTGGACTTCGCGGAGACGCTCGACGACGCCGTGGAGGATCGCGACCGCGACGCTCGGGTTCTGGATCAGGAACGGGTCGAAGTAGATCGTCTCGATCACCAGCGCCTCCACCGGCTCCTTCGCCGTGACGCTCGCGGACCGACGCGTGTGTCCGAGCAGCGCCATCTCGCCGAAGAAGTCGCCGGGTCCGAGGTCGTGGACGGCGCCGCCGACCTCGACCACCGCTGTCCCCGAGAGGACCACGAAGAGTCCGCCGCGGTCGGAGTCGCGCTCGACGAGCGCGTCGCCGGTCGCGAAGCTCCGTCGCTGGCCGACCTTCGCGACTCGAGACAGATCGTCGTCGGTCAGCTCCTCGAAGAAGCGGACCTTGCGGAGGGCCTCGACATCGCTCGTCGTCATCTCATCTCCCGTCGGGTCATCCTAGTGAAGCCAGCGGGACGGTCTCGTCGCGGAGTTTCGCGGGGTCGGCCAGGCCGCCGGCTCGGATGACGCCCATCGCATCCTGGACATCGGCGGGACGATCCACGGAGACGACGGCCTGCACCTTGCCTCCGAGCATGTAGAACGCCGCGAAGGTCCGCGACTCGAGGTTCCCCCGGATCACCAGGTCGTCCCACTCCCGGTGGTACCCGGCGTACTGGATCGTGTGCTCGTACTGGTCCGACCAGAACCAGTGGATCTCCTCATAGGGGGTGTCGCGGCCCAACATGTTGAGGCCCGCGACACGACCCTGCGCCCGCGCGTTGTTCCAGTGCTCGATCCGGATCCGGCGCTCGAAGATCGGGTGGTAGTGGTTGGCGACGTCGCCGGCGGCGAAGACGCCGGCGACACTCGCCCGGCAGTGCTCGTCGACGACGACCCCGTCGTCGACGTCGATCCCCGACCCCTCGAGGAAGCCCGCGACCGGCTCCACACCGAGGCCGAGCACCACGAAGTCGCACGACAGGCTGAGACCGCTGGCGGTCTTGACGCCTCGGACACGGCCGTTCCCTTCGAAGCCCGCCACCTGATCGTCGAACGTCATCTCGACGCCGTGATCGCGATGGATGCCTTCGATGACGCGACCCACGTCCTCGCCGAGGACGCGGTCGAGCGGCGCCTTGCCACCTGCGACGACGTGCACCTCGAGGCCTCGTTGCCGGAGGGACGCCGCCACCTCGGAGCCGATGAACCCCATCCCCGCCATCACGACCTTGCGCCCCGGGAGCATCTCCGCGCGGATCCCGGCCGCGTCGCCGAGCGTCCGGAGATCCAGGACGCCCTCGAGATCGATGCCCGGGATCGGGAAGCGACGGTTGCGCGCGCCCGTGGCGATCAGGAGCCTGTCGAAGGACACCGGCTCGCCGCCGGCGACGGTGAGCGTCCTGCCGGCCGGATCCACGCCGACCACCGTCGTCCCGAGCCGGGTCTCGATCCCGTTGTCGGCATAGAACGCCTGGGGCCGGACCATCGCCTCTTGCATCGTCGACTCTCCTCGGAGGAACGACTTGGAGAGCGGTGGGCGCTCGTAGGGGAACGCGGGCTCGGCGCCGATCAGGATCACCTCCCCGTCGAAGCCTTCCTCTCGCAGGGTCACGGCGGCGGTGGCTCCGGCAAGGCTCGCGCCGACGATCGCGTACCGCTCCTTCTTCGCACGCTTCTTCGCGGCGGGACCGACCTCGCGGCCCGAGGACGCTGCCGCTGAGAGCGAAGGTGCCCCCTCGGCGACCGCCTCCGATCCTTGCGCGGCTGTTCCGTGGGCGGCGGCCGTTCCTCCCACGCGTTCGAGTGGATCGGCTGCGGGACCCCGCACCACCGATCCGTCGAACGCGAACCTCGACCCGTGGCAGGGGCAGTCCCAGGTCTTCGCCGTGTCGTTCCAATCGACCGTGCAGCCCATGTGGGTGCAGCGGGGGGAGAGCTCGTACGTCTGCCCGCCCTCGTCGCGATAGACCGCCAGCTGCCGTCCATCGACGTTCACCAACCCGCCGTGTCCGGCGACGAGGTCCTCGACCGATCGATCCACGGTCTTCACGATCAAGACGTCCGAGGGCACCTCGTGCGCCACCTTGTTCGGCACGGAGCCGAGGAACCGCCGCACACCCGACATCCCTTTGTTGCCGACCACGACCAACTGCACGCCCTCCGCCTCCGCGAGCTCGCAGATCCGCTGCGCGGGATCCCCTTCCACGGTTCGCTTCTGGACCTCCACGTCATCGGGCCTCGTCGACGCGACCTCCTCGAGCTTGATCGCGCCGACGAGTGGGTCGCCGACGTGCACGAGGGTCACGGTGCCGGCATACATCGACGCGAGCGTGTAGGCCTTGCGGACGGCCTCCGTCGCCGTTCCCGAGCCGTCGGTCCCCGCCAGGATCCGCGTGTAGGGCGGAGCGGGTTCCCGTGGGCCGGCCCGGCCCGTGGTGTCCACGATCAACAGGTCGCACGGCGCATCGTGCGCGATCCAGTCGGGCACGCTCCCCAGGCGGAACCGAGTGGCTTGCCCCATGCCTCGGTTGCCCACGACGATCAGATCCGCGTCGTGCTTGATCGCGGCCGCGAGGATCGCTTCGCCCGGCGTCCCCTCGATCAGCTCGGCGGTCGCATCGACCTTCTTGGCGCGCGCCGCTTCCGCGGCTTCGTAGAGGGCTGTCTGCAGCGGCTGCCGGGACACGCCGTAGGCGTCGAGCGCGCCGACCAGCACGAGCTTGCCCTTGAGGCGTTTCGCGAGCTTCTGGGCGACCTCGACGGCGACCGACGCGGTCGGTGAGCCGTCGGTCCCGACGACGATCGTTCGATAGGACATCTAGATGGCCTCCCACGTGCCGTCCATCTGCGGATGGACGTCGCAGCGGAAGTAGTACACACCGGGCTCGAGAGCCGGCACATCGTAGGTCACCGTCGTCGGTCCCTCGACGAGCTCGCCGACGAACAGCGACTGGGCCGCCGACTCATCCTCGTAGATCGCGACGTTGTGCGGCACGCCCTCGTCCTCGTTGTCGAAGGCCACTGCGATCGGCTCGCCGGCGGACACAGTCAGCGACGATGGCACGAAGGCTTGGTCGTCGAACGCGCAGACCGTGACGGCGGCATCGGGTGACGGCACGCACTCGGCGACCCCACCGAACCCGAGCGACGGCTTGAAGATCATGAGCCAGAGGATCACGAGCAGCCCGACGAACCCGATCGCCGCGATCGTGTAGGGGCGCTTCGATCGAAGGATCTCTTCGAACTGAGCCCCCGACACCGCTTCCGTTCCTCCCGCCATCGCGCCGGAGATCGTCCGCAACCGTTTGGCCCACGTGGTTCCCATGGCGTACATCGCGGCCATGACGACGACGAGGACGAGGATCGCCGCCCAGATCCACCCCTGACCCCAGAAGTGTCCTGTGAAGCCGGCGGCGATCCCGCCGACGAGGAGCGCACCGATCGAGTTCCACATGAACCCGACCGAGGACGCTGAGAGCTCGAGCAACTGGCTCACACGCGCGGGCTCTCGCTCCTTGGGGAGGCGAAGCGTCACATAGACCGAGACGCCGTGCGCCATCAGGAAACCGAAGGCCCCCGCGATGTGGAGGAAGACCCACCAGCGATGCACGACTAGTCCTCCCCCAGCGTGACGGCCGTCCCCGAGGACTCCGAGCGTGCAAGCTCCTTCTTCTTGATCTGACGCATCACGAGTCGCTCGAGCACGAAGACCAGCATGGCCATGAAGATGCCGACCAACCACCGTTCGAAGCGGCGGAACGACGAACGACCTTGGGACCTCACCCGGTCGATGCCTCCCGCGCCGATTCGATGCGAGCGAGGAGCCAGAACCCGACGCCGGCGGCCACGGCGAGCCACGACCACCCGACCTCGGGTGCGCCCGGCTGGTCCGAGAACGCCAGACCGGCGATGCCGAACGCGACGGCCGCGATCGCGGTCACGGAGGCCGAGACCTGCCAGCCGGATCCGCGGAGCGATGTCGCGATCGCGGCTCCCGCGATCGCGAGCGCGGCAACCGCGACCCCCGACCAGTGATGGAGCTCCACATGCGAGTCGGTCGCGGGGCCGTGCTGCAGCTCCGCATACGTGACGGCATAGATCCAGGCGGGGATCATGCATAGCAGCCCGAAGATCATCAAAGGGATACTCGGACGGCCGGGAAGCCGGAACAGCGATCGCGGCTCGGGGTGCAGCACCGCCAGGAGAACGAGGCCGACGAGCGCGGTGATGTAGAACCCCGAGATCAGGTCCCCGCCCATCAACCCACCGATCAACCACGCCAGCACCTGCGCGACGAGCACGTGCCAGGCGGCGAGCCACGAGGGCTTCATCACGATGATGACCGAGAACACCCCGATCAGGGCGAGCCCGGCGAAACCACCGAAGTAGTGGAAGCGGTGGCTCCGCTCCACCGGATCGTCCGACAGCATCGAGAGCAGGATGAAGGCGAGCGACGGCAGGATGGTGAGCACACCGAGCAACCAGCCGACGACGCGGAAGGCCATCATCCGACCTCGGGGCGCAGGCGGCGTGTACTCCGATCCCATCTCCAGACCCTCCCTCGAGAGATCAGCCAGCACTGACCGGCACACGACCCGCCACAGTGGTACCACTGCCGGGTGCCGATCGGATCTCGAGAGAGCCTCCCACGGCGGCCAGCCTGTCGGCCATGCCCTGCAGACCGGAGCCGGTGGCGACCCCGTTCGGGTCGAAACCTCGACCCTCGTCCACGACCTCGAACGCAAGGCTGCCGTTCGACTGTGACAGGCGGATCACCGTCCGATCCGCGCCGGCGTACTTGGCGACGTTCTGGAGCGCCTCGAGCGCGCAGAAGTAGACGGTGGCCTCCACGTCGGCCGGGTAGCGACCCACGGCACCTGCCTCCACGCTGACGGGCATGGAGGCCTTGCGGGACTGCGCCTCGAGGGCGGCGACCAGGCCACGATCGGCGAGCAGCGGTGGGTAGATGCCGCGGGCGAGATCCCTCAGGTCCTCCAGCGCGGACTGGGTCTCCGCCTCGATCTGGCCGAGGATCTCCGTGGCTTTCGCGGGATCGCGCTCCGTCAGCTGACGGGCGAGGCGAGCCTTGACGGCGAGCGCCACGAGCTGCTGCTGGGCGCCGTCGTGGATGTTGCGCTCCAGTCGCCGACGCTCCTCGTCCTGAGCCGCCACCAGCCGTTGACGCGAGGCCCGCACGTCCTCGACCAGCCGGACGTTCCGCAGGACGAGACCCGCCTGCGCCGCGAGGTCCCTCACGAGCTTCTGCTTTGACGGGCTCATCGGATCGGACGCGGGCATCCGGAGGGAGAGCGCCCCGAGCAGCTCGCCTCGATCGCGAACCTCCGTCACCGCCTCGCCGGCCACTTCGAACACGCCGGGCCCGGCCCTCACAGGCGTCGCCGGCGGCGCGTCCGCCGGCCAGGCTGCGGCGGCTCGGAACTCGTTCCCGACCAGGAGCCAGATCCGTGCGACATCCGCTCCCGTCCCATCCGCGAGGACCTGCGCCATCCGCGGAAGGACATCCTCGGTCGCATATGAGGTCCCCACCCGTTCGGAGAACTCGGTGAGCACCTCGTACGGCGTCGCGCGCCTCCCGTAGACGATCCGGTTCGCCACGTGAGCGAGCCTCGTCCGTGCCGGCTGGAAGCCCACCGCCACGATCACCGCCGCGACCATCGTGAGGAACGGGCTCTCGCGTCCGACGAGGGTTCCTGCGCCGACGACCACGACCACGTACACGGCGGTGGCGACGGCCACCAGGAGCGTGTACAGGAGGGTCTTGCGCACGACGACGTCGAGGTCGTAGAGCCGGTACCTGAGGATGGCGACGCCGACGCTGGCGGGGAGGAACAGGAAGGCGGGGGCGACGAGCACCGTGTCGAGCAGGCTGCTCTCGATCCCGAACACCAGCAGGATCTCGGTCGCCGTGATCACGGCGAGGAAGAACACGACCGCGAGCGCGAACCACTTGATCTGTTGCCGCTCCACGCCTCGAGATCGGCGGAACCGCAGGACGAGCGAGATGACCGAGGCTGCGAGGATCGCGAGAAACACCCAGAAGAAGAAGCCCTCGACGAACTCGGTCGTCGAGGACATCGCCGGCACGAAGAAGGGATTCGGGACCCGGGTCCGCTCGGCGGATCCGGTCAGCGTCGGTGAGCCCACGATGAACGCGACGAAGACGACGAGAAGGGTGACGAAGGTGAGCCACAGGAGAGGACGCCATCGTTGCGACGGGAGCCGACCGTCGGGGAACAACAGCGGCAACAGGATCAGCGCAGGCAGTATCCCCACGATCCACGCCGACTCCGCCACCACGGCGGCCACCGCGAGACCCACCCCCGCGCTGGCTCCCCGGTCGTACACGAACGTCACGAACTCCGAGCTGAGGCCCCCCGCGGCGGCCACGACAGGCGCCCACAGGAACAACGAACCGATCCGGTTGCCGGGAGCGCGGCTGACGATCAGCGCGCCCACCACCCCGAACGTCCCGAACGCCACCACGAACGGGAGGTCGTCCGCGACACCGGTCCGGTTCGCGACCGACAGCACGAGCGCGACGAGCGCCGCCACACCGAAGCAGCACATAAGGATCCACGGCCAGCGGGCGGTCCGGGTCGACTCGGTCGCCGCGATCACGCGCCCGCCCCGACGATCCGGAAGACCTCCACGGGCTCCTCGCGCCCCTTGACCAGGCGGGGGCCGATCGGCTCGGCGGCAACCGAGGGCGCTGCCGAAACGGTCGAGGCCGCGGCGACGACCTCGCCTCCTCCCGCTTCGGATTGCAGGCGTTGCGCGACGTTGACCGCATCCCCGATCACGGTGTATTCGAGTCGGCCGCCGCCGCCGATGGCACCGGCCATGACGACCCCGGTGTTCAAACCGATGCCCACGTGCAGTCCGTCGACCGCCTGCGTCCCCCACCCGATCGAGTTGAGCTCGCGCTGGCGATCCTGCATCGCGAGCGCGCATCGCAGCGCACGTTCCGCGTGGTCCTCGGACGGCTCGGGTGCGCCGAAGACCGCCATCACGGCGTCGCCCTGGAACTTGTCGATCGTGCCGCCGTGCTCCGAGATCACCTCGGCCATCGCGCCGAGGTGACGTCCGATGATCTCGCCGATCTCTCGAGCGGTGAGCCGCTCGGCGATCGTCGAGAACCCCCGGATGTCGCTGAACAGCACGGTGACCTCGAGCTCGCGCTGACTCGCGGCGTCCCCGCCGCGAGCCAGCGCGTCCACGAACTGCGACGGCACGTAGGACTTGAGCGACGTGGCGGTCGCCGACTGCTCGACGACGGCCGCGTGCAGCCTCTTGAACTCGCCGAGCAAGCCGGTGCCGGCTCCGCCGTCACCGGCCATCCGCCGGAACAGCATCGTGACGCGCCCGTCCACGGCCTCCTGGGTCATCCCGAGCGCGGCCGCCATCTCCTCGTAGCCGAGACCCTGCGCCATCATGTCGAGGACGATCCGGTCTTCCTCCTGGGATTCGGCCCGTCCCGAGAGACGCTCGGCGATGGTCGGGTCCACGACGCTCCCGCCGCTCTGCACCTCCCGGATCGCGCGGGCCAGCTCGTCGCCCTGCGCGATCCGGTCCTTCAGGAGGTACGCGAGCCCACTGTGACCCTTCCCGAGCAGCGCGATCGCGTACTCCTCGTCGTCGTGCGCGGACAGGACCACGACGCCCGTGTCCGGAAGGCGCTCGCGGATCGCGTGTGCGCAGTCGATCCCCTCGAGCTGGAAGGACGGCGGCATCTTGATGTCGGTCACGACGACGTCGGGGCTGTGCTCCGCGGCCGTCGCAAGAAGGGTCGGCGCGTCTTCGGCCACCTCGACGACCTCGATGTCTTCATAGGAGTTCAACAGCGCCCGCACGCCTTCGCGCACCAAGACGTTGTCCTCGCCGAGCACCACCCGGATCGTCACGCAACCGCCTCCTGAGACCTCTGCACATCCCTCGCGTGTACCATCCGCGCATGCCGCTGCGGGTGGTCTTCGCCGAGGATAACTACCTCGTGCGAGAAGGCACCGCCGCCCTCCTCGCCACCGCCGAGGAGGTCAAGATCGTCAGCATCGCATCCAGCCTCGATGAGCTGCTCTCCGCGGTCGAAGACCACGGACCCGACGCCGTTCTGACCGACATCAGGATGCCACCGAGCGGGACCGATGAGGGTATCCGGGGCGCGAAGCAGATCCGGGCGTCGCATCCCGAGATCGGCGTCGTCGTGCTCTCGCAGTTCGCGGAGGAGGAGTACGCGTACGACCTGCTGAAAGACGGTGCGGCCGGCCTCGGCTACCTGTTGAAGGAACGCGTGGCCGACGTCGAGGAGCTCGTGCGTGCCCTGACTGAGGTCGCTAGGGGCGGCAGCGTCCTCGACCCGAAGATCGTCGAGGCGCTCGTCGCCGCCAAAGAGCACCTCGCCCACTCGCCGCTCGCTCGTCTGACCGATCGGGAGCGCGAGGTGCTCGGCCATATGGCGCAGGGGCAGAACAACGCAGCGATCGCGAAGTCGCTCTTCCTCACCGAGCGGGCGGTGGAGAAGCACATCAACTCGCTGTTCCACAAGCTGGGTCTGACCGAAGAGCCCGACGTGCACCGTCGTGTGATGGCGGTGCTCGCCTTCTTGCGCGATCAGACCTAGCGTTCCCATCGCTACTGTGCCCGCCGCGTGTCGACGATGTAGACGCTGCAGGGAGCGTGCCGGAGCACGAGGTTCGGGACCGTCTCGCGCACGCGCCATCGCGATCCGCGCGTGCCGCGGTTCCCGAGCACGATCGTGTCCGCCCTGATCTCCTCGGCCACGTCCACGATCCGAGTCGCAGCGTCGCCGTCCTCGATCCGGGTCGTGATCGCGAGACCCGGGAACCTCGCGGCGAGGCGACGCAGGTGCGACCGGGGATCGGCCGCGCGGTCGGGGTCGACGACCGCCCGGACGTCACCTTCGGACTTCACGTACAGGACCAGGAGCTCGGCCCCGCGGTCGCGAGCGAGTCGCGCCGCGTCCTCCACCGCGAGATCCGCGGCCGCCGAGGTGTCGGTTCCCACCAGGATCGTCGTCATCTGAGGGCCTCCTTCGTTCGTCGTCCCGACGCTACGCCGCCCACCGGAGCCCGACGACGGCGCGTGCATGCCGACTTCGGCGGGGTGCCAGCACACCTCCGGCCCGGGTGTTCTCGCACCGGGAACCGCAGGTCGACGCCCTTGGAGCCGGCCGCCCGCGATGGGACGATGCGCGACATGACCGGTAGGAACGCCACCCGGCTCGCCTGGTCCCTCGCCGCGCTGACCGTCGCGTTCATGGTGCCGGCGATCGTGTTCTTGGTGCTCGGTCTCGGTACACCCCCGCCCGAGGCTGTCTTCGGGTTCCGCGGGTGGGGGCTGCTGCTCGCAGCCGCGTTCGCGATCGCCGGCCTGTTGATCGCCTCGAGGGTCCCGTCGAACCCGAGCGGCATCATTCCCCTCGGAGCGGAGTCGTGAGGGCGAGGACGGCGTCCCGGCTGGCGTGGGCCCTCCTGGTCTTCGACTTGGCCCTCATCGGGTGGGGACTCGCGCTTGAGGTCGAGTACCGCCCTGGGGATGAGGATGTCGAGTTCATCTACGGCGGGATCGGCCTGGTTCTCGGATACGGGGGCGTCGGCGCTCTGATCGCCTCGCGTCACCCCAGGAACTCCATCGGATGGCTCTTCTGCCTGATCGCCGCGATCTTCGCGATCACCGCGTTCGCGGACGAGTTCGTGACCCGGGGGCTCGTGACCGGATCGATGACGATGGTGGTGCCGCTCGCGTGGCTCCAGAGCTGGATCTTCGTGGCGGCACTGGTGGCCGTGCCGCTCGTGTTGCTCCTGTTCCCCAACGGCCGCCCACCCTCGCCTCGGTGGAGGTTCCTCCTCTGGGCGATCGGAGGCTTCGCGCTCCTCGCCGCTCTCGGGTTCATCCTCTCTCCGAACCCCCTCGAGACGCCAGAGCGGTTCCCGCTGGAGAATCCGACGGCCGTCGAGTCGCTCGCGCCGCTCGCGGATGTCTTCCTGACGGTGGGCGGCTTCGGCTCCCTCGTGGCCGCGCTCGCGGCGTTGACCTCGCTGGTGCTCAGGTTCCGGAGATCGTCCGGAGACGAACGCCAGCAGATCCGGTGGCTCGCGTACGTCGGCCTCGCGGCGTTGGTTCTGATGATCGGAAGCTTCGCGACCGAGAGCAACGTCGCGGTGAACAACGCGCTCTTCTTCCTCTTCTTCCTCGTGCTCGCGATCGGGGTCCCTGCGGCGATCGGCGTCGCGATCCTGAAACACCGCCTGTACGAGATCGACGTGGTGATCCGCCGGACCCTCGTGTTCGGTGCCCTCGCCGCCTTCATCACGGCCATCTACGTCGCGGTCGTCGTGGTGATCGGCGCGCAGGCGACCGACGCCGACTCCCTCGTTCCCTCGCTCGTGGCGACGGCGATCGTCGCGGCGCTCTTCCAGCCGATCCGGCGACGTGCAACGAAGCTCGCCAACCGGCTCGTGTTCGGGAAGCGCGCGGAGCCCTACGAGGTGCTCGCTCGCTTCAACGATCGCGTCGGCGCGGCGTACGCGACGGGCGACATCCTCCCGCGGACCGCCCGCGTCATCGCGGAGGCAACGGGAGCAACCCACGTGGAGATCTGGCTCGAGAGCGTCGGCGAACCCAGACCAGCTGCCACGTGGCCGAGCGACGGGATCCATCCCGCTCGTGACTGGCGTGCCGAAGACATCCGGTATCAGGACGAGATCCTCGGACAGATCCGCGTGTGGACCGCGCCGGGCCAGCCACTTCGGCCAGCCGAGGAGAGCCTCCTCGCCGATCTCGCGTCCCAGACGGGCCTGGTCATCCGGAACCTGTCGCTCACCGGGGAGCTCGAGGCGAGAGTGAGCGAGCTGTCCCTTCGGGCCGAGGAGTTGCAGGAGTCCCGTATGCGGATCGTGCAGGCGCACGACGCCGAACGCCGCAGGTTGGAGCGCAACATCCACGACGGCGCCCAACAGCATCTCGTCGCGCTCGCGGTCAAGCTCCGCCTCGCGGGTGCAACGGCCGCGAAGGATCCACCGCGGGCCGCGGACCAGCTCACGGAGCTCAGGGACCAGACGAACCTCGCGCTCACGACCCTGCTCGACCTGGCCACCGGGATCTATCCCTCGGTCTTGGAAGAGCAGGGGATCGGAGCCGCTCTCGCTCAACAGGGTCAAGCGGCGGGGGTCCCCTTCTCCGTCGACAGCGGGGGCGTCGACCGACTTCCGATCGAGATCGAGGCCGCCGTCTACTTCGTGTGTCTCGAGGCGATGCAGAACGCCGCCAAGTACGCGCGGGCGACCAGCGTGCGCGTTCGCCTCGCTCGAGACGATGACGGCCTGTCCTTCCAGGTCGAAGACGACGGGATCGGCTTCGACGCGGCGACAACGCAGACCGGGACCGGACTGCTGAGCATGCGTGACCGACTGGCCGCGTTCGGAGGCGACGTCGCCATCGCCTCGGCGCCGGGCGGGGGCACGACGGTCTCGGGCCGGCTGCGGGTCCCAGAACGGGTGCGGTCGTGAGCGAACACGTCACGATGACCCGTTCGGCTCGATGGGCAAGGATCGTCCATCTCGGCTCGCTCGCCGTCATCTCGCTCGTGATCCTCGCCGTGATCGGGGGGGCCATCAGCGGAGAGGGCGGGGGCGATCCGATCTTCGTCGTGCTGATCATCGTGCTCGTGGCCGGCTTCTCAACGCTCGGTCGGCTGATCGTGACGCGTGCGGACAACGTGCTCGGTTGGGTCTTCCTCGCCATGGGTGGTGCGATCGCTCTCGGCCTGCCGGGCGAGGGTTATCTCGACGTCGCGTTCAAAGAGCCGTACGTCGCGAGCCTCCCCGGCACAGGCATCGCCGGGATGACGGCGAGCCTGTTCCCTGCCGTGATGGCACTCGCGATCCCGATGCTCTTCCTGCTGTTCCCGACGGGAGCCCCACCCAGCCCACGGTGGCGTTGGGTGAGTCGTGCATGGTTCGCCGGGAGTCTGCTCTTTCTGGTGTGGCTGGTCTTCCATCCGGGAACCGTGTACAACGAGCCGAACCGCTTCAGCATCCGGAACCCGCTCGGACTCGAGTTCCTCCGTCCGTGGGAGCCCCTGTTCCTCGACGGCGGCGTTGCGATCGTCCTGGCAGCCTCTGCGGCGGCCATCGTCTCGCTCATCGTCCGCTTCCGTCGCTCTCGAGGAGACGAGCGGCAGCAGATCAAGTGGCTGATGCTGGTCGCGCTCGCCGCGGCCTCGATCCTGCTCGCGATGATCGTCCAGGGCTTGCTCTTCGGCGACCCGGAGTCCGATGTCCTCTGGATCTCGCTGGTCATCGTCCTCGTCTTCGGGATCCCGTCGGCCACAGCCCTCGCGATCTTCCGATACCGCCTCTACGACGTCGACGTCGTGGTCTCGAAGACCATCGCATACGTCGCGCTCGCGGTCGGCATCGCTGCCGTCTACGTAGGGCTCGTCGTGGGGGTCGGGGCGCTGATCGGCGACACGAAGAGCCAGACCCTCAGGATCGCCGCGACCGCCCTCGTCGCCGTGGGCGTGCAACCGGCTTGGTCGTTGCTTCAGCGGGTGGCGAACCGGATCGTCTACGGGCGCCGCGCCACCCCATACGAGGTCATGGCGGAGTTCGGCCATCGGATGGCGGCCGTGCCCTCGGCGGATCACGTACTCCCCGACATGGCCGAGGCGGCGGCTCGAGGTGTGGGCGCGCGGGCGGCCCGCGTCAGACTCTTCCTCGAGAAGGGCCGGACGCGGGCGGCCACTTGGCCGCCCGACACCGACATCGCCGAGCCCACGCTGGTCCTCGGCATCGACCACGCCGGCGAGCCCATCGGGGACATCGCGATCGTGAAGTCGGCCGGCGACCCTCTTCACGCCGCCGAACGCTCGCTCCTCGAGGATCTCGCCGCGCATGCCGGGATCGCCCTCGAGAACGCGCGTCTATCACTCGATCTGGAGGCGAGGGCGGAGGAGCTCGCCTCGCGCAACGAAGACTTGCGGCGCTCGCGCGAGCGGCTCGTCACCGTTCGCGACGCGCAGCGGCGACGCCTGGAGCAGGAGCTCCGAGAGGGCGTCGGAGCCGAGATCGCCCGGATCCGTGACCAGATCGGCTTCGACGCGGCTCGTGTCGTCGCCGATCCCGACCCGGTGCGGCTCTCGCTCGATCATCTGAGTGAACGGACCAACGCAGCGCTGAACGATCTGCGCGAGGTGGCGCGAGGGATCTTCCCTCCTCTCCTCGTCGACGAGGGGCTCGCGGCAGCGTTGTCGGCCTTGGCCCGACGCGCGACATCCGAGACGCGGTTCTCGAACGGCGGCGCGACGGCCGGACGCTACGACCCGGCCATCGAGGCCGCCGTGTACTTCTGTTGCGTGCAGGCGGTCCAGAACGCTCAGCGGCACGCACCGGGATCACCGGTCGAGATCTCGTTGAGCCATGACAGCGGAGAGTTGTCGTTCACGGTTCGCGACCATGGGGCGGGATTCGCCGTCGCGGGGGCCTCCGAGGGCGAGGGTTTCCAGATCATGCGTGACCGGATGGCCGCGATCGGGGGCGAGCTCACGATCGAGAGCACCCCCGGTGAGGGAACGACGGTCACCGGAACCGTGCCGGCCCGCATGTTCGAGGTGGTGGGATGAGTCCAAGGACCGCGCGTGTGATCGCCGGGGCCATCGTCCTGCTGAGCCTGACCGCGGCCGTCACGTCGATCCCGATCGGCCTCGCTGCACGGCAGCGGATCGAGCCGGGCCAGATCGTCGTCGTGGGCGACCTGTCCACGCCCCGGATGCAAGAGACGCTAAGAGAGCTCGAGAGGGAACGAACGCGAGGAGACGCGCTCGAGGCCAGCACCGGCGACTACAACCCCGGCTTCGCCGTCCTCGTCGTGCTTTTGCTCATGTGGCTCGCCGTTGGTTTCCTCATCGTCTGGCGACAACCGAGGAACTGGGCGGGATGGATCTTCCTCATCACCGGCGCACCGTTCCCGTTGCTGACGCTCGGGCAGGCACTCGTGATCTTCGGCCTGAAGGCCGAGCCGGGCTCCGTACCGCTCGTCGGCCTCTGGGCCACGCTCGGCGAGTACGCGTTCTATCCGATCGCCCTGCTCCCCCTCCTGTTCCTCCTGTACCCGGACGGCCACGCGCCGAGCCGCCGATGGCGCAGGGCCGTCACCGGACTCGTCGGTGGCACCGCCGTCGCGATCTTGGGGTTCCTGTTCCGACCCGGCCCCTACAACAACTGGATCGAGGACGGGATCCTCTATGAGAACCCCTTCGGGATCGACGCGTTGGCGGACATCGCCCCTCGGATCATCACCTTCGGCACGGTGATCGCCCTCGTCTCAGGGCTCTCCACCGTGGTCGCGGTGCGCCAGCGTTTCAAGCGGGCCACCGGAGAGGAACGTCAGCAGATGCGGTGGCTCATGTACGTGGCCTCTCTCGCCGGGTTCTTCTTCGTGACGCAGTGGGTGGTGAGCCTGGGAGCAGTGCTCTTCGTCCGGGACGCGGACGCTCCCGTCTTCGAGGCGTTGTTCGCGCTCACCGCGTTCACGATCGTGCTTGGCATCCCGGCCGCGTACCTCGTCGCGATCTTCCGGCACGGCCTCTGGGATCTCGACGTCGTCGTCAAGAAGACCGTGCAGTACGGCGTGCTCGTCGCCGGATCCACCGCGGTTGTCGGCCTCGTGTTCGTCGCGATCCCTACGGCCGTGTTCGGCGTCGGAGGGGACGTGTTGGATCCGGTCCCGATCGCCATCGGGGCGATCCTGACGGCCGGCTTGATGCTGATCCGGATCCGGGCGCGCCGGTGGGCCAATCGGGTCGTGTACGGCAAGCGGGCGACGCCGTACGAGGTGCTCTCCGAGTTCGGGGAGCGGGTCGGCGAGACGTATTCGACCGAGGACGTGCTCCCGCGGATGGTGCAACTCCTCGGTGAAGCCAGCGGCGCGCGGACCGCGCGGGTCTGGCTCCGAATCGGCGACGAGATGCGTGTGGAGGCCTCCTGGCCTCCAGGAGTCGCGATCCCGCCGGGCATGGCGGTTCGAGCGGATGAGCTTCCGACCTTCGGCGACGAAGAGGCGTTCGAGGTGAAACACCAAGGCGAGCTTCTGGGTGCGCTCACCGTCTCTCCTGCCGCAGACGATCCGATGAACCCGACGAAGGAGAAGCTGATCCGCGACATGGCCGCGCAGGCGGGCCTGGTGCTGCGCAACGTCCGCTTGATCGAGGACCTCCGGGAGTCGCGCCGCCGGATCGTGAGCGCGCAAGATGAACGTGCTCGTGCCCTCGAGCGGAACATCCATGACGGCGCGCAGCAGCAGCTCGTGGCGCTTTCTGTGCAGCTGCGCCTCGCCGAAGGCATGGTCGACCGCGACCCCGCGAAGGCGCGGGGGCTCCTCGTGGATCTCCAAGCGCGCACGGTCGAGACACTCGAGGATCTTCGCGACCTCGCCCGAGGGATCTATCCGCCACTGCTCGCCGACAAGGGACTGCCCGCCGCGCTCGAGGCGCAAGCGCGGAAGTCGCCGGTCCCCGTCTCCGTGCAACCCGACGGCGTCGGCCGGTACGTTCCGGATGTGGAGTCGGCCGTGTACTTCTGCTGCCTCGAGGCGCTGAACAACGTCGCGAAGTACGCGGAGGCGTCGACCGTCGAGATCCGCCTTCGACAGGACGAGGGCGAGCTCCGGTTCGAGATCGTGGACGACGGTCGTGGGTTCGATGCGGCCGCCAAGGGCGGCGGCACCGGGCTCCAGGGGATGGCCGACCGCCTCGACGCGATCGGGGGAACGCTCGAGGTCCGGAGCGCGCCCGAGGCGGGGACGACGATCTCCGGTGTGGTGCCGACCGAGATGGGGAGCGAGGGGTGACGAGCGTCCTTCGACGACGCGTGCCGTGGGCCATCTACGGCCTGATGCTCGTGCTCCTCGCGATCACGGCGACAGTCACGGCCTGGAACGACTCGTTCGAGGCGTTCGTCGCGATCGCGATCCTGATGATGCTCGGGTACGGCACCGTCGGAGCCGTCGTGGCATCTCGCATCCCCGGCAATCCCCTCGGCTGGCTGATGCTGACGATCGCGCTGGGATTCGTGCTCGTGGGGCTCACGTCCGAGCTCGTCACGTACGGATACGTCACCGAGCCGTCGGCGTCCGTCCCTTTCCTCGACGTGGCGGTGTGGCTCAGCAACTGGGTCTTCTTCGTCGTCTTCATGCCGATCCCGCTGATCCTGCTCCTCTTCCCCACCGGACGCGTGCACTCACCCCGATGGCGATGGGTTCCCGTGGCGGTGGTCGCCATCTCCGTGATCTCGGCATTGGCGGTCATGTTGAACCCGGGACCCGTCGACAACGACGTCGTCAAGGTCCCGAACCCGACCGGTGTGGAGGCACTTCGGCCGGTGCTGGGGCCCGTGTTGGTCGCCACCACGACCGGGCTGTTCATCGCGTCGGTCGCGTCGGTCGTCGCCCTGTTCCTGCGGTACCGGCGGGCAAGTGGAGACGAGCGGCAGCAGATCAGGTGGCTCGCCTACCTGGCCGCCCTCGCATGTGTGCTGCTGGTCGGGACGATCGGGTCGAGCCTCTCCGTCGACGGGGACCAGTTCAACCCAGTCGTCGAGGGCCTCTGGCTCGCGCTCTTCGCCTGCATCGGCGTCGCGTTCCCGGTCGCGATCGGCCTCTCGATCATCCGACACGGTCTCTTCGATCTCGATCTCGTGATCAAGAGGACGGCCGTGTTCGCGGTGCTGGTCGCCTCTCTCATGGTGGTGGGCGGTGTCGCCACGCTTCTGATCGCCGCAGGCGTGTTGCCGTCGCTGGACGAGCGGCCGGCGCTGGTGCTCGTCGCCGGTGTGATCCTAGGACTCTTTCTCGTGCCGCTGTACAGGTTCTCGACGTGGCTCGCGGACCGGCTCGTGTTCGGGGGACGCTCGACGCCGTACGAGGTCCTCACCGAGTTCTCCGGCCGGGTCGGCGCCACTTACTCATCGGACGACGTGCTCCCTCGGATGGCGCAGCTCGTGGGCGAGGCCACGCGGGCGCGCTCCGCCCGTATCTGGCTCCGTGTCGGTCGTGAGCTCCACACGGCGGCCGCATGGCCGCTGGGCTCCCCCGCGTCGACGTCACTCCCCACCGATCCGGACGAGCTTCCAGAGCTTCGCGGTGAGGAGGCGTTCGAGGTGCGCCACCAGGGTGAGCTCCTCGGTGCGCTGAGCGTCGAGCCGACACCGAGCGATCCGATGACCCCGGCGAAACGACGCATCGTCCGAGATCTCGCCTCACAGGCCGGGTTCGTTCTGCGGAACGTCCGGCTGATCGAGGAGCTCCGGGCTTCGCGCCAACGACTGGTCGTCGCCCAGGACCAGGAGCGTCGGAAGCTCGAGCGCAACATCCACGACGGCGCCCAGCAGCGACTCGTGGCGCTCACGGTGAAGCTCCGACTTCTCGAACAGCTCGCGGAACGCGACCCAGCGAAGGTCGTTCCGATGGCAGAGCAGCTCCAGGCTGACGCCACCGATGCGCTGGAGGAGCTGCGGGACCTCGCGCGCGGGATCTATCCCCCTTTGCTCGCGGACAAGGGCCTTCCGGCCGCGCTCGAAGCCCAGGCCCGGAAGTCGCCCGTGCCCGTCTCGATCGACGCACCCGCGGTCGGTCGGTTCTCCCAGGATGTCGAAGCGGCCATCTACTTCTCGTGCCTCGAAGCCCTCCAGAACGTGGCCAAGTACGCAGACGCGTCGGGTGTCACGATCTCGATCGATCGAACCGACGGGCATCTCGCGTTCGCGGTCGTCGACGACGGCGTCGGGTTCGATCCCGCTTCGACGACGCACGGCACCGGGCTCCAGGGGATCGCCGACCGGATCGATTCGTTGGGAGGGACGTTCAGCGTGAAGAGCGCACCCGGAGCGGGTACCAGCCTCCGCGGCAGCGTGCCGCTCTCCTGAGAAGACTTCAGGCTGCGCCTCGCGCCGCGGCCCAGGCCTGCTCCAGCCGGTCGGGTCCGAAGACCGACTTGGGGATGTAGGCGGCCGCACCGCACTCCGCCGCGCGCGGCGCGTACTCCTCTTCCTCGTACGTCGACAGGAGCAACACGACGGCGCTGTTCGCGTTGTCGGCAAGGATCTGGCGGGTGGCGTCGAGCCCGTTGATCCCCGGGAGGTTCACGTCCATCAGCACGAGGTCCGGCATGAGGTCGGCGGCCATCGTCACGGAGTCCTCCCCCGTCTCCGCCTCGCCCACGACTTCGAAGCCCTCCGTGGCCTCCACCACCATCCTGGCGGCCATCCGGAAGGGCTCCTGATCGTCGACGATAAGGACCTTCACACCCATCACGCTCTCCCTGATGAAAGCGTCCCACCACCGCGAGGATGCGCCAGTGGTGCCAGCACCACAGTTGAGTGCCCCGAGCACCCTTACGCGGCAACGTCGCCGAGACGGAGGAACGCGCGCTCGAGGACCAGCCGGGTGTTCAGGTTGATGTCTTCGGCGAGGGCGGGATTGAGCAGGACCTCGATCCCTCCGCCGACCTCAGCGGCGACGGAGTCCCGGAGCAGCGCCGAGACCCCCAGCAGCACCCAATCGACGTAGTCTCGCTCGGCCCGGCGCTCGCGGCGTTGGAACCGGATCTCGAGGCGCTTGATCGGGCCCCGATACGCCTCCTCGGGCTGACCACGATCGTTCAGGAAGGGTGCGAGATCCTGCTTGAACTCCTCCTTCATACCCTTCTTGTAGTCGCCGGCCGCCTGCAGGACGACGCTCGCGGCCTCGAGAGCTCCGGCCGGCCCGGCCACCGCGAGCTGGATCGCGGTCCGAGCGGCGTCTCGGAACCGGAGGCCTTCCTCGGAGCCGGCCAGCCTCCGAGCACGGCCGAGATTGCCTCCCGCGAGACGCGCGGCCAGCCGCGCGCGGACTTCGTCCGAGCCCCCTCGGATCAGCTCCTCCACGACGAACGCCTCCGGCAGCGCGGTGAACGTGACGACGTGGCAGCGCGAGAGCACGGTC
>DATKDI010000072.1:0-4129 GCA_035512775.1 Actinomycetota bacterium | reverse complement strand
CGGCGTCGACGTGGCCGGCGTCCCGCCCCACAAGCGCGACGTCAACACCGTGTTCCAGTCCTACGCCCTCTTCCCCCACCTCGACGTGTTCGAGAACGTGGCCTACGGGCTCCGCCGCAAGAAGACCGAGAAGGACGAGGTGAAGCAGCGGGTCGCCGAGATGCTAGAGCTCGTCGACCTCCCGGGCTTCGAGGGGCGGCGCCCCGGCCAGCTCTCCGGCGGACAGGCCCAGCGGGTGGCGCTGGCCCGCGCCCTGGTGAACCACCCCCAGGTCCTCCTGCTCGACGAGCCGCTGGGGGCGCTCGACCGGAAGCTGCGCAAGCAGATGCAGCTCGAGCTGAAGCGGATCCAGCACGAAGTGGGGATCACCTTCATTTACGTGACCCACGACCAGGACGAGGCGATGACGATGTCCGACCGCATCGCGGTGATGCGGTCGGGGCGGATCGAGCAGGTCGGGGGGGCCGAGGAGGTCTACGAGCGACCGGCCACCGAGTTCGTGGCCGAGTTCCTCGGGGCCTCGAACCTGCTCTCCGGCACGATCGAGGCCCGGGACGGGGCGAACGCGGTCGTCGTGCTGGCCTCGGGCGAGAAGGTCCGCGTCCCGAGCGATCGCGTGAGCCCGGACCTTCGCGACGCGCGGCTGGGGGTGCGGCCCGAGAAGATCCACATCTCCGCCCGCGAGGCGGCGCCGCCCGAGGGACGCAACGCGATCCAGGGGCGGCTGCTCGTCTCGACCTACGTCGGCGTCAGCAACGTCTACACGGTGGAGGCGCCCACCGGCGAGCATCTCACCGTGTACGCGCAGAACGTCGACGCGCCCGAGGACAGGGTGCCCGCCGCGGGAGAGGACGTCGTCCTCTCGTGGCACCCGCAGCACACGTTCGTGGTTGAACCCGGCTGAAGGAGGCGGAATGACGGAGCGCGACCGCAGGATCGACGAGCTGTTCGGAGGGCTGCACGGGAAGGTCTCGCGGCGGGAGCTCCTGCAGCGCGCGGGGCGTGGATCGATGTTCCTCGGGGTGAGCGCCCTGCTCGCGGCGTGCGGCATCGGCGGCCAGCAGGCCGACGAGAGCCCCGACCCCGACGACAGCCCGTCCCCCCTCCCCGAGATCGCCGGCGAGCTGATCTTCGCGAACTGGCCGCTCTACATCGACCGGGCGCAGGGCGAGAGCCCCACGCTCGTCTCGTTCACCGAGGACACGGGCATCGAGATCGACTACCAGGTGGTCATCAACGACAACGAGGAGTTCTTCGGGACGATCCGCGAGCCGCTCTCGCGCGGGCAGTCCTCCGGGTACGACACTCTCGTGGTGACCGACTGGATGGTGGCGAAGATGATCCGGCTCGGGTTCCTCCAGCCGCTGCACCACGACCGGCTCCCAAACTTCGAGGCCAACGCGTTCGAGCGGTTCAAGGACCCCTCTTACGACCCGGGGAACGTCTACAGCATCCCGTGGGCGGCCGGCATCACCGGGATCGGGTACGACGTGGAGCGGACCGGCCGGGAGCTCACGAGCATGGAGGACCTCTGGGACCCGGCCTTCGCCGGCCACGTCGGGATGTTCACCGAGATGCGCGACTCCTTCGGCTTCGCGCTGCTGGCCAACGGGGTCAACCCCGCCGAGGCCACGATGGAGGACGTCGAGGCCGCGCAGCAGAAGCTGCTCCAGCAGCGCGAGGACGCCATCGTCCGGGGGTACTTCGGCAACGACTACACCGACCAGCTCGCCACCGGGAGCCTCTGGGTCTCGATGGCGTGGTCCGGCGACGTCTTCGCCCTCCAGCAGGACAACCCGAACCTGCGGTTCGTGGTCCCGGACGAGGGCGCGATGCGGTGGACCGACAACATGGTGATCCCGGTCGGTGCCGAGCACCCCGCGGACGCGCACGAGTTCATGAACTTCGTGTACGACCCGCGGATCGCCGCCAACATCACCGAGTGGGTCTGGTACGAGTCGCCGGTGAGCCAGGTGCCCGAGATCATCCGCGAGGACGCCGCGGCGGCCTCGGGCGGCGAGGCCGAGCTGCTCGAGCAGGTCGCCGAGAGCCCCCTCGTGTTCCCGTCCGAGGAGATCGAGGATCGGCTCTACAACTACAAGACCCTCGACGAAGAAGAGGAGCAGGCCTGGAACGATCTGTTCCAGGCGGTCGTCCAGGGATAGGGCGTGGCGACGAGGGCCGCGGAGCCGCGGGCATCCAGGTGGCGCGGCTCCCGCGCGCCCTACGGGATGCTCCTACCCGGCGGGCTGTGGCTGCTCGTCTTCTTCGTGGTGCCGATGGTGTCGATGCTCTCGGTGTCAATGCAGGAGGGGTCGCTCGAGCGCGGCTACGAGCTGACGTGGCGCCTCCAGACCTACCTCGACGTGCTGGGGAAGTTCGACACCCAGTTCGTGCGGTCGATCTTGTACGGGCTCATCGTCACGGTGGCCCTGCTGGTGATCTGCTACCCCCTCGCCTACACGATCGCGTTCCGCGGGGGCCGGTGGAAGAACGCGCTGCTGTTCCTGCTGATCATGCCGTTCTTCGTCTCGTTCATCATCCGGACGCTGGAATGGAAGTTCATCCTGGCCGATGACGGCTTCCTCTTCGGGACGATGAAGAACCTCGGGCTGATCGGAGAGGACTTCCGGGTGCTGGCCACGCCGGCGGCAGTGATCGGCGGGCTCGTCTACAACTTCCTGCCGTTCATGGCCCTGCCGCTGTACGTGGCGCTGGAGAAGATGGACCGGAGCCTACTGGACGCCGCCGGCGACCTCTACTCGAGCAGGGCATCGGCCTTCTTCCGCGTCACGCTCCCCCTCTCATTGCCCGGGGTATTCGCGGGCTCGCTGCTGACGTTCATCCCCGCGGTCGGTGACTTCATCAACGCGGACATCCTCGGCGGGATCAACACCACGATGATCGGCAACGTGATCCAACAGGAGTTCCTCGTGAACAACGACTATCCCGAGGCCGCGGCGATCTCGTTCCTCCTGCTGGCCGGGATCCTGATCGGCGTGGCCACCTACGCGAGGCTGCTGGGGACCGAGGAGCTGACCGGATGACGTCCCCATCCACGGACGTGGTCGCCCCCGAGGGGACCGCCGGGGTGAGGAGGCGCAACCGGCGCGGGTGGGTACTGCCCGTCTACACCGGCGTCGTGATCTTCTACCTCTTCCTGCCGATCGGCGTGATGATCCTGTTCGGGTTCAATGACATCACGGGCCGGTTCAACTTCACGTGGCAGGGCTTCACGCTCGAGCACTACCGCACGCTGGGCGACTTCCCCGACCTGGTCACCGCCATCAAGAACTCGCTGATCATCGCCGCCGGAGCCACGGTCGTCTCCACGGTGCTGGGCACGATGATGGCCCTGGCGCTGACCCGGTACCGCTTCCGGGGGAGGGGCGGGGCCAACCTGTTCATCTTCCTGCCCCTGGGCACCCCCGAGGTCGTGCTCGGCGCCTCGCTCCTCTCGCTCTTCATCACGATGGGGCTCGACCGCGGCCTAGTCACGATCCTCATCGCGCACATCATGTTCAACATCTCGTTCGTCGTCGTGACGGTGAAGGCGCGCACCCAGGGCTTCAACCGGGAGTGGGAGGAGGCGGCGAAGGACCTCGGCGCCTCGCCCTGGACCGCGTTCCGCACGGTCACCCTGCCCCTGATCTTCCCGGGGGTGCTCGCGGCGGCGGTGCTCGCGTTCGCGCTGTCGGTGGACGACTTCGTGATCACCCTCTTCAACGCGGGCGGGACGCTGACCTTCCCGCTGTGGGTCTACGGAGCGAGCCGCTTCGGAGTCCCACCCCAGGTCAACGTCATGGGTACCCTGATCTTCGTGATCGGCATCACCCTGGCGCTGGGCAGCGTCTGGCTCCAGCGTCGCCGGGGCGAGGAGATCGTCGCCGGCTACCTGCGATAAGGAGGAGCGATGGACGACCGGATCACCGCACGGGCCCGAGAGATCGCCAAGGAGGAGACGGCGCGCCTCCAGGAGCGGACGCCCGGGTCCGCGGAGCTGTTCGAGCGAGCCGTGCGGTCGATGCCCATGGGCGTGGCGTCCTCGTTCCACGCGGCCGACCCCTACCCCGTCTACCTCGAGCGCGGCAAGGGCAGCCGCGTGTGGGACGTGGACGGGAGCGAGTAC
>DATKDI010000071.1:0-48055 GCA_035512775.1 Actinomycetota bacterium | reverse complement strand
CCGAGCTTCGCTCGGATCGACGTGAGCCTGTCGAGCGGACGGGTCGCCATCGCTACTCCTTGAACGCGTAGCCGACGCCGTGGACCGTTCGGATGAAACGGGGCTCGTTGCCGTCCTCGCCGATCTTCCGGCGCAGCCGCGCCACATGTGAATCGACCACGCGGCCACCCGCATGGTCGCGGTACCCCCAGATGCGATCCATCAGCTGATCCCGAGAGAGCACGACGCCCGGCTCGCGAGCGAGCGCGCACAGGATCTCGAATTCGAGCGGTGTCAGCGGCACCTCGGCGCCGTCCACCTCGACTCGGCGCCGCTTCGCATCCACCAGCAGCCCGAGTCGGTCGATCGGCTCACCCTCCGACGACCCCTCGATCCGCTCGCGCCGCCGCAGGATCGCCTGAACCCGAACGGTGAGCTCCCGAAGGCTGAAGGGCTTGGTGAGGTAGTCGTCGGCACCGACGGCGAAGCCGGCGACCTTGTCCGCCTCCTCCGTCCTGGCCGTGAGCATCAGCACCGGCGTCCACCCGTCCCGCTGGATCCGCGTGCACACCTCGAGCCCGTCCATCCCGGGCAGCATCAGGTCGAGCACCACCAGGTCGGGGCGATGCTCGGCGTGGCTGCGGATCGCCTCGGGACCGTCGGACGCGACCACGACCCGGTACCCCTCGCTCTCGAGACGGGCCCGAACGGCTTCGGCGATCGCGTCCTCGTCCTCGACGACGAGCACGGTCTGTGGGGACACGCGGTCATCGTATCCACCAGGTCCTGCCCGGCGTGGCCTGTGGGGATGGAGAAATCGTGGCGGGGTGCCGGGGAAACGCCTAGATGACGGGCAACGGCTCCGTGATATCGAGGAAGACCGTCGCGATCGCGAAGATGCAGAGGAAGACGATGACCGCGACCGCGACCGGGATGAGCCTCCGATAGTCGACCTGACGTCCCGTGAACTTCTCCCAGACGAGCAGCGCGAGATGGCCCCCATCCAACGGAGGCAGAGGGATCAGGTTCACGATGCCGATGAAGATCGTGACGTACCCGGCGTAGGCGAGGAAGGTGCCCCAGTCACCCCGGTCGCCCGCGTCGCCCACCCGTCGGCTCACGCCCACGAGACTCGTCGGATCGTCCGCACGACGCGGGTCGTCGCTGAACAGGACCGAGAACGTCCTGCCCACTCCTTCCGTGAAGATCTTCGGGATCGTGGTAACGGCGTTCCAGGTCGTCGCGCCGACGTACCGGACGGACACGGCGGCCGCCCCGGGGACCGAGAGTGGCTCCGCCCCGAGGGTGAAGCCGATCCTCCCCTTCGTCTCCCCACCCTCGGTCACGAGCTGGGGAACGATCGGGAGCGTGATCCGACGATCGCCGCGTTCGATCACGTACTCGAGGGGCTCGCCGGGATGTTCGCGCGCGTACCGCGTCACGTACCGCCCGAGGGTGTCGGGGGTCGGGTTGTCGAGATCCCCGACCCGAAGGACGACGTCGCCCACCCGCAGTCCTGCTTCGGCAGCGGGGGACGGATGGTTGCCGAGTGTCGGCGCGACCTCGCCGACCACCACCAGCTGCGTCGTCGAGTCGCCGTACGTGGCGAACAGAGCGAAGAACAGGATGGCCCCGACCAGGAAGTGCGAGAGCGGTCCCGCGAGGATCACGAGCGCCCGTTGCCAGATCGGCTTCGACCCGTACGCGCGAGGCAGGTCCTCGGGGGCGATGGACTCGTACGGGTTCATCCCGGCGATCTTCACGTAGCCCCCGGCAGGGATCGCCTTGATCCCGTATTCGATCTCGCCGGGCTTCCTCGACCAGAGCTTCGGCCCGAATCCGACGAAGTACTCCGTCACCTTGAAGCCGAATCGACGCGCCACGAGCATGTGACCGAGCTCGTGGATCGGGATGACGACGAAGACGATCAACGCCAGGAAGCCGGCGATCGCGAAGACGCTCCCCACCTAGCGAGCCTCGATGATCTCCGCCGTGCGACGGCGGGCCCATGCATCCGCCCGCTCGATATGCACGACCGAAACGACCGAGGGTGGTTCGTGTTCGTCGACGATCGTCTGGACGATCTCCACGATCCGTGGGAGCGAGATCTTCCCGTCGAGGAAGGCCATCACGGCGACCTCGTTGGCCGCGTTCATCACCGCGGGGAACGTGAGACCGAGGCCACCGACGCGGTACGCGAGGTCCACCGCGGGGAACGCCTCGTGGTCCACCGGCTCGAAGGTGAGCGGCGTCTCCGTGAGCGGGAGCGGGGCCACGCCGGTCGGGAGCCGCTCGGGCCAGGCCAATGCCTGCTGGATCGGCAGGCGCATGTCCGCCGACGCCATCTCGGCCCGCATCGATCCGTCACGGAACTCGGCGATCGCGTGCACCACGCCCGCCGGGTGTATCAGCACGTGGATCTGGGAGTACTCCAAGCCGAAGAGGTAGTGCGCCTCGATCACCTCGAGACCCTTGTTCATCATCGTCGCCGAATCGATCGTGATCTTCGGACCCATCGACCACACCGGATGCTGGAGGGCCTCCTTCATCGAAGCCTTGGCGAGCTCCGTCGCGGTCCAGCCGCGGAACGGACCTCCCGATCCCGTGATGACCACGCGCTTCAGGTCCTCGCGGCGCTCGCCGCGGAGCGCCATCGCGAGCGCCGCGTGCTCGGAGTCCACCGGGAGAAGCCGTTCGGGCTCACCCTTGATCAGGTCCATCACCAGCTCGCCGCCGACGACGAGCGATTCCTTGTTCGCGAGCGCCACGGTCTTGCCGTTCTGCAGCGCGGCGAGCGTCGGCCCCAGGCCTGAGGACCCGACCAGCGCGTTCAGCACGATGTCGGCTTCGGTCTCGGCGGCCAGTCGTTCGGCGGCATCCGGCCCGCTCCGGAGCTCCACGCCTCGGACCGATCCGAGATTCGTCCTGACCTCCTCGGCCGCGGCCTCGTCTGCGATCGCGACCACGGGAGGCAGGAACTCCCTGATCTGTCCCATCAGCAGCTCTTGGTTGGTGCCCGCGACGGACAGACCGACGACCTTGAAGCGCTCGGGATTGCGCCGGACCACGTCCAACGCTTGGGTCCCGACCGATCCCGTCGAACCGAGGATGGTGACCGTCCGCATCGACAACAGACTACCCCCGACCGCAAGGGAACAAGCAGCGGCCGACCCAGAACGCTAGAAGGCGATGATGCGCAGGAGGAACAGGGCGGCGGGAGCGACGAACAGGAGCGAATCGATCCTGTCGAGCACTCCGCCGTGTCCGGGGAGGACGCTGCCCATGTCCTTCACCCCGATGTCTCGCTTCACCAGTGACTCCGCGAGATCCCCGAAGGTGGCGGCGAGGGAGACGATGAGGCCGAGCAGCACGGCGTTCAGGCGTCCGTCCACGAAGATCCCCGGCGCCGCGTCGACGAACGCGGTCACGAACGCGGCCGCGACGACCACGGTCCCCAACGACGCCACGAGCAGTCCTTCCACCGACTTCTTCGGGCTGGTGGCAGGCGCGAGCGGGCGCTGGATGAACGATCCACCCCACACGGAGCCGGTCAGGAACGCCAGGGTGTCGAAGACGAACGTCAGACCGATCACCGCCACCACGACCGAGGTGTCGAACATCGTCAGGATGATCAGCAACGCGCCGGCCAGTCCGGGGATCCAGAGCAGCCCGAGCAGCGTGAGGCCGATGCTCCCGACGACGTCCTTGCGGTGAGGCGCCGGGACCGTCATGTACCAGAGGAAGGTCGCGAGCACGCCGAGCGAGAGCATCGACAGGAGCCCCGCCTCCCCGTGGTAATACGCCCCCGCCAGGACGAGGGCGCCGCTCACCAGTCCGACGGCGGTCGCCGGTTGGCGGTGGTGCTTCACCATGACCCCGTACAGCTCGCCCTGCGCGATCAGGGCAACGACGGCCGCGACGAGCGCGAAGACGCCCTCGCCGATCAACAGCGCCACGAGCGCGACCCCGGCGAGGATGATGCCGGTGAGGAACGCGGCCGGCACGTCCCGCTCGGAGCCGCGACGGTCGAGGTCGGCTCCGACCTCGACGGCCGCCGGCTCCTGCCAGCTGGGTCCGCCGAGCCCCTCCGCGCCGACGACGATCGTGCGAGAGGGCTCCTCCTCGGCCATGGCGGCGAAGTCGTCCTCGGCTCCCGGCTCCGCGGGGTACGGCTCGGCACCGAGCTCATCCATCAGGTCGGCCGCGTTCTCCTCGTCGATCTGCACGACGCGAGGAGCAGGCGCCTGAGGTGTCTGATCTCCGAGGGGATCCGCGAAGTGCGCCGCCGCCTCCTCGAGCTCCGCCTCAGTGGGCCTGTCCTCTTGCCCCTCGGTGGGCCAGTCGTCCCCCGCGGCAGGCCGCGCGAAGAGATCACCCTGGTCCTCGTCGGGTCGCGCCAGCTCCGCCGGAGCCGCGACGAGCTCGTCGTCGCCCTCATCGCTCGGGCCCCCTCCGAGCACCTGATCGACCGGATCGAGCGACGCGGTGTCGTACCAGTCGCCTGGATCCACGTCTTCGTCGTCGTCACCCTCGAACGCGGCGGCCCCGCCCGATGCTTGGTCCCCCTCGGGCGGCACGGTCGCGACGGGTTCGGGTTCGCCGCGGACGACGACGTGCCCTTCACCGGGCGTCTCGCCGGCCGGGGCGGCGTCTTCTTCCGGCTCGTCCCACTCGACGTCTTTGATGGGGGCGAAGAACTTGTCGAGATCCTCGAACAGGTCGTCGCTCTCGCGCTCGTCGTCGGGCACTAGACCTCCATGAGCTCAGATTCCTTGTGGCGCTGGATCTCATCGATCTCGGCCACGTGCCGGTCCGTCAGCTTCTGGAGCTCCTTCTCTCCTCTCGAGAGCTCATCTTCCGAGATGGAATGCTCTCGCTCAAGCTTCTCCATATCATCCTTGGCATGTCGCCGGACGTTCCGGACGGCGACGCGGCCCTCCTCCGCCCGGTGATGCACCTGCTTGACGAGCTCTTTCCGGCGCTCTTCGGTGAGTGGCGGGAACGCGAGGCGGACCACCTGCCCGTCGTTCGACGGCGTGATCCCGAGATCGCTCTGCTGGATCGCCTTCTCGATCTGGGGGATCGAGTTCTTGTCGAACGGCTGGATCACGAGCAATCTGGGCTCGGGGACGTTCACCGATGCCAGCTGGTTCAGCGCGACCGGCGTTCCGTAGTACTCGACCATGATGCGGGTGAGCACCGCCCCGGAGGCGCGTCCGGTCCTGACCGACGACAGATCCTCGCGCATGTGCACGAGAGCCTGCTCCATCTTGTGATCCGCGTCCTTCAGTGTGGAGTCGACGGTCATCTCGCGCCCCCGTGGACCAGCGAGCCGACCGGCTCACCCGTCACCACGCGCCGGATGTTGCCTTCCTCCCAGAGGTCGAACACGATGATCGGCAGCTTGTTCTCCATGCACAGGGAGATCGCCGTCGCGTCCATCACCTGGTAGCCCTCACGGAGGATGTCCACGTACTCGATCGTGTCGAGGCGGGAAGCGCCGGGCACGACCTTCGGATCGGCGGTGTAGACACCGTCGACCTTGGTGCCCTTGAGGAGCGCGTCGGCGCCCATCTCCAGGGCACGCTGCGCGGCACAGGTGTCGGTCGAGAAGTACGGCACACCGAGTCCGGCGGCGAAGATCACGACCCTGCCCTTCTCGAGGTGGCGTCGCGCACGCAGCGGGATGAACGGTTCCGCCAGCTGGGTCATCGCGATCGCGGTCTGCACCCTCGTCGTCACGTGGAGCTTCTCGAGAGCGTCCTGCAGCGCCAGGGCGTTCATCACCGTGCCGAGCATCCCCATGTAGTCGGCCCGGCTCCGCTCGATCGCCGGAGCCTGCCGCCCGCGCCAGATGTTGCCGCCACCGACCACGACCGCGATCTGGACGCCGAGATCCACGACCTCGGCGAGCTGCCGGCCGATCAACGCGGTCGCCTCGGTGCTGATCCCCGAGCCTTCGGGCTGCGCGAACGCCTCGCCGGAGAGCTTGAGGAGGACGCGGTGGTATCCGGTCCTCCCGGCTCGTTCCGTCACTTCGCGTGCGCTCCTCTCGTGATCGCCCTCGTGCCGTCAACCTTCGGTGGAGTCACCCAGCTTGTATCGGACGAACCGGCGGACGGCAACTTTCTCCCCGACCCTGGCGCCCACCTCGTCGAGCAGCTGCTGGATGGTCTTCGAGTCGTCCTTGACGAACGGCTGCTCGAGGAGGACCGAGTCCTCGTAGAAAGCCTTGAGCTTTCCCTCGACGATCCTGTCGATCACGTTGTCCGGCTTCCCCGATTCCTTGGCCTGCACGCGAGCGATGTGCTCCTCCTGCTCCACGACCTCGGCGGGAACCTCCTCGCGGGCGAGCCAGCGCGGTGCGGCCGGGCTTGCGATGTGGAGAGCGATGTCCTTCACCAACTTCGAGAACTCATCCGTGTTCGCGACGAAGTCGGTCTCGCTGTTCACCTCGACGAGCACGCCCACGGTGTTGTTGAAGTGGATGTAACTGTCGATGCGACCCTGGTTGGCGGCGCGGCCGGCCCGCTTCGCGGCCGAGGCCAATCCCTTCTCGCGGAGCAGCTCGATCGCCTTCTCCACGTCACCGTCCGTCTCCTGGAGCGCTCGCTTGCAGTCCATCATCCCCGCACCGGTGAGTTCGCGGAGCTTCTTCACCTGCTCTGCGGAGATGTCGCTCATCCGGCGTTCTCCGGCTTCGTATCATCGGGTGCCGCACCGGCCGGTTCGTCGGGCTCGACGACGACCTCGGGCTCCTGTTCGGGGAGATCGGGCTCGAACACCGTGCTGGCGGCGATCTTCGCCGCGTCCTCCGGCGAGGGCACGTCTTCGTCCGCGGGTCCGGGCGCGGCGGTCGTGGACCGGCGCGGGGCGGCAGTGGGCCGGCGGGCGACGACTTTCTGGACGACCTCGTCCTTCGCCATCCCGTATCCCTCGGTGAGTGCGTCGGCGATCACGCGGGCGACCAGGCTGACGGCGCGGATCGCATCGTCGTTGCCGGGGATCACGTAGTCCACCTCGTCGGGGTCGCAGTTCGTGTCGACGATCGCGATCACCGGGATGTCGAGCTTCCGTGCCTCGGTGACCGCGATCTGCTCCTTCTTGGTGTCGACGATGAACACCGCATCCGGGAGGCGCTCGAGCGCCTGGATGCCGCCAAGGTTCCGTTCGAGCTTCTCTCGCTCGTGCTGGAGACGGATCACTTCCTTCTTGGGCAGGTTGTCCATCGCCCCGGAGGCCTCCATCTCACGCAGCTCTCGCAGGCGGATCAGACGGCGCGAGATGGTGGTGAAGTTCGTCAGCATCCCGCCCAGCCACCGATGGTTGACGAACGGCATGCCCACGCGGGTCGCATGCTCTTCCACGACTTCCTGGGCCTGCTTCTTCGTGCCGATGAACAGGACCGTTCCGCGACGACGGCCGAGGTCGCGAACGAACTCGTACGTCTCCTCGATGCCCGCGAGGGACTTCTCGAGGTCGATGATGTAGATCCCGGATCGCTCTCCGAACAGGTAGCGCTGCATCTTCGGGTTCCACCGTCTGGTCTGGTGGCCGAAATGCACGCCGGCCTCGAGGAGCTCCCGCCTGGTGACGACAGGCACGTATCCCTCCCGATCTGTGGTTTCTTCCTCCGTCCGGATCTTCCCGTGGGCGGCCCGGCCCATCTCTGGTTCTTGGGCCTGGGACCCCGCCGTCGCGGTCCTCGGACGTGCGTGCTCGACGCCATCAGGCGTCGGCGCCGGGCAGTCTACCAGCGGCGATGCACGCTCATGCCACGAGGGGTCCGCCTAGCGCCCGCCCTTGCGCCTACCGGCCCGCTCGCGTGAGGGAGCCGCGCGGACCGGCGCATCCGGGACCTCGCCGGCGACCGCGAGGTACCGCAGGGCGAACGCCGCCACGATCGCCACGTGCAACAGGTTCATCAGGACCACGTAGATCCAGGCCTCATACGGTGGGTTGACGTCGAGCAGCACGCCCGGCAAGCCGGGCGAGAGGAAGGTGGCGAAGATCGGGACGACGTAGATCGCGGCGAACGTCAGGTTGCCGGATCCGGGCATCCTGGCGGCCCGGATCGAGCGCCCGAGGCAATCCATGAGCCGTCGATGCTCCGTGACCGCGATCACCGGGGCGAAGGCGAACACCCACGTCGCGACGACGAGAGCCGCCATCTGGATGATGAGCGCCAGTCCCGAGCCACCGATCGCCGCCACGATCTGCGCGGCGAACACGACGGCCACGCCGATCACGTGGAGCGAGAGCACCACTGGGAACGCTCGGAGCCCTCGGACGGCACCCCAGCGCGTGGCGGTCGAGCTCTCGATCGTCTCGATCGCGAGGCCGACGAGCAGCGAGAACCACAGCGCATGCACGGCCGCGGTCCCGAACACGAAGAGGAGGCCTTGACGCACGCCGAGCACGCCGGTGGACAGGGAAAGATCGGTGAAGGTGCTCAGCGGGGTGGGCGCAGAGACGTGCGCGAGGAGGGCGAAGGGCCCGGGGTAGCCGAGGGCGACCACCACCAACCACTCCACCAGGAGCCAGACGAGGAGCGAGCCCACGAGCACCGGACTCGACCATGTGCCCGCCAGCCCTCTCGTGAAGGCGGTCCGCATCTTCGGCATCGAGTCCATCGGCGGAGCCGACATGCCGGAGAAGAGCCCTCGTCGCGGCGGCGGCGCCGACCTCCTGTCCCTCTGGCTTCGCGCGCTCATCTCGCGTCCTCACCGGCCTCGGTGGCGGGAGGGAGCGCAGGGCCCAGTCGTCGTTGGAGCGGCCGCGTGAGCAGGACGACAGCGAGGCCCACGAGCACCCCTCCCAGGAGGAACCCGGTGAGCAGCCGGCCGAGGTCGAGGGTGGTCGGCGACGGCTCGTCGATCAAGGATCTGTTGGGGTCGGCGCCGAACGCCACCACCGCGGCCTCCTCGAACCCCCTCACGCCGACGAGCAGCTCACCTGCATCTGACATCCCCCGGAGGAACGATCCACCGGCATCGACTTCCCACACGAGATGGCCGCTCTCACGATCGACCGCGTAAAGCGTGCCGGAGTCCGCCGATACGAGCACGTGATCGTCGGTGACGAGCGGCGGCGAGGATCGCGACGGATCGTTCAGCGCGTGGTCCCACCGTGGGGCGCCGGTCTCGGCGTCGAACGCGTACACGCGCCCGGTCACGTCGACGGCGAACACCCGACCGTCCGCCGAGACCGGCGCCGGCGCCCCCACTCCCTGCAGGAGGAAGGGTTGACCGCGCGGAGCGATCGGGTTCACGACCTCCGTCCGCCAGAGGAACCGGCCGTCCTCGGCGTCGAAGGCGAGGACCCCGCCGATCACGTCGAGGGTCAGGACGCGCCCGTCGGCCACGACGGGCGCGCTCACGAAGTTCGAGGCATCCTCGGCGCTCGCGCGCCAGCGCTCGTCTCCGCTCTCGGCGTCGAGCGCGACGATCTCCGAAGGCTCCTCCCGGCCGCCCAGCGTCGTCACGAAGGCTCTGCCCGCATCCAGGGTGACGGCCCCCGAGATCGGCGTCCCCAACTCCTCGATCCAGAGCACCTCGCCCGACGCGAGCTCGACCGCGGTGACTCGTCCCCCGACATCCCCGATGTACGCGACGGGCCCGTCCACGGCGACCGGGGTCTGCACCACGTCCTCGAGCTGAACCGCAGACCTCCAGACGAGCTCACCGGTCTCGAGGTCGACCGCGTTCACGTGCGAGTCGAACTCCGCGTCGCCGTCTCCGGCCGCCTCGGACGGAGACGGAGAAACGGTGGCCGACGCTTGCGAGGGCGTCGGCCCGACGTCGCCGAAACCCTCCGTGTACACGACGACCGGACCGTCCGGCCCTGCACCGATCGCGGGCTGTGACGACGGTCCGAAGTCGCGCTCGACACTGAATGCCTCCGACCCATCCTCGCCGTCGAAGCCCAGCACCTGGGTCGGCGCGACCACCACGATCGTGCCGTCCTCCGCGATCACCGGCGAGGACAGACCGCCGGTGGTGTCCGTTCCGTCGAGCTCCACATCGTCGTTGGCCCAGGCGAGGGTCAGCGGCGCCGTGGGACCGTCGGACAGGCCGTTGTGCCCACCCGACCCCTGGAACTGAGCCCAATCGGCGAGAGCCGCCAGCGGAGCGCCCGCGACGAACGCGACCGTGACAGCGGCAACGGTCAACGACCGGGGTGAGACGCGAGAGGAACGCAGGAGGCGCAAAGCCGCGTCATCCTAGCGGCTCACCTCCGGCCGAGCGTCTCAGCCCGGATGCAGCGGCGCGAGTCGGATGAACCTCCAGACCTCGATCGGCCCGAGGTAGTCCAGCGGATCCACGTACGCGTCGTCCAGGAGCACCGCGAAGTGCAGGTTGGGAACCAGGTCCCCGGCGTGGCCGGTGCCCGAACGGGCGACCACCTGCCCTGTGGAGACCGCATCGCCGCGCCGGGCGACCAGAGCGTCGAGGAAGGAGTACCTGGATTCCAGTCCTCCGCCGTGGTCGATCGTGAGGAACAGCCTGGCGCCCACCGGGCCGGCGAACGTCACGACGCCGGCCGCCGGGGCGCGAACAGGCGATCCGAGCGCGACCGCGATATCGATGCCTCGATGACCCGAGCCGAACGGGGTGTCCGGCGGATCGAACCCCTGGAGCACCGGCCCGACGACCGGCCACGGCCAATCTCCGGCAGCGTTGGCCGGCGGGGCGACGGGGGGTGCGAGCACGACCCACGCGACCGCCACGAACAGGAACAGCTCCCTCACGCGAGGAACGCTAGGTGGCTGCGGCGGGGCGAGCCGTGACAAACGTCACACTCGCGAGAGACGTGTTCTCAGTCGAACTCGGACAGCTGGCCGCGGAGGCCGCCGACCGCCTTCGTGTGGATCTGACACACGCGTGACTCGGTCACGCCGAGGATCTCGCCGATCTCTGACAGCGTGAGGCCCTCGAAGTAGTACAGGGTGACCACGATCTTCTCCCGCTCCGAAAGCGAGTTGATGGCGGCAGCGAGCAATCCGCGCGTCTCCTGGCTCTCGAGTCCCCAGGTCGGATCGAGGCCCTTGTCGGCGATGGTGTCGATGAGCGCCACCTGGTCGCCTCGGTCGCTCCCCGAGGAAACGACCTCGTCGAGCGCCAGCACCGATACGAACGAGATCTGGGAGACCATCGCGTGCAGCTCCGGCCGGCTCATGCCGAGACGATCGGCGAGCTCCTCTTCCGACGGCTGCCGCTTCAGCATCGCCTCGAGATCCGCCTGTGCCTTCTCGAGCTCCCGCGCCTTGAAGCGGATCGAGCGAGGGACCCAGTCCATCGCCCGCAGCTCGTCGATGATCGCGCCCTTGATCCTTGGCACCGCGTAGGTCTCGAACTTGTTGCCACGACCCGGCTCGAACTTCTCGAGCGCGTCGATCAGCCCGAACATGCCGTAACTGACGAGGTCGTGCTGATCGACGCTGGAAGGCAAGCCGGTCGCCACACGGCTGGCGACGTACTTCACGAGCGGCGCGTAGTGGAGGATCAGCTTCTCGCGTGCGTCGAGATCGGCCCCGCTCTTGTAGGCATCCCACCGGGTCGCGAGCTCGTCATCGACGGCAGGGGGGATCGTGACCGTCTTGGATGTCCGTGCCTTCGCCAGCGCCTTGCGTGGACGCGCCGCGGTCTTCGTCGCGACCTTCTTCGCCGTCGCCACGTCAGGCCCTCGGATGGGCGCGTTCGTAGGCCTCGAAGAGCCGACGTCGCGAGACGTGGGTGTACCGCTGCGTCGTCGCGACGCTCGCGTGCCCGAGAAGTTCCTGGACAGCCCTGATGTCGGCCCCTCCTTCCAGAAGGTGCGTGGCGAATGAGTGCCGCAGGGTGTGCGGGGTCACCCGCCTCCCCGGCAGCAGGGTAGCGCCATACCGCTCCACCATCGAACGGATATCGCGCTCACTGAAGGGATTGCGGCGACGATTGAAGAAGAGCGTGCGAGATCCCTCCGGAGCCATCGCGGACCGACCCTCACGCAAGTAGGCGCTCACGGCGTCCCCGGCATACTCGGAAATAGGTACTTCCCGTTCCTTCGATCCCTTCCCGAGCACGAGCACTCTGCCCCGCTTCACATCCACCGAATCCAACCACAAGGTCGCCACCTCGCCTACGCGGAGGCCGGAGCCGTAGAGGAGCTCGAGGACGGCGCGATCGCGCAGGGCGATCGCGCGCTCGAGCGGATCGTCGTGGGCCGTTCGCGTTGGCGCCTCCGCGAGACCGTCCGCCTCCTTCGGGCGAAGCACGGTGGGGAGGCGATTGACCACTTTGGGACGTCCGAGCAGCAGAGAAGGGTCACGCTCGATACGCCCTGCGGATACGGCCCACCGGTAGAAGGTCCTGATCGCACCCACGCGCCGCGCGATGGTCGCCCGTGCGTAGCCGAGTGTGTGCTGCTGAGCGAGGAACCGACGGAGGAGCGGATAGGGGGCCTCCCCGAGTGAGGAGCGATCCCTGGTCAAGAAGGTGGCCAGCTGCTGGAGGTCGACCCCATAGGCAGCAACCGTATTCGAGGACAGTCGGCGCTCGAGGGCCAGATGGTCCTCGAAGGCGCGGAGAAGATCGGTCTCGGTTGGGGGAAGTCCTTCGGGCATGCACGCTCCCAGCGGTGGCGTTCCTGTGTATCAACCCGAAGGGGGGTACGCAAGGTCCCTAGTGAGGGCCCCCGCATCCCCCGACCGCTTCGCGACCCCTCCACCTAGCCGACACAGGAGCCGCGATCGTCGCGGCCAAGCGTGCCCGCGCCGGTGATGCACCCTCAGGGAGCGATCGGAGCCGACGGCCGGTGCCGTCGTTCGTAGCGGCCACCGACGCTCTCGATCAACCCACGCAGCTCCAGATGGATCAACGTGGTGACGGCGTCGGGGATCGACATCCCTGCCTCTCGCGCGACGGCGTCCGGCAGCGAACCTCCCGACAGCGCCTCCCAGACCCTTCGCTCGTCGTCGCCGAGGTCAGGAGGTGCCGGAGGCGGCGCGGCGCGGTCGATCCCAAGATCGTCCAGGAGATCGTCGGCCCCCCGGATCAGCGTCGCCCCGTCACGGATCATCTCGAGCGGCGTCTCCGCGAGCGAGCTCGTGACGGGCCCCGGGACGGCGAAGATCTCGCGACCGAGGTCGAGCGCATGGTCGACGGAGATCCGCGACCCGCTCTTCGCCGCGCCCTCCACGACCACCAGTGCCCGGGCGAGCGACACGACGATCCTGTTCCTCGCCGGGAAGTGTTGCGGTCCCGCCGGGGTGCCGGGCGGGTATTCGCTCACGATCGTGCCACTCACGGCGATCCGCTCGAGGAGATCCCGGCTGCTGGCGGGGTAGACGACGTCGATACCCGAGCCGAGCACCGCGACCGTCCGGCCCGCCGCCTGGAGCGCACCTCGGTGCGCGGCCGCGTCGATGCCGTGAGCCGCTCCGGAGACGACCGCGAGGCCGGAGGCCACCAGCGCTCGCCCAAGGTCCGATGCCACGTCCCGTCCGACGTTCGAGCACTTCCGCGAGCCGACGATCGCGACGCGCTCGGGCGAGTCCTCGAGCAGCCTCCCGAGCAGGAAGAGACTCGCCGGCGGATCCCTGAGGTCGTGCAGCCGGTCCTCGTACTCGGGATCCGCCGGCGTGACGAACCTCGCCCCGGCTTCCTCGACGCGAGCGCCGGTCATCCGGGGATCGACCTTCGGGAGCCACTCGCGGTCCCCGTCGCTCCCGAGCCGTCCGCGCCGGACGGACGCGACGCATCCTTGGGCCGAGCCGGTCACCCACGCTTCCTCGTGCACCTTGAGCGGTCGCAGCCCTCGCAGCTCCGACAGGGTCAGGAGGGCGTCGCGCTCGTCGTCCCCGTGGCCGAACCCGGGCGGCCACCCGCGCGGCGGCGGCGGCTCCGGCTCATCCGGCACGCGCGAGCTCCTCCGGTCCGAATCCCGTCCGGTACGAGAGCGCTTCGGCGAGGTGGTCCGTCTCGACACGATCCGACCCGGCGAGGTCGGCGACCGTGCGGCCGACCTTGATGGCGCGGTCGAAGCCCCTGCCGGTGAGCGCCAGGGTCTCCACCGCCTTCGTCAACAGGCTCTCCGCATCGGGCGTCAACGAACACGTCCGGCGCGCGACCGGCCCCGGCAGGTGCGCGTTGCACGACACGCCCAGCCCGGCCCATCGTCGGCGCTGCCGGTCGCGCGCCGCCTCGACCCTGGCTCGGGCTCGCGCGGACGCCTCTCCCGGCGAGGAACCCAGCAGCTCCTCCTTGGTAAGCCGAGGGATGCGCAGCCGGATGTCGATCCGGTCGAGCAACGGTCCCGACAGCTTGTTCCGGTACAGCTGGACCCGGTCGGGCCTGCACACGCACTGCCTGATCCCGTCCCCGTCGAAGCCGCACGGACACGGGTTGGCCGCGGCCACGAGGGTGAACCGTGCCGGGAACTCCACGGATCCGACCGCTCGCGTGATGACGACGCGACCGTCCTCGAGCGGTTGTCGCAGTCCCTCGACGGCGTCGCGCCTGAACTCGGTGAGCTCGTCGAGGAACAGAACGCCGTGGTGCGCGAGACTGACCTCGCCGGGTCGGACGTACGTGCTGCCACCGCCGAGCAGCCCCACGGTCGACACCGAATGGTGCGGCGCGCGGAACGGGCGCGCGCGGAGCAGCCCCCTCGACGAACCGAGCAATCCCGCTACCGAATGGAGCTGCGTCGCTTCCAGGGATTCCTCGCGCGAGAGCTCGGGCAGGATCGTCGGCAGCCGCCGGGCGAGCATCGTCTTCCCGGCTCCCGGCGAACCCACCATGAGCATGTTGTGACCGCCGGCCGCCGCGACCTCGAGCGCACGGCGTGCCTGCGTCTGTCCGCGCACCTCGGCCAGGTCCACGCTCGCGGCGGCCGGTGCATCCTCCGCCGGTGTCACCACGTCGGGCGCGGACCATGTTCCCCGGAGGAACCCCACCGCGTCCGCGAGTGTCTCCGCGCCGATCACCCGGAGCCCCTCGACCTGTGCGGCCTCGACGGCATTGGCGGCGGGCACCACGATCCCGCGTAGGCCCGCGGTCGCCGCCGCGATAGCCACGGTGAGGATGCCGGGCGTCGTCAGCAGCTCCCCCTTCAGCGAGATCTCGCCTGCGAAAGCGAGCGAACGCAGTCGATCGCTCGGGATCTGCCGTGTCGCCGCGAGCACGCTCATCACCAGTGGCAGATCGAGGCCGGGCCCTTCCTTCCGAACGTTGGCCGGTGCGAGGTTCACGACGACACGCCGGAGCGGCCACTCGAGCTTGGCCCCCTCGACCGCCGGGCGAACGCGTTCCCGAGCGTCCTGCACGCCTGCGCCGGGAAGTCCCGTGACGATGAGAGCGGGGAGACCGCGACCCACGTGTGCTTCCACCGTCACGAGATGCCCGCCGACGCCGAGCACCGCCACCCCGAGGACCCGCCCGTACATGAGCGCCGGACGATACCCGCGACCACCGACATGGCCGGCTCCTTCAGCCGCCGCGATAGCATGCGCCGCGTGCCAGAACCCCTGGATCATCCCGAGCCCGAGCTGATCGACGTCCGCGATCCGGAACGGTCGCGCGCAGCGCTCGAGCGCCTCGGCGAACGAACGTGGACCGCATCTCTCGACTGGCTCTACGGGCCGGCAGCGGACCGTCCCACCGCTCCCGACCTCTATCCGGACATGCGCCGGGCCTTCTTCGGCGAATCGGGCGCTCCCGGTCCCGCGCCCGCGGGCGGCCGCACGTCGGACGACGTGCTCGCGGAGTTCCGCGAGCGCCTCGCTCCGTTCGCGTACGCCGCGCAACACCCAGGCTCGTACAGCTACTTCACGCCGCCGCCTCTTCCGATGTCGATCGCGGGCGAGACCCTCGCGCAGTGGCTGAACCAGGGCATCGACGTGTGGCTCTCAGGGATGGCGGCACCGTTCGTCGAGGAGGAAGTGATCCGCTGGCTCTGCGACCTCTGCGATTACGGCGAAGACGCGTGGGGCGTCCTCACGAGTGGCGGCGTGATGGCGAACGTCATGGCCCTCACGGTCGCGCGCGACGTGCACCTGGCGAAGCTCCTCGGCGCCGACGAGCCGCCGCGCGGAACGCGGCTCGAGGGCACGCGGATCTACGCTTCCGACCAGACCCACTTCTCGATCGAGCGTGCGGTCGACCTCCTCGGCTTCCCGGACGGCACCCTTCGGATCGTTCCTTCCGAGGATGACTACCGTCTTCGCGCGGAACCCGTCGCGGTGGCGATCGCCAAGGATCGCGCGGCCGGGCTCACGCCCTTCGCCATCAGCGCCGTCGCCGGCTCGACGAACACAGGATCGATCGACGATGTCCCTCCGCTCGCCGACCTCGCCGAGCGCGAGGGCTTGTGGCTCCATGTCGACGCCGCGTACGGCGCGGCCGCCCGGTTGTCGGCGCGGGAAGCGCACAAGTTGCCTGCCCTCGAACGTGCCGACTCGCTCACGGTCGATCCCCACAAGTGGCTCTTCCAGCCCTACGATATCGGCGGGTTGCTCGTGAAGCGTCGCGAGGATCTCCTGCGCACCTTCCACAGGGAACCGGAGTACTACGCCGTCTGGGGCCCCGAGGAGCGGCCGCTCCATTGGTATCAGTACTCGCTGGAAGGCACGCGACGGTTCCGCGCGCTCAAGCTCTGGTTGTCCTGGAAGCACCTCGGGTCGGACGGATTCGCACGCCTGATCGAACGCAACGTCGATCTCGCCCGACATCTCGCGTCGCGCGCGGAGGAGCTGGCCTTCGAGGTGGTCGAGCCGCAGCTCGCGGTCGTCTGCCTGCGGTGGGCACCGCCCGGACTCGATCCGGCGAAGACCGACGAGCTGCAGCGGCGACTCCAGCGTGCCCTTGAGCTCTCCGGCGTGGGATGGCTCTCAACCACCACGCTCCGCGGCCGAACCTGGCTGCGGGCGGGCGTGATCAACTACCTCTCGACCGAGGCCGACGCCGACCGGATCCTCGACACGCTGGTGGGTGCCTCAGAAGGCATCCTCGAAGACCTCGATCGTTGATCTCTGATCCCGCATCGCGACGCTCGCCACGTCGAAGCGGATCGCTTGAGGTCGTGCGCTCGAGGCCTGCAGGTACGCCTCCGCGAGGGCCCGGAGCTTCGCTCGCTTCTTCCACGTCACGGCCTCGTACCCGCCTCCGTACGCACCGTCCCGCCGCGACTTCACCTCGCAGAACACGAGGACACCCCGACGCTCCACGATCAGATCCAGCTCACCGAGGCCACAGCGCCAGTTCCGCGCGATCACCCGATAGCCGCGCCGGCGGTAGGCGTTCGCGGCGACATCTTCTCCACGCGAGCCGATCGGTCCCCCCACCGCGAGGACACTAGTCGGCGATACCGACAGGATCAGGTGACGGCGAACCGGCGACCGGTGAACGCCGAGACGACGCCGAGGCCGATCAGGGTCAGCCCGGGCAGCCACCGGCGCACGACCCCCGAGCGCCGGCGGGTCGCCAGCCTCCGGGACACCCGGGCCGAGATGAGCGCGTACGTTCCATCCGAGATGAACCCGAGGAGGATGAACGTGAGGCCGAGGAGGACGACCTGCAACGGGACCGAGCCCTTCGACACATCCACGAACTGGGGCAGGAACGCAAGGAAGAACAAGGCCGTCTTCGGATTCAATACGTTCACCACCACTCCCTGCGCGTAGATCCTTCTGAGCGAGTGACCCTTCCCCGCGACATCAGGCCGCTCCTCATCACGCCCGCGGAGCGCTCGGATGCCAAGCCAGATGAGGTACGCGGCGCCCACGTACTTCACGATCCCGTAGGTGAGCGCGGAGGACGCGAGGATGGCCGACAGACCGAGCGCGGCCGCCGTGACGTGGACGATCGAGCCCGTGTGGATCCCCAGGACCGACACCAGACCCGCAGCTCTTCCCTGGTCCATCGAGCGCGTGACGATGTAGAGGACCGACGGCCCGGGCACGACGAGCAGCGCGAGGGACGCCACGGCGAAAGCCGCGAAGACCTCCGGGGAGGGCATCAAACCTGGGGTGAGTCGGGGATCGACGTGGCGTCCTGACGGAGCTCCTCCACGTTGACGTCGTGCCTCGTCACCACGCGAACCGTGGACACGAATCGAGCGGGCCGGAACATGTCCCAGACCCAAGCGTCGCTGAGCTCCACGCGGACCCAGCCGCCCTCCAGATGCTCGAGCTCCACCTTGTTCGCGAGATAGAAGCGACGTTCGGTCTCGATCACGTAGGCGAACATCGGGAGCACGTCTCGGTACTCGCGGTAGAGCTCGAGCTCCCGTTCTTCCTCGAAGCGCTCGATGTCGTCTTCGTTCATGGCGTCATGCTCTCATGCGAGTCCGTGTTCCCACGTCGAGAGGCCGCCGTCCCTCCCGAACCCCGGGAGCAACGGCTGGCCGACGCACGCGAAGGAGAACCGGTGGATCGGGGTCGGCCCGAGACGGTCGAGCACCTCCATGTGCTCGGGCGTCCCGTACCCCATGTTGTGATCGAAGCCGAACGCCGGGTAGCGACGGTGCATCCGGACCATGATCCGATCCCTCGTGACCTTCGCGACGATCGAAGCGGCGGCGACCGATATCGCTACCGCGTCGCCTTTCTTGATCGCGAGCGACGGACACGGCATGCGTGACACCGGGAAGCCGTCGGTGAGCGCGTACTCGGGCTCCGGATCGAGCGCCCGAACGCATCGACGAAGCAACGCGAGGTTGGAACGATGGAGGCCCCGATGGTCGATCGCGGCAGGCTCGGCCTTCGCCACGGCGAACGATGCCGCCGCGACGATGCGAGCGTACGCGGCCTCCCGCTGGTTCCGGGTCAGGAGCTTCGAGTCGTCGATCCCTTCGGGATCGAAGCCCTCGGGGAGCACCACGGCCGCCGCCACCAAGGGTCCGGCCAAGGCGCCGCGGCCAGCTTCGTCGGCACCGGCGACGCGGGTGAATCCCTGCTCACGCAGGGCTCGCTCGTATCGGACGAGGTCGCCGGTCAGTCGATCCCTCCGGATCTCCCGAAGGGCCACGCGATCACGAATGCCTCCCCGATCACCTTCTCCTCCGGGATGTAGCCGAGCCCGCCGGGAGGCGGGAACCTGGAGTCCCCCGAGTGCAGCCGGTTGTCGCCCAATACGAAGAGCATGCCATCCGGAACCGTCTCGGGGCCGAAGTCACGGGAATCCTGCTCGGCAGCCACATACGGTTCGCGGACCTGGGCGCCGTTCACGAACACGACGCCCCGACGCATCTCCCACGTGTCCCCCTCCATGGCCACCACGCGCTTGATGAAGTCGTCGTCCTCGGGACGAGCCACGCCGATCCCCTCGCCCAGCCAGTGCAGGAAACCCCCCACGACCCCCCGGTTCTCGTGCGGCGCGGGATGAGGATCCGAGAACACGATGACGTCTCCGTACGTGACGTCGGAGAACACGTTGCAGATCCTGCAGACGAGTATCCGATCGCCCGGCTCGAGGGTCGGCTCCATCGACACGGACGGGATGAAGAACGCCTGGATCAGGAAACTCTTGATGAGGATCGCCAGCACGAGAGCCGCCAGGACGAGCGGCACGAGCTCCCGAAGGGCGCCACCGACACCCTGCGGCTCGGGGCGGTCTCGTCTGGTGCGGGAGTCGGTCGCATCGTGACGGCCGGCCCAGCGCCCTTCGGGCGGGCCGGGGTCGGTGTCAGAGAGATGCGTGCGGGGTGGCGCCGGGCCGGCCGCCTCGGCCGGGTCCGGTGTGTCGGCCACTCAGGCCTCGGCTCGCTCCTCCGCCTCGTCGGCGGATGTGTCCGGCCCGGCCTCCTCGGCCACCTCGACATCGACGGGCTCCGTGGCCGACTCGCCGTCGGCACCTTCCCCATCGGCGTCCGGCTCGAGCTCGGCGGCGGTCTCGGCCTCTTCGATCGCTTCCATGGAACCGGCGTCGACGGGATCCTCTATCGCCTCGTCCTCGGCGGCCATGGCCTCCATCGCAGCGAGCTTCGCCTCGTCGATCCGGCGCTCCTTGATGCGAGCCTTCTTCCCTCTGAGGTCCCGGAGGTAGTAGAGCTTCGCCCTTCGGACGTGACCGCGCTGGATGACCTCGAGTTTGGCGATCGACGGGGAGTGCAAGGGGAACGTGCGCTCGACGCCGACACCGAACGAGATCTTGCGGACCGTGAACGTCTCGCGGAGTCCCCCGCCCGAGCGCCGGATCACGACGCCCTGGAACACCTGCACGCGCTCCCTGTTCCCTTCCACGACCCGGGCGTGCACCTTGACGGTGTCACCCGGCCGGAATCCAGGAAGACCCTTGCGCAGGTAGGACTTCTCGACGAGATCAGTGGTGTTCATGGCGGCGAGCAAGGATACCAGCGGGCTCTCCGCGCTCGGCCCGCGGGACGTGTGCCGAGGCCGTGGTGTCCGTTGCGAGGAAGAGACGACCGTATCGCGGCGAGATGGTGTTCGTCGGCGACCGGTTGAGCAGGACGGGTCACGGACGAAGGATGGCTCGATGAGCCCAGAGATAGGCAGTCAGACGAGCACCGATCCGGCGATCCTTCGCCCCGCGACCGTCCTCGGCTGGGCGATCGTCTTCGGGCTCATGGTGGATCTTTGGATCGAGGGTCCACCCGGACTCGGCATCCTCCTCGCGGCCGCGATGGCGGCACTCGGACTGATCATGACCGCCAGGCCGCGAGCGCAGTCGCTCGCGTTCCTGGCCGCCGGCGTTCTCCTCGTGTCGTTCGTCGTGATCCGCGACAGCCCAGTGCTCGTCGGCCTGGACGTGCTGACGGCCTCGGGGTTGTTCGCCCTCGCGGGCGGCTTCGCCCGGGAGGGCGATCCTTTTCGCGCGGGCATGCGTGCGTACGCGGCCCGCGCTGTGGCATTGACGGCTTCGATCCCGGCGGCCGCGGCGGTGATGCTCCGGCCGTTCGCCGGCCTCCTCCGCGGTCGGCGTCGCACCCTCGTCTTCGCGCGCGCCCTGCTGATCGCGCTCCCCGCCGGACTCGCCTTCGCCCCGCTGCTCGGCTCCGCCGATGCGGTCTTCGCGGAACTCCTCGGAGCTCCGTTCGAGCAGGTGCGGCTCGGCGATCTGCCCCGGCACGCCATCGTCGTCGCGGCGGCCGGCGGTGCGTTCGTGACCCTCGCCGTGCGTTCGACGGTTCCGACCCGGCTCGCGTGGGCCGCGAAGCCAATCGAGGGAGGCGGACTCAGACCGAGCGACTGGGTCTCGCTCTTGGTCACCGTCGACGTGATCTTCGCGCTGTTCGTCGGCGTGCAGCTCGTCGCGTTCTTCGGAGGACGAACCCACGTCCTGGAGACGGGTCTCACGTTCGCCGAGTACGCCCGCTCGGGCTTCTGGCAGATGCTCGTCGCCGCGACGCTGACCGGTCTCGTGATCGCCGCGGCCTGGATCGGCGGACGTCCCACGGCCGGTCCTCAGCGCACGTGGTTCCTCGTCCTCGCCTCGCTGTTGGTGTGCCTCTCACTCGTGGTCCTGGCGAGTGCGTTCCAGCGCCTCGTGCTCTACGAAACCGAGTTCGGCTACACGTGGCCACGACTGATCCCGCATGCGGCGATCCTGCTCACCGCCGCGTTGCTCGTGTGCGGGCTCGTCGCCGTCCTTTCGGGCCGAACCGCCTGGCTCTCGACGGCCGCGCTCGGCCTCGGGGTCCTGACGCTCTTGGGTCTGAACCTCCTCGACCCCGAGGCCTTCATCGCGGAGCGCAACATCGCCCGCGTCGAGCGTGGCTACGAACTTGATGCAACGGAGCTGGCTTCGCTCTCCGCGGACGCGGCCCCGGCGATCGCAGCCACGCTCCCCGACCTGGATCCGTCCCTCCGTCCGCAGATCGAACGGGATCTCTCGTGCCTGCGTGCGGAGCTCCGCCGGGGCGTCGACCGCTTCGGATGGGCTTCGTTCAACTTCGCGCGGGATGTGGCCCTCGAGCGCCTGGATCCGTTGTCCCTCCCCGGCTGCTAGCGGGCGAGATCGGGTCGGTTCCGGCGAGTCTTCTCGCGGGCGGCGTCCTGACGCCACCGCTCGATCGCCGCGTGATCGCCCGAGAGCAGGACCTCCGGTACGGCCATCCCACGGAACTCCGCGGGCCGCGTGTAATGGGGATGATCCAGGAGGTCGGGATCGGCGAAGGAGTCTCGCTCGTGCGACTCCCCCTTCCCGATCACGCCGGGAACGAGCCGAGTGACCGCTTCGATCACCACCAGAGCCGGCACCTCGCCACCCGCGAGCACGTAATCCCCGATCGACACCTCTTCCGCTGGCAGGTTCTCGACCACGCGTTCGTCCACGCCCTCGTACCGGCCGCAGAGCAGCGTCAGGTGCTCTTCGCGGGCGAGTTCGCGCACATATCCCTGGTCGAGTCGCCGACCGGCAGGCGACAACAGCAACACGCGACCCCGATCGGGGTCGAGGGACTCGACCGCGGCGAAGATCGGCTCGGGCTTCATCACCATCCCCGGCCCGCCGCCGAAGGACGCGTCGTCGACCGTGCGATGACGGTCGTCCGACCATCCGCGAAGATCGTGCACGCGGACGTCCAGGAGCCCTCGTTCGATCGCCCTCCCTAGGAGACTCTCTCGCAGGGGTGACTCGAGGATCGCAGGGAAGATCGTGAACACGTCGATCCGCACGAAGCGAGGCTAGCAACGTTGCGTCTCGCGGCGTGTCGAGTCACGATGCCGCCGACGGCCGCCGGGCCGGAGAAGGGAACCGATGACGCCGATCGTCCTCGCGGTGCTCGTGTTCATCGCGCTCGTGATCGCGTTGGACTCGGTGCGTCAGCGGCGGATCCGAGCCACGCGATCGATCGATCTGCGCGGGCTCGTGACCGCCCGGCTCGCGGACCCGGCCGCCCCGATCCTCGCGCCCGCCCTCGAGCGCGCGCTCGCCGAGCATCCGCCGGTACAGACCGACCTCTATGTCCGTCTCGCCGATTCCTTGGAGATCGCCGATCAACGCCCTCGGATGCGGGATGGGTGCGAGGTGAAGATCTTCCGGCTCCGATGGGGTAACGACTACGCGATGCTCGCTCGGGACGACCGCGAGCTCCATTACCGCCTAGAAGTGTGGGAGGCGGAGCTCCTGCCGAAGATGGACGGCTCGAAGACGGTCGGCGAGCTCGTGGTGGAACGGATGGAGGAGGGCGGAGGTCTCGACGCCGAACCCGTCACCGACCTGGTCCTCGCTTTGTATTCCGGAGGGTTCCTCGTTCCGGCCCCGATCCCCACCAACGAGCTGATCGCCGACCGGCTAGATCCGTCGTCTCCGGGTCGCAAGAAGCTGAAGCGCTTCGGCAAGACCCTCTCGATCGACTGGAAAGGCGCCGACCGCCTGGTCCGCTTCTCCTACCGCTACGTGCTTCGTCCGTTCTTCTGGTGGCCCATCGCCCTCATCTCGGGGGTGGTCGCGATCGCCGGACTGATCGCGTTCCTGGACGTCGCCATCGCGAGGGAGTTCAGGCTCGGGGAGCAGAACGCGGCCGTCGAATCGGCGATCCTGCTCGCCCTCGCGTTCTTCCTGACGTTCATGCATGAACTCGGGCACGCCGTCGTGATCTCGCGCTACGACCGGAAGGTGAAGAGCGCCGGCTTCATGATCTATTTCGGAGCGCCGGCGTTCTTCGTGGAGGCGACGGACAGCCTGATGCTCGACCGTCGGCAGCGGATCCTGCAGTCTTCAGCGGGCCCGTTCACCGAGCTCGTGATCGCGGGCGTTGCCGGCCTCGCCGTCTTCTTCTTCCCGGGCGGTCCCCTGGCAGACCTGCTCTACAAGTTCGCGCTCCTCAACTACGTGGTGATCTTCCTGAACCTGATCCCCTTGCTGGAGCTCGACGGGTACTGGATCCTCTCGGACCTGATCCAAGTCCCCGACCTCCGGCCGCGTTCACTCCAGTTCGTGCAGCACGACCTCTGGCACAAGTTCCGGGAGCGTGAGCGACTCACGCCGCAGGAGTGGGGTCTCGGCGGGTATGCGATCGTAGGGATCGCGTTCACGATCTTCTCCTTCATCACGGCCTACATCTTCTGGGAGGTGATCTTCGGTGAGCTGATCCTCAGCCTCTGGCGGGGCCGCATCGGCTCGAAGATCCTCCTCGTCCTGCTGGCGGTCTTCCTCACCGGACCCGTCCTCCGCGGTCTGCTCAACCTGATGCGGGTCCTGCTGCGTCGGGTCGGAGGCCTGGTCAGAGCGATCCGGTTCCGCCTCGAGACCACCTGGCGGGTCGAGGCTGCAGAGCTGATCGACGAGCTCCCGGCATTCGACGACCTGCCCGAGGACGTCCTGTCGGATCTCGCGGGACGTGTGCACCTCCGGATCCTCCGGGCAGGCGAGCCCGTGTTCCGCCAAGGCGACCGTCCGGACGCGTTCTATGTCGTCCGGACGGGGACCGTGAATATCGAGGACGAGGACCCGGAGACGGGCGACACCCGCGTGATCCGGACGATGACGAGAGGCGAGTCGTTCGGCGAGATGGGGCTCCTCGGGGCCCATCGGCGCCAGGCGACCGTCCGCGCGCTGGATGAAGTCGAGCTCTTCGAGGTGGACAAGGGGACGTTCGATCGGCTCCTCGCCGAGGATATGCGCGCCCCCGACTTCGGCCACACGATGCAGGCGCTCGCCGAACTGCGGGAACTCCCTGTTTTCCGCAAACTCGACTCGGAGCAGCTCACCGTCATCCTCGAGCACGGCGGTTGGGTCACGGTCGGTCCCGGCGATGCACCGGTGACCCAGGGAGAGCCCGGCGATCGATTCTTCCTGGTCGCTTCGGGACGAGCCGAGGTCGTCCGCGATGGGAAAAGCGTGGGGTCGATCGGCAGGGGAGATTACTTCGGCGAGGTGGCCCTGCTCCGAAACGTCCCCAGAACCGCCACGGTGATGGCGTCGACCCCGATGCGCCTGTTCGCATTGGATCGCGACGGGTTCGAGCTCGTCGTCGCCGACGCGTTCCGGCGCGGTAGTCTCCGCCCCGCCGCCGACCGCATCTGGCAGCACTGAGGAGGGATCGCGTGGATTGCTGGCACTGCCGCAGGAACGCCGTGGGGGTCTGTCGCTTCTGCGGACGCGGGGTGTGCGAGGACCACGCAGAGACCCAGCCCTTCGTGCTCGAACTCTTCCGTGGGAAGGACGTCACCCGAGCCCTCGTCGTCGAGGACGCGCTCTGGTGCAAGGTCTGCACCCCCCGGCCGGACCCGGTGGACCTGCCCGAGCTCGATGCCTGAGTCCGCACCTTCGCGGCGGAACGGATGTGACGTACGTCACAACCCCGGTCTGATGGGCGTCACATCTTGGAGCGTGACGAACGTCACGCGAGAGAAGTGACTGCGCTCACCGTTCCCCGGTGACCGGCGTGACATGCTTCGCGAGTCGAAGAAGGGGCCCATCCGGGGCCCACGGGCACAGGAGGAGGACCACGGGATGGCGGACAAGAAGATCACCCCCAAGGCAGCGGCTTCGAAGGACAAGCAGACGAGCGATCGCGCCGCTGCTCGCGTCTCGCTGAAGCGGACGACCAAGCGGACCACGAAGAGGACCACGAAGAAGATCTGATATCCACATATCTGCGCACAGGGCGGGGGCTTCGGCCCCCGCTCTTCGCGTTCGGAGTGGTCTGGCTCCAGCTGCCGGGCTAGGCTCCTGGGTCATGCGACGCTCCGACGACCTTCAGGTGGGCAAGGTGATGGCGAGCGCGCCGTTCCTCGAGGAGGTCCCGGGCAAGGCGCTCGACCGCTTCTCCTCTCAGGGGGCCGTGCATCGGTTCCGCCGTGGCACCTACCTCTGCCACCAGGGGGACCCCGACGGAGACGTGTTCTTCCTCGTCTCCGGCCGGGTCGAGATCAGCTCCGAGACGGCCAACGGGAACCGCGTGCTGCATGCGACGCTCGACAGCCCGGGCTTCGTCGGCGAACTGTCGGCCCTGGGGAAGATGCCTAGGACCGCGAGCGTGCTCACGCTGGACGACTCGGACGTGTGGTCGACGGGACCGGACACGTTCCTCGACTTCGTGACCGCGGAGCCGGCCGCATCCCGCGGCTTCCTCCAGGCGCTCGCGCGCCAGGTCCGGGAGCATCAATCCTTCACCGACGATCTCTTGCACCTGGACCTGAAGGGCCGCCTCGCGAAGCGGCTCCTCCAGCTCGTGACCCCCACCCTGGATGACCTTCCGAAGGACGGCGTCCTCGTGCCCGCCGTGACCCACGCCGATCTCGCGAGCCTCTGCGGCGGAAGCCGTGAGAACGTGACCCGCATCCTCACCGAGTGGCAGCGTCGAGGGATCGTGGAACGCGAAGGACATCGCTACGTGCTGAAGAAGGTCGCGGGGCTGGCGAAGATCGCCGATCTCTAGCCCTCTGTCTCCTTCGGGGGTTCCTCGGACGCCGTGAGCCCGGGCACGTCGCGCACCAGGATCGTTCGGGCCTCGACATCCACGTCGATCAGAAGGTCGGCGAGTGCCGGCACGAGCGTTTCGATCCCCTCATCGTCCACCGCGACCCAGAGGTCGTTCGCAGGGTTGGGGATCACCTCCTTCACGATGCCGAGGACGCGACCCGATGCGGTCCGCACCTCGCACCCCTCGAGCTGATGCGCCCACCATTCCCCCTCTGCGAGCTCTGGGAGCCAGGACTCGGGCACGACGAGGATGGCGCCGCGGAGCCCCTCGGCGGCGCTCCGATCGGCGATGCCGTCGAATCTCACGAGCAGCTTCCGGCCGTGTCGTCGGCTCGATCCGATGGTCAGGGCGGCACCGTCCTCACGCATGACGATGCCGCCGGCGGACCATCGATCGGGGTTGTCGGAGCGATTCTGGACGGAGACGTCACCGCCGAGACCGTGGACGCCGGTCACGACGCCGACGACGACGGTCGGCTCGTCCACCTCAGTCTTCGATGTCCACCATGGCGCCGTGTCCCTGACGCTGGGCGGCCGCACGGACCACCGTTCGGATCGCCTTGGCGGTCCGGCCGCCTCGACCGATGACCTTGCCCATGTCCTCGGGAGCGACCCGGACGCGATAGCGCGGCCCGCGCTCGTCGGATGTCTCCTCGATGGAAACCGCGTCGGGCTCGTCGACCAACTCCTGCACGAGGAACTCGACGAGGTCTTTCACGAGTCCTCGGTGGGTGCTTCCTCTGTGGCCGAGTCCTCGGTGGCAGGCGCGTCCTCGGTGGCCGGCGCTTCCTCTACGGCGACGGTCTCCTCAGGCGCGGAGGCAGCCTCCTCGACGGCGGCGGGCGCTTCGTCGACCGCCTCCACCGCCTCGGCGGCGCTCGCCTCCGCGACCTCCGGCTCGGGCTCGGGTTGGGGCTCGGCGGGCGCTGCCTCGACGGGCGTTCTGACGGGTTCGGCGGCTGCAGCCTCAGCCTTCTGCTTCGACTTCTTGGAGAGCTTCGGCTTCTCCGGTCGCTCTTTGGCGGGTTCGAGCGCGGCCGATGGGCGCTCCTTCACGAACTCGTCCCAGATCCCGATCTTATTCATCAGGTTGCGGACCTGGTTCGACGGCTGCGCCCCGACGCGAAGCCAGTGCAGCGCGCGCTCCTGATCGATCTCGATCACGCTCGGATCGTCGAGCGGGTGGTACTTGCCGATGTTCTCGATGAAGCGGCCGTCGCGGGGGCTCCGCTGGTCGGCCACCACGACGCGGAAGAACGGGCGCTTGTTCGAGCCCATCCTCCGCAGCCGGATCCTCGTCGTCATCTCCGCGTGTCCTCTCGCTAGCGCTTCGGCCCTCTCGACGTCTTCGGCGGCATCGAAAGCATGCCCGGAAGGCCCTTCCCGCCGCCCATCATCGTCCGCATCATCTTCCTCGCGCCCTCGAAGTCCTTGAGGAGCGTATTGACGTCGGAGGTGGTGGAGCCCGCCCCGCGGGCGATCCGCAGGCGGCGAGACCCGGAGATGATACCGGGATTCCGCCGCTCGTCCGGCGTCATGGACAGGATGAGGGCCTCGGCCTGACGGAGCTTCCCCTCATCCACCTGGTCGGCGATCTCCTTGAACGCGTTCTTCCCTCCCGGCATCCCCGGGAGCATCTTCAGCAGATCCTGGATCGGGCCCAGCTGACGCATCTGTCGCAGCTGCGCGAGGAAGTCCTCGAGGGTGAAGGCGCCCTGAAGGAGCTTCTCGGCAGAGGCCTTCGCCTCGTCGGCATCCAGCTTCTCGCCGGCCTTGTCGATGAGGCTCAACACGTCTCCCATCCCCATGATCCGGCCGGCCAGTCGGTCGGGATGGAACTCCTCGAGATCCTCGGGCTTCTCCCCCACGCCGGCGAAGAAGACCGGGCGGCCCGTCACGGCCGTGATCGAGAGGGCCGCGCCACCTCGCGCGTCTCCGTCGAGCTTCGTGAGGATGAACCCGGTCGTGTCGACCTCGTTCAGGAACGCGCGGGCCTGTACGACGGCGTCCTGTCCCGTCATCGCGTCACATGCCATGAGGACGTGATCGGGCTTCACGACGTCGCGGATGCGACGAGCCTGTTTCATCATCTCGGCGTCGACGTGGAGGCGCCCCGTGGTGTCGACGATCACGACGTCGCACCCCCTCCGCTCCGCTTCCTTCAGCCCGCTCTTCGCGACCTTCACGGGGTCGCGGCCCTCGGAGACCACGGGGACGCCCACCTCGTCGCCCAGGGTGGACAGCTGCTCCACCGCGGCGGGACGCTCCAGGTCGGCGGCCACGAGGAGGGGTCGCCGGCCGTCCTTCTTCAGCCGAAGCGCGAGCTTCGCGCAGGCGGTCGTCTTCCCCGATCCCTGCACCCCCGCCATCATCACGACGGCGATGCGCCCCGACGGCAAGACGAACTTCTGATACTCCCCGCCGAGCGTCTCCTGGAGCTCGTCGCGGACGATCTTGACCACCTGTTGCGCGGGCGTGAGGCTCTTCATCACCTCCTCGGAGAGGGCGCGGGCGCGCACGCGTCCGAGGAATGCGTCGGCGACCTCCACAGCCACGTCGGCCTCCAGGAGCGCCGTCCTCATGTCTGCGAGGGCGTTGTCGACCTGCTTGGGATGGAGCTTGCCCCGAGACCGGAGCTTCTTGAACGTGCCGTCGAGCTTGTCGGTCAGGGTGTCGAACATCGTGTGATCTTCCGTCGGGGGCCCTCGTGCGCGCCGGTGCCCGGCCCACGGCCCCGGCGAAGTGAGGAATCCTACTCGGACGGTGCCGCGTCCTCGGGTCCGAGAACCTCCTCGACGGCTTGGAGGAGCGCGATGGGGCTGAACGGCTTGGTGAAGTAGTGATCGGCACCGCCCGCCATCGCGGCGGCCCTGCCTTCCTCCCCCGTGGCGGTCACGACGATGACGCGCACCTTCGAGTTGCCGGGGTCTCTCTTCATCGCGGCGAGCACGTCGGGTCCCGAGATCCCCGGGATGCTCATGTCGAGCAGCACGAGGTCGGGCGGTTCCGCCTGCACGGCGGCGAGCGCTTGATCGCCATCGGAGGCCTCATCGATGTCGAAGCCCTCACCTTCGAGCACGAGACGCATCGCCTCTCGCATCGTCGGATGATCCTCGACGATCAGGATCCGCGCGCTCACGACGCGAGGATCCGATCTGCGAACACGCCGGCCCTGAACGGCTGGAGATCGTCGAGCCCTTCGCCCGTGCCGACGAGCCGCACGGGAACGCCCAGCTCCTCGCGGACCGCCAGCACGACGCCGCCCTTCGCGGTGCCGTCCAGCTTCGTCAACACGATCCCCGACACGTCCACTGCTTCGGTGAAGGCCCTGGCTTGGGCGATCCCATTCTGGCCGGTCGTCGCGTCGAGCACGAGCAGGGTCTCGGCGACCGAGGCGCCCGCCTTCTCGACGACCCGGCCGATCTTCCGGAGTTCGTCCATCAGCGGGGTCTTGGTGTGGAGGCGCCCGGCCGTGTCCACGATGAGGATGTCGGCATCTCGTGCGATGGCAGACGTGACGGCGTCGAACACCACCGCGCCCGGATCGGCACCTCGCTCCTGGGAGACGAGATGGGCGCCGGCGCGCACCGCCCAGACGTCGAGCTGCTCGCCGGCGGCGGCACGGAACGTGTCGGCGCCGGCAAGGCTCACGGTGTGTCCCTCGCCGACGAGCCGGCGAGCGAGCTTCCCGATGGTGGTCGTCTTCCCCGAGCCGTTGACCCCAACCACCATGATCACCCCCAGGCCCTCGTCCGGGAGCGAAAGGCGCGAGTCCGGACCCAAGATCGCGACCATCTCCTCGCGGAGGATCGCTTCGGCATCGGCGTCACGCGACCAGCGGGCGCGGACTCGCTCGACAAGTTCCGAAGCCGCCGTAGGGCCGACATCGGCCTTCAGCAGGATGTCGTGGAGCGCGCGCCACCCATCCTCGCCGGCGTCCCTGGACAACAGGGACCGGACACGGGCCCCGAGCCGCTCGCGCCGCTCGGGCATGGGCGCTTCGACCGCCGAGGTGGAGACCTCGGACTCCGGCCCACCCTGGAGCCTCTCCGCTTCCTTCCGAGCGGCCGTGAGGCGGAAGAAGATGAATCCGAGGGCGACGCAGACGAACAGGACGGCGACGACGATCTCCACGCCTGGACGCTAGCCCACAGGCTCGGTCTCCGGCACGTCCACCCGTTCCGGGGCCGCTTCACCCTCAGAGATGTCGGGGGCGAGGTCGTCGGGGTGCTCGAGCCGTTGGCAGAGGATCTTCGTGGTGCCGTCCTTGTTGAGCGAGACCCCGTACATCATCGACGCGATCTCCATCGTCCGCTTCTGGTGCGTGACGATCATGACCTGCGCGTCGCGTGCGAACCCCGCCACCAACCGCAGGAACCGGTGGAGATTGAGATCGTCGAGCGCCGGCTCCACCTCATCCATGAGATAGAACGGAGACGGGCGCGCCGTGAAGATCGCGAAGAGGAACGCGAGTGCCGCGAGGGATCGTTCGCCGCCCGAGAGCAGCGAGATCCGCTTTACGCGCTTGCGGCCGGGACTCGCCTCGATCTCGATCCCTGCCTCGAGCGGGTTGGCCGGATCCGTCAGCACCAGCCGCCCCTCACCGCCGGGGAACAGCTCCTTCACCAGTCGCTCGAACTGCATCGCGACGTCGCGGAACGCGGAGTCGAACGTCTCCTGGATCTCGTGATCCACCTGCGCCACCAGCTCGAGGAGATCCCGGCGGGCCTTCCTGATGTCGTCCAGTTCCCGCTGCATGAAGTCATGTCGTTCCTGGACGACCTCGAACTCCCCGGTCGCGAGCAGGTTGACCCGGCCGAGGAGACCGAGTCGCCGCTGGACGAGCTCGCTCGCCTTCTCCAGCGACTGGACCGAGTCTTCGGCCGTGAGCATGGCGAGCGCCGACTCCGGCTCGAGTCCGTAGCCCTCGCGCAGCAGGCGTTCGGCATCCCGGACCCTCCGTTCGATGTCCCCGCGGAGCCGATCGTCTTCCTCGTAGGTCTCGCGCAACCTGTCCAGCTCGGTCGACGCGTCGCGCCACGACTTGTTGATCTCGGCTTCGCGGGTCGCCGCCGCACGCTCTGCCGCGGCCGTCGCGTCCCGCTCGTCCGCGGCGGCGGTCGCTCCTTCGTCGGCGCGGGTGGCGGCCTGTTCGGCCGCCGCCCGCGCCGCCTCCGCTTCTTCGAGCTCGGCCCGAAGCTGTTGCGGATCGTGCGCCGACGCCTCGTCCCGCTCGGCCCGCAACCTCGCGCGTCGCGCGTCCAGGGACGCGCGATCGCGTCGGAGCGTCTCGACCGCCACTCGTGCCTGGACCGGAGGCTGTGGCAGGGGTGGGAGCTCGGGGATGTCTTCCGGTCCGGCGGGTCCCAGCTCTGCGAGCCGGTCGCGAGCGGCGGTCTGGGTCTCGCGAACGGTCCCGAGCCGCTCCGAGAGCAGCTGCGCCTCCTTGCCGATGGCCGTGAGGTCGTGCCCGAGGGTGGCGAGGCGCTCCGCGGCGGTCGTGATGTCGGCGTCGGCGGCCTCGATCTGCTGGTTCAGGAACTCGATCTCTTCCCCCGCCTCTCCGAGTCGCTGGCGCTGCGGCTTCAACCTGTTGCGGGTCCCCGCCAGATCGTGGGCCAGGACCTGGAGCTCCGCCCGGATCTCGCGCGCGCGGGTGTCGATCTCCTTCGGCGTGTGGATCACCGCGGGTCCGACGAGGGAGCCGTCCGGAGTGACGAATGAGGCACCCGGGTGCGCGGCCTGCTTCTCGGCTGCTTCCTCGATCGAGCCGGCCAGGTAGACATCGCGCAGGACCGTACTCACGATCCCTCGGGCAGCCGGATCCGCATCCACCGCCGAGAGCAATGGACGTTCACCCGACAGGCCCTGGGTGACCGGTCCGCCGGCCGCGATGGCGAGGATCGCGCCGTCACCGTCCGGGGCGGCGGCGATCGCCTCGTCCCGGTCTTCGTACACCACTGCATCGGCCAGCGGACCGAGAGCCGAAACGAGGGCTCGCTCGAGGCCCTCCGAAGCCCGCACGAGATCCTTCAGGGCACCCGCCGCTCGGTTCCGATGGGTCTTCAGGAAGCGCGACCCGGCCGTCTCCTCGATGTCACGTCGACGCGCCTCCAAGAGCTCGAGGCGCGCCTGCTGACGTCGCTCGATGTCTTCGAGTTCCTCGACCTTCTCGGTCGCCTGGCGCCGCTCGGCTTCCAGCTGCGTACGACGTTCCGCGAGCGGCGAGGTCTGGCCGTCGAGGCGCTCGATGTCTGCCTCGAGCTCCTCTCGCTCCGCGTGGAGGCCTGTGGTTCGCTCGCGTGCCACGCGCAACTCCGCTTCGAGCCGGTCGTGCTCCCGTTCGCCGGAGGAGATCGCTCGCTCCAGCGCTTCCATCTCCACACGCCGCCCCGCTGCCTCCTCCCCGGCTCGCCGACGGAGCTCGTCCACCTCACGCCGATGCTGATCGGCGTCTCGGAACGCGCCCTCTGCTTCGTCGAGCTCCCGCTCGCGTTCGGCGAGCTCTCCCACGGCGCGCTCCAGATCCGCCTCGACCCGCGCGAGCTCCGCCTCGATCGCGTCGAGCCGGGCCGCGCGGCCCGCCTGGGAAGCGAGCTCTTCTCGCGCTCCTGCCTCTCGATCGAGGGCGCTCCGGAACGCCTGGTCCGCCTCGGATCGGTCGGCCTGCGCGGAGCGGAATCGGAGCTCGCTCTCCGCGAGCTTCCTGGCGGCGGTCGCCCGACCGTCTGCACCCGCGAGCACTTCGGCGTCGAGCGCGTCCAGCCGGGCCCGGGCTTCCTCTCGCTTGCCCACGCCCTCGTCCCAGCCGCCCTTCCTCCGGTCGCGCTCCGCGAGCAGGCCCCGCAGGCGTGCTGCAGCGAGCTTCCGTGAGAGCTCCTCGGCCTGCTCGGTCAACGTCTCGTGCTTCTTGGCCATCTCGGCTTGTTGCCGCAGTGGCTTCAGCTGTCGCTTGAGCTCGGACATCACGTCCTGGAGCCGCAGCAGATCATGGTCCAGGCCGGCCAGCTTGCGCTCGGCGCGCTCTTTCCGGCGGCGGTGCTTGGCGATGCCGGCCGCCTCCTCGATGTACTTCCGGCGCTCCTCGGGCCGGGAGAGGAGCACTTCCTCGAGCTGACCCTGCCCGATGACGGTATGCAGAGCCCGTCCGATCCCCGACTCCGACAGGAGCTCCTGGACGTCGAGCAGCCGGACCAGCTTGCCGTTGATCCGGTATTCGCTCTCCCCCGATCGGAAGATCGAGCGGCTGACCTCGATCTCGGACATGGGAACCGGGATGAGACCCGCCTCGTTGTCGATCACCAGCTTGACCTCGGCCATCCCGAGGGCGGGACGGCTGGGCGTCCCCGCGAAGATGACGTCGGCCATCTGCCCGCCTCGGAGCGCGCGTGGACCCTGCTCGCCCAGCGCCCAGCTGATCGCATCGACCAGGTTCGACTTGCCCGATCCGTTGGGGCCCACGATCACACTGACGCCGGGGATGAACTCGAGGACGGTCTTGTCCGCGAAGGACTTGAACCCGCGGATCTGGATCTGTCGCAAGAACATGCGACGCGATGCTAACAGTGGTCCCATTCCGGACCGGGTAACGGACAGCGCATTTCCCGCTACGAGATGTGGAACCCGGCCTCTCCGGCCGGAGCCTCGTCGACGACGTCGATCCGATCCACACGCGCGAGCGGCGGGCCCTCACGACACCAGCTCACCATCTGTGCGACGGCGGACTCGGTCCCCTCGAAGACGGCCTCGACGCCCCCGCCCGGGACGTTCCGGATCCACCCCCCCAGTCCGAGATCGTCGGCTCGCTCCGCGCACGAGGCTCGGAAGAAGACGCCCTGCACCCGCCCGGAGAGACGGACCCGAACCCGACGCATCGATCGATGGTCGCACACCCCCCGCCGGTCTCGGCGCTACGCTGGCCGGGCGATGCAGGACAGTGGGAGCCGCTACGACCGGGAGACGGCGCTGGTCGTCGTCGACGTGCAGAACGACTTCGCGGACCCCGCAGGCTCGCTGTACGTCCACGAAGGGGAGGCCGTCGTCCCCGTCGCGAACGATGAGATCGCGGACGCGGGGTCAGCGGGGGCGTTCGTGGTCTTCACGCAGGACTGGCATCCGGAGACGACGTTCCATTTCGAGAAGGACGGCGGACTCTGGCCCGTTCATTGCGTACACGACACGTGGGGCGCGATGTTCCATCCGGATCTTCGGGTCGGCGAAGCGGTCCTTCGCAAGGGGACCCAAGGGGAAGACGGCTACAGCGCGTTCAGCGTCCGCGATCCTCGCAGCGGCGGTACGGCGCCCACGATCCTCCACGGCCTCCTCGCGGAGCACGGCGTCCGACGGATCGTGATCTGTGGGCTCGCCACCGACTTCTGCGTGGTGGAAACGGTGACGGATGCTCGTGAGCTCGGCTACCCGGTCGCGGTCTTGCGCGATGGGGTTCGGGCGGTCGATCGGAAGACGGGCGCCGGCGATCGCGCACTCCAACGGATGCGGGAGGCGGGAGCCGAGCTCATCTGAGGAGGCTCCGTCGGTGCCCGAGCCCGGTCAGCTCTGGCACTGCGGACAGAAGTAGGACGTGCGCTGGGAGACCTTCACGGTCTGGATCGGCGTCCGGCATCGTCGACACGGCTCGCCCTCGCGGCCGTAGACCTTGAGCTCTCCCTGGTATTCGCCCGGCTTCCCGAAGAGGTCGACGTACGCCTCGTCGTCCAGCGTGGTCCCTCGCAGCTTGATCGCGTCCTGCACCGTCTCTTGGATCGCCCGGTAGAGGCGGCGCACCTCCTGGGAGGAGAGCGTGTCCGACAGCCGGTCGTAGCGGATCCCGGCCGCGAACAAGACCTCGTCCGAGTAGATGTTCCCAAGCCCGCTGATGAACTTCTGGTCCATGAGGAGCTGTTTCATCTTGGCGCCACGCTGCGCGAGCAGGTACTGGAAGGTGGGCCACGTGAAGACCTGGTCGAGCGGGTCGATCGCGATGTGCTGGAGCTCCTTGACCTTCCCGAGCTCGTCGGCACTGGTGACGAACATCTCACCGAAGGTGCGCGGGTCGATGAACCGGAGGTCACCGCCCTGCTGGAACGTGAGGACCACGTGGGTGTGAGGCTCGATGGCGACCCGGCCGTTACCCCTTTGGAACTGGCCGCTCATCCCGAAATGGGTCACGAGCGCATCCCCTGAATCCAGGTGCAGCAACACGTACTTGCCACGACGCTCCACCTTCGACAGCTTGCGACCCTCGAGACGCGACGTGAAGTCCTTGCGCTTCCCGTGCCGGCGGATCACGCGCATGGCGTTGCGGGAGCTCTTCACCTCGGCCGTCTTGATCCGGCGACCGACGACGTCCTTCTCCAGGTCCCGCCGCATCACCTCGACCTCCGGAAGCTCCACCCCGTCCCCCTAGGCTCCGACTCGCTCCGCGATATGGTCGAACGCCTCGCGGGCGGCCCGCTGTTCGGCCTCTTTCTTCGACTTGCCGACGCCGACGCCCAGTCCCTCGCCGCTGAGGAACACGGTCGCCGTGAACTCCTTCTCGTGATCGGGGCCCCGCTCGACCAAGCGGTACTCCGGCATGGTGTGCAGTTCGCGGGAGGCAAGCTCCTGCAGGATCGTCTTGTAGTCGCGGTCGCCCTCGCCGCGGGCGTATGCCTCCATGAGCGGACGGAAGAGCCGCTCGATCAGGCGGCGAGTCTCATCGAGTCCGAGATCGAGGTAGACCGCCCCGAAGACGGCCTCGAGCGCATCGGCCAGGATGCTCGCTTTGTCCCTGCCACCGCTCTGCTCCTCCCCTTTGCCGAGTCGGACCAGTTCCCCCAGTCGGAGGGAGCGGGCCACCTCGGCGAGCGCCTGCGCGTTCACGATCGCGGCCCGCAGCTTCGCGAGCTCACCCTCGGGCATGCTCGGGAACGCCTCGTACGCCATGTCCGTGACGACGAGCCCGAGAACCGAGTCACCCAGGAACTCGAGCCGTTCGTTGGTGATGTCCACCCCGTGCTCGAACGCGTAGGAGCGGTGGACGAGGGCGGTCTCGCGCAGCTCCTCGTCGCGGAATCGGATGCCCAAGGCCTCGTCCAGCGCCTCCGGCGCGGGGAGCGACGACATCTCGGGCGGCGTCACAACCGTCACTCGACCTCGACGGCCTGACGGCCCGCGTAGTAGCCGCAGTTGCCGCACACCCGGTGCGGGAGCTTGGGCTGGTGGCACTGAGGACACTCCGAATACGGGGGCGGCTTCGCCTTCCAGTTGGCCGCGCGCTTGTCCCCCCGCGTCTTGCTCTGCTTCTTCTTCGGGACCGCCATCTCGTCATCCCTTCGGTCTTGACTCGCGTGTTGGGTCGTGTGCGGGTCCGTCATCCGGCCCTTGGTCGCTCTCGTGTTGGTTCCACTCCTCGAGGAGTGCCTCGAGCCCATCCCATCGAGGATCGATCTCGGACTCCGTGCAGGTGCACTCGCCGAGGTTCAGGTCGCCACCGCATCGGGCGCACAACCCGCGACAATCGGGCCGGCAGACCGGTGCGAACGGCAGCTCGACCCCGATCGCGTCGCGGAACATCTGCTCCGGGTCGAGGAATCCCTCGGGATCCAGTGGGTATTCGTCCGAGTCCTCGTGCGGGAACGGAGCGAAGAGCTCGCGGAGCTCGACGGTGAATCCCTGTTCGAACTCTTTCAAACATCGGGCGCATCGAAGCGACAGGGAGCCCTGGAGCCGGCCGCTGGCGAGGATGCCCTCTGCGAGCGATTCGAGGATCAGCTCTCCGGTGACGGGGGTGTCCTCGCTGAGACCGGCGAGCTCCGTGGCCAGGTCGTCGATCGTGCCGGAGACCTGCTCCGACTTGGAGGCGCCGGATCTGCCCACGAGATCGCGCACGTCGATGGCCCCGATCACCGCTCCTCCTCTTCATCGAACAGCTGCCCCTCCTCCTGGGGCCGAGCGAACTCGGCCTCGGCGGCGGTCGCCGGTCCCCGAAGCCGTTCGCGACCGACCTCCACCTGGTCGAGGGTGCGGTTCAGCGACTTCGTCGATGCCTGCGAGGCCTCCAGGATCTTCCGGAGCGAGATCTCGAACTGCGCGAGCTTGGCGTCCACGTAATCCTCCGCCTCGGAGCGCATGACTCGAGCGCGCTCCTCCGCCTCGGAGACGACACGGTCGGCCTCCGTGGTCGCCCGCGCGACGATCTCCTCCTTGCGGGCCATGCGGAGCTGTTCCTCGTGGGCTTGCTCGACGATCCGCTCGCCTTCCTCGCGCGCCTTCCCGAGGAGCTCCTCCCGATCCCGCACGATCCATCGAGCGCGCTTGATCTCCTCGGGCAGCGACTCCTGCATCTCGGCGATCATCTCGAGGACCTCCTCGCGATTGACCAGCACGGACGAGGACAGAGGCATCGACTTGGCTTCGCGGATCAGCTCCTCGAGCTGCTCGAGTCGTGCGGCGAGGTCCATCAGCGCTCGACCAATCGGTCGACGAGCGCGACCCTCACGTGATCGGGGACGAGTCCCGAGACGTCTCCGCCGAGTTGAGCGACCTCTTTCACCAGCGACGAGGACAGGAACGACCACTTCGGGCTCGTCGACATGAACAAGGTCTCGACGCCCGCGAGACGATGGTTCATCTGCGCCATCTGGATCTCGTATTCGTAGTCGGAGACCGCCCGGAGACCCTTCACGATCACGGCGCCGTTGCCCTGGGCCCGCGCGAGGTCGACGAGCAGTCCCCGGAACGTGACCACGGTGACGATGGGCATGCCGGAGCATGCCTCCTTCAGCATCGCCACCCGCTCCTCGAGGGAGAACATCGGCTGCTTGGAGGGGTTCTCCAGCGCGCCGACGACCACCGTCTCGAAGGTCTCGGATGCCCTCCCGATGATGTCGAGGTGACCGTTCGTCACGGGATCGAACGTCCCCGGACACAGGGCGGTCAGGCCCATCACACCTCCATGTCCCCTGGCAGGTCTCGTGACCGGAACAACGTGACGACACTGTCCCCGTAGGACAGTCGTCTCGCGACGGCCCAGTGTAGCGGAATCACAAGGTTGGAACTCCTCGACCCCCGGCTGAGCACCACGGTGAAACCCTCTCTGAGCAGCGGTTTCACACCGAGAACGCCCAGGACGGGGTCCAGCTCGGCCTGACCGCCCTCATACGGTGGGTCCAGGAACACGAGGTCGATCCACTCGGGTTCCACGGGCGCGCGCTCGAGGAATCGACGGACGTCTGAGCGCTCGACGACCGCCCGGCCGTCCAGGCCCGTGCGAGCGAGGTTCTCCCGCACGGCGCTCACGGCGGCTGGGCTCTTGTCCACGAACACCGCTGCCTTGGCACCTCGGGACAACGCCTCGATCCCCAGAGCACCGGTGCCCGCGTACAGATCCAGCACGCGGGCCTCGTTCACGAGCTCACCGAGGCTCGAGAAGAGCCCCTCCCGAGCCCGGTCGGACACGGGACGGACCCCCGCCGGTACGCGGACGAGCCGAGTCCCCTTCGCGCTGCCGGCGATGACCCGCATCGCCGCGAGGATAGACCCGGAATCGGATGAGGTCGTGCACGGGAACCGCTGGACGCGTCAGGCGCTGAAGAGCCAGGCGATCGAGTCCTCGAAGCGGTCGCGGAGCTCGTCGAGGAGCTTCGGATGGCGCTCGAGCGACGGGTCTTTCTCGATGTGGGCGAACGCCCGAGCTCTCGCCCGCTTCACCAGGTCGAGGTCCTCTGACAACCGCGCGAGCTTCAGGTCGGGCATGCCCGACTGCTTCGTGTCGAAGAGCGTGCCCTCGCCGCGCAGGCGCAGATCCTCGTCTGCCAGCTCGAAACCGTCCGTCGTGCGGACCATCGCCTCGATCCGCGCGCGGGCTTGAAGGTTGGTCTCCTCGGCCTCGTCGAACAGGACGCAGTACGACACGTGCGCGCTTCTGCCGATCCGTCCGCGCAGCTGATGGAGCTGCGCGAGACCGAACCGCTCTGCGTTCTCGATCAGCATGACGGTCGCGTTCGGCACATCGACGCCGACCTCGATCACGGTCGTCGAGATGAGCACGTCGGCGCGGCCGGATCGGAAGTCCTCCATCACGCGTTCCTTGTCTTTCGACCGCATCCGCCCGTGGAGCAGCTCGACCCGGAGATCGGGGAAGATCTCCGAGGCGAGCCGCTCGGCTTCGGCCTCCGCCGCACGCACCTGGGTCCGGTTCCCTTCGTCGATCGCCGCACACACCACGAACGCCTGCCGTCCTGCGCGAACCTCGCGCCGGACGAGGTCATACGCGGTGGCGCGCTCCTCCTCGGAGCGCGCCGCCGCCGTCCCGAGCGGCTGACGGCCTTTCGGCATCTCGTCGAGCACGACGACGTCGAGGTCACCGTAGTAGGTGAGCGCCAACGTCCGCGGGATCGGGGTCGCGGTCATGATCAACACGTCGATCTCACCGTCTCCCTTCCCTTTGAGGGCCATCCGCTGATGGAGGCCGAAGCGATGTTGCTCGTCGATGACCGCGAGCGAGAGGTCGTGGAACGAGACGCTCTCCTGCACGAGCGCGTGGGTTCCGATGACGAGATCGACGCTTCCGTCCGCGATGCCGGCGAGGATCCGCGCTCGGTCTTTCCCGATGACGGCAGAGGTCAGGAGCGCGTAGGTCAACGCCCCCGCTGGGGGGTCGGCCCCCGGCCCCTCGAGCGGATCGAGCAGCGAGCGCTGGCCCTCGGGAGCTTTGGCGGCGGCAGGAGCAGCATCGAGAAGATCGACCGCCCCGATGCCCGCGAGGAGCGCCGCGACCGAACGCGCGTGCTGTCCGGCCAGGACCTCGGTGGGGGCCATGATCGCGGCCTGATGCCCGGACTGGATGGCGACGAGACCGGCGTGCACCGCCACGAGGGTCTTCCCCGACCCCACGTCGCCCTGAAGGAGGACGTTCATCGGTCGCGGAGCCGCCATCGCCCCACCGACCTCCTCCACCGCGCGGATCTGCGCCTTCGTCGGCTCGAACGGCGTGGTGGCGAGCAGGCGGTCGGTGAGCTCGCCCTCCGTTCGGTGCGCGACCCCGGTCCGCTCCGACTCGAGCCGATGCTTGCGGAACGCGACCCCCAGCTCGAGGGTGAACAGCTCGTCGAACTTCAGGCGTTCGACGGCTCGCGCCAGCTGATCGGCGTCATCGGGGAAGTGCACGCGGCGAAGAGCCGTGTCGAGATCCTGCAGTTGTTCCGCCTCGATCAGCTCGGAGGGCATCGGGTCGGCGATCGGCGGCAGCTGCTCGAGCGCGGAGAACACGAGCTCGCGGATCGTTCGCGTCGTGACACCTTCCGAGGCGCGGTGGACCGGTGTGATCCGTCCGGTATGCACCAGGTCCCGCTCCTCGCCGCCGAGGATCTCCGCCTCTTGGTTCCCGAGCTGGAGACGGCCCCGATATCGGGTGACGGTGCCCGAGACGGCGACCTCGAGGCCTTCCTTGTAGATCCCGGCCGCCCACGGCTGGTTGAAGTACGTCAGGTCGAGGTAGCCGGTGCCGTCGGTGATCGTGATGGTCACCATCGACCGGCGCTGCCGGGTCAGCCTCTTGGTCGACTTGTGGACGCGGGCGATCACGGTGGCCTGCTGTCCGATGCGGAGGTCGCCGATGCGCTCCACGGCCGAGCGGTCGATGTAGCGACGCGGGTAGTGGCGGAGGAGATCGCCCACCGTCCGGATCCCCATGCCGGCGAGGACGAGGTGGGCTTCCTCACCTTTCTCTCGGAGGCCGGTCCGGCGAGTCGCCAGCTTCCGGTCCACGACCAGGACCGAAGTTTCGAGCGCGAGAACCGAGGGAGAGGAGGGCACTTCCGTGAACGGTTCTACCATCCCCGTATGACCTCCCGACAGCTCCTGACCCTCATCGCGGGCCTCGCGCTCCTCGCTTCCTGCGGTGGAGAGCCCAAGCAGGATCCCCCGGCCGGCACCGTCCCCGCGCACAATGCCACCGAGGCTCCGCTGTTGCCGACGTACGCCGACGTGCTCCCCGCGGCGGACCCGGATGCGTTCCAGCGACTGCTGAGCCAGCTGGAGGGCACGCCCGTGGTGATCAACTTCTGGGGGTCGTGGTGTCCTCCGTGTCGCGAAGAGATGCCCCGCCTCGTGGCAGCGCACCACGAGTTCGGGGAACGGGTGCAGTTCCTCGGCGTCGACATCCTGGACTCACGAGCGGACGCGAGAGCATTCATGGACGAGTTCGGGATGACCTTCCCGAGCGTGTTCGACGTGTCGGATGCCATCAAGACGTCGCTCGGTCAGTTCGGTCAGCCGGTCACCGTGTTCTTCGAACCGGACGGAACCTTCTCCTTCGCCTACACGGGGTCGATCCCCGAGGACGACCTGCACCGCCACCTCGAGGCGATCGCCTCTTAGCGCGCACCCATCCAGTCGCCCCCTGGTAGCCTCGACATACCTATGGCAGCCGTCTGTGACATCTGTGGGAAGAAGCCCTGGTTCGGAAAGTCGGTGACGTTCTCGCACAAGCGGAACAACCGTCGATGGGATCCGAACATCCAGCGCGTTCGCGCGCTCGTCGACGGCACCCCCCGTCGGGTGAACGCCTGTACGAGCTGCATCAAGGCCGGGCGAGTGACGCGGATCCCGCAGCGCACGTCGTAGCTCGCTCAGCCCCTCGGACCCGACCACAGCTGGTCGACCGGACCGATCCCCTCACCCAGTGGCAGCGCGTGTCGGATCGCCCCCGTGACGAACACCTTTCCGGCGCGAACGGAATCGAGGAGAGACGCTCCTCGAGCAAGATGGGCGGTGATCGCCGCCGACAGCGTGCATCCGGTCCCATGCGTGTGCGGCGTGTCGATCCGCTCGGCGTCGATCCATTCCTCGACGTCTCCCTCGACGAACAGATCGCTCGCTCGATCGTCTTCGAGGTGGCCGCCCTTCACGAGGACGGCCCGCGGGCCGAGATCAAGGATGGCGCCGGCCGCGCGTCGCATCCCGCCGCGGTCCAGCACGTCGAAGCCCGCCAACCCGGCTGCCTCCGGAAGGTTCGGCGTCACGAGCGTTGCGAGCGGCAGGATCAGCCGGCGGAGCGCACCGACGGCATCGTCCGCGAGCAGCGGATGACCGTGCTTCGAGACGAACACCGGATCGACGACGAGATGGGGCAGTCGCGTCTCCTCGATCGCCTCGGCCACCGCCTCGACGATCCCCGCGGAGGCGAGCATGCCCGTCTTCGCCGCATCCACGCCGATGTCCCCGGCCACGGAGCGGATCTGTTCGGCGACGAGGTGCGGGGAGAGCTCCTCGAAGCCGGACACTCCCTTGGTGTTCTGCACGGTGACGGCCGTGATCGCGGTCATGCCGTAGACGCCCAACGCGCTGAACGTCTTGAGGTCCGCTTGGATCCCGGCGCCGCCGCCGGAGTCCGAGCCGGCGATCGTGAGCGCCCGCCGCCTCATCCCGACCATGATGGTGCGCGTGTCACCGGAAGTGATCCCACCCTTCCATCGCTCCTTCCGCGATCAGTGGCCCTTCCGTCCCGTCCTCGTGGACGGCGAGGAGCCCCTCATCGATGATGCCGCCGATGTCGCTGAGCGACACCCCGAACCCGTCCCGGAGCTCTGACCTCACCGCCTCGACCGCGTCGAGGTCCGGAAGTGTCGCCAGCAGCTCGTAGTCCTCGCCGCCACCCAGCGCCTCGGCCGGCGTCGCGGCGGGATGGACGGGGATGCTCGCGATCTCGACGCGGGCGCCCACGCCGCTCGCGTCGCACAGCCTCGCGAGATCCAGAGCGAGCCCATCCGAGATGTCGATCATCGAGGTGACGCCGTGACCCGCGAGGACACCCGCCTCGCCCACACGTGGGATGGGCCGCATGTACCGCCTGAGCGCGTCACGCTCCGCATCCGACCAGGAGCGCTGCGACGCGAGGCGCAACCCGGCCGCCGAACCACCGAGTGAGCCGGTCACGACCAGGCGGTCGCCGGCCCGTGCCCCGTCCCGGCGCACCGCCCGGCCGGGCACCACCTCGCCGGTGAGTGTCACGACGATCGACAGCTCCTCGCCCCGCGAGAGGTTCCCGCCCACGAGCGACAGGGCGAACTCGTCGCAGCACTCGCGCATCCCTCCGGCGAGCTCCACGACCCAGCTGGCCTCGGTCGCGGGCGGGAGCGTGAGGCTGCAGAGCGCGAACCTGGGGCTCGCCGCCATGGCGGCCACGTCGCTGACGTTGACCGCGACCGCCTTGTAGCCGAGATCGCGAGGAGTCGTGAGCTCCGTCCGGAAATGAACCCCCTCCACCAAGGCGTCCGTGGTCAACACCAACTCACCGGCTCCGGAGCGGACGACGGCGGCGTCGTCGCCGGGACCCACGATCACTTCGGGCCCCGCCCCGGAGAGGACGCGGCGGATCGCCTCGATCAGTTGATCTTCCGACAGGTCCATCTGGCCCCAGGTCTCGGCGGAGGGCGCCCCGCACGCGGTCCGGAGAGGCCGCGTGCACGTTCGCTAGACTCTAGGGGTTCTCCCGCCCATCCCACCGCGTTCGCGCACCCACCGATGCAGGAGGCCCGAGTGGCAGACGTGTTCGTCAACCCGACGCCGGAGGAACTTCGCCGGTTCACCGAAGAGATGTCCGGAAGCCGGATCACCGGATTCGGAAACGTGAACGTCCAGACCAAGGTTCTCTCAAGGAGCGCCGGCAGCACCTTCGTCGTCGATCGTGCCTCGAGCGGGAAGACGATGACACGAGCGGAGTTCGACGATGTCGCACGTCGACAGGACGAGTATATCGCCGCCAACGACATGATCCAGATCGACGGTTGGATCGGCAATGACCCCACGCTCCGCACCCGCGCGCGCCTGCTCATGGAGAAGCGCTACGCGAACGTCGCCGGCATGCAACAGAAGCTCTACTTCGCTCGCGACGACGACGAGGAGCCCGAGGTCCAGGTCATCTACACGCCCGGTCTCGAAGCGCCCGGATACCCGGACGATCGCATCATCGCCGTCGATCTCGACCACCACGTGACCCGCGTCCTCAACTCCGACTACTTCGGCGAGTCGAAGAAGGGCGGCCTGCGGATGTGGAACGACATCGTCTTCGGCAAGGGCGGCCTCGCCCTCCACGCGGGACTCAAGGTGATCCCGACCGCCGCGGGCGACAAAGTCTGCCTGATCATCGGCCTGTCCGGGACCGGGAAGACGACGACCACGTTCACGACGCAGAATGGCTCGAAGCCCATCCAGGACGACTTCGTCGGTCTGATGCCCGGTGGCCTTGCATACGGAACCGAGAACGGATGCTTCGCCAAGACCTTCTCGCTGGATCCGGAGTTCGAGCCCTCGATCTACGGGGCGGTCACCAAGCGCACCACGTACCTGGAGAACGTCTATCAAGACGACTCCGGCAAGGTGAACTTCTTCGAGCAGAGCTACACGCAGAACGGGCGGGCCGTCTTCGAGATGCAGGATCTGCTGGCGTTCGAGGACGCTCGGAACGTCGGACCCGTCGACTATCTGCTGATCCTGAACCGGAACGAGAACATCATCCCCGCGGTCGCCAGGCTCACCCAGGAGCAGTCGGCCGCCTACTTCATGCTCGGCGAGACCACGGGCACCTCGGCCGGTGGCGCCGACGAGGAGGGCAAGTTCCTTCGGGTGCCCGGCACCAATCCGTTCTTCCCGCTCCCCCACGGACTCCAGGGCAATCGCTTGCTCGAGCTCCTCGCGACCCATCCCATCGAGACGTACCTGCTGAACACCGGTCGGGTCGGGGGGACGGAGGCGGACGATCGTTCGAAGAAGGTCAAGATCCCCCACACCTCCGCGTGCGTGAAGGGGATCGCCGAGCAGACGATCGTGTTCGAGGAGGACCCGGACTTCCGTTATCAGGTGGCGACCGCTGTTCCGGACTTCGATGACGTGGAGCTCCTGCGGCCCGTCCTGCTCTACGAGCGCACGGGCAGGATCGAGGAGTACCGAGGCGTCGTCGAGCGACTGAAAGTCGAGCGGGTGCAGCACCTGCAGCAGTACTCCGAATTGTCGGAGGACATCATCAAGGCCGTCGGCTAGGCCGCACTTCCCCAGTTACCCCTATCGCGGCTACCGCGCGCACGCGATGGTTTCCGCGCTCATGTCCGAAGGGGCATTACGGTGGAGGGGCGCACGTATGCGAGGGAGCCTCAGCATGGATCACGGAACGCACGAGGGACACCACCACCCAACCGAGCACGCAGACGACGGCGACCACGGCGACCACGAGGGGCACGGCGACCACGAGGGGCACGGAGGTCACGCGGGCCACGGAGGTCACGCCGGCCACGCCGCGATGTTCCGGGACCGCCTATGGATCAGCGTCGCCCTGACCGTCCCCGTCCTCGCCTTCTCCGAGATGATCCAGGAGTGGCTCGGATTCCGGGTCCCGGAGTTCGCCGGCCAAGATCTCGTCGCTCCGATCCTCGGCACCGCCGTCTTCCTGTACGGGGGGCAGCCGTTCCTCACCGGCGGCGTGGAAGAAGCCCGCGCCCGGCGTCCGGGGATGATGCTGCTGATCGCCCTGGCGCTCACCGTCGCGTTCGGCGCGAGCATCGCCAGCGCGTTCGGATGGCTCGATCTCGAGTTCTGGTGGGAGCTCGCCCTGCTCGTCGACGTGATGCTTCTCGGTCACTGGATGGAGATGCGAGCGCTGGGGCAAGCCACCAGTGCACTCGAGGCGCTTACCTCCCTCCTGCCCGACACCGCCGAGCGCGTCACCGATGGGGGCACCGAGGTCGTGGCGCTCAACGAGCTTCGCCCAGGGGACCTCGTCCTCGTCCGCCCCGGTGGTCGCGTGCCTGCCGACGGCGTGATCCTCGAGGGGGAAGCCGCCTTCGACGAGTCCTTGATCACGGGTGAATCCAGACCGGTGACCCGGCGCGCGGGAGACCGGGTCGTGGCGGGCACGGTCTCAACCGATTCCTCGGTCCGTGTGCGCATCACCGCGGTCGGCGAGGAAACCACGCTCGCCGGTATCCGCCGTCTCGTCGAGGAGGCGCAGTCGTCGCGTTCACGTGCCCAGGCCCTTGCCGACCGTGCGGCGGCGCTCCTCTTCTACGTGGCGTTGGCATCCGCCACGATCACCCTGCTCGCCTGGCTCGCGGCGGGTGAACCCGACCAAGCGATGGAGCGCACCATCACCGTGCTCGTGATCGCCTGCCCGCACGCGCTGGGCCTCGCGATCCCGCTCGTGATCGCGATCTCCACCGCTTCGTCGGCGAGGGAGGGGATCCTCATCAAGGATCGCCTCGCGCTCGAGCGGATGCGAACGGTCGATACGGTGTTGATGGACAAGACCGGAACCCTCACGACCGGCTCACCCGCTGTGAGAGATGTGGTCGTCGACGGCGTCGATCCGGACTCGATCCTTTCGCTCGCCGCCGCGGTGGAAGCAGAGAGCGAACATCCGTTGGCCCGGGCGATCGTCGAGGAGGCCCGGCGTCGAGGACTCGCGATCCCCAAGGCGTTCGGATTCCGGTCGATGGCAGGTCGAGGCGTCCGGGCGGTCGTGGACGGGGCCGAGGCGGCCGTCGGTGGCCCGGCGCTCCTCCGCGAGCTCGATCTGGACGTGCCCGCCGGCCTCATGGAGTCCGGCGCGACCTGGCGGGAGCGCGGTGCCATCGTCCTCATGGTCGTCAGGGACGGGAAGCCCATCGGATCGATCGCCCTCGAGGATGCGGTTCGTCCGGAATCTCGACAGGCGGTGCGTGATCTGCGAGGGGAAGGTCTCCGAGTCATGATGATCACCGGTGACGCGCGAGAGGTGGCCGAAGCTGTCGCCAGGGACCTTGGCATCGACGAGGTGCGCGCCGAGGTCCTGCCGGAACACAAGGCAGCGGTCGTCACAGAGCTCCAAGAGGAAGGGCGGCGAGTGGCGATGGTCGGTGACGGGGTGAACGACGCGCCTGCGCTCGCTCATGCCGATGTGGGCATCGCCATCGGTGCCGGCACCGACGTTGCCATCGCGTCTGCCGGCATCGTGCTCGCGAGCGACGATCCGCGCGGCATCCTGAGCGTATGGCGCCTGTCGCGCGCCAGCTACTCGAAGATGATCCAGAACCTCGTGTGGGCCACGGGCTACAACGCGCTCGCGATCCCGCTGGCGGCGGGAGCGCTCGCTCCCTGGGGCTTCGTGCTTCCCCCAGCGATCGGCGCGATCGCGATGAGCCTGTCCACCATCGTCGTCGCGTTCAACGCCCTGCTGCTCAAGCGTCTGGATCTCCGGCCGAAGGAGGCGTCGGTGGAGGCCGTCCCAGCAGGAAGCCACTGATGAACTGAAGCCCGGCCGGTACCGCGAGCACGATGTAGTACCAGTTGAATCGAGCCGCATCGTCGATGAAGGCATGCCCTTGTGTCTCGACGCCCGCGAAGAGCAGGAAGAGACCCATCAGAGCGAACCAGAGGCCGACCCGCGACACCACGAACAGCGCGTAGAGCAGGTGGTCGCGGCGAACATCGGAGTCCAGCGGGCGTCGCAGCCAATAGATCGCCGAGCGAACCCCGAGCAACCCGAAGACGACCGCCACCACGACCTCGACGACGTTCACCGCTCCGCCTCGCCGAGCATCGCCACGACCTCATCGTCCGAGACCTGATCGAAGTCCCGGTACCACTCCCCCACGGCGAGGAAGCCGAGGGGCTCCTCGAGGAGCACCACCTCATCCGCCTCGGGCTCGAGGTGCGCGCGCGCGGCCGGCGGACCGACCGGGGCGGCGAAGACGACC
>DATKDI010000070.1:0-2339 GCA_035512775.1 Actinomycetota bacterium | reverse complement strand
TGCTGGCGGTCCTGGTGATCGTGATCGTGTACCTGATGGTCACCAAGCCCACTCTCTGAGTCCAACGCGCACCCGGGCCCCTCGGTTCCCCCGACGCGGGCCCTCCGACCCTGTATGACGGGCCGGCGCTCGCAGTTTGATGGCCTCGGAACGATCGAAGAAGGAGGAGCCATGCTGAGGAGGAACGGAACGCTCGGGCTCGTGCTGCTCATGGCCGGACTGGGGCTCGCGGGGTGCGGCGGCGGTGAGGAGACCACGGTGGCCGTCACGCTCCAGGAGTTCGCCGTGCTCCCGGCACAGGACACGGTGCCGGGAGGGTCGGTCACGTTCGAGGCGACCAACGAGGGTCCCGACGATCCGCACGAGCTCGTCGTGATCCGGACCGATCTCGCGCCGGAGGCCCTGCCGACGACCCCCGACGGCGCAGTCGACGAAGAGGGTGAGGGCATCGAGGTGATCGGAGAGATCGAGGAGTTCCCCGTCGGAGAGACGAGGTCGGGGACCTTCGACCTCGAGGCTGGCGACTACGTGCTCGTCTGCAACATCGTCGAGGAGGAGGGCGGTGAGATCGAGGCGCACTACGCGCTCGGGATGCGGATCGGCTTCGTCGTGACCTGAGCCCGGCGCTCAGGGCTCCGCCCGGGTCACCACCGAGCGGATCGGGTGGCCCTCGCGCGTCTCGAGCGCGCGAAGACCCTCGGGGAAGTCCTCGAGCGTCCAGCGGTGCGTGATCGACCGGCCCAGGTCGAGGTCGCCACGCTCGACCATCGACAGCAGCTCCTCGAGGTCCGACCGCGAGGAGCCGAACGACCCGATCACCTCCAGCTCCTGGGAGACGAGGAGGGCCGCGGGCAGGAGGTCGAGCGGTCGCGGGGTGAGCCCGACGATCGTGGCGCGGCCGCCGGGATGCAGCGACTTCACCGCCTGGCTCTGCGACGCGGGGCTCCCCACGAACTCGAAGGCGCGGTCCACGCCGCCGTCTGATCGCGCACGGACCTCGCGGGCAGGCTTGCCGTCGCCGGCGTCGATCACCTCGTCGGCTCCCCACGCGAGCGCCCGCTCGAGGTTGATCGGGTCGAGGTCGACGCCGGCGATCCACGATGCACCGAGGGCCCGAGCCAGGAGCACGGCGTGCATCCCCAGTCCGCCGAGACCGTAGATCGCGCAGGACATCCCGGGCTCGAGGCCCGCGCGCCGAATCGCATGGTAGGGCGTGGCCACCGCGTCGGTGAGGATCGCCGCCTGCTCGAGCGGGATCCCGTCGGGGACCGCCACGAGGTCGCGGTCGCGGGCCACCGCGTACTCAGCCTGGACGCCGTCGCGATCGATACCCGGGATCTCCAGCCGCTCGCAGAGCGACTCGCGGCCGGCGCCGCAGGCTGAACATGCGCCGCAGGCCCGTCCCATCAGCAGCGCCACACGGTCGCCCGGGGACCAGGCGGTGACCCCCTCGCCGGCCGTCTCGACCACGCCGGCGGCCTCGTGCCCGAGGATCAGGGGCGTCGGCCCGCTCAGGGTCGTCCCGTCGACGACGTGGAGGTCGCTCGCGCAGATGCCGCACGCGGCGATCCGAACGAGCACCTCGCCCTGACCCGGCGGCGGCACGGCCACCTCGTCGATCGAGACCACCTCGGGCTCGTCGTCGGAGCGGACGCGGTGGAGCCGCGCAGCGTGCATCCTGGTCGGTGGGCTCATCTCGTCGTCAGCCTAGCGCCGGGCCATCGCGCTCGGGGGCCGGGTACAGTGGTGGTCGTGCAGAAGACCTCCGACACGATCGTGCTGACCGAGGAGGACTACCGTGTCCTCGACGAGGACGACTTCGGCGTCCCCGGCCTGATCGCCCACGAGTGGATCGGCCCGTTCGTCGAGGTGCAGGCGGTCGGCCCGCTGATCATGGTCCACGACGGCATCTTCGATCCCCGGAAGGGCATCAGCCACCACCCACACCGGCTCAACGAGCGTCTCTTCTACATCCTCGAGGGGACGGTAGACCACGACGACGCGCTGAACGGCATCACCGGCCACATGGGCACCGGCGACCTCGGTCGCCTGACCGAGGGGCGCCGCGGGATGTTCCATCAGGAGTGGAACAACACCGACGGGCGGGCGCGGGCGTTCATCCTCGTGTACGTGACCGACCCCGTCCCCCCGACCGCCTCGTTCGAGGCCCTGCGGGACGAGGACGCGCCGCGGTACGGGGAGTTCCCCGGGGTGGAGTCCAAGGAGATCGTGGGGCCTCGCGCGAACCTCCCGCTGCACGGTGACATCCGGCTGTGGACCGACGACCGGATGGAGTCCGGCTCCGAGAGCGCGCTCGAGCTCGAGGAGGGCGAGGGCGG
>DATKDI010000069.1:0-20019 GCA_035512775.1 Actinomycetota bacterium | reverse complement strand
GCGGCCGCCTTCGGGGCCGCGGTCGCCGCCGCCGGCGCCCTCCTGGGCGCTCCATGGGGCCGGGCCGGCGCCGTGGTCCTCGCGGGGGTCGCGGTGATCTACGTGGTTCGTGAGCTCACCGGCGCGCGGATCCCGGTCCCGCAGCTTCGGCGACAGGTGCCCGATTGGTGGCGCACGTATTTCGGTCGCCCGCTCGCCGCGTTCCTCTACGGTGCCGGCCTCGGGATCGGGTTCCTCACGTTCCTCGGCCATGGCACGCTCGTCGTCGTCACCGTCGGCGCCGCGTCGACCGGCAGACCACTCCTCGGCGCGTTCGTGATGGCCCCTTTCGGCCTCGCGAGAGGGCTGGCGCCCCTGGTGGCCGCCGGATCGACGGCTTCCGAGGACGGCGCCCGCCTCGTGGACCGGCTGAGCTCGATGTCCGGCCGCCTCCGATCGGTGCTGAACGCCGCGGCGCTGGTGACGGTGGGGTTCGTGGCCGCCGCCGCCGCCTCGCACACGAACGGCGGATGGGGCCGGACGGCGGCGGCGATCCTCGCGGTGTCCTTCGCATGGGCCGCCGTCTCGAAACTGGCCGGATGGACTCGGTGGCGCCGGGCCCTGACCGCACACGCGCTCCCGCGGAACGCTGAGCGGCTCGCGGCGTGGGCCGTCCCGGCGATGGAGTCCCTCGTCCCGATCCTCGTTGTGGCCGGGCGAAACCGCGCCGCCGTCGCCGTCGCGCTTGCCTCGATCGTCGTGTTCTCGCTCGCCCTCTTGCGACTCGCCGTGCGCGACGGCGTCCGCGTCGACTGCGGCTGCTTCGGTCGTTCCTCGATCGACGTACGGCTCGCACTCGCCCGGAACGCTCTCCTCGCGTCGATGGCGGGCGTCGCCTGGTCGCTCGCCGCTCCCGAGCCCTCGCTCACGCTGCCGGACGGCATCGACGTCGTGCCCGCCGTGCTCGTCGGAGGTGCGTTGACAGCGGCGGCGATTACCGCCTGGCGGACCACCGCCTGGCTCGGAAGGGGCAGAGCGTGAGGTCACCCCGCTTGCTGCGCGTCGCCGCGCCGTTCGCAGCCGCGCTCGTCACGATCGCGCTGATCGCGGCCGTCGCTGGCGCTCACCACACCGACCGCCAGGACCCGAACGATACCCCCGGCAAGCTCGACGTGAGCCAGGTACGTTTCGCACATCGCTCGGGACCCCCGCAGTGGCGCGTCGTGACCTTCGCCCAGTGGGGAACCGGCGAGATCTGGGATACCGGCTACCTGATGATCATGCTCGACACGGCGGCGGGCGCGCCGGCTGAGCACTACGCTCTCGTCCGCTCGACCGGGTCGTCGCTCGTGGGCTCGCTCTGGCGGGTCCGGAACGTCGGCCCGGACACCTATCTCGGCACTGTTCCGGTGAGCCGGCCCTCTCGCCGGAGCGTGTTGATCCAGGTGGGGTTGTCCCGCCTGACGTTCGGCGAGATTCGGTCCTTCTATCGGTGGTGGGTCGAGACGGTGTTCACGGGCAGCACCTGCCGTCGGAGCTGCCTGGATCGCGCCCCCAACCAGAACGCGGTCCTGCAATGGAGGCCGGGGATGTCCCCGTCCCCGTCGCCGTCCCCTTCGCCGTCCCCATCCCCGTCCGGTTCCCCTTCCCCCTAACGTCACCGGTCGCCTCCGGCCGCATCTGACTTCCTCGCGGTCCGATGGAACCTTCGGGGTGCCGCCGGGAACGGTGCCACGCCGTACGGCAGGGTTTTCTTATCCCAACGTGAAGGGATGGGCGGCTACCGGTTCACCGTGCCGAACGGTCGGTGCCAGGTCCGGCTCGAGTTCGCGGAGCTGGAGCGACTGTCGGAGTTCGACAGGATCACGGATGTCTTCGGTGAAGGCCGGCTTCGATTCGACAAGCTGGACGTGCGGACCGGGTCGGCCGCTGGCGCGCGCTCTCCATGACGTTCAACGCGCGTGGCACCGACCGTCTCCTGGTCGTGAGGCTCGCGCGCGCGCTGGGGGAGCCACCGATCCTGACTCGATCCGGGTGACCTGGTTGGGGTCCTGATCCCGGCGGGACCGCCTTCAGGCGGTTCCGGCCGACGTCGCCGCCCCGACCGATCGGCGGCCGTCGGGGCGACTCATGCACCACGAACAGTCCTCGTACCGCAGGTCCGACCGCGCTTCCTCGAGGGAGTCGTACCAACGCCGGTGCTTGGTGCCGATCTGGCCGAGTCGGCAGTTGGAGGTCTCGTGGTCCGCATCGTGGACGTGCGCGCTGAGCGTGTTGCCCAGGTAGCGCCTGCTCTCCACCACCATCCGCTGCCCCCAGGTGGAACGACGGGTACAACGACAGCCGTGCTCTATCGAGCTATTGCCGCGGGAGCCTCATCCGGTTCCCCAGGCTCAGACCCCGGTGCGTAACGATCATCACGACCGTGCGGAAAGGGTCGCTAGAATCCAAGCGCGGGGACGTGGGGGCTGCAGAAAAGACCGTCTGAGCTGGTAGAACCGACTATCCAAGCTCTGCTCGTAACGGATTTCCCCGATCTCGTAACGATCCCCTTCGCCTCCGGTGGCCAGGGCTTGAACGCCGTCCGAACGTTTCGGAAGTCTCGAGGCCCGTTTGCTTGGGAGAATGCCGCCATGTCCGAGGACCTCGGCGAGCTGCGGGAGGAACGGCGGATCGTCACCGCACTCTTCGCTGATCTCGTCGGGTCGACGGCGCTCGGCGAGCGGTTGGATCCGGAAGAGCTGAAACTGATCCTTGCCGACGCGATCGCTCGGGTGATCGGGGCGGTTGAGGCGTTCGGCGGCACCGTCAAGGACCTTGCGGGCGATGGTGTGCTGGCCTTGTTCGGCGCTCCTGTCGCGCACGAGGACGATCCTGAGCGCGCCATCCGGGCGGGCTTGCGGATCGTCGAAGAAATGGCGGAGTTCGGTGAGGAAGTTGAGCACGGCTGGGGGATCGAGGGATTCGGCGTCCGCGTGGGCGTGGACACCGGACCAGTCGTCACCGGCACGATTGGCGCGGGCAGCCGAGTGGAGTACGCGGCGCTCGGCGACGCGGTGAACACCGCCGCGCGGCTGCAGTCGCGCGCGGAGCCGGGAACCCTCCTCGCCGGCGAGGAGACGCAGCAACTTTCTCGGCAGGTCTTCGATTGGGCCGAGCCGCTCGTTCTCGAATTGAAGGGGAAGGCTCAGCCGGTGCGGGCGTGGCGCGTGACCGGCACGCGGGCGGCCGCGGGCCGTGGCCGAGGACTCGAGGGCGTGCAGGCGCGCATGGTCGGCCGCGAGCGCGAGCTCGCGGACGGGATCGAGTCCGTCGATGCGACGCTTGCCGGCAGCGGAAGGATCTTGTATCTAATCGGCGAGCCCGGCATCGGGAAGAGCCGCCTTCTCGCGGAGCTTCGGTCGGCGTTCGGATCGGCGACGCCGCATCACGGGCGCTCTCTCTGGCTCGAGGGACGGTGCGTGTCGTACGGCGAGTCCATGCCGTACCTGCCTTTCCGCGACCTGCTGCGGTCGTGGCTGGGTGCGGCCGTGGACGACCCCGAGCTCCGCGTTCGAGTCGCGCTGCGGCGGCAGACGAACCGTCTTTTCGGTGATCGCGCCGGGGAGATTGAGCCGTATCTCGCGGCGCTTCTCGGGCTCACGCTCGAGGCCGAGGCGGCGGCTCGTCTCGCCGAGCTCTCGCCCGAGGCCCTGCAGTACCGCACGTTCGAAGTGGTGCGCGCGCTCGTCCGCCGCCTAGCGGATGACGGGCCCATCGCCATCGCCCTTGAGGACCTTCATTGGGCCGACCCGACCTCGCTCCAGCTTCTGGAGCTGTTGCTCGGCGACACCGAGGTCTGCGCGGTCCTACTCGTGCTCACGAGCCGGCCGGAGCGCGATCACCTCTCCTGGGGCGTGAAGGAGCTCGCGGCGAGAGACTTGCCGCACCGCACGCGGGAGCTCGCGCTGGAAGCGCTCTCCGGAGATTCCGGCCGCGATCTGCTGCACGCACTCGTCGGCACGGGCACGATACCCTCCGAGATGGAGGGCAGGATCCTCGAGCCCGCGGAAGGCAATCCGTTCTTCCTGGAGGAGCTGGTGCGTTCCCTCCTGGACGCCGGAGCGCTGGTGCGATCCGATGACGGCTGGCGCTTCGATCACGACGTGGACGTCGAGATCCCCCCGACCGTCGAGAAGGTGATCCTCGCGCGGATCGACCGGCTGCTGCCGCCTGCCCATGACGCCCTTATGGCCGCATCGGTGCTCGGCCGCCAGTTCGGGTTTCCTCTGCTAGAGGCCGTGATGGGTGCCGACGGCGAGGTGCGGCAGGCGCTCACGGACCTGCAACGCGTGGATCTGCTTCGCGAAGGACGTCGCTGGCCCGAGCCGGAGTATCGGTTCAACCACGCGCTCATCCAGGAGGCCGCGTACCGGACGCTCGTGACCGAGGAGCGGAACCGACTGCACCGCAAGGCGGCGGAATGGCTGGAGGAACGTTATGCGACCCGGGAGGACGAGGTAGCCGGCCTCCTCGCTCACCACTGGCTCGGCGCCGACGACGAGGACAAGGCCGTGCGGTACCTCACCCGGGCGGGGGACCTCGCGCGGCAGGAGTACGCGCTGGACGAGGCTATCACGCACTATCGCGAGCTCGTGCCGATCCTCGAGCGGCGCGGCGAGCACGGAGAAGTGGCGCTCGTGCTCTTCAAGCTCGCCCTCGCGCTGCACGTATCTCTCCGCTTCGCGGAGGCAAACGAAACCTACCAGCGTGCATTCGGTTTCTGGAAGCCGCCTCCCAACTTCGGCCGCGAACCGGCGGCCTCGATGAACGTCGCCACGAGCTTCCTCCCCAACGACCCAGATCCCAGATCGGCTATCGCGTGGCCGAACATCCAGCTCTGCATGCAGCTCTTCGACCGGTTGGTCGAGCAGTGGCCGGAGCGAACGATCGTGCCGAGCCTGGCCGAGCGCTGGGAGATCGCCGACGATGGCCTCCGGTACGTCTTCCATCTTCGTGAGGGCGCTGTTTGGTCGGACGGGGAGCCGCTCACGGCGCACGACGTTGAGTTCGGCATCAAGAGGGTGCTGAATCCTGACGCTCCTGGGTCCAGCGTCGCGATCTACTTCGTGTTGGAGAACGGGCAGGACTACTACTTGCGTCGGAACGCCGACGTCGATCGGATCGGGGTCCGCGCCCTGGACGATCGCACCGTAGAATTCCGCCTGGTTGCGCCAGCGCCGTACTTCATGAGCGTGATGAACCGCCCCGACGGCGGGCCACAGCCCCGCCACGCGATCGATGTGGCGGGCGATTCGTGGATCGAAACGGGCAAGCAGGTCGTGAGCGGTCCGTTCCTAATCGCCGAGCGCACCGAGGACACGTTGACGCTCCAGCGACGCGCCGACTACTCGCACGCTCGCCCGGGAAATGTCGGCGAGGTGCGGTTCCTCCGCTCTGCGATATCCGACGCGCTGAGGCCGTACCGAGAGAACGACCTGGACCTGATTCTCGTTCGGTATACCCCTAAGCTGGCAGACCTCATGCCCGGCGACGTCCCGGGCGACGTGTCGCTCGGCCCCGCGGCCTGGTCAGCGTACTTGCGCTTCGATCACACCCACCCGGCCCTGTCGAGCCTTGAGCTCCGGCGAGCCCTCGCGCACGCGATCGATCGCGAGGCGCTCGCGGCCGCATGCCCCGCAAACCTGGTCGTGGCCACCGGAGGCGTCGTGCCCCCCGCTTTGCAGGGTCACACCCCGGACATCGCTCCCCGCTTCGACCCCGATCTCGCACGCCGGCACCTGGAACGATCCGGCTTCACGGGGGAGCTCGAGCTCGCCGCGATGGAGGTGTGGTCGGAGATCCTCGAGGTCGTGGCCGCCGGATGGCATGACGTCTTGGGCTCGGGCATGCGGGTGCGAACCTGGTCGTGGCGCGCGGAGGAGGCGATTCAGGTCGGCGGCAGGCCCGACGGGGCGCCGCTACGCATCACGGGTTGGTTCCCGGGCTACGCCGATCCCGAGTACTTCCTTCGCCTGCTGTTCCAATCGAACAGTAGGACGAACGAGGGCGGCTTCTCGAACGCGGCGTTCGACGAGCTCATCGATCGCGCTCGGCGCGAGCGGCGCGATCGAGAACGGCTGGAGCTGTTCCACGAAGCCGACCGGATGGCGGTGGCCGACCAGGTCGCGTGCATCCCGCTCGTCTACGGTCGAAACGTGGCGTACGTGAAGCCGTGGCTGAAGGGCTGGTGGGAGTTCGGGAAGACCTCATCATCCTTCGCAGACCTCATCGTCGAGCCATCCTCTCCGCGCTCCTGAGCGGCCTCAGGTTCGAAGGCCGTCAGGAGTTCGGACCGTCTCGGCGATCATGGTCACGCCTATCCTCGCCATCGATAGACTCGATGTCCGAAGGATGCTGGAGGCGGGGCGACTTTTTGCCACGTTTCCTGCATCCCCCCGGGGACGTAGCTCAGCTGGTAGAGCACCTGCTTTGCAAGCAGGGGGTCGGCGGTTCGAGTCCGCTCGTCTCCACGACGACACCGCGGACCGGTCGAGGTCCTGCGTCAGGCCAGCGAGCGCAGGGAGCGCGCGGCAGAGACTTGGAGAGGGAGACGCGTGGTGTCGCCATCGACGGACTCCTGCATCAGGGCCTGAAGATCATCGGCGGGCATAGCACGAGCGAAGTAGTGGCCCTGGCAGTAGTCGCATCCCAGGGTTGCGAGGCGCTGGTGCTGTTGGACGGTCTCGACACCTTCGGCGACGACGGTCATGCCGAGGAGGTGAGCGAGCTCGATGATCGCGAAGACGATGAAATAGCTCGCCCGGTCCAACTCCAGGTCGGCGACGAAGCCTTGGTCGATCTTGACGGCGTCGATCGGGAATTGCTTGAGATACGAGAGCGAGGAGTACCCCGTCCCGAAGTCGTCGAGCGCCAGCTTCACGCCGAGGTCCTTCAGATCGCTGAGCACGAGGAGTGCACGCTCGGTGTCTTGCACGAAGACGCTCTCGGTCATCTCCAGGGTCACCAGCGTGGGGTCGGTGCCGGTATCCGAGAGCACCGATTCGACCGTGGCGGTGAAGTCGGGCGCCATGAGCTGGTGGGCGGACACGTTGACCGACATCATGAGGTCGTCGCGCTGGCCGGGCCCTCGCCAGCGAAGGCGGTCCTTGCACGCTTCCTCGAGGACCCATCGCCCCATCGCGGTGATGAGGCCTGTTTGCTCGGCCAGCGGGATGAAGGTCGTCGGGATCACCGGCCCGTGAGACGGATGGTCCCAACGCAGCAAGGCCTCCGCGGAGACGATCCGCCCGTCGCTCGTGTCGACGATCGGCTGATACTCGGTTCGTAGCTCCCCACGTTCGGACGCGCCGCCCAGGTCGTGTTCCAGAGTCGTCCGCTCGGCGGCCCGATCCAGCTCGCGCAGGTCCACGATCTGATGCCGGGCACCCCCCTGGCGTTTGGCCTGGTACATGGCCGTGTCCGCGTCATGGAGAAGCTGCTCGGAAAGCTGATCGCCTCGACCCGAGAAGGCGATACCTACGCTCGCCGTCACGGTCACGGAGCCATCCGAGAGTTCGAAGGGCGCCGCGACCGCATCGACGACCCGGGCCGCGATCGCGTCGACCTCTGCCGCCTCGTTCAGGTCCTCGCAGAGGATGACGAACTCGTCGCCGGACAGGCGAGCCAGCGTATCGCCCGGCCGCAGGGCGACCATCAGGCGTTCGGCGACGGCGATCAGCAGCTCGTCACCGACGGCGTGGCCGTACAGGTCGTTCACCGATTTGAACCTGTCCAGATCGGCGAAGAGGACCGCGGCTCGTTTCCCCGACCGGCGTCCGCGACGAACCGCATGGTCCAGACGTTCGATCAGAAGGGTCCTGTTGGGCAGACCGGTCAGCGGGTCGTGGAGCGCCATCTCGAGGGACCGGTCGGAGGACTCTCGAAGGTCGGCCCGCGCCTGCGCGTTGAGGAGGTAGGCGGCTGCGACGTCAGCCAACGTTTGGGCCGCGCCCATCGTGGCGGTGTCCAACGCTCCGGGGGAGTCCCGGTAGAGGTCGAGCGCTCCCAATTGCATGTCGCCATGGCGCAGCGGGAAGGTGAACACCGCGACCAGCCCTTCCTCGAGCGCGCGTCGAGTGAAGTTGGGGAACCGAGGGTCACTGTGGAGGTCCGCGACTGAGACGGACTCGCCAGTCTCGTAGGCGACGAGGCATGGCCCCTCGTTGAGCTCGGTCTGCAGTTCCTCGAAGCGCAACGCCGACTCGTCCGAAGCGGCGATGTATCGAGGATCCGTGTCCGGCGTGATGAGGGTGACTCCCGCCGCGGTGATCGGGAGAACGTCGACGATGCGAAGCACGAGGTGATCGAGGATGCCCTGGATGGGGAAGTCCGTGACCAGCGTGCGGGCGAACTCACTCAACACGCTCGACAACTGCTGCTCGTTCGGCATGACCTCCGTCCCACTGCGTGCTTGCGTGGCCGCGGGGTCTGGGCGGCGCGCTGATCGAGGGTCACAATCCTAGCGTGGAATCGGGGGTATTTCTCTCAGGGACAACTACTGATTCACGCACCCCTCGACTTCCACTCGTCTTCTTCCGCCGTGCTCAAGCCTCCGCTCCATCCGCGGCACGTCGGCCAGACCTCGGATCAAGCGGAAACCGTGATGCCAAGGTCGAAGCCGGTGGCGATCGACATCCCTTCGATCGGCGTCCACTCATCACTCCTGTCCCTGGGAGTGAACGCGGACAACACGGTCCAGGTCCCCTCGGGCCCCGGCTACGACCAGGCGGGCTGGTACAGGTTCTCGCCCACGCCCGGATCTCTCGGGCCCGCCGTCATCCTCGGTCACGTTTCGGGAGCCCGGGGCGCGTCCGTGTCCTTCGAGCTGGGTCGGCTCCGCCCCGGCGACAGGGTGAAGGTGGCTCGCCGGGACGGGTCGGTGGCCATATTCGAGGTCACCCGCGTTCGTCGCTATCCGAAGGACCGCTTCCCCTCCCAACTCGTGTACGGCAACACCGACCACCCGGCGCTTCGACTGATCACATGCGGGAGGTTGTTCGACTCCACGACGGGTCATCACGTGGACAACGTGGTCGTGTTCGCCTCACTCGTCGGCTCCCGGTAGGCCGACGAACGTTCCGAGTCGCGACGCCTCCCTGATCGCTCCTCCCGACGAACCCTACGAGTGATCGGGCGGCTGGCTCCGCCAGCCACCACCCGCCGGATCCCGGGAAGCTTTGTCCCGCAAGCACGTAGCGTCCCCCGGATGGGCCGCGAAGCATCCCCCGGGGTCGCACTTAGGTCGGCGTTCGGCCCTGCCGAAAGAAGAGGAGTTGAGCAAGGGGCGGTCCCTCCACCGGTCCCTGAGGAGGAAAGGTGTCCAAGAAGCAGTTCTCCGTCGGCCGACCGATGATGTGGGTCGGTGTCGCCGTGCTGTCGGCGGGCATCGCCGTGGGCGCTTGGTTCTTGAAGTCCACGGGCGTCGAGACCGGAGTGAAGGGCGCGAACAAGGCCGCCGCCGCTTCCGTCAAGAGACATCTCGTCCCTTCGCTGGATGCATCCGACGTTCGGGAACCCATGTCGGAGGAGGCGTCGGCGGACCTCCAGAAGATCGTCGAAGATCGCATCCTCGACGAGGACACCACCACCGTCCGGATCTGGACGGCGAGTGGCACCCTCGTCTACTCCTCGACCGGAGAAGAGACCGGCACACGAGGAGGCGACGAGCGTGGGATCCGTCTCGCGACATCGGGCGAGGGCAAGACCACCTCCATCGTGCCTGCCAGCCAGCTCGGCGTCCTGGACATCTACACCCCTCTTCAGGTCGGCACCGGTCGTCAGTCGGAAGCGGCCGTCGAGGTCGTCGACGAGTTCGCCCCCATCTTCGCGGCGGCCGGGCAACCTTGGAACCTCGTGCAGTCGATCGCAGGCGGCCTCGCGGCCATCGCGCTCCTGCTCGTGGGCATCTCGTTCGCCCTCCTTCGAGTCGGACGGGTCGGCACCCGCGGAGGCTTCACGCGTCCCGGCAGCTCTGCGGACGAGGAGAAACTCCGTCGCACGATCGGAGCACGCGACGAACAGCTGACACAGCTCCGCACGCAGCTTCGCGAACAGGAAACCGAAACCGTCGAGCGCATCCGCGAGCTCGAGATCCAGTTGCGGGACCCCGTCACCAAAGCGAGTGAAGCCGGATCGCGGTCGGGCGACGCGGCCGGCCTGTCGGACGCCGTTCAGGACGCGAACCGCCGCGCACAGGAGCTGCTGGACCGAGCGGTGCGCGCCGAGGGCGAGCTGTCCGCTCTCCGCGAAAAGCTGAAGGATGCGCCCGTCGGTGACTCGAAGGAAGCGGAGCATCGGATCCAGGTGCTCGAAGAGCAGCTGCGAACGGTCGGCGAGGATCGCGACCGGGCTGCTGCCGACCTCAAGACGCTCGAAGCGACGGCTCGCGACACGGAAGCTCGGTTCGAGGAGCTCGCGCAACGGGCGGGAGATCTGAAGACATCCATGGCCTCGAAGGGCCAAGGGGACGATCAGGCGTCAGAAGAGCTTCGACGGACCGTCGAAGAGATGAAGATCTCGCTGGCCGAGTCCGAGCGCGCACGTCACGAGGCAGAGTCCGTCGCGACGGAGGCATCGACCGCCCTCGCGTCGGCCGATGCCACCATCGCGGCTCTGCAGGAGGAGCGCGAGCTCCTCCGAGGTGACGTCGAGAGCGACCCGGGCGAGACCGCGGTACGTCTCATCCAGGCCGAGGCCCGTATCACCGAGCTGGAACGGTCACTCGTGGAAGCGCGCGACCGGACCGCCGAGGTCGGACGTGAGCGGGACGAGGCCATGGCTCGGTCGGCCGGCCTGGAGGTTCGTTTCGAGGAGGCCTCGAGCAAGGCCGAGGAAGCCGACGCGCGGTCGCAGTCACTCGAAGGCCGGATCCAAGATATGGCGAAGAACGCGGGCAGCGCGACCGAGGGGCTGAAGCTCCGTCTGGGCGAGCTGGAGGCCAGGGCAGCCGACGCGGAGAGCCTGCAGAAGGATCTGCTGGCGCGAGCGGAGGAGGCGGAAGCGGCCGCCAAGGAGCTGAAGGTGCTCGTCTCAGCCGCGGAGACTCGCGAGGCTGAGTTGATGGAGCGGCTGGATCTCGCGGACGGCGAGAAAGCCCGAACGAACGCCAGCCTCGATGACGCGCGCCGCGAGCTCGAGGAGACCCGAGATCATCTCGAGACCGCCAGGCGCGAAGCGGCCGAAGCAGCAACGGAAGTCGAAGTTCGTGAAGCGGCGATCCGTGCAGACGCGGATGCGCGCGCCGAGGCACGTGCCGAGGAGCGTGCCGAGGAGCGTGCCATCGTTGCTCGGGCAGAGGCGGATGACCGCTTCGCGGCAGGACTCGCTGAGGCAGAGACCCGCGTGGCCGCGGCGATCGCCGATGCGGAGACCCGCGAGGCCGTGGCACGTGTCGAGCTCGAGGCTCGGGTGGGGGTGGTCCGAGCGGAGCTCGAGGCCGGTGCGGCCGCCGCGCGCGCGGACCTCGAAGCGCGAGCGACGGCGGCCCACGCGGCGTTCGAGGATGCGAAGTCGGGACTGTCGGTGCTCGAGGAAGCGAACCGGGCCCTGGAGAGCGAGAAGGCAGAGCGCGAGCAGACGATCGAGGCGCTGGAGTCGAGGTTGGGCGAACACCGCGGCGTGCTGGAGGAGGCACGCTCGCAGTTGGCCGCAGCGGAGGAGCGGACGGCTGACCTCGAGCTCCGGCTTTCGGAGGGGTCGAGTGAGGTCACCGGGCTGCGGTCCGAGCTCACCGAGGCGATCGCGAGGGTCGCGAGTGCGGAATCGCGCGCCGCGGAGCGTGACGAGGCCCTCTCACGGGCTCAGGAGGAGCTCGCGGCCGTGCGCGATCAGATGCAGCAGAAGGTGCACGCGTCGGTCGCCGCCGCAGAGGAGCTCGAGGCGTTGAAGACCGCCGTCGAGGGCCACGAGTCCGAGACCAGGCGCAAGGAAGAGGAACTGCACGGTCTACGTCAGGAGCTCGAAACGACGCAGCGTGAGCTCGGCTCGGTCCGGGAGGAGATCTCCCAGCGCGAGCAGATGGTTTCCGCGAGCTCGGAGGAACTGGAGAGGCTCCGGGCGGCGGAAGCGCAGAGCGCGCAGGTCCTCGAGCGGAAGGAAGAGGAGCTCCGCGTCGTCGTCGAACTGTTGGACGCCGCGAGGAACGAGCTCGAGTCACGCAGTCAGGATGCCAACACCCGTTTCCAGGACGCCGACGCTCGCGTCGCCGAAGCCCAGGCCAAGGCGGGGGAGGCGCAGACGCGGATCGCGGACGCCGAGCAGCACCTCGCCGAGCGCGAGGCAACCGCCGCGCACCTGCAGCAGGAGCTGTCCGAGCTCAAGCAGGAGCTCGCGCGACGAGAGGCCGGCCACGCCTCGACCCAAGAGGAGATGGCGTCGCTGCGGGAGCAACTCTCTCGTCTGGAAGCGGAACATGACGCCCGGGAGACCGACGCGACTTCGCAGGCCACGGCGTTGGAGACCGAACTGGCCGAGCACAAGAGCGCGTTGCAGGAGGCCCGTGACCGACTGTCGGTCGCGGAGTCCCGGGCATCGGATCTCGGATCGCGTCTGGAAGCAGCCTCCTCGAGCCAGGGTGAGGCGCTCCGGACCACCGAACAGCAGCTCCTCGCCAAGGAGCAGGAGCTTGCCGAGAAGGTGCAGGAGATCGATGCGAAGAACGTAGAGCTCAGCGCGGCGCGAGAGGAGCTCGACTCTGCGCGCCGCGATCTCACCGCGACGTCGGCGGACAAGGAGTCGTTCGAGTCCCAGCTCCGCGTGGAGCTCGAGGCCGCTCGTGCCGACGTTTCCTCGCGTGACGAGGAGCTGCGATCGCTTCGCCAGCGGATCGCGGAGCACGACGAGGCGCTGTCGGCGCGCGAGGCGGCTTCGGGTGACGTGACCGAGAAGATCGCCGCGCTCGAGAACGAGCTGGCCGCCGCGACGCGACGAGCCACGGAGCTCGAGTCAGGTCTGGCCGAGGCGCGTGAAGCGACGGCACGAGCCGAGGAAGCGGCCCGTCAGGCGACGGAGCGAGCCGAGGAAGCTGCGCGTGAAGCGACGGAGCGAGCCGAACAGTCGGTCACGCAGCCGACCGATGTTCCGGTCGCGGGAGCGAACGGCGATGCCGGCCTGGGCGAGCTGCAGGCGGAGATCCTCCAGCTCGAGGCTCGACTGGAGCAGACGGAGCTGCGGGCCCGCCGAGCGTACGCCGAGACGGAGAACGCGCAGGCGGAGCTGCGCTTCGCGAGAGAGCGCGGCGATGCGCCGCAGACCTCGGTCGACAACGGGCGTCTCCGCAACGAGCTTGCCACCGCCCTGGAAAGAGCCCAGGCCGCGGAGGCGAAGACGGCGGCGCTTCGCGCCGAGCTCATCCTCGCGAAGAGCGGTGTGGATACCTCGCTCGAGGCCGAGGACGGCCTCGAGGCGGAGAACAACTTCGTCGATCCCGAGGAAGACGGGGTCAGCCTCCGCGCACGACTGACCCGCGCGGTGGACAGCAAACGCTCGACAGGGGATGACGACACCCATCAGTGGCGCTGAGCCGTCGGACGGTACCCTTGGCCCCATGCGTCGAGTCGTCCTGATCGCCCTCGGAGTCGTGCTCCTGTGGGCCGGCACGCCCACGGCACCGGTGCACGCCGGCGAGCGTCCCGAGTACACCGCCACCATCGAGCCGTTGCCCCGTGGCATCAGGCGCTGGATGAACGGTGTGTCCTGGCGCCCCGGATGCCCCGTGCCGCTCCGCGACCTCCGGCTGTTGAGGCTCCGCTACTGGGGATTCGATCGCACGGCGCACATGGGGAGACTGGTCGTCCATCGATATGTCGCCCGCAAGGTCGTCCGCATCTTCGGTCGTCTGTACCGAACGTCGTTCCCCATACGGCAGATGCGGCTCGTCGACTACTACGGGGCCGACGACCGGATCTCGATGGAGCACGACAACACGTCTGCCTTCAATTGCCGCTGGCGCGCCGGGCAACCAGGAGTGTGGTCGCAGCATGCCTTCGGTCGAGCGATCGACGTGAACCCGGTGGAGAACCCGTACGTGTGGAGCGGCGGCGTGTCTCCGTCGAACGGCGCGCCCTACGTGGATCGCTCCAACCGCCGTCGCGGCATGATCTTTCACCGCGACGACGTGTGGTGGGCCTTCCGGTACCGCGGTTGGGAGTGGGGCGGGGACTGGACCGACGTCAAGGACTACCAGCACTTCTCTCGCAACGGTCGGTAACGCCGACGCCAACGGTTCACTGAGCGGGGGGAGCGGCGGGTCGATCGTTGATCAGTCGCAGGCGAGGGAGAGCAGGTAGTACGGGTCGACCGCGCCGCCGTACCACGGATGCCACTCGAAGTGGGCGTGCGGCGCGGTCGAGAGCCCGGTGTCGCCGACGTACCCGATGGTCGCACCCGCTCCGACCCACCCGAGATCCCCGTAACCGATCAGGTGCGCGATGAACACGTATCCGCGATCGTTCCGCACCCGGACCTGGTAGCCGCCGAGCGGCGAGTAGGACCCCCACGCGTACCCATCGAAGGGAGCGCGGATCGGTGTCCAGGTCGGTGCCTCGATGTCGCTGCCCATGTGCACGTGCGGCTCGACGTCCCCCACGGTCACGATCTCGCCGAAGTCGTTGTGGATGAAGTGCGGTGCGTCCACCGGGCAGACGCGGAAGATCCCCCACGTGTACAGCCAGGCTTCGACCTCCCGCCCCCGTGCTTCGAGCACCCGGCGGCGCTTGGTCGCCCACGCGGTGAACCGCCGCTCCGCACGCCCGACCTGCTGGAGGACGGAGAGCGTCGAGAGTCCGGGGCGGGTATCGGTGTCGCGTTCCGCGACGACGACGGCCTGGTGCAGCTCGCGGGATCGTTGGTGAGAGAGCCGGGTGAGCTGCGTCAGCTGGCGCTCGACGCGCCTGTGGGTTCGGATCTTGTCACCGACCTCCGAGGCAGAGGCGGGCGCCGCCGCGCCGACGAGCACGGTGAGCGCGATCGCCGCGGCGGCGCCCGCCGTACAGAGACCTCGGAACCCCTTCAACGATCCACCCCCCGGTGTGTTTTTCCGCCAGGCTTCCCCTATCGACGCTGCCGCTTCCTCGCTTGAGAGGCGCACCGATCGGACCGGCGGCTTGCCCACCCCTCAACAGAAGGCGCAGTATTGCGGGTTCATGGAATCAGCGGCCGGTCCTTCGAACGCCCGACGCGTGCTCATCCTGTTGGTGGCGCTTTCCGGAGTGCTGCTCGCGATGTCCATCGTGCAGCGGGACAGGGCTCTCGAGCAGCAGTACGAGGACGGCCAGGAACGAGCCGAGCTCTATACGGCAACCGTCTTCCGCACCGCGCTCGATCCAGAAGACGTCGCGACGCCGCTCGAGGGCGAGCGTCGGGATTCGCTGTTCGCCGAGGTGCAGGCGTTCGTGCTCACGGACCCGACGGTCGCTCGCGTCCGTCTGTGGGATCCCGAGGGCACGTTGCTCTTCTCGACCGATCCCGCCGAGAACCCAGGCGACACGAGCGAGGACCTCGCGATCCGGAGCGCGTCCGGCGGCTCGGTAGAGAGTCGGCTCGCGTTGGAGCCGCTGTCCCCACCGCCTGCCGAGGATGCGACTCGCCGAGCCACTCCGCTCTTCCAGACCTTCGCGCCGCTTCGGATCCGCGGGTCGGCCGACGTGGTGGGGGCGGTCGAGATCGAGCAGTTCGCGGCGGCGCTCGAGGAGCGGGCGGACGAACCGTGGTGGATCGTGCAGGCGGGTGCTTCCGGCGTGACCGTGTTGCTCGCCCTGCTGGCGTTGATCTCGGTTGCTCGGGGGTTGCGGCGGCCTGCGGCCCCGGCCCGCCGAGCGAAGGAGGACCGGCCGGCCCGCCGGGCGCGCCGCGACGCCGGCTGGGGCGACGCCGATACCGCCGATCTGAGAGAGCGGCTGGAGCGGGCGACGGCAAGGGCGAAGGAGGCCGAGGAGGCCGCCCAGTCGTTCGCCTCGAGCCTCCAGCAGGTTTCGAGCCGCCTCGAAGCCGTCGAGCGTCAACCGTTGGATGAGCGGGTCGAGGAGCTCAGAGAAGCGCTTCGCCGCTCGGAGTCAGAGCGCGCGATGCTGCGCTCCGGACGCCCGGAGACCCTCTTGGAGGCGGAGGTCCGGGAGCTCCGCGCGCGCCTGCGCGACGCGCAGGCGCTCGCCAAGGCCTCCGAAGCCTTGGTGGCGGGGGGAGGGGACCTGAGCGTCGTCCAGGAGCAGCTGTCCACCGCCGCTCGCCACGTGGACGAAGCCGTCGAACGTGCGAAGGTCGCGGAGGGTCGAGCCGACGTCGCCGAGGACCGCGCCCGGGCGACCGGCGACCTGGCGACCGCCGCCGAACAGCGGATCGACCTGCTCGAGACGAAGCTCCAGGAGATCGCGGCGGCAGGCGTCGAGTCCTCCCCGCCGCCGGAGTCGACGGAGCTCCAGCGCGAGCTCGCCGAGGCCCGTCAGCGGGCCGACGAGATGGTGGAGCGCGCGCTCGAGGCAGAGGGCCGGCTCTCGGTCGCGGGATCGCTCGAGGGTCCCGCGGAGGAGCTCCTCCAAGCGCTCGAGGAGCGTGTGCTGGCCGCCGAGGAGCGGGCGGGAGAAGCGGAGGCTCGCCTGCGCACCTTCGAGGAGGAGAGCGCTGAAGGCGGGAGCCGGTTCCGGCAGCGGCTCGGGCTCACCGCAGCCGGCCGCAAGCTTGCGGCACCCGCACCCGTCGAGCGGGAGGCTCAGCAAGACATGGATCTACGCACGGCGATCGCGCGAGGACTCCGTGGACCGCTCACGCGGGCATCGGGGCTGACGCTCTCACTCCAGGGATCGATCGAGTCGAGCGAGGGAAGGGCCGCCGTGCGACAGCTCTCGTCGTCGCTTCGCCGCCTGGACCAGCTCACCGCTGACCTCCACAACGTGCAGCGGATCATCGACGGGAGCCTGCCCCTCAATCGCAAGCGCACGGAGCTCTCCGCGCTCATGGCGGCCACCCTGGAGGACGCGGTCACGGTGGAGGAACGGCTCATCCGCCTCGATGCCGATACGGTCCACGCCTACGTGGATCCGGCACGCGCCAGGCAGATCGTCGAGGGCATGCTGGATGCCGCGCGGGAGCGGACCCGAGCGGGGGCGGCGATCGTGGTGCGTGTTCGTGACACGGATGCCGGCGCGCTTGTGTCGGTCGAGGACGACAACCGTATCCCGGCTTCGATCGGACCCGAGCTGAGTCTCGCCGTCCGGCTCGCCGAGCTGCACGGGACCGAGGTGACCGTGGACGGTTCGTCGTTCCGGGTCGTCTTCCCGAAGGACGAACGCTAGATCTGCTCAGATGACGAGCGCGTCCACCGCGTACGTCTCCCGGAGCCGGAGATCCACCAGGCCGGCCGGCAGGATGCGGCGTGGTCGCATGCCGTTCGCTTCCGCCACGCCGAGATGGTGCACGCACATCGGCACGAGCAGATCCCGCGCGTACCAGGAGACCACGTCGGGCTTGGACGCCGCCGCGCTCCCCTGCCAGAAACAGAACTGACAGATCAGGCGGAGCCGCTGCGGATAGGCGAACCTCGCGCGATAGCCGTGCTCGTGTTCGATGACGCGACCCCAGAGCGCGACCCGGCCGAGGACCGCCGGGCAGCGTGTCCGCCGCAGCAGGTCGACCTCTCGGGTCGCATGGAGTCCGCAGCTGCAATCGGCGTTGGGCGCCTCGTGCGACCACGCCAATCGGCAGGTCGCCTGCGCGATCTCACGAGGGCGCCACGCCCTCGATCCGGCCGTGACCGGCCGAAGGAGGAGTCCCTCTCCGTCTCGACGGCCCGTCAGCGTCCACGAGCGCCAGGCGAGGATCGGCTCGACCTCCACCTCGACGGGGAGACCGTGGACGACGGAGAGGGCGGCCTTCATCGGGGCGCCGGCTCACTCGTCGGCTCGGGTATGCGTACGGGCTCCGGCTCCGACTCGGGAACCACCTCGGGCAGCGGATCGATCGAGGGCTCCAGGATCGGCGCGGGCTCAGGCACCGGCAGGGATGCCGGCTCGATCTCGATCACCCGTTTGGGAAGGCCGATGTCCACGGCGGTCCTCCGGTGGGGGCCCGGCTCCCCGCCGTCCCACCACCCAGTTCGTCGTGAGCGTACCCTGCCGGGCCCTTTCCGCGCGAGGGGCCTTTCGGCTACACCCCTACGCGAGTGCCAACCGGTAGATCGCCTCGAAATCACTGAAGAAGATCCGTCCGTTGGGTCCGACCTCGAGCGAGAGCACGGGTCCGGGTCGATCCGAGACCAGCAACGGTCCGGCGTCGAAGCCGCTCCTGGTCGCGTTGAGGTCGAAGCGGCGGATCCTGCCGTCGTTCACGGCTCCGACCAGGAGATCCCCGTTGAAGCCCGCCCCCAATCCGCAGCTGTCACAGAACGCGAGGCCGGTCAGGCCGAAAGGGGTCGGGAACGTGTGCTTCGGCAGGATCCTCGGCGTCGGTCCGCTGTTGTTCGTGTTCGGGCAACTCGCGTTCGGCCCCCAGCCGTGGTTGCCGCCCTTCACGATGCGGTTCACCTCGTCGTTGCATTCCGGTCCGTTCTCCGATTCCCAGAGCCGGCCGTTCTGCGGATCGAACGCGAGCCCGATCGAGTTCCGGATGCCGTACGCCCAGATCCTGGTGCCGAACGGGTTGGTCGCCGGGATCGAGCCGTCTGCGTTCAGGCGGAGGATCTTGCCGCGCAGATTGCTCGACCGATCCTGAGAGTTCGCGGGCTGGGCGTTGTCGCCGATCACGATGTAGAGCCTCCTGTCGGGTCCGAAGAGGATCCGACCTCCGTTGTGGTTGCTCGCGGGGCCGGCGGAGGCCGAGACGATCGTTCGGACCCCGACTCCGTCGCCGTTCCGCACCTTGATCCGCTGCACCTGGTTCCGGAGACCCGATGACGTGTTCCTCGTCACGAAGGCGTAGACGTACCGCCGGGTAGGCCAGTCGGGATGCACCGCGACGCCGAGCGCGCCCCGCTCTCCGTCGAAGTTCACGTTCCGGATCCGGTGGACGCGGGTGTCGACGCCCGTTTCCAGGTTGCGGAAGCGCAGCCACCCGGTGTTCCGCTCGAGGTACACGAGCCGCCCGTTCGGCAGGAAGGTGAAGCCGACCGGGCTGGCCAGGTTCCCCGCGACCCGCACCGCCCTGACGCCGGTGCCCGCGACCGCGGGTCCGGCCGTCGTTCCCACCAGCGCTGCGACCAGCAGCGACACCATCGCCGCCAGGATCCCCATCCTCCGCATGTCGTCCGCTCCTTCCGCTGCGAGTATCGGCGCCGTGGCGACGGCGCCTCCCTCCATGTTCGGCGTGCCGGCTCTTCGCTCCGAAGACCCACGGTTCCTCCAGGGCCGAGGCCGCTACCTCGAGAACATCGAGATCCCCGGTGCGCTGCACGCCGCCTTCGTTCGCTCCATCATGCCGCACGCGAAGGTCGTTGGGGTCGACGCGACGGGCACGCTCGCCCTCCCGGGGGTCGCGGGTGTGTACGTCGCAAGCGATCTGGCCCTCGCGCCGCTTCCACCGTCGGGCACGGTGGAGGGCGACAGCGATGCGGAGCTCGAAGGGTTGTTCAGCCGCGAGCCACTGGCGCGAGACGTCGTCCGGTTCGTGGGCGAGATCATCGCCGTCGTGGTGGCCGAAACCGCCGGGCAGGCCGCGGACGCCGCCGAGATGGTGGGCCTGGAGTACGACGAGCTGCCGGTCGTCGTGGACGTCGAGGCGGCGGTGGCGGATGCGGCGCCGCTCCTGTGGCCGGCCTTCGGGACCAACGTGGCCCATGCGTTCGGATCGACGTCCGACGAGGATCCGCTCGAGGGTGCGGAGGTCGTCGTGCGAGGGCGGTTCGTCAACCAGCGGGTCGCACCGGCACCGATGGAGACGAACGGGATCGCCGTGGTGCCCGCGGACGACGGCACCTTCACCGTGTGGGTATCCACGCAGATCCCGTTCGACGTCCGCGACGACCTGGCCGAGACGCTGGGGGTCGGGCGCGATCGCGTTCGCGCGATCGCGCCC
>DATKDI010000068.1:0-49286 GCA_035512775.1 Actinomycetota bacterium | reverse complement strand
GGGATCACCCTGCCGTCGATCGGTGCCCATATCCACCTCGCCCCGGTGACCGATCCAGGACCGATCGTGGTCCCCCTCACGGCTCCCGACTCCACAGGCATGTCGAGCGGATGCACGACGGTCGACCGGGCGCTCGCGAAGGCGATCGCCAAGGATCCATCCGCCTATTACGTGAACGTGCACACCACGGACTTCCCCGCGGGAGCACTCCGAGCGCAGCTCGGCTGAAGCCCCCTTCACTCGGAGAAAGGGGTTGGCGGCCCGTTCGGGCCGCCGACCCCGCCCCTATCCTTGACGGCGTGGATGCCGTCCTGCTCGATCTCTACGACACCCTCGTCCGCTCCCACTGGGGACAGCTCTCCGAGCGCCTCACGGCGGAGCTCGGCGTCGAGAAGGGCGACCTCTTCCGCGCCTACGACCTCACCAGGGCGGCCAGAGGCGTGGGCACCTACGGGAGCGTCGAAGGCGACATGACCGCCATCGTCGAGGCGGTCGGCGTCGACCCGGATCCCGGACTGCTCGAGCGGCTCTTGCACCTGGAGCGGGAGTTCTCCGAGACGGGCGTTGAGCTCTGGGAGGACTCCCTGCCGGTCGTGCGGGAGCTGCGCTCGCGTGGCACGAGGGCCGCGTTGATCAGCAACTGCTCGCACTCGACCCGGCCGATCGTCGATCGCCTCGAGATCGCAGAGGAATTCGACGAGATCCTGCTGTCGTTCGAGGTCGGGGTGCACAAACCGGACGCGGGGATCTACCGGGAGGCCCTTCGCCGGCTCGGCGACGTCGCTCCCGAGCGAACCGTGTTCGTCGACGACCAGCCGGCCTACTGCGACGGCGCGGCGGCCCTCGGGATCGACACCTTCCTCATCGACCGATCGGGCGACGGCACCCCCGACCTCAACGGTCACCGGGTGATCCGGGACCTCCAGGCGCTCCTAGCCGTAGGCGCCTGAGGAGCCGGAGGCGTTCCCCGCCTCGGCCAGCGTTTCGGTCATGTCCGTGACCTCGGAAGGGCGGGGGATCTCGATGTCGACCGGCTGGCCGAAATCGGAGAAGTCCACGGTCATCTCCATGCTGGCTTCCTCCGTTCCCGGCACGAGGTCCCCGAAGTCCATCGTGATCCGCTGTCGGCGGGGCAGCCCGTCTTCGTCGATCCAGATCTCGAACGGGATCTTCTTGTCGATCCCGAGCAACGAGAACTGTTCCACTGCCATCTCGAGCTGTTTCTTGGTCACAGCGTCGACATCCTCCCCCACCACGTCCGAGAACCCCTCGAGCACCTTCGCCAGATCGATGCTGCCCACGTAATGGGTGGTGGAGACGCCATCGAGCTCCTGCTCTCCGGAGGCCTTGACGTCGAACACGCCGGCGAAGAGCCCGACGTAGGCCGATGGATCCGTCGTCCCCATCCCGAAGCCACCGAACTGCGCGGCGGCAGCCGGATCCATCTTCGACGGATCCATGCTCACCCACTCCGTGCCGACGTCCTCGAACACGGGCCACCGCATGTAGATCACACCGCCGTCCATCAGGATCTGCATCTCTCCGCCGAGCATCCCCATGTCCATGGTCATGTCGATCCGCTTGCGCACGTTGTCGACGTCGGACTCGCCCGAGAAGGAGAGATCCTCTCCGGCCGCGGACATCGACATCTCCAGCTCCTGGTGGAGGGTCTCCATCTCGTACACGGCCCTCATCGCGTTCAGCACCGCGTCCCTCGGGTTCACGGGGGCGGGAACATCCGCGCACGCGGCGAGGAGCACGGCCGAAACGGCGAGGGAGGCGAACGATTTCCTCATGGAGCCATCATCGGCACGAGAGGGCGTTCAGTCCACCCAACGGATGGAGAGATCAGCGGAGATCGTCGAGGGCGTCGGCGATCGGCTTGCGGATCCCCGTGAAGAAGGGCGTCTCCACTTTGGAGTACAGGCGGGTCTTCGAGTCGCGGAGACGGCGGATGCAACCGACCAGTTCATCCAGCTCGTCGGTTTCGAAGGCGAGGATCCATTCCCAGTCGCCCAGACCGAAGGCGCTCGTCGTGTTGGCGAGGACCCCGGGGAACTCACGCCCAAGCACGCCGTGCTCGGCGAGCAGCTCTCCACGCTCCTGCGCCGGGAGGAGATACCACTCGGGCGAGCGTACGAACGGGTAGACACAGAGGTAGGTGCGAGGAGCCTCGCCGCGCACGAAGGCCGGCTGATGGTCGGGCGTGAACTCGGCCGGCTTCACGAGACCCATCAACGACGCGACCGGGTCCAGGAGGTCGCCCGCGCGGGTCCTTCGGAACTCGACGACGAACCGCTGGAGATCGTCGGCCGAGCCCGCGGTCAGCCAGAGCACGAGGTCCGCGTCGGAGCGGAACCCGACCGTCGAGTACGACCCACGGACGTCCACCCGGCCGGCCCAGTCCTTGAAGAGGGTCTCCATCTCCTCCGCGGCGTTGCCGAGGGCATCGTCCTCGAAGAGCTCGGCCCGGAGCTCCGGGCTCGCGGCGAACACCGGGTACAGGGCGTAGATCGTCTCGGTCATGCCGGCTCCTTCCGAGGTGCGCCCGCGCTCTCGAGCACCAGCGCAGCCGTCTGTTCGGCGGCGCGGGCGAGGTCCGACACTCCGACCCCGTCGAACGCACTCCCGACCAGGAAGATACCCGGCGGCAAGGCTTCGCGGATGCGTTGCACACGGCCGAGATGTCCGATCTCGTATTGGGGCATCGCGCGCCACCATCGATGGACGCGCGATGCTGAAGGCTCCGGGAGATCGAGGACGGCGCTCAGGTGCCGCGCGCACGCCTCGACGATGTCCTCGTCCGGCGCGTCGAGGACGTCTTCGTCGCCCGCGCCGCCCACGTAGCAGCGCACGATCGCACGGTCGCCGAAGCGCTCGTCCGGCCACTTCCGCGAGACGAAGGTCGCCGCGGTCATCGGGGCCTTCCCGCGGGGAACGACGAACCCGGTCCCGTCGGGGAGCGCGTCGGCGGTCCCGAACGGGTAGACGAGGAAGACGACACCGGTGGAGACCGACCGGATCGACGAGAGTTCCGTCGGAGCCGCGTGCTCGAGGACCTCGGCCGCCGGATAGGCACCGCACGCGAGGACGACGGCGTCGACCGGCTCGGCGCCACCGACCAGCTGGACCTCGCGGTCACCGACGTGCATGACTTCGGCGCCCGTGCGAACACGGTCGCCGAGGGCATCGGCGAGGGCGTCGACCAGCTCTCGCATCCCACCCGACGGTCGAACGAACAGCGGTCCCGGCTGGCCGCCGCGCGCAGACCGCTGCGCGGCCTGCGCGCCCCGGATCAGGCTCCCCTGGGTCCGCTCCCAGGCGAGGAGCTCCGGGAAGGTCGCCGACGTCGACAGCCGGTCGACGTCGCCGGCGTGGAGGCCCGCGAGCAACGGCGCGATCGCCAGGTCGGTGGCTTCGTCGCCGAGCCGGCGACGAAGCAGCTCCCCGAGGGTCTCGTCGGCGCCGTCGCGCCGCTTCCGCTTCACGAGATCAGCGAGAGCTCGGACCCGCCCCCGCCGCGACAGGCCCGCCCATCGGAGCACGTCACCAACGTCCCCCGGGATCCCGAAGGCGGTGCCGCTCAGGTACGGCACCAACCCCGCATCCGTCCAGAGGAAGGCGCCCGATGCTCCCGGTGCGATCAACGTCAGCCCCAGCCGGCGGCAGAGGTCGGCGCCCCAAGCCTTCCTCGCCGCCAGCGAATCGGGACCGGGCTCCAGCCACAGGTCACCAACCTCGATCGGAGGGGCGACGATCCCTCCGGGGACGTCGTCCCGCTCGAACACCACGGGATCCGCGCCCGCTCGTGCCAGATGGAAGGCTGTGGCGAGCCCGGCGATACCGCCTCCGACGACGGCGACCCGGTCGCTCACGCCTCCGGCACCTCGGCGAGGTGGTCGCGCACCACCTCGGCCAGGATGTCGAGGAATGCAGGGTCGGCGTTCGGCATCTCCGTCCGCGCGAACCGGATCCCGGCTCCCTCGGCCACCGACTTCGCCTCGATGTCGAGGTCGTAGAGGATCTCGAGGTGATCGGCCACGAACCCAGCGGAACACACGACCACGGCGGGATAGCCCATCGCCGCGGCCTCGAGGATCGACTCCTCCACCGGCGGCCCCCACCAGGGATCGGATGTGCGCCCCGCGCTCTGCCACGCGATCCCGAAGCGCTCGAGCCCGAGGGTGGCGGCCACGAGGTCGGCCGTGTCCTGGAGCCCGTCGCGATAGCGGCAGGAGTCGGCACACTCGCATGTCTTGCACCGGAGCGAACCGTCCTCCAGGACACGGGTCGGGAGCGAGTGCGCGGTGAACAGGACCATCGCACCACCTCGCTCCTCGGGAGTGAGACCTTCGAGCGCGTCCGACACCCGCGTCGCCAAGAACTTCACGAACGACGGGTGCGCGTGGTAGCTGCGGACGAACGAGAACGAAGGGCCGCCGCGCAACTCATCCAGTGCGCCGCGGACGCGTTCCACGTAGGTCTCCACAGACATCCCCGACCAGTGGGGCGCCATCACGATGCCGATCGCGTGCTCGACGCCCTCGGCCCGCATCCGGCCCACCGCATCGGTGATGGACGGCGGCGAATGCTTCATCCCGAGGTACGCGCGGTACGTCGTCCCGTCACCATTCAGCCGCTCGACGAGTCCTTCCGCCTGTTTCCTGGTCGTTTCCCGCAATGGGAACGTGTTGCCGATCGCCGCGTACCGGTCCATGAGCTCCGCGAGATGCGCGGGGGAGGGCGCGCGCCCGCCGCGGATGTCGGTGTAGTAGCGCTCGATGTCGTCCCGCCCGCTCGCGGTGCCGTACGCCATGACCAGCACGCCCACCGGTGCGCTCACGAGCCGCTCCGCTCCGTCTCGACATGGACCAGGTCGACCAACCGCTGGAGGTGTTGGACCGGCGTGTCGGGAAGCACGCCGTGGCCGAGGTTGAACACATGCCCGGCTCGGCCGGCGGCGCGAGAGAGGACATCGCGCGCCTTCCGCTCGACGGCGTCCCAAGGACCGAGCAGGACCGCGGGATCCAGGTTCCCCTGGATCGCGCGGTCGTGACCGATCACCGCCCAGGCATCGTCGAGGGGGACGCGGTGGTCGACGCCGAAGGCGTCGCCCCCCGCGTCCCGCATCAGATCCAGGAGATGGCCGGTCCCGACCCCCGAGTGGATCGCCGGCACATCCGTGCCGGCGATCTCCTCGAAGACCCTCGCCGAGTGAGGGAGCACGAGGCGGCGATAGTCGTCGCGGTCGAGCGTTCCCACCCACGAGTCGAAGAGCTGCACCGCGTGCGCACCGGCGTCCACCTGCGCACGGAGGTGTGCGACCACGACATCGGTGAGCGCCCCCAAGAGCTGGCCGAAGAGGGCGGGGTCCGAATACATCAGCGCCTTGGTGCGGGCGAAGGTTCGGCTGGGCTCGCCTTCGATCAGATAGCTCGCGAGCGTGAACGGTGCCCCCGAGAACCCGATCAGCGGCACCTCCAGCTCCTTCACGAGGAGCCTGATCGCCTCCGAGACGAACGGCTCGTCGACATCCGGATCCAGTCTGCGGAGGCGCGCCACACCGCCGGCGTCGCGGATCGGCTCGTCCAGCACCGGGCCACGTCCGGACTCGATCCGCACAGGAACGCCGAGCGCGGCGATCGGGACCATGATGTCGGAGAAGAGGATGGCCGCGTCGAGCGGCATGCGCCGGAGCGGCTGCATCGTGAGCTCGAGCACATCCTCTGGCCGGCGGCACGTCTCCAGGATGTCCGTGGAGCCGCGGAACTCCCGATACTCAGGGAGGTAGCGACCCGCCTGGCGCATGAACCACACGGGGGTGCGGTCCACGGCCTCACGTCTGAGCGCACGCAGGAGAAGATCGTTCGAAGGGTTGCCGGTCACACCCTCAGGATACGGAGGGCGACGTCGGTGCTGGAGCCTGGCTTCCCGAGCCGACCGCATCGGCGAGCGCGTCCCCGAAGATCGTGTGGGCGGGCCTGGGGAACCTGATGCGGAACGCCGCCCCGCCTCCCGGTGCCTCCTCGGCACGGATTGTGCCGCCCATCGCCTCGACGAGACCCTCGACGACCGAAAGTCCCAACCCGAGACCGTGTCCATCCATCGCGTCGAGTCGCTTGAAGCGGTCGAATACCTTCTCTCGATCCGCTTCCGGAACGCCGCGTCCCTCGTCGAGGACGGACAGCCAGACGTGCTCGGCTTCACCGGCCACCTCGATCCGGACCGGAGGACGGCCGTACTTGAACGCGTTGTCCACGAGGTTGTCGAGAACCCGGCGGAGGTACGCGCGATCGCACACCACCACGGCCGCGTGCGGGGCCGTGACCTGGATCTCCCGATCGAGCAGCCCATTGTCCGCTGCTGCTTCCCGCACCACCCTCGTCAGGTCGACCGGCTCGAGCCGGCGTGCGGCTTCTCCGCGTTCCAGCTCGGCGGCGACCAACAGATCTTCCAGCATGGTCCCGAGTTGCAAGGCCGACAGCTCGACGGTGTCTTCGAGCTCCCTCCGATGATCCTCCATCTCGGGCTTCCGAGCGGAGGCGATGGCGCCGATGATCGAGGCGATCGGCGCACGAAGCTCGTGGCTCACCAACGCGACGAACTGGCTCTTCATGCGGTCGAGATGTGTGAGCTCCTCCACCTGTGACCGCTCGACCTCGTAGAGACGGGCGTTCGCGATCGCGGCGGCGGCCTGCTCGGCGAAGAGCGACACCGCGCGAAGGTCGAACTCCGTGAAGACCCGATCGCCGGAGGAGTTCACATTCAACACGCCGAGCAGCTCGTCCCGGTGGATGAGCGGCGCACTGATGGCACTGTGCACGCCTCGATCGTTCGGCACGAATCCGGGGAAGTCGCCCGAGTCCGCCTTGCCCTGCACGAGGAGCGCTTCTCTCGACTCGGCGACGTGGCCCGCGATCCCTTCTCCGAGCAGCACCCTGTGACCGACGGCGAGCTCGTTGCCGTGCGCGCAGGAGACCACGAGCTCGTCGTTCTCGCGCAACATGACCGAACCACTGTCGCTGCCCAGGAGCTCGATCGCGCTCCCGAGCATCGTGTCCAGGACGACGGAAAGATCCAGGACGTCGTTCATGGCCTTCCCCGCTTCGAGCAGCAACTGCACCTCGCGGAGACGGTTCGACAACGCCGTCGTCAACACCCGCTCGTCGATCAGGAGGCGGGAGAGCTTGCGGAGATGGCGCTCCTTCTCGATCGCATAGACACTGAATGCGACGCTCAACAGCACGATCGCGATCCGCATGACGGGCGTGCCGGCGAAGGCCCGCGTGACGCTCGTCTGCCACGTCGACACGAACACCACGCCCAGCGAAACGGACACCAGCAGGATCGCGGTGAGGATCCAGAGCTGCAACCTGCGTCGCTCGACGGCTTCGAGGGAAGGCGTGCGGAAGTCGCGCAGGCCGGCCACGCGGGCCTCCTGCCTGATCAGTTCGGCTACGCGCTCGTCGTCCGTCACTTCATCAGGCTCCTCTATGAAGCATCGGGACGTCGAACAGTCGGATTGAGCAGGGAGAACTACTTATCCCGACCGTGCTCGAGTCCGCGGTCGATCTGCGTGCGTCGTAAGAGGACCCGCGGGAGGAGTGGGATTCGAACCCACGAGCGAGTTGCCCCGCTAACGGTTTTCAAGACCGTCGCCTTCGTCCACTCGGCCATCCTCCCGTAGGGAGGGTACGTCAGGTCTGGAGTCCGGACCGCGGGTCGGGGTACGCTCTCCCGGTGTCCAACATGCCCGACGCCTCCGGGCTCGACTCGCCGCTCGATCTCTTCTCCTCCCCGTCGCGGACCCGAGAGCTCGTCGAACAACTCCCCGTCGTCGTCTACGTCGGCACAGACGAGCTCCGGGGGTCGACGATCTACATCAGTGCCAACGTCGAGAAGATCCTCGGCCATCCCCAAGAGAGTTTGATCAAGGACCGCGCGCTCTGGTTCCGTTCGATCCATCCCGAGGATCAGCCCCGCTACTGGCACAGATGGGCGGATGCGTGGAGGAAGGGGACCCCTTTCCACGCGGAGTACCGACTGCTCCGCCCCGACGGGCAAGAGGTCTGGATCCGGGAATCAAGCGTCCTGGTGCTCAGCGAGTCAGGACACCGACTGGCGTGGCAGGGGGTGATCGACGACATCACGGCAGAGAGACTTTCCGAGGAGGGCGTTCGGGCCTCGGAGGTGCGCTACCGAGCGCTCATCGAACGAGTGCCCGCGGTGGTCTACGAGATGGACCCCGATGACGAACGCCGAACGCTCTTCGTCAGTCCGCACGTGGAGCAAGTGCTCGGCTACACGCGGGCGGAATGGCTCGATCAGCCCGATATCTGGATCGAGCTCCTTCACGCCGACGATCGAGAGGTCGTCCTTGCCCATCACGACCGGCACAGTCAGACGGGAGAGCCCTGGGACGTGGAGTACCGCTTGATCGCGAGCGACGGCAGGGTGGTGTGGGTGCACGATCGCGCGATCCTGATGGGCGGGCGCGATCGCGGAGGCGCCGCCTGGCACGGGGTCATGATCGACATCACGTCCAAGCACGACGCCAGGGAGATGCTGGAACTCCACAAGGAGGACCTCGAACGGCGCGTCGCCGAGCGGACGAACGAACTGCAAGAGGCGAACGAACTGATGGCCCTCGAGATCGGCGAACGCCGTCGGATGGAGAAGGAGGTCCGGCAGGTCGAGGAGCGGTATCGGCGGCTCGTCGAGAACATGCCCTGCATCGCCTACATCTGGGAGGTGCGTCCCGGTGATGAGCCACGTTCCTTCACCTACGTGAGTCCGAGCCTCCAGGACGTGCTCGGCTTCTCCACCGATGACTGGCAGGCCTCGACCCGCATCCACCCTCACGATCAGGCGCGAGTGGCGGCTGCCCTCTCCGGGTGCGCCCGAACGGGCGATCCGTTCCAGATGGAGTACCGATTCCTCGCCAAGGACGGCAGCGTCGTCTGGGTGCTCGACCACGCCTCTCTCATCTCGAGAACGGACGGTGGCGATCCCTCATCGTTCCAGGGAGTCATGCTCGATGTGACGGCATGGAAGGAGGCCGAGTCGAAAGCGGAGGTCGCTGAGGACCGTTTCCGGACCCTCGCCGAGCACGGTCCCGTCGTCGTCTTCTCGTTCAGGCTCACCTATGCCGCCGACGACTCCCCACCTACGGTGAGCGTGGATTACATCAGCCCCCAGGCTGCCGAGCTCGTTCGATACCCGATCGAGCATTGGCTGCGCGAGTCGGAGTGGCTCGAGATGGTGCATCCCGACGATCGGGACGACGTGGCTCGGACGATGGGGCGGAGCGCGCGAACCGGCGAGCCGTGGACGATGCGCTACCGGATGATCCGCTCGGACGGGAACGTGATCTGGGTCCTCGACACGGGAAGCATGCTGACGCGCGACTCGTATGGGAGGCCGTGGACGTTCCAGGGCATCCTGCTCGATGTGACCGACGGCGAAGAGGCGAAGGCTCGCCTCGAGGCGTCCGAACGGCATCAGCGGCTGGCGCTCGAGGGCGCGCTGGTGATCCCGTGGTCCGAGACGATCCATCCCGAGACGGGACTCGAGCGATACACCTACATCGGCTCCCAAGCGTTCGACATCTTGGGCTACACGCCGGAGGAGCTCATGGTCGAGCGCAAGCACTTCCCCCGGATGGTGCACCCCGACGATCGGGCGCGCGTGAGAGAGGTCCTGTCTCGCTCCGATCACACAGGGATCTGGGAGGACACCTACCGGATCGTCCGACGCGACGGCGGGATCCGATGGATCCACTCTTTCGGCCGTCGAGTCTCCCCGCCCGGCGTGACCCCGGAGGTGTGGCACGGCATCGCGGTCGACGTGACCGCGACCCACGCGGAGCCGGGGGCACCATCGGAGACACGGCCCGAGGGTCGGGAAGCGGATCGGAGCGAGCGCTCGTCCGTCGATGACACCGCCCGCTAGGCGGAGGATTTCGGCGTGAGCACCTGTGCGCGCTCCGGGAGGTACGAGTGCAGCTTCGCCGGGATCTCGACGCTCCCATCGGCTCGCTGGTGGTTCTCCATGATCGCGATCAGCGTCCGCGACATCGCGGTCGCCGTCCCGTTCAGCGTGTGGAGCACCTCGAGGCCACCGTCCGCGCGCCGGACGCGCGTCTGCATCCGACGTGCCTGATAGTCGGTGGTGTTCGAGCACGACGTGAGCTCGCGGTAGCGCCCCTGCCCCGGGAGCCAGCCCTCGATGTCGTACTTCTTCGCCGCTGGACCGCCGAGGTCACCGGCAGCGATGTTCACCACGCGATACGGGATCTCGAGGTTCCCGAAGATCCGTTCCTCGATCGCGAGGATCCGTTCGTGCTCGTCCCACGACGTCTCGGGCGTGCAGAACGCGAACATCTCGACCTTGTCGAACTGGTGCACCCGGAACATCCCGCCGAGGTCCTTCCCGTACGAGCCCGCCTCGCGGCGGAAGCAGGTGGAATACCCGGAGTAACGGATCGGCAGGTCGACCTCATCCAGGATCTCGCCCAGGTGGAACGCAGCGAGAGACACCTCGGACGTACCCACCAGGTACAGCTCGTCCTCGCGGGTCACGTAGATGTTCACCGCGTCCGTGGGGAGGAAGCCGGTTCCGTACATCGCTTCCTCGCGGACGAGGACCGGAGGGATCATCGGCGCGAATCCCTCCTCCGCCACGATATCCATCGCATGCCGCATGAGGGCGAACTGCACGAACACGAGATCGCCCATCAGGTACACGAACCTCGAACCCGACGTCCGGGCGCCGCGCTCGATATCCAGAACGCCGAGCATCGCGCCGAGCGCCGCATGATCGCGCGGCTCGAAGTCGAAGGCCGGCGGCTCGTCGTGGTTGCGCTTCACCTCCACGGCGTCCTCCTCGGTGAAGCCGTCCGGCGCGCTCTCGTGCGGAACGTTCGGGGTCTCCGCGAGCAGGCGATCTAGCTCCGCCCCGGCCTCCGCCAGCTGCGGCTCGAGGTCCTTCAGTTCGGCCGAGACCTTCGCGACCTCTTCGATCAGCCGCTGCTTCTCCTCACCCTCCGCGGCGCCGATCCCCTTGGACACGCGGTTCTGCTCCGCTCGCAGCTCCTCGACGCGGGCGGTCAGCGATCGCCGCCGCTCGTCGGCTTCCAGCAAGTGATCGACGGCGTCGGCGAGGTTCCTCCTCGCGAGCGCGGCTCGGAACCGATCAGGGTCCTCTCTGATCCGTTTGATGTCGAGCAACTACGGGACCTTCACTTCCGGCTCGTCCCGCTTCTCCTCCGACTTCAGCGAAGGGGTGCCCTGGGTGCGGGCACCGTCGGTCGGGGACGAGCCGTCCATGATGCTCTGCCCGTGGAACACGCCGCCCTCTTCCACGACGAGGGTCTTGGACGTGATGTTGCCGTCGATCCGGCCACCCCGTGCGAGGTGCGCCTTGCCCTTGACCTGGATCGAGCCCTTGAAGCGACCGGCGATGCTGACGTTCTGCGCGCGGATGTCTGCCTCGACCTGACTCTGCGGAGACAGCGCGACATCGCCCTCCGCGTTGATCTGTCCCTTCACCTGCCCGTCGATCCTCAGGTGCCCGGCCGAGACGACGTTGCCCTCGAGCCTGGCTCCGGCGCCGACGATCGTGACCTCTCCCTCTTCTGCCATGACTGCCTCCGTTCGTTCGTGGCCCGGACCGCCGTCGGCGCCCCGGCCTTCCACGTCTTCCCGCCGCCGCATCAGCCGGCCTCCCCGGTCGCCTGCGACTCACCGAGCGCCCGGCGGATCGCTTCCTCTTCTTCCAGGGAGAGATTGTGCGAGCTCGTTCCCTGCTCCACCGGCTTCGCGTAGACCCTGGTCTCCTGCCGCCCGTTGATCGAGGTGAGCACGACCCCGTTGCCATGATCGTCGAGCAACGCGCACGAGAACGAGAGCCGGCCTCCGACGTCCTCGAACGCGTCGTATCGGAGCAGCGCGACCTTCCGCACCGATCCCTCGATCTGCGTCTGCAGCTTCTTGTCGACCGCGTGGAGGGCTCGGATCGCGCGCTCCAGGCGCTGGATCTGCTGGCTCTGGCCCTGGAGGATCCCGCGGAGCGTCTCGTCGAGCCGCACCCGTCCACCGACGGCGGCCCCGGCCCGGCCGGCGTTCGCGATCGCGTACAGCGCGGCGACGACCGACAACCCGATGGCCACCAGGGCGACCAGCGTGAGGGTGGAGCCCGACAGCTCCAACGCGGCGATGAGGGCGGATGTGGGCATCTACGTGGGGTTTCGCGGGAAGCCCGAGTATACGCGCCCGCCGTCGCCACTCCGGTCGGAGCTATGCCGAACCCGAACCAGATCTCCGTATCGATCCCCGTGCCAGGGTGGCACCGTGACCGTGCGAGCTCCCCGCACCCCTCCGAGGATGACCTCGCGCAGCTCGGTGTCGTTGGACGGATCGCCATCGAACAGCATGCCGCTCGTTGGTGGGCGAGGGGGGAGTTGAACCCCCACCCGGGTTACCGGACACGGACCTGAACCGTGCGCGTCTGCCAATTCCGCCACTCGCCCGAGGGCTGTTTCATCGTAGCAGCGGCCCTTCGGCCGGCCGACCGTAGGTCGGCCGGCCGAAGGGACGAACGGACCGGCGGAGCCCGACTACCGACGGGGGACCTATGGAGCTTCGGGCCGGGTCCAGCCGATACAGGAGGGGGATGAGCGACCGGGCACGAGAGCGAGCGAAGATCGACTTCGACGGACTGATGCGCCACCTGATGGTGCTGGGGTTCGCCGCCCTCACCGCCTGGACGGTCGTGTCGACGACCGGCGTGGCGTTCGGATTCGTTCGGATCTCACCGTACCCGACGCTCCGATTCCTGTTGGCGGTCCTTGTCCTGGTGTTCGCACGCCGCACGTACTGGGAGCTGCAGGAATGGCGCTGGCGTCACCTCCCACCCGACGAGCGGTTCGGGTTCGCGAGCCCGATCTGGGAGCATCCCCGCTCGTCGGAGCTCGACATCGCAGGGACGACGGGCGAGGGAGTCGAGGAGTCCCGGCGGTAGGATAGGTTCGAAGCGCGTTCGACCCCACGCGCTCATCGGAACAACGTGCCGATCCTCCGCGATTTCGAACGACGCCTCGGTGGGCTCGTCGAAGGCCTGTTCTCCAAGGCCTTCCGCAGCGGCGTGCAACCCGTCGAGATCGCGAAGCTCATCATGCGGGAGATGGAGGCGGGCCGGACCGTCGGGGTCTCCGAGGTCTGGGCGCCGAACCGATTCGAGCTCTCCCTGTCCCCCGAGGACGCCGCTCGCTACGAACAGGCCGAGGAGGCGATCGTCTCCGAGTTGAGGCGTGTGATCCGGGAGTCGGCAGCCGAGCACGGATGGGGGCTCATGGGTCCCCCCGAAGTCGAGTTCGTCGTCGACGAGAACCTCAAGAAGGGCGATCTCGCCTGCGCCGCCTCGCTGGTCGAGGGCGAAGATGACGAACGCACCGGGGGCGGGCACGGATCGCTCGTGGTCCACGAGGACGGCGACGAGCGAACCGTCGCGCTCACGTCCGACACGGTGACGATCGGCCGGTTGGCCGACTGCGACGTCGTGCTCGATGACAAGGGAGCGTCGCGCAAGCACGCGCAGCTCAAGCTGCGGGACGGCACGTGGACGCTCACGGATCTTGGATCCACCAACGGCACGCGGCTCAACGGGCAGACGGTGCAGTCGAGGGAGCTCGCCGACGGGGACAAGATCACGATCGGCACGACCGTGATCGAGTTCCGGAGGGACTGACGTGCTCGCCGACACGATCACACCGTTCGCGCTCTCCGCGCTGAAGTACGGCTTGTTCGCGCTCCTGTTCCTCTTCATCTGGCGCTCGATGCGGTGGGTCGTCCGGGGGCTGTCGGTCGCGGAGGCGTCGGCAGCCGCGGAACGCGGCGGCCGACGCCCCCGCGACGCCACGCCGACGCTCCCCCCGGGTCCTTCGACCCTGACGGTGAAGGGGCAGGGAGACGCGAAGCCGAGGACCGTGAAGCTCTCGGCGAGCATGACCGTCGGCCGGGCGACCGAGTGCGAACTCCGCCTGGACGACACCTACACCTCGCAGCAGCACGCGCGTCTATTCGCCAAGAACGATTCGTGGTTCGTGGAGGACCTCGGCTCCACGAACGGCACGTTCGTGAACGAGCAGAAGCTGGCCGCCCCCGCGTTGCTGCAGCCCGGCGACAAGGTTCGCGTGGGCCAGACGATCATGGAGCTGCGGCGGTGAAGGCCGAGGTCGGATCCGCGACCGACATCGGCCGCGTCCGCGAACGCAACGAGGATTCGGTCCTGGTGGATCCGCCCCTCTACGTCGTCGCGGACGGGATGGGCGGGCATCGCGGCGGGCAGGTCGCCTCGCAGGTCGCGCTGGAGACCATGGAGACGCTTGCCGGCGAGGGTCGGGGTTCCCTCGCGGAACACGTCCGCAAGGCGAACCGAGCGGTGTGGGATCGCTCCGAGGAGGACGAGCAGCTCTCCGGGATGGGGACCACGCTGACGGCGGCGCGGATCGAAGGGGCCAGCGCGCTCATCGCACACGTGGGCGATTCGCGCGCCTACCTGCTCCGGGAAGGCGTGCTCCGCCAGCTCACGACCGACCACACCCTGGTGGCCCGGATGGTGAAGTCGGGTGAGATCACTGAGGCCGAGGCCGACGTCCACCCGCACAAGAACGTCCTCACCCGCGCCCTCGGCACCGACGAGGAGGTCGATGTCGACGAGGACTCGATCGCACTGGCCGACGGCGATCGGCTGTTGCTCTGCAGCGACGGTCTCACCGGGATGGTGACCGAGGATCAGATCCAGGCGATCCTCGAGAACAGCGACCAACCGCAACAGGCCGCCGATCGGCTCGTGAAGGCCGCGAACCGAGCGGGCGGCATCGACAACATCTCGGTCGTCGTGATCGACTCGATCGGCGAGGAGGGAGAGGTCGCCCCCGGCCGGCGCGTCGCCCCACCTTCGGGACCGACGCTCGGGCGTTGGGGGCTCCGAGCCGGCCTCGCGCTCCTGATCGTGATCGGGCTGCTGTTCGGTGCTCGGTGGTGGCTCGATCGTCAGTGGTACGTCGGTCCCTCCGAGGGGAGCGTCGCCCTCTTCCAGGGCATCCCGCTCACGATCGTCGGTTACGACCTCGGTCACCCCGTCGAGGTGCATGAAGACGTCGACGCGGAGGACGTTCGTGCCCTCGAAGTCACCTACCCGGCCTTCGATGACGGCATCCCGGTGATCGACCGCCAGGACGGGGCGGAACTGATCGACAAGATGGCGCAAGACGTGCGCGCAGCCCGGGCGACAGCGCAAGACGGTGGGGGAGGCGGCCAATGAGCGTCGTCGCGGCACATCCGACTCGTCCCCGGACCGGGCTCCTGCTGCTGCTGGTGTCCCTGGTCGTGTCGGTGGCCGCCTACGCGATGGTCGGGCTCGGGCTCCGCGAGCGCGTCCCACGCGACATCGTCATCTATGGGCTCACGCTCGCCGGCGCCTATCTCCTGGCGTGGGGGGTGGTGCGGTGGACCGCCCCTCGTGCGGATCCCGTGCTCCTTCCCATCGCCGGGATGCTCGGGGGGCTCGGGCTCGCGATGATCTACCGACTGCTCCCCGCCGACGTCGCGGACGAGCAGGCGCTCTGGCTCCTCATCGGGCTCGCCGCGTGCATGCTCACGCTCCTGTTCGTCCGCGACGACCGCCAGCTGGATGCCTACACGTACACGATCGGGTTGTTCGGCCTGATCCTTCTGCTGTTGCCGGTGGTGCCGGGGATCGGGTTCGAGACCAACGGCGCCCGACTGTGGGCGCGCATCGGCCCGCTGACGTTCCAGCCCGCCGAGTTCGGGAAGATCCTGGTCGTCATCTTCCTGGCCTCCTACCTGTCGGCGAAGCGCGAGCTGCTGGAGGCGGGCGTCGGACGGCTCGGGCTCCCGCGGGCCAAGGATCTGGGCCCGCTACTGCTCGCGTGGGGTGCATCGCTCGCCGTCCTGTTCCTCGAGCGCGACCTCGGTGCCTCGCTGCTGTTCTTCGGCGTTTTCATCGTGATGATCTGGGTGGCGAGCGGCCGCGTGGGCTACCTGCTCGTGGGAGGCGCCCTGTTCGTGGCCGGCGCCACGATCGGCTATCTCGCCCTCTCCCACGTGCAGGCGCGTGTCGGGTACTGGCTCCACGCGCTGGAGCCGGACAAGGTGAACGACTTCGGCTACGGCCAGCTCGCGCAGAGCTGGTTCGCGCTGGCCTCGGGCGGCCTGGTCGGCACCGGCCTCGGACGCGGCTCGCCGGACCTGATCCCGTACCCCGCGAGCGACTTCATCCTCTCGGCGTTCGGGGAGGAGCTCGGCATGCTGGGCACGGCCGCGATCCTCTTGCTGTTCATCGCGCTCATCGGGCGCGGACTCCGTGTGGCGCTGGACCGCGAGGACTCGTTCGGGCGGCTGCTCGCGACCGGGCTCACGGCGACGATCGCGCTGCAGACGTTCACGATCGCCGCCGGCGTGACCCGCCTGATCCCCCTGACCGGCGTGCCACTTCCGCTGGTGTCCTACGGCGGCTCGAGCCGGGTCGCGACCTACGTCATGATCGCGCTCCTGGTCCGGATCTCCGCAGGTCCGTGGCGGCCCGCAGCCCGGAGCGCCGCCTAGATGGAGCGGCGGATCCGTCGGCTCGGGATCGCGATCGTCCTGTTGTTCTCGCTCCTGTTCGCTCAGCTCGCGTACGTCCAGGTGTTCGCGGCCGACGACATCAAGAGCCACCCCGCGAACTTCAGCCGCCAGCTGATCGCCGAGTACAACGTCCAGCGAGGCAAGATCCTGACCGCCGACGGGCTCGTGTTGGCGGAGAGCCTGCCGGCGCCCGAGGGCTCACGGTACCGCTACGAACGACGCTACCCGCAGGGAGACCTCTACGGGTACATCACCGGCTTCTACTCGAGGATCTACGGACGCTCCGCGCTCGAGCAGTCGATGAACTCCTACTTGTCGGGGGAGGCGCCGGAGCTCGCCATCTCCACGTTCAGCGACCTCTTCCTGGGGCGGACGAAGCGAGGAGCCAACATCTTCGTGACGATCGACCCGACCCTCCAGGAGGTGGCGCGCAGCGCGCTGGGCGGCAACGAGGGCGCCGTCGTGGCGATGGATCCTCGCTCCGGCGACATCCTCGCCCTGTACTCGACCCCGGGATTCGATCCGAACGAGCTCTCGAGCGGAAGCGACCAGGAGATCCGCAGGGCATGGAAGCGACTGAACGCCGATGCGGAGAAGCCGCTCCTCGCCCGCTCACACCAGGAGCTGTACCTGCCTGGCTCCAGTTACAAGATCGTGACCGCGTCCGCAGCGCTCGAGAACGGACTCGGGCCGAGCAGTCAGTGGCCGAACCCGCATCGACTCACACTGCCCCTCACGAACGAGCAACTCCAGAACTTCGGCGACGATCACTGCAACGGCGGCTCGTCACAGATCACGCTGATCGAAGCGTTCGAGGAATCGTGCAACGTGACGTTCGCAGAAGTGGGTCTACGCCTCGGCGCCGAGCGCCTCGCGGCGCAGGCGCGCGCGTACGGACTCTGCGGGACACTCCCGCCCGAGCGCACGACGTGCGAGGAGCGCCCCATCACCTTCGAGCTTCCATTCGAGAACGGACGCTTCCCGGAGCCGGAGTACTTCGTGCAGAACGAGCCACTCCTGGCGTTCTCCGCGATCGGGCTGGACAACGACCTCGTCAACCCGTTGCAGATGGCGCTGATCGCGTCCGCCGTCGCCAACGGTGGCGTGATGCCACAACCCAGGGTCGTGACCGAGATCCGAGACTCGCAGGGCCGGGTCTCGCGGGAGTTCGACCCGGGCGAGGTCGGGCGAGCGATCTCCGCCGAGAGCGCGAGGGCGCTGACCCAGATGATGGTCGCGGTGGTGAACGAGGGGAGCGGCTACCTCGCCGCGATCCCGGGCATCCAGGTCGCCGGCAAGACCGGCACGGCCACGAACGGCGAGGGCCGTGCGCCGAACGCGTGGTTCACCGCGTTCGCTCCCGCCGCGAACCCGCGGATCGCGGTCTCGGTTATCGTCCTTGACGGCGGGAACCTGGGCAGCGAAGCCACCGGAGGACAGGTCGCTGCCCCTATCGTGCGCTCGGTGATCGAGGCGTACCTCCCCCGATAGGAAGGATGGCCGAAGGAAAGATGGAGCGGGTCTTCGCCGATCGGTACGAGGTGGAGGGGCGCATCGGCGTCGGCGGCATGGCCGAGGTCTGGCGCGGCCACGATCGGATCCTGAATCGCACCGTCGCGATCAAGACCCTGCTGCCCCAGTTCGCGCGAGACGCGAGCTTCGTCGACCGCTTCCGCCGCGAGGCACAGGCGGCCGCCCGGCTGAACCACGCGGGGATCGTCGCCGTCTATGACTCCGGCACCGACGGCGACAACCCGTACATCGTGATGGAGTACATCGAGGGGCGGACGCTGGCGGATTACCTCGCGACCGGCAAGACGATCCCTCCGATGGAGGCGGCGCAGATCGCGAAAGACATCGCCGAGGCACTCGCCGTCGCGCACGCGCAAGGGGTGATCCACCGCGACATCAAGCCAGCGAACGTCATGGTCACGCGCGACGGCAAGGTGCTGGTGATGGACTTCGGTATCGCACGGCTCATCAGCGGGCCCGAGACCGCGCCGCAGACGTCCGCCGTTCTCGGCACCGCTTCCTACCTCTCCCCGGAGCAGGCACAGGGTCAGCCGGTCGACGCCCGAACCGACATCTACGCGCTGGGTGTGGTCATGTACGAGATGTTGACCGGGCGACCGCCGTTCACCGGCGACTCCCCGATGGCGATCGCGTACAAGCAGGTGAACGCCACGCCGCCGGCTCCCTCGTCGGCCAACCCCGACGTACCGCCGGCGTTGGATGCCGTCGTGATGCGTGCCTTGTCGAAGAACCCTGCCAACCGCTACCAGACCGGGAAGGAGTTCGCCGACGACCTGGAACGTGCCCGGACCGGCGGCCAGGTGTTGGCGACGCCGCTCCTGCCGGCCAGCGGGGAGGCGACCCAGGTCATCTCACGGTCCCAGCCGACCTCGGTGCTTCCGCCCGTACAGGACGAGCCCGGCGGCTCGCGGAAGGCCTGGGTCGGAGCGTTGCTCGCGATCTTGGTCATGGCCCTCCTCGCGGCAGGCGCGTATCTCGTCGTGACGATGCTCACGGACGACGGCGCCGGAGACCTCGTCATCGTGCCGGACGTCGTCGACATGCCTGTGTCCGAGGCACGCCAGACGCTGGAGGGTGAGGGTCTGGTGGTGGACAACGTGACGCGCCGGCGAACCGATCGAGTGGACCCGGGCATCGTCCTCGAACAGAGCCCTCCTGCCGATCGACAGGTGGAGCCCGGGAGCGAGATCGACCTGATCGTCTCGGCGGAGCCCCGACCCGTCGTCGTTCCCTCCCTCGGGGGCATGACCGTCGAAGGAGCGCAAGCGGCGCTAGAGAACGCGGGCCTCGAGCTCGGCCGGGTGGACGAGGAGAACCACGAGACCGTTCCGGAGGACAGCATCATCAGCCAATCGCCCGAGGCCTTCGCGGAGGTGCCGAAGGGCACCGCCGTCGACGTGGTCGTCTCAGCCGGACCCTCCGTCGTGATCGTCCCGAACGTGGAGTGCAAGACCCTCGCGACTGCTGAGGCCGAGCTGACGGGCCTGGGTCTCCAGCCCCAACTCGGCGAGGACGTGCTGGCGAACCCCGAATGTCCATTCAATCCGAGCAACGTCGCCCAGCAGGACACCGCTCCGGGCACGGCGGTTCCGCCCGGGACCACGATCGTCCTCCATCAGCGTGTGACGTCGACGGCGTCGCCCTCGCCGTCGGCCTCACCCTCGCCGTGACGCTCTGGTACGCGACCGAAGGATTCACCGCGGACCAGCGGGAGGTGCTCGCGCGACACTTCACGAACCTCGAGGGACCCGTCTTCGCGCTGGTGAACCTCCCGGAGGTCGTGAAGGGCGCGCTGTTCGCGCGGTACTCGCGCACGACGAAGTCATTGCGCCGTCTCTACCTGGACGAGTTCGCCGAAGAGGTCGACGAGAGCGGTGAGATGACGAGCGTCGGGATCGAACGCGCGGAGAAGCTCTACGACCGCGTGTTCGTGGAGTACGGAGACGATTCCGTCGCGCAGCTCGGAGGCGTGCATCTCGCATGCGAGCAGGCGTCCCAGCTCCTGGCGAAGGCTCTGGAATGGGGCCGACTTGCCGCGTACCTGGAGCAGTCGACGCGGTACATGCGTTACGACGACATGCCGGGTGGACGCTGGCGCGCGACGGTCCCGCCCGAGCTGGAGGAGACCGACCTCGAGCCGACCTACCGCGCGTATCTCGACGAGGTCTTCGGACTCTACGGCGAGATGTTCGATCCGATGTATGCCTGGTACGAGCGGCGGTTCCCGCAGGACGCCGGCGACTCCGACTTCGTCTATCGCTCCACGATCACCGCGAAGACGTGCGACACGTTGCGGGTGTGCCTGCCGGCCGGGACCCGCTCCAACGTCGGCATCTACGCCACGGCGCAGTCCTACGAGCAGCTGTTGATGCGGTTGTCCGTCCACCCGCTCGCGGAGATGCGCGAGTACGGAGACCTGATGCTCGAGGAGCTGCGCAAGGTCATCCCGGCGTTCCTCAAGCGTGTGGACGTCGATGATCGTGGGGTCGCGTGGGCGCGTTACTGGCGCGCGACGCGCGAAGGCGTCGAGGAGCTCGCCGCGAAGCTCGCCGGTTCATCGACGCCGGGGCCACGAGACGAGGTCACCCTCGTGGACTTCGATCCCGAGGGTGAGACGAAGGTCGCGGCCGCGATCTTGTACGCGAGCACGGATCTGCCCGACGACCAGCTCCTTCGCCTCGCCCGCGAGATGTCGCCGGACGAGCGCCATGAGCTGCTGCGGGCGAGCGTCGGCGATCGGTCCAACCGGCGTCACAAGCCCGGGCGAGCGTGGGAACGCACCGGATATCGCTTCGACGTGCTCTGCGACTACGGGGCGTTCCGGGACCTCCAGCGCCACCGCCCGTTGACGATCGAATGGCAGCTTCTGACCAGCGAGCACGGGCACGAGACGCCGGCGGAGGTCGACGAGGCCGGCATGCGCGATCGATGGAACCGCGTGATGGATGCGGGCCGGGCGATGGAACGCTCCCTTCTGGGCGCGGGCTTCGAGGACGTCGCTCAGTACGCGGTGCCGATGGTGTTCCGGATCCGCTTCGTGATGCAGATGACGGCGCGCGAGGCGATGCACCTGACGGAGCTCCGGTCACAGCCGCAGGGCCATCCCACGTACCGACGCGTGGCGCAGGCGATGCACCGGCTGATCGCCGACGTACACCCCTCGATCGGAGGAGCGTTCGAACACATGAGCTACGAGGACGTGGATCTCGAGCGACTCGAGGCCGAACGCCGCACGGAGACGAAGCGGCAGGCAGCCGAGGAGAGCTGAGGCGGTCGCCGGGGTTGCGGGTTCCGGTAACCTTCCGGCCCTCATGGCACGGGAAACCGCTCTCCTGCTCGCGCTTGGAATGCTGATCGCGGCTTCGTTCGCGGTCGGCGTCAGCGGTTGGGTGATCCTGATCCGAGACCGCCGCCCGGCGCGGGCGGACCATGAACGCGCCGACGCGACCGAAGGGTCCTGACGTGCTCGAGCTCTTGGACCTGCGCGAGCGGGGGGAGCGGCTCGAGGCCATCAGGCCCGAGATCGATCCCACCGTGTTCGAAACGGTGCAGCGCATCCTGCAACGCGTTTTCGTCGAAGGCGACGAGGTCTTGATCGAGCTCGCGCAGCGCTTCGACGATGCGGATCTCACGCGTACCGGCCTGATGGTGCGTCGGGAAGAGTTCGCGGTGGCCGAGCACGAGACGCCGGACGACCTGAAGTGGGCGATCGATTCGTTGATCGAGCGGATGCGCGAGCTGCACGCCCGCCAGCTCCCGACCGAGTGGTGGGAAGATCGCGACGGGGTTCGCTACGGAGAGATCGTCCGCCCGATCCGGGCCGTCGGCTGCTACGTGCCGGGCGGACGGGCCCAGTATCCCTCCTCCGTATGCATGACCGTGGTTCCCGCCGTGGTCGCCGGCGTGCCGGAGATCGTGCTGTGCACCCCTCCCCGCGCAGACGGCACGATCCACCCCGCCGTCCTGTACGCCGCCAAGCGGGCGGGCACGACCTACGTCGCCAAGACCGGTGGCGCGCAGGCGATCGCAGCGATGGCGTACGGGACGGAAACGATCCCGCAGGTCGACCGGATCGTCGGCCCCGGGAACGCGTACGTGACGGAGGCGAAGAGGCAGCTCTGCGGCATGGTGGGGATCGATGCCCTGGCCGGCCCGAGCGAGCTGGCGATCGTCACAGACGGCGATGTCGACCCGGAGCTGGCAGCGCTCGATCTCATCGCGCAGGCGGAGCACGACCCGCTGGCGCGGACCTACCTGATCACGACCGAGGAGGCCGTGATCGCGAAGGTCGGCTCGGCGCTCGAACAGGCCGTCGCGGAGGCGGGTCGCCGCGAGATCGTGGATGCCGCCCTCGCGGGTTCCCGCGGGGTGCTCGTCCGCGATCTGGCGCACGCGGCGACCGTCGTGGACGATCTGGCGCCCGAGCACCTGCTGGTGCTCCTCGCGGATCCCGAGGCCTTCCTTGAAACCGTCTCCGTCGCGGGCGCGATCTTCCTCGGTGAGTGGAGCGCCGTCCCGTTCGGCGACTACGGCGTGGCGTCCAACCACGTCCTCCCGACGTCGGGCACGGCCCGCTTCTCCTCCGGGCTCCGCGCCTCGGACTACGTGACGGTGCGATCGGTGGTGGAGATGACGAAAGCGGCGGCGGCGCGGCATGCCGGCGCGGCGGCCGCGATCGCGAACGCGGAAGGGCTCGTCGGTCACGCGAAGGCGGTGGAGGCTCGGAGGGACCGGGCGTGAACACGCCCGCCAGCCCCCGGCCCGGCCTCCGCGAGGTCGGGCCGTATGACTCTCCGCAGCTCGATGTCGCCGTTCGCCTGAACACGAACGAGTGCCCGTTGCCGCTGCCCATCGGTTTCTCCGACGAGCTGGCAGCCGCCGTGCGCGAGCTCCCGCTGAACCGCTATCCCGACGGGCAGATGCTCGGTCTCCGCGAGGCGCTCGCCACGCGCACGGGGCACCCGGTGGACGGCGTGTGGACCGCCAACGGCGCCAACGAGATCTTGACGCAGCTCCTCATGGCGTACGGCGGCGCAGGACGGCGCGCGGCGCTCTTCGAACCAACCTACATGCTGCACCGGCGCCTCAGCTGGCTCACGCAGACGGAGATCGCGGAACGCCGCCTGGATCCACCGTTCGAGATCGACGGCGACGCGATCGAGTGGGCCGGCGCCTCGGATGCACATGTCGTATTCGTCTGCTCGCCGAACAACCCGACCGGTAACACCCAACCGCTCGACGCGATCCGTTCGCTGGCGTCGGCGTCGGACGGGCTCGTGATCGTCGACGAGGCGTACGTGGAGTTCGGCGGTGACACCTCGCTTCCGCTCGTGGCCGAACACCCCAACGTCGTTGTGGTGCGAACGTTCTCCAAGGCGTTCGCGCTGGCCGGCGCGCGGATCGGGTACGTGCTGGCATCGCCCGGGGTCGTGGAAGACCTCGAGCGAGTCCGGCTCCCGTACCACATGAGTGCGCTCACGCAGGCCGCCGGACTCACGGCGCTCCGGCACGCAGACGAGGCGGCCACGAGTCTCGATGCGATCCGGACCGAGCGGGATCGGATCGTTCGCGCGCTCTACGAGATCGATGGCGTGACGGTCTTCCCCTCGCAGGCCAACTTCGTTCTGTTCCAGCCGCCGGGCGATGCCAAACAGCTCCATCGGGGACTGCTCGATCGGGGCGTGCTGATCCGAGATCTGACGGAGGTCGTGCCGAACGGGCTCCGCGTCACGGCGGGGACGACACACGAGGTCGACCTGTTCCTCAAGGCGCTCGAGGAGGTGCTGTAGGGATGCCGCGATCATCGACGGTCTCGCGCACCACGAAGGAAACCGACGTTCATGTGGAGCTGACGCTCGACGGGCAGGGCACGTCCGAGTCCGACACCGGCCTGCCGTTCTTCGATCACATGCTGCAGCAGCTCGGGAAGCACGCCGGCTGGGACCTGTCGGTCACGAGCAAGGGCGACCTCGACGTGGACGGGCACCACACGGTCGAGGATGTGGGGCTCGCGCTCGGTCAGGCGCTCGCCGAGTCGCTCGGCGACAAGGCCGGCATCCGCCGGTTCGCTTCGATCACGGTGCCGCTGGACGAGGCTGCGGTCGAGGTGGCGCTGGACCTGTCGGGAAGGAACTTCGTCCTCCACGAGGTCGACGTGCCGGCCGAGACGATCGGGACGTTCGACACCGGTCTCGTCGAGGACTTCGTTCGCGCGTTCGCGCAGGCGGCCGATCTCACGGTCCATGTCCGACTGCGATCCGGACGGTCTCCGCACCACGTCGTGGAGGCGGAGTTCAAGGCGCTCGCGAGGGCGCTCGGCGACGCGTGCGCCCAGACCGGCCGCGGTGGCGTCCCGAGCACGAAGGGAACGCTGTAGGGACCGTGGCCGAGATCGCCGTGCTCGACTACGGCAGCGGGAACCTTCACTCGGTGTCGCGCGCGCTCGCGCACACCGGCGGCGAGCCGCTCGTGACGGGAGACCCGGAGCGGGTCGCGGCGGCCGCGGCGCTCGTGATCCCGGGGGTCGGCCACTTCGGGCACTGTGTGCGCGCGATCCGTGACAGGGGGCTCGATCGAGCGGTCGCCCAGGCGGTCGGAAGCGGCAAGCGGGTCTTCGGAGTCTGCGTGGGCATGCAGGTGCTCTACGAACGGAGCGAGGAAGACCCGGAGACCGGGCTGGCGGTCCTGCCCGGCGGGTCGCGCCGCCTCCCCGACGACGTCAAGGTGCCGCACATCGGATGGAACGAGGTCACCTGGCAGCGCCCACACCCCTACGTCGAGGGCATCCCCGACGGCACGAGGTTCTACTTCGTTCACTCGTACGCGCCGGACGCGAACGATGACGCGGTCGGCGTGACCGAGCATGGGCGCCGCTTCGCCGCGGCCTCCGCACGGGACAACGTGTTCGCGACGCAGTTCCACCCCGAGAAGTCGGGCGAGGCGGGCCTGGCGATCTACGCGAACTTCGTGAAAGCCGTCGCCGGATGATCGTGATCCCGGCCATCGATCTTCGAGGCGGGCGAGCGGTGCGGCTCCGCCGTGGCGACCCGAGCGCAGAGACCGCCTACGACGACCATCCGGTCGAGGTCGCCAAACGGTTCCAGGAGCAAGGTGCTCGTCGGCTGCACGTGATCGATCTCGACGCCGCGCTCGGCGAAGGCGAGAACCGGGAGGCCGTGAGTGAGATCTGCCGGGCGGTCGTCGTGCCCGTCCAGGTCGGCGGGGGGATCCGCTCGCTGGAAGCGGCGGCCGCCGTGCTCGAAGACGGGGCGGCACGCGCGATCCTCGGCACGGCGGCGGCCGCGGACGCGTCGTTCGTCGAGCGCGCGGTGGAGGAGTTCGCCGAACGCGTCGTGGTGGCGATCGACGTCCGAGGTGGACATCTCATGATCGATGGCTGGCGCGAGGAGGGGCCGGAGCTCGAGCCGACGATCTCAGGACTGAACGACGCGGGCGCGCCGCGCTACCTCGTCACGGCCATCGCGCGCGACGGCACCCTCGACGGGCCCGATCTCACGCTGTATCGGCAGGTGCTGAAGCTCACCGACAGGCCGGTGATCGCATCGGGCGGCGTTCGGAACGCCGAGGACGTGTGGGCCCTCCGTGACGTGGGCTGCGAAGCCGCGGTCGCTGGCAAGGCGCTGTACGAGAAGACGTTGAAGCTGTCGCAGGTGACCAGGGGGTGAGACGTCGATGCTCGCCAAGCGGGTGATCCCGTGCCTGGACGTCGACGCGGGCCGCGTGGTGAAGGGCGTGCGCTTCCAGCGCCTCCGCGACGCGGGCGACCCGGTGGAGCTCGCCGCGCACTACGACCGGGAGGGTGCCGACGAGCTGGTGTTCCTTGACATCACCGCGACGCTCGAGGATCGCGCGGCGACCCTCGGGATCGTGTCGCGCACCGCGGAAGAGGTCTTCATCCCGCTCACCGTCGGAGGCGGCGTAACGGACGAGGACGGCGTGCAGACGCTCCTGCGTGCCGGCGCCGACAAGGTGAGCGTGAACAGCGCCGCCGTGCGCGATCCGTCGCTGCTCTCACGTAGCGCCGACCGTTTCGGCACCCAATGCATGGTGGTCGCGATCGACGCGAAGCGACACAACGGCGGATGGGAGGTCTACGTCGACGCGGGACACACGGCGACCGGACGTGACGCCGTCGAGTGGGCCGTCGAGGCCACGTCCCGGCACGGCGCCGGCGAGGTGCTGCTGACTTCGATAGACCGCGACGGCACCGGCGAGGGTTACGACCTCGACCTGCTGCGCGCCATCGCCGGTGCCGTCACGGTGCCGGTGATCGCCTCCGGCGGCGCCGGCGAGCCGGCACACTTCGCGGAGGCGCTCACCGAGGGTCACGCCGATGCCGTCCTCGCCGCCTCGCGCTGGCACGACGGCGACTTCACGATCCGTGAGGTCAAGGACTACCTGGCATCGTCCGGGATCCCCGTGAGGCTCTGATGGAGCGAGTCGACCTCGACGGACTCGTGTACGACGATCGCGGACTGATCCCGGTGGTCGTCCAAGACGTGGAGAACGGCGACGTGTTGATGCTCGCCTGGGCCAACAGGGAGTCGCTCGACCGGACGCTCGACGAGGGGCGGATGGTCTATTGGAGCCGCTCGCGACAGGAGCTCTGGCGCAAGGGCGAGACGTCCGGCCACACCCAACATTGGGAGGAGCTCCGCGCGGACTGCGACGGCGACGTGCTCCTCGCGCGCGTGCACCAGGAGGGCGCCGCCTGCCACACGGGCGAGCGATCCTGCTTCCATCGCTCGATCAGCTGACGAACGTCCCCACGGGCACCTGCTGCGTGATGCAATGCGGCCCCCCGCCTCCGAACGAGATCAGCGCGCCGGGAACGCCGACGACCTCCCGATCCGGGTACGCCTTCGCCAGGAGCTCGAGCGCCGGGTCGTCCTCGGGGATACCGCCGACGGGCACGATCACGGCGCCGTTCGCCAGGTAGTGGTTCATGTACGGGATCACGATCGGTCCGATCCCCTCGAGCTCCGCCCACCCGTTGACGGGACCATCCCACACCTCGAACGAGCGCTCGCGTGCGTCCTGGGCTCCCTGCAGGATCACTCGGTCCTCGTCGAACCGCGGGGCGTTGGGGTCGTCGTCTTCGGCCGCGACGGCGAGCATCACGACGCCGGGTTGGACGAGCTGCGCGAGCCCGTCGATGTGACCGTCGGTGTCGCGGTCCTCGACCAGGCCGTGCGGGAGCCAGATCACCCCGTCGACGCCGAGGTATGACCGGAGGCCGTCCTCGATCTCCTCGCGGCTCATCGAGGGGTTCCTGTTCTGATGCAACAGGCACTGTTCCGTCGTGAGCACAGTTCCCTCTCCGTCGACGAAGAACGAGCCACCTTCCAGGACGAACGGCGCGCCGTAGCGGCGGACGCCGAAGTGCGAAGCGAGAAGTTCCGGGAGACGTGCGTCCTTGTCGTAGGGCAGGTACTTCTCACCCCATGAGTTGAACCCGAAGTGGACGAGCGCGAGGTCGCCGCGCTCGTTCCGAACGAAGATCGGGCCGTTGTCGCGCAGCCAGCAGTCGTCGATCGGCATCTCGAGGGGTTCCACGCCTTCTCCGCAGCGACGCCGCACGTCGGTCGCCTCGCCCGGGGCGCAGACCATCACGACGGGCTCGAAGGCGCCGATGGCGCGAGCGGTCGCCGCCCACTCGTCCCGGGCGGCGTCGAGGTGGCCGTCCCACAGCGAGCGTTCCGTCGGCCACGACATCCAGGTCGCCTGATGCGGCGCGAACTCCGCGGGCATCGCGAACCCGTCGTCGCGCGGCGTCGGAGGGCCATCCATCGCGCGGAGCCTAGCCTGCGGGTATGCTCGCCGCCCACGAAGGGCGGCCGATGCTCAAGCTCGTCATCCCGAAAGGCTCCCTCGAGGAGCAGACGCTCCGGCTGTTCGAAGCGGCCGATCTTCGAGTGCGCCGCGGCTCCGGCCGCGACTACCACGGCACGGTGGACGACGATCGCATCGAGCGCGTCTCGATCCTGCGTCCGCAGGAGATCCCCCTCTACGTGCAGGACGGTCTGTTCGACATGGGCATCACGGGCCAGGACTGGATCGCCGAGACCGCGGCGGATGTCGAGGTCCTGACGACGCTCTCCTACGCACGCTCGGGAACCGGGCACGGCACGCAGGTGGTGCTCGCCGTCCCGAACGAGCATCCCGCGAACAGCGCGAAGGAGATCCCGCCCGGCACGCGGATCTCGACCGAGTTCCTGAAGCTGACCGAGCGGTACTTCGAAGACCTCGGCATCCCCGTGAAGGTCGTGTGGTCCTACGGCGCCACGGAGGCCAAGGTCCCCGAGATCGTCGACGCGATCGTGGACATCACCGAGACGGGCAACACGCTGCGGGCTCACGGGATGAAGATCGTCGAGACGCTCCTCACCTCGGAACCGGTGCTGATCGCGAACCGGGACACGCTGGCCGAGCCGACGAAGCGCGCGGCGATGGACGATCTCCAGACCCTGCTGTTGGGTGCCCTGCGAGCAGAGGGGCGCGTGTTGATCAAACTCAACGTGAGCGAGGATCGATTGCAAGCCGTCCTCGCGGTCGTCCCCTCGATGAAAGCGCCGACGGTGTCCCCGTTGTCCGAGGGTGGCTACGCGATCGAGACGGTGGTCGACAAGCAGGGTGTGAACAAGCTGATACCAGAGCTGAAGGCTGCGGGCGCCACCGACATCCTCGAGATGCCCATCTCGAAGATCGTCCCGTAGGCGGAGGCAGTCATCCGTCGCCATCCTTCGGTGGACCGACATCGACCCAGAGGGACTCCCGCGAGGCATCCACGGCGATCGCGGTCGCGGCGCCGTCCACCCGGGCGAAAGCGGCTGTGACCTCGAGCGTGGATGGGTCGATCCGGGAGATCCGGCCGTCCTCATGAGACACCCACACCGCCCCGAACCCGACCGCGACATCGGTGGCCCCCTCTCCCACCGACTTCTGTGCGGGCACGATCCGGTCCGACGACACCGAGAGCCTCGTGACCACACCGGCCCCTGTATCGAGGATCCACAGGTATCCGGCGTCGGCGATCATGCGATCGATGCCCCCGACAACTGTGACCTCGCCGATCTTCTCCAAGGAGACGGCATCCACACCGATGACGGCCCCTTTCACTTGATCGGCAACCCACACGGCACCGTCACCGGCCGTCACCAGGTCGGCGCTGCCGATCACCTTGCGCTGGCGCGTCACCGTACCGGTCGGGTCGATCTGCATGAGGATCCCGTCGGTCCTCGCCAGCCAGAGGTGCGACCGATCCGCTGAGAGGTCCGTCCGTCCGCTCCCCTCCCCCGGCAGCTGGATACGGAGCACTTCACGCGGTTCGTCGGTGGCGGCGTTGACCCGGACGAGCCTCTCGCCCGTCGCGACCCACACCGCGTCGAAGGCCGTGACCATCGAGACCGAGAGCGAGAAACCCATCGTGATCGGATCGCGGAGCTCGCCGTGCTGTGGGTCGACGTGGAGGAGGATCGTTCTGTTTGCCGCGGGCGCCACCACCCACACGGCCGCCTCACCCGCGGCGATCGACCGGCTCGTGGGAACCGTCTCTCCGGGTCGCCCCGGCCAGACGATCCTGATGGGCTGCCCCTCGTCTCCGCTCACCGGATCAACCTCGACGACGAAGTACCGAGGTCCCGCGGCGACCGGAGGCCGCTCGTCGTCGCCCGCGAGCAGCGCGATGGCGACCGCGACCACTCCGGCGGCGGCGAATCCCGCGACGATCGCCGCCCGACGCCGACGGCTCAGTCCCGGGAAGATCTCGCGCCGCCGCTCGGCCGCCTCCTCCGCCTCGAGGGGCGGCGGCACTCCGTTGCCATCGATAGCAGCCACCCGGAACAGGCGGATCTCCTCGTCCAGACCCTTCAATCGGTGCGTCCCGTGGTCGGCGAAGGAGATCCCGGCACCGGACACGATGTCCCGCACGGACGCGGGCACCAACACCTCTCCCGTCCCGGCGACCGACATCACGCGAGCCGCGGTGTTGACGATGAGACCGCCCGCCTTGCGGTCGACCTGCTCGAGCTCGCCAAAGCTCACGCCCGCCCTGAGTTCGATCCCGAGAGCACGGACGGCATCGGTCGCCGCGACGGCACATCGGATCGCGTCGACAGGCCGTTCGAACCTCGCGAAGAACCCGTCGCCGGCGGTGTCGTTCTCCCGGCCGCCGAAACGACGTAGCTCGCGCCGGACGAGTTGGTGATGGCGCGTGAGGAGCTCGGCCCACCGACTGTTGCCCATGTCGGCCGCGATCTCGGTCGAACCGACGATGTCGGTGAACAGAGCGGCCCCAAGGCCGCGAGACCCTGTTCGCCGCTGCACCGCCAGATTCTATTTCGTGCCTGTTCGGGACCTGATGTTTGACTCGCTCCACCCGCTTGTGGAAGCATGAGGCCGTCATGATTGAACGGCCGTTCAACTCTCGCTCCCGAGTATCCGCCTCCTAGCGGCGCCCGTCGACCGATCACGGCGGGTGTCGATCGACCTCTCGACGAGAGGTCGTTTTCCTTTCCTGGCCCTATCACGGGAGGAGCGAGAGATGGACGTTCGGATACGGATCGCGAAGGAAGCGGAGGAACTGGAGCGGCGGTGGGCGCACGACCCCCGCTGGGCGGGGATCAGGCGCCCGTACGCCGCGGAGGACGTGATCCGTCTCCGCGGCTCCCTCCCACAGGAACACACGCTGGCCCGACACGGGGCGGAACGGCTCTGGGATCTGCTGCACACGGAGGAGTACGTGACCGCCCTCGGGTGTCTCACAGGTGGGCAGGCGGTGGAGTGCGTGAAGGCAGGTCTGCAGGCGATCTACCTCTCGGGCTGGCAGGTCGCCGCCGATGCGAACCTCGCGGGCCAGACGTACCCCGACCAGTCGCTGTATCCCGCCAACTCCGTCCCCGCCGTCGTTCGCAGGATCAACAACGCGCTCCTGCGAACGGATCGGATCGCGTGGTCGGCCGGCACGACGGACCGCGAGTGGCTCGCGCCCATCGTGGCCGACGCCGAGGCGGGATTCGGAGGCAGCCTGAACGCGTTCGAGTTGATGGGCTCGATGATCGAGGCGGGCGCAGCGGGCGTGCACTTCGAAGATCAGGTCGCGTCGGAGAAGAAGTGCGGCCACCTGGGCGGGAAGGTGCTCGTGCCGACCGAGCAGTTCGAGCGCACGCTCACGGCAGCACGCCTCGCCGCCGACATGGCCGGTGTGCCGACGATCCTGATCGCGCGCACCGACGCGCTCTCGGCCACCCTCCTCACGTCCGACGTCGACGAACGGGACCGCCACTTCCTCACCGGTGAACGGACGCCGGAAGGATTCTTCCGGGTGCGCGACGGGATGCAGGCGGCGATCGCACGCGGCCTCGCGTACGCGCCCTTCGCCGACATCCTCTGGTGCGAGACCTCCACGCCCGATCTCGAGGAGGCTCGGGTCTTCGCCGAAGCCGTTCTGGGCGCGTTCCCCGACAAGGTGCTCGCGTACAACTGCTCCCCTTCGTTCAACTGGAAGCAGCACCTAGATGACGATGAGATCGCTCGGTTCCGCAAGGAGCTGGCCGCGATGGGCTACCGGTTCCAGTTCGTCACGCTGGCGGGCTTCCACGCGCTGAACGCGTCGATGTTCGAACTCGCGCATGGCTACGCCGAGGAGGGGATGACCGCCTACGTCCGGCTGCAGCAGCGGGAGATGGCGCTCGAGCCCGACGGCTACACGGCGACCAGGCACCAGCGGGAGGTCGGCACGGGGTACTTCGACCTCGTCTCGCAGGTGATCTCGGGCGGCACGTCCTCGACGACAGCACTGGACGGCTCCACGGAACAGCAGCAGTTCTGAGTGAGGACCCGCGAACGGGCGTGCGCCTATCATCGACGGCCGGGAGGAGGTCGTTCGATGGAGCCAGCGGTGGATGTCGCCGTCGTCGGGGGTGGGCTCGCCGGTCTCACCGCGGCTCGGGAGCTCGGCCGTCGCGGCCGCAGCGTCCTCCTGCTCGAAGCACGCGAACGGCTCGGAGGGCGAGCGTGGGTGTCGTCGTTCGCGGGCGTGGACGTGGAGATGGGTGGGGCGTTCATCCACTGGAGCCAGCCGCACCTGTGGGCGGAGGTCACCCGGTATGGGCTCGGCATCGTCGAGCTCCCGGACGCCGAGCGCGCCTTCTTGCGGAGGGACGACGGTATCGAGGAGCTCGACCCGAAGGCGTTCTTCGAGCTCGCCGGAGCATTCGAACAACTCTGTGCGGGGACGGAGGCGTACCTCGCCGAACCGATGTCGATCCCCGAAGGCCCGGACGCCGTCGAGGCCGACCTCTCCTCCACCGCCGAGCGCATCGCGGCCCTCGACCTCGATCCGCGGCGGCGGGACCTGCTCGACGCGCTGTGCGCCGCTCTGAGCTCCGCGCCGAACGACCGCGTGGGGTTCCTGACGATCGCCCGGTCGTTCGCCCTCGCCGGCTTCGTCGGGCGGATGGTGTTCGACACGAACGGCCGATGGGCGCTCGAGGGAGGAACCGCCACCTTGGTCGACTCGATGCGTCGGGAGCTGCGCGGCGACGTGCGATTCGGCACACGGGTCGAGGAGATCTCCCAGGACGAGACGGGCGTGACCGTCCGCACGACGGACGGAGCGCAGGCAGCATCGGCGGCGATCGTCGCCCTGCCGGTGAACGCGCTCGGCGCCGTCCGTTTCGATCCGCCGCTCTCGGAACGGAAACGCGAGGCCGCGAAGGAGGGGCTCGTGAGCCTCGGCGTCAAGGTGTGGGCCAAGCTGGCCGGCGGCTCCCCGTCGATGTTCGGGGCGGCGCCGGGTCGCTTCCCATTGTCGTTCGTCGAGACGGTCGCGCCCACGCCGGACGGGGGAACGGTCGTCGTGGGGTTCGGTCCCTCGGCGGCAGCCCTCTCCCCCGACGATCCCGAGCCGGTGGCGCGGGCCATCGAGGAGCTGCTCCCCGGTGCTCGCGTGGAGGAGGTCGGCGGCCACGACTGGGTCCGCGATCCCCTCGCCGGGGAGACGTGGGCGTCGTACGGCCCGGGTCGGTCGCTCCGGTGGCTCCCGGAGCTCGAGCGCCGGGAGGGCCGTGTCGCGTTCGCCGGGGGCGACTTCGCCCGAGGCTGGGGTTCCTACATGGACGGCGCGATCGAGACCGGTCTCCGCGCCGGTCGCGAGATCGAGGCCGTGCTCTCGTGAATCCGGCGCGCGATGCGATCCTCCTCGCCGCGCGCAACCGATGGCTCGCCGCCCACCTGCCGCGCTATCGGTTCGTTCGCGCGATGGTCGCGCGATTCATGCCGGGTGAGCGGATGGAGGATGCGATCGTGGCCGCGGAACGACTCGCCGCCGACGACATCCCCACGACGTTCACCTACCTCGGAGAGAACGTCGAGGACGCCGCCGACGCGGACGCCGTCGCCGATCACTACCTCACGTTGCTAGACCTGATCGGGGAACGAGGCATCGACGCCGAGGTCTCCGTCAAGCCGACGCACCTCGGCTTGGACCTCGACGCGGAGGAGACGTTCCAGCGACTCCGCCGTCTCGCGGAGCGCTCCGCCGCGATGGGCAAGCACCTGTTCCTCGACATGGAGTCCGCTCCCTACGTCGAGCCGACCCTCGCGCTCTACCGCAGACTGCGAGAGGAGTTCGAGAACACCGGCGTCTGTATCCAGGTCTATCTGCATCGCACGCCGCAGGACGTCGCGGACCTGCTCGCGGCCGGGGGGTCGATCCGCCTGGTGAAAGGCGCCTATCGCGAACACGCCGACGTGGCGATCCACGACCACCGCCGGATCCGCGCGACCTTCCAGAAGCTGGCCCTCGAGTTCCTCCGGGGGTCCGGCGGCGGCCGCCTGGCGCTCGGCTCGCACGACCTGCCGCTCCTCACGGACATCGAGCGACGAGCGGCCGCCGCCGACTTCGACCGGAGCGACTACGAGATCCAGATGCTCTACGGGATCCGCGTCGCGGACCAGAAGCGGCTCGCGGCCGAGGGTTTCCGGATCCGTGTGCTGATCAGCTACGGGAGTCATTGGTACCCGTGGTTCATGCGGCGTCTCGCGGAGCACCCGGGGAGGAACCTGTGGCTCGCGATCCGAAACCTGTTCGCTCGTCGGTGAACGCCCGAACGGTCGCTTCTAGACTGCTCACATGTCCCGGCGGCTGCAGGGAGCGATCGCAGCGGCGGTGACGCCGCTCAAGGACGGGGGTCGGTCCATCGACGCGGATGCCATCGCACCGCTCGTCGGGTTCCTCGCGAGCGGGGGCGTCGACGGCCTCCTCGCCTGCGGGACCACAGGCGAGGGCGTGCTCCTCTCGGTCGACGAACGCCGGCACGTCGCCGAGGACTTCCTCGCCGCCAGGCCCGATGGCTTCCAGGTCGCGATCCACGCCGGGGCGCAGACAACCCAGGACACGGTTGCGCTCTCCGCCCACGCACTCGAGATCGGCGCGGATGCCGTCGCGGTGATCGCGCCTCCGTACTTCCCGCTCGGCGCGCGCGAGCTCTTCGACCACCTGCGTTCCGCGGCCGACGCCTGCGACCCGTTGCCGTTCTACGTCTACGAGTTCGCCGCCCGCAGCGGCTACGCGATCCCGGTGGACGTGATCCAGCAGCTGGGGCGCGAACAGACGAACGTGGTCGGCCTGAAGGTGAGCGACACCCCGTTCGACGCAATCGAGCCTTACCTCATCGACGGCCTGGACGTGTTCATCGGGTCGGAGCCGCTGGTGCGCGCGGGGATGGAACGAGGAGCGGTCGGCGCGGTCTCGGGACTCGCCTCGGCGTGGCCGGACCTCGTCGCTGCCCTTGTCCACGACCACAGCCCCGAGGCGCACCTCCGCGTCACCGAACTCCGCGAAGGACTCGAGGGGATCCCGTTCCAGGCTGTGCTGAAGCAGGTACTGACCGATCGTGGCGTGCTGCTCCACGCCGACGTCCGCCTTCCGCTCCGCTGCCTGACGCTCGAAGAACGCACCGCTGTCACGGCGCTCAGGGGCAAGCCGCTACCGACAGGCCCGGCTGGTTGATCGACGTCACCGAGTGCGGACATCCATGTGGGAGACGTGCCGACAGGCGAGCAAGCCTTCGCTCTCCGTGATCAGAGCAGCACCAAGGCCTTGCTGTTCGTTTCCGAGAGGGCGGAGGGTCTTCGGGCATGACACTCCTGCTGAGCCGCCGCGCACGAGTCCCCTTCAGTCGCGGCCGGCTTCCTGCCACGCGCCGTAGCCACCTTTGAGGTGCACGACCGGGCCGACGCCAGCACGCTCCAGCAGCGACGCGGCCGTGGTCGAGCGCATCCCGGACGCGCAGTAGACGAGGAGCGGGCGCCCGGCCGGGAGGCTCGCCGCACGTCCAGGCAGGTCCCCGAGCGGGACAGACACGGCGCCGGAGATACCGCCGAACTCGAGCTCGTCCGGCTCCCGCACGTCGACCGGCTGCGCGCCCTTCTCCATCCACGAGACCACGTCGTCGGGACCGATCGCCGGGAGGGAGCGGACGGGCAGATCGGCCTCGCGCCACGCATCCATCCCCCCGTCGAGAAAGCCCTCGAACCGCTCGAGCCCCACGAGGAGGCTCGCGTCGACCACGTCATCGAGCGCTGTGTCGCCGAGCACGAACAACAGGCGCGCGTCCGCGGGCACGAGCCAACCCAGCCACGTCGGGAATGCGTCGCGGAACGGGATCGCGACCGCGCCCTGGCCGTGACCCTCGGCGTACGACGCGGGGTCACGCACGTCGATGACGACCGCCCCTTCCTTGGATGCCGCGTCCGCGAACGCCGTCGACGCGAGCGGCCGCGGCATCTCGATGTTCGTCCGGAGGCGTGGGCCCGCCCAGTTGATCTCGCGCATCCGAGCGAAGTACGCCGGCGTGCGAGGGAAGGACTCCGGCCACGACTTCAGGAACTGGTCCTCGCTCATCGCGAGCAGCGTGTTCGTCTTCCGCTCCTCGCCCAGCGTGGACGTGTGCTTCTTGCCGCTGCCGGCCGAGCAGAACGACCCGCCGCCGTGCGTCGGCTTCAAGAGCGTCTCGTCGGGCAAGTCGGAGAACGCGCGCCGCAAGGTCTCGAACTGCTGATGCGTGAGGCGCTCGGTGAGCTCGGGCCCAGCGAGGTCGCTTCGCGCCGCGCCCCCCACGATCAGCGCCCCGCCGCTGAACAGCACCGGGGTATCGCCGTCTCGACGGAACACGTACGAGACGTGCTCCGGCGAGTGACCGGGCGTGGACAGGACCTCGACCTCGACGTCCTCGAGATCCACCCGCTCGCCGGGCGTCACGGGCGTGTGGGGGAACGAGACACCCGCCTCGGCGGGCTCGTACAGCTCGGCCCCGGTCTCGGCCCGGAGGTCCAGGGCTCCCGACACGAAGTCGGCATGCAGGTGGGTGTCCAAGACGCCGACGATGTCGGCCCCTCGGTCCCTCGCCCCGTCCAGGTAGCGACGGATCCGCCGGTCGGGATCCACCACCACCGACCGGCCGGGGCTCACTTCGATGAGGTACGAACCGTTCCCGAGCCCGGCGTCACGGAACAGGTGCACGTCCATACGGATGAGGCTAACTGCCTGCCCTCAAGACGACCTCAGGAGGGTGCGGACGACTTCTTGCGCTCCTCTTCCTGGAGCACCCGGCGCAGCACCTTGCCGATCAGCGTCTCCGGCAGCTCGGAGCGGAACTCCCATTCCTTCGGGACGCGGTACCCGGTCAGCCCTTGCGCGGGATCGCGAGCCCATGCCTCGAGCTCTTCGGTGATGATCGTCTCCCCTTCCTTGGCGACGACGTAGGCCTTCACTCGCTCGCCCGTCCTGTCGTCGGGCAAGCCGACCACGCAGGCCTTCAGCACCTTCGGATGCCGGTAGATCACCGCCTCGACCTCGGTCGGATACACGTTGAAGCCGGAGACGAGGATCATGTCCTTCATCCGGTCGACGACCTGGAAGAACCCCTCGTCGTCCATGATCGCGATGTCACCCGTGTGCAGCCAGTCACCACGGATCATCTCCGCGGTCGCCTCGGGCTTGTTCCAGTACCCGAGCATCACCTGCGGCCCCTTGATGCAGAGCTCGCCTCGCTCCCCCGGAGCCACCTCGCTGTCCGGATCCTCGAGCGAGACGATCTTGCAGTCCGTGTCGGGGATCGGGAGCCCGATCGTCCCGTGCTTCGGCTTGTCGAAGGGATTCACGTGCGTGACCGGCGAGGTCTCCGTCAACCCGTACCCCTCGACGAGGTCGGCGCCTCCCGTCACCTGGTGGAACTTCTCCGCGACCGCGCGCGGGAGCGGCGCCGCGCCGGAGATACACGCCTTCACGGATTTCAGGTCGTACTTCGCGGTCTCCGGCGCCTCGTTCAGGGCCACGAACACACGAGGCACGCCGGGGAAGAACGACGGCTTCTCCTTGTCGAGCTCCTTGAGCGCCATGTGGACCTCGAAGCGAGGAAGGAGCACGAGCTTGCCGGCCTGCGCGATACCGAAGTTCATCGCCACCAACCCGAACGAGTGGAAGAACGGCAGGATGCACATCACGCCGTCCTTGCCGCGCTCGAAGAACGTGATGCACGGCACCACCTGTCGGATGTTCGAGGCGATGTTGAAGTGCGAGAGCATCGCGCCCTTCGACAAGCCGGTCGTCCCGCCCGTGTAGACGAGCGTCGCCACGTCATGCTCGGCGTCGACCTCGGCGACGGGTGGCGGGGCACCGGCCGACCCCATCGCCTGCTGCCACCACCGGACGCGCGTATCCGACGGGACCGGCGGCCAGGGCTTCCCCTCGTGCTTCGCGTCCTTCCTGAACTTGATCGGCGCGAGCAGGTTCAGCGGGAAACGCATGTAGTCGGTGAGCTTGGTGACGATCACCTCGCGGACCGGCGCTTCCTTCTCGACGGCCGCCCAGGCGGGGTAGAGCTGGTCGAGGACGACCATCACGCTGGGCGAGTGGTCCTTGATCTGGTGCGCGAGCTCGCGCTGCGTGTAGAGCGGGTTGTTGCCCACCGCCACAGCGCCGAGCCGCTGACACGCGTACCACGCGATCACGTACTGGGGTGAGTTCGGAAGGAGGAGGCCGACGCGGTCGCCTCGCTCGACCCCCAGGCCGGCGAGGACGGCGCTGAAGCGCTCCACCTCTTGCAGGAGCTCCCGGTAGCTCAGGTGCTTGCCGAAGAACGCGATCGCGGTGGACTCCGGGAACCCGGCCGCGGAGTCGACGAGGAGGTCGAAGACGCTCTGGCGCGGGAACGGCGCGACGGTCTTCGGGACGCCGGTTCGCCAGATCCGGAACCACGGACGGTGGTCAGTCATGGTGCGCATCATAGGGTGATGGCCGTGAGCGCGCAGACGTCTACGCAGGAGGCGGTGGCGGAAACCGCCGAGGTGCCGCCCGAAGGACTCTTCGGGCGCGGCCTCCGGCTGATCGTGTCCTACGTCCGGATGCATCCCGGACCGTTCTTCGTCTCCGTGACCGGCGCGATCGTGTTCGCGTTCGCGTCGATCGCGCTCACGACCACCCTGGGGCGCGCGACGGACGAGGTGCTCCGCCCGGCATTCGAAGGGGGCGTCTCCTCCCGGGAGATCTGGCTCTCGGTGGGGGCGCTGATGGCGTTCGGATGCCTGCGGGCGCTCGGGATCATGACGCGCCGCTACTACAGCGGCGTGGCAGGCGAGCGGGTCATGGCCACCCTGCGAACGAGGATCGCGGACCGCTACCGCCAACTGTCCCTCGCCTACCACCGGGAGACGCCGACCGGCGAGCTCCTCGCGCACATGGAGGCGGACGTGAAGGCGGCGGTGGACGTCTTCTGGCCCGTCCCGTTCGCGACCGGCGTGATCGTGCTGGTCGCACTCGCCATGATCCAGCTGCTCGAGGCGGACATCTACCTCGCGATGGTCGCGATCGTCCTGTTCCCGGCCCTCGCGCTGATGAACAAGAGCTTCGCGAAACGGATGGAGGTGCCCGCCCGCCGGGCGCAGGAGCGGATCGGCGAGGTGTCCGCCGTCGCGCACGAGTCGATCGACGGCGCGATCGTCGTGAAGACGCTCGGGCGCGAGGAGGCCGAGATCGAGCGGCTCTCCGTGAAGGCCAGGGCTCTCCGTGACGACCGGGTCGAGGCCGGGTTCATCAGGGCCACGTTCGAGGCGGCGCTCGATGCGCTGCCGGCCCTCGCGGCCGCGCTCCTGCTGGTGGTCGGCTCGTGGCGGGTCTCGGTCGAGGCGATCACGCTCGGCGAGCTGATCGGGTTCGTGGCGTTGTTCAACCTCCTCGCCTGGCCGATGCGGTTCATCGGCTGGATCTTGGCGGAGCTTCCGCGCGCGGTGGTGGGGTACGACCGGCTCGAGACGGTGTTCGGCGAGCCGGTGACCGTGCTCCCCGCGGTGGACCCGGTGCCGCTGCCCGCCGGCCCGCTCGGTCTCGAGGCCGATGACGTCCGGCACGTGTTCGACGGATCACGTGTGCTCGACGGGGTGTCGCTCCAGATCAGGCCGCAGGAGTCCGTGGCGATCGTCGGGCAGACCGGAGGGGGGAAGTCCACGCTCGCCCAGCTCTTGGTCCGCCTCGCCGATCCTGAGAGCGGCACGATCCGCATCGGTGGGGTCGATCTCCGCCACGCCGACCCCGAGTCCCTCCGGCGTGCGGTCTCGATCGTGTTCCAGGAGAGCTTCCTGTTCTCCACGACCATCGGGGAGAACATCGCCCTCGACTCGGAGGCGGACGAAGACGCGGTCGAACGTGCCGCGACGAGCGCGGCCGTCGACCGCTTCGTCGGAGCGCTCCCCGCCGGCTTCGACACGGTGGTCGGCGAGCGGGGGTACACGCTGTCCGGTGGCGAGCGCCAGCGCGTCGCGCTGGCGCGGGCCATCGTGCGCGAGCCACGGGTGCTCATCCTCGACGACGCCACGTCCTCGGTCGACGCGTCGGTCGAGGCGCAGATCCTCGCGGCCCTCCGCGAGGAGCTGCACACGACCCTCGTGGTGATCGCCTACCGGCTGTCGACGATCCGTCTGGCCGACCGCGTGATCTTCCTCGAGGGAGGCCGAGTGTCGGCGACCGGCACCCACGACGAGCTGATGGCGGCGGCGCCCGGCTACGCGGCCATCATCCGCGCGTACGAGCGGGGAGAGCGATGAGCACCGAGGCAGGTGTGGTCCCCGAGGACGACTTCGAGGTGCCCGAGGAGCTGCGCAGCTCCTTCGGGGTGCTGCGCCGCGGGATCCGTGAGAGCCCCGAGCTCCGCGCGGGCCTTCTGTTCACGGTGATCATCTCGCTGGGCGTCGTGGTGGCCCACCTCACGACGCCCGTGTTGATCCAGCTCGTGTTCGACAACGGCTTCGACGGTGGGTTCCGACCGGTGTACGTGGGGATCGCGTGCGCCGCCGCCTTCGCCCTGGTGGTATTGACGTTCGTGACGTCGCGCGCCGCGGGCCGTCGCCTGGTCCGCGCGGCGGAAGGCGCGATGATGGGACTGCGGATCCGGACCTTCGCCCACATCCATCGGCTGTCGATCGCGGAGCAATCCGACGAGAAGCGCGGGGTGTTCGTCGCTCGCGTGACCGCCGACGTCGACGCGATGCAGCAGTTCATGGAGTGGGGTGGCATCGCGTGGATCTGGGCCGGGGTCCAGGTCGTCGCCTCGCTCGCACTCATGCTCGTGTTCTCCTGGCAGCTGACGCTCGCGATCGTGGCCCTCGTCGTGCCGTTGATCCTCATCGTCTGGTCGCTCCAGAATCGACTCTCCGCCGCGTACGACGCGGCACGGACCCGCGTCGGGGAGATGCTCTCGGAGGTCTCGGAGTCCGTGATGGGGGCCGCGGTCGTGCGCGCCTACGGTCTGGACGAGCGCACGTTCGGCCGCGTGCGCGGCGCGATCGACCGGCGATACCGGGCGGAGGTCCTCGCGCACTTCCGGTCGGCCACGCTCTTCCCGCTCTCCACGGTGTTCTACGCGCTCGCCGTCTCCATGGTGGTCGTCCTGGGCGCGAGCTTCGGGCCGGACTGGGGGCTCACGTTCGGCCGCGTGACCGCCTTCCTGTTCCTCGCCGACACGTTCCTGCACGTGTTCACCGACCTACCGGAGATCTACAGCGAGACACAGACCGCGATCGCGGGATGGCGCAAGGTCCTCGCGGTCCTCGACCTCCCGGTGGAGATCGTGGAGCCGGTGCCGGGCGTGGAGCTCCCGACGGGGGCGCTTTCCGTCGCGGCTATGGGCGTCGAGTACTCCTACCGCGAGGGCGGCCCGGTCCTGCACGGGATCACGCTGGACGTTGAGGCGGGCGAGCACGTCGCGATCGTCGGCGAGACCGGTTGCGGCAAGACCACGTTCGTGAAGCTGATCTCGCGGCTCGCGGACCCGGCGGCCGGCCGGATCGAGGTCGGCGCGATCGCCCTGCGCGAGATCTCGGCGACGTCTCGCCAGCGTTCGCTGCGGATGGTGCCGCAGGACGGATTCCTGTTCGGCACGACGGTGCGCGAGAACGTGCGTGCCGGGCGGAGCGGGGCGACGGACCGCGACGTGGAGACCGCGTTCGAGGAGCTTGGACTGGGCGACTGGGTCGCGGCGCTCCCGAAGGGGTTGGACACGCCGGTGGGTGAGCGCGGAGAGGCCCTCTCCGTCGGGGAGCGCCAGCTGGTGGCGCTGGCCCGCGCGCACATCGCCGACCCCGGCCTGCTGATCCTGGACGAGGCGACCTCGGCGGTCGATCCGGCGACCGAGCGGCGGACCTCGGAGGCGCTGCGGCGCGTGTCCGAAGGCCGTACGACGATCACCGTGGCGCACCGGCTGTCGACGGCGGAGGGCGCGGACCGGGTGTTCGTGTTCGACGCCGGGAGGCTCGTAGAGACCGGGACCCACGAGGACCTCGTCGCGGCCGGTGGAACGTACGCGCGTCTGTACGAGAGCTGGCTCGGCAACGTGCGCGTGAGCTGATCCCGCACCGTCTGCAAGATCTCCCAGTCGTGACCGAAGATCGATCGCGCACCACCCTCCGGCGCGACCTGTCAAGGGGTTACCGACATCGGGTAGTGGCTCATGAGCCACTACCCCGACATCGTCCGCGGTGTTCGTCGGTAACCCCTTGACACGTGGTGGCGAGGGGGAACTGGGAGTGACCGTTTCGTGCCGCGTCCGCATGGCGAACGATCCCGTCGATAGGCTGCCGACCTCATGGCCGACTTCCTCGATCAGCTCCGCGCGAGCGCACAGACCGCCTTGTTCCCTCTCGGCGGTGAGCTCACCGCGCCGGGTCTCCGCGATCCCGTCGAGGTGCTCCGCGACCGCTACGGCGTCGCCTACATCTCGGCCGACTCTCTCGACGATCTGTGGTTCGCACAGGGACTCGTGACCGCCGGCGAGCGGCTGTTCCAGATCGATCTCGCGTTGAAGCAGGCGAACGGCCGGCTGTCCGAGCTCTTCGGTGAGCTCACCGCCGACGACGATCGTTTCACGCGGACGATCGGCATCAACCGCGCGGGTGCCGCGATCGCCGCCGGATGGGACGACACGTCACGGGCGATGATCGCGCGATTCCGTGAAGGGGTCCTCGCGTGGATCGCATCGATGCCCGCCCCGTCCGTCGAGTACGTCCTGCTCGATGCGTCGCCCGAGCTCCCCGGCGACGACGCCTCGTGGGCCGCGTGTTGGGCGATGTTCTCCTGGGGCCTCTCCGGCAACTGGGACTTCGAGCTGCTCCGCGTGCACCTCGCTGCGGAGCTGGGTGACGAGGCGGCCGGCCGCCTCCTCCCACCCCTCAGCGACCATCCCACGGCGCCGGCGGCCGGCCGCCTCGCGGGCGACCTCCTGAGAGAACTCCCCCGCCCGCCGCGTGGACAGGGTTCGAACGAGTGGGCGATCGCGGGCACCAAGACCGCCTCCGGCAAACCCCTCCTCGCGAACGATCCTCACCTGCTGGTCCAGCAGCCTGGCGCCTGGGTCGAGCTCCACCTCCGAGCCCCCGGCTACGAGGCTCGCGGGGTGGCGGCGCCCTTCGCGCCCGGCATCGTGCTCGGCACGACCGCCCACCACGCCTGGGGCGTCACCAACGTCAGCGGAGACGTCCAGGACCTCTATCTCGAGCGCCTGAGCGAGGACGGCACCGCCGCCTGCTTCGAAGACGAGTGGGAACCGCTGACCGTGCACCACGAGGAGATCCGCACCCGGGGCAACGACGAGCCGATCGTCCACGAGGTTCGTGAGACCCGGCACGGCCCGCTCCTCGATTCCTATCTCACCGGCCGCCTCCGCCCGGCGAAGCACCCACTCGAAGACACCTACGCGCTCAGGTGGGTCGGCGCCGAGCACAGCATCCGCCCCTCGGCGCTGGTCGATGTCGCGAACGTCTCGAGCTTCGAGGGGTTCCGAGACGCCGCCCGAGCGCTCGAGTGCCCGGGCCAGAACCTTCTCTATGCTGACATCGACGGAACGATCGGTTACCAGTGCACCGGGCTCTATCCCATCCGCCGGGCCGGCGACGGCACGGTGCCGGTACCCGGCTGGACCGCCGAGCACGAGTGGGACGGCTTCATCCCGTTCGAAGAGCTCCCTTCCCAGGTCGACCCGGGAACGGCATACCTCGTGTCGGCCAACGATCGGAACCACGCCGACGACTACCCGCACCTGATCGGCAACGACTTCCACGCGCTCGACCGAGCCGCCCGGATCACGGAGCTGCTCGAAGCGCGGGACGACCACACGGTGGACACGTGCCGGGAGATCCAAGTGGACACCGTGTCTCTCGCCGCGCGCGAGCTGCTTCCACGTATCTCCTTGAGCGACGAGCGAGCTCGAGACCTGTTCGACGGATGGGATCACGACCTCTCCGCCGACTCGGCGGCCGCCGCCCTGTGGGAGGTCTTCATCGACGAGCTCGCGCGCCGGGCGGTCAACGGGAAGGAGCCGCTCGTTGCCGAGTACCTGACGGATCGCGAGTTGTTCCGATGCCGAGCCCTCCCCGTGCTCCTCGACGGCGACTTCCTGTCGAGGGAACAGCTCGACCCGGCCCTTGCCGCGGCCTGGGACCGGTGCGCCGACGCGATGGGACCGGACCCCGCGGGGTGGCGCTGGGGCGACATCCATCGGGCTCGGTTCGCCCATCCGCTCGGGCGGATGCCAGGCCTCGAGCCGTTGTTCGTCGCCGCCGAACACCCGCTCGGCGGCAACGAACAGACCGTGAACAAGGCCGGTTTCGAAGGCGCCGGTCCCTTCGACGTCTGCGTCATCCCGTCGTGGCGGGTCGTCTACGACCTGGCGAACCTCGACGACAGCATGGGCATCCTCCCGACGGGGCAGTCGGGTGATCCCGCGTCACCGCACTGGAACGACCAGACGACCGCGTGGGCGGCGGGAGAGCTCCGGCCCCTCCCGTTCAGCCGAGCCGCCGTGGAAGCCGCCGCCACGGAGCGCCTCACGATCGTGCCAGGCTGACCTCGGGCGAGAGGTACCATCTGCCCATGCCGGAGTCCCGAGCCCGCAAGAAGCGAACCGGTCAGCGCTACCAGATCGAGCCGCAGCGGAAGAAGCGCTCGAAAGCGAGCCCGCGCTGGTACGGCCCTCTCGTGCTGGGTGTGATCGGACTCGGGGTCGTCGTGGTCATCGGGAACTACCTCCGGGGCGACTTCGCCACCAACGGCGTGCTCTGGGCAGGCCTGGGCATCATCGGCGCCGGCTTCGTCGGCCTCACCTTCTGGAAGTAGATCCGGACCCTCTTCGAATCACAGCCGTGTGATCTTCCACATCGGATTTCCACATCGTGGAGAACGCCTTCCGTCGCAGTGCGATCTTCACGCGTCTTTCACGCGGGTGTGGAAAACCTGGGGGACACGCCGGGGGAAAACTGTGGGGATCGGGGGAAAAGTGCCCTTCAGCTCGATCCCGATCGCCGCACGACCTGCATCTTTTCGCCGCAGTGCCGTGGGATCTGGAGCTCCCCGAGGCGCGAGACCTTGAGCTCGGTGCCGCACTCGCCGCAGACGAGGTAGACGTCCAGGTCGTCGACGTCCTCCGCCTCCGCGGGAGCCGGCTCGTCCGGATCGGTTCCGGGATTCGTCAGCGTGAGGGACCGCAGCATCGTGATCCCCACACGCCAGATCACGAACGCGACGAGGAGCGCGGACAGGACGACGATCCACGTGGGCACCGGCCCACGATAGCGACTCAGTCCTGAGGGACCGTCATACCCGGAACGTGCTCGGCGAGGAAGTCGAGGATCACCCGTTGCTGGCGGATCTCCTCGTCGATGTCGTGGGAGCCGTGACCCGTCGAGAAGAGATAGAGCTCGTGCGGATGGCCTCGCATCGCGAGCCGGTCCACGTATGCCATCGCCTGCCGGAGCGGGCACCGCGAATCATGCTCACCGATCAGGAAGAGCACCGGCGCTTCGACCCGGTCGGCTGAGTTGATCGGGTTGCGTTCGGCCATCAGCTCCGGGACCTCGTCGGGGCGGCCGCCGAGCAGGGCCCGGTCGTAGGCCTGCAGGAGCGGCGACATGTCGTCGTAGGAGAGCTCGTAGTCCCCGACCGGGATCCCGGCGATCCCGCATCGCCAACCCCGCTCGGGATGCTTGCCCAGCATCATCAGCGTCAGGTAGCCGCCCCAGGACCAACCGCCCACCACCGCACGCTCGGGGTCGGCGATGCCCTCCGCGATGAGGTGATCCAGGGCATCGTTCAGGTCCTCGAGCTCGGGACCGCCGACGTCGCCGATCAGCGCGTCGCGCCACTCGGCACCCCGCCCGGTCGAGCCCCGGTAGTTGACGGCGGCCACCGCGAACCCGGCGTCCACGTACGACTGCACCTCGGGATTCCAACGGTCCTCGTCGAGCCACGTGGGACCTCCGTGAGGACGGATCAGGATCGGCCACGACCCCTCGCCCTCGGGGGTCACGATGAACCCCTGCACCGAGTCGCCGTGCCGGTTGTCGAACCGGAACGACCGGTACGGTCGGCCGGCCGGCGCCGGCTCGCCTTCGAGCGGCAGCACCTCCGTGCCGGCGTCGTCGAGGATCCGCTGCGCAGACGCGCCGCTCGCGTGGCGGTACCAGACCCGGCCGTCGGGCCGCACCTGCGCCCACTCCACCTGGCCTTCGGGGTGCTCGATCGCCCTGAGCTCGCCGCTCGCGAGGTCGGATCGGTGGAGCCGTTGCCGACCGTCGTGGAGCTGAGAGAGCAGGAGAGCGCTCGCGTCCGGCCACCAGTCCGCGACTGAGACCTCACCCTCGAGTCCCGTGGAGATGTCCCCCCACTCGCCGGTGACGGGATCCCAGAGTGCGGGCTGTGGGATGCCGCTCCGCTCGTGCACGACGGCCAGGCGACGGTCGCCGACGATCGGCGACCACGCGGAGGACAGGAGCTGTTTCCCCCCATCGACCAGGTCGGCGACCGTCGCCCCCGTCCGCGGGTCGATCACTCGCAGGGCCTCGTGGATCTCGTCGCCGTGCTCGGCGTGCTGCAGGCAGAGCAGCGTCCCGTCGGCGGAGAGACCGCCCCGCTTGTAACCGCCGGTCCGGCCGGCGACGCGCATATGCTCGGTGCTCCGGGCGGCCTCCTTCACGGTGGCGCCGCCGTCCTCGCTCACGTAGACCGCGAACCCGTCACGGCGGCTGATCGAGACGGCGAGCATCCCCGGCACCCACGAGATGCCTTCGTTCCATCCAGGCTCCAGCTCGGGGAACAGGAGCCGTGACTCGCCGCCCTCGAATGGCTGTGCGTACCAGCGGCCCGACTCGTCCCCGGTCTCGTCCTGCCACCAACAGATCTCGGCGCCATCGGGCGACCAGGCGGCGGAGATCACGCCAACGGGAGAGTCGGTGACCCGCCGGCGGACACCGGGGTCGAGATCCACCACGTGGAGCTGCCAGATGCCGCTCTCCGTCGACTCGTACGCGAGCCGTTGAGGAGCGGCGGGCGACCAGTCGGGATACGTGATCATGGGCGCGCGGAAGCGGCGTTCCCAGCGCGACGTCATGTCGCCAACGGTAGCAGCGCCGGTGTCAGTCGATGACGGCGATCAGCTGCACGAAGAGGGCCGTGCCGCCGACCATGGCGGTGACGAGCCCGGCCCTCGCCACCAGAAGGGCGCCCCATCGCTCGGGATGGATGCGGAGCGTGGACGCGGTGCAGATCGCGACCGCCGTGGCGAGCCCGAGGCCCCATCCGATACCGGTCCACGCGAGTCGCGGATCGATGATGTCGAACGTCTTCAGGAGCACGGAGTTGAGCGTCAGGATGTCCAGCCCGGCGATCACCAGGGCGATGAAGTCCATCGCCGGCTCCCCTCCGCTCGAGAGCCGCTGCTGGCGAACGGCATGGAACCCCAGCCAGATCGCCGATGGCACCGTGATGCCCAGGGAGGGCACACCGAGGACTGCGAGGATCAACGCGAGCCGAGCCCGCCGGTCGCTGATCGGCATGACGGTCGCCACGGGGCCACGATATCGAGCTCGATATCGCCGCGCCGGGCGCCTCGTGCACGGAACTATCCGATCCTTGCCATCACTCGGTCAGTCGTCCGAGTGCTCCAGGGCTCCGAGGCGATCCCGGTCGGCAACGATACCTCTTCGGCCGCGCGAAAGAGCTCGCCAGACGCGTTCCGGCGTAAGCGGCAGATCGATGTGGCGTACGCCGAGGTGGGACAAGGCGTCGACGACTGCGTTCTGGACCGCCGGCGTCGAGCCGATCGTGGCCGACTCGCCGATCCCTTTCGCGCCCAGCGGGTTCAGGTCGGTCGGCGTCTCCGTATTCGACGTCTCGAACGCCGGCAGGTCGGCGGCGCTCGGCATCTGATACGTCGCGAGCGTCGACGTCACGGGGTTGCCGCTTTCGTCGTACAGAACCTCTTCGAACAGAGCCTGTGCGATCCCCTGCCCGAGACCGCCGTGCTGCTGTCCCCGGACCAGGGCCGGGTTCAATATCCGGCCGCAGTCGTCGACCGCGACGTGACGGAGCAACCGCACGTGGCCCGTCGCGGTGTCGACCTCGACCACTGCCACGTGCGCTCCGAACGGGAACGTCGACCCACGTTGTCGGAAGCGACCTTCCGCGCGGAGCGAGCCCTCGTCGCTCGCGGCGGCAACTTCGGCCCACCTGACGCTGCGATCGGGAGCGCCGAGGACCGCGAACCCGCCCTCGACGCGTTCGACATCCGCCTGATCCACCTCCAGCAGCACCGCGGCGACCTCACGACCCTTCTCCACGACCGCTTCGGCCTGCTCGAAGACCGACGAGCCGCCGATCTGCAGCGAGCGCGAGCCCCACGTCCCCTCACCGCGCGCCACCAGCCCCGTGTCCGAATGGACGACGGTGACGTGTTCGAACGGGATCCCGAGGGATGCCGAGGCGAGTTGCGCGAACGCGGTCTCGTGCCCGTGTCCCGCGGGCGTCGTTCCGACCGACACCGTCGCGCGGCCCTCCTCGCCGATCTCGACGGCAGCGAACTCACGCCCCCCGAACGCGGTGATCTCGACGTAGGTCGCCACGCCGACGCCGAGACAGACCTCGTCGCCGCGTGCCCGGCGCGAAGCTTGCTCGGCCCGGAGCGCGTCATATCCAACAACCTGGAGGGCCTCGTCGAGTGACTTCTCATAGTCCCCGGTGTCGTACGTCACGCCGGTGGCGGTCGTGTGGGGGAACTCCTCCGGCCGGATGAAGTTCCTCCGTCGGAGCTCCACCGGATCCATCTCCAGCTCCGTCGCGAGCATGTCCATCGCGCGCTCGATGAGCGCGGTCGCCTCGGGGCGTCCCGCACCTCGGTAGGGAGCCACCGGCGTCGTGTTCGTGACCACGCTTCGCCCGCTGCTCGCGACGCGAGGGATCCGATAGACGCCGCTCAGCATCTCCTGGGTCGTCCCTGGCATGAAGGCGCCTATCGGGTACGCGCCCATGTCGGCCAGGATCTCGGCCCGGAGCCCCACCAGCGTGCCGTCGCGGCGAGCGCCGAGCTCCACCGTCTGGACCTGCGCCCTGCCGTGCGTGAGCGAGACCATCGATTCCGAACGCGTTTCCTGCCATCGCACCGGCCGCCCGAGCCGAGCCGCGACGGCCGCAACCGCGTGGTACTCGGCGTAGATCTGTAGCTTGGCCCCGAACGCGCCGCCGACGTCGGGCGCGATCGCGCGAAC
>DATKDI010000067.1:0-3906 GCA_035512775.1 Actinomycetota bacterium | reverse complement strand
GCGAGCGAGTCGCCGTCCGCCGACTGGGCGGGGACGTTCGACGCCGCCAGGGCGATCGAGAGGAAGGGGGCCAGAAGAGAAACGGTCGTGGGGGGGTCGGTCACTCTTCGGAAGCCAACCGTGCCAGCGCGCGATCCGCGTAGGCGATCCGCGGCTCGATCTCGGGGTCGGCCCCGCGCCAGGCGAGAAGGGCATACATATATGCTTGTTGAGCCTCCGCCGATCTCTTCGCGCCGGCATAGATCCCGCCCAGCCGGTAGGCCGCCAGGGGGGCGTTCCAGAGAGGGTACTCCCAGAGCGATTCGAAGTAACGCGCGGCTTCGGCGGGTCGCCCGAGATCCTCGAGCAGCATGCCCAACCACCAGCGGAGCAGGTGGTTGGCGGACCGCAGGACGGGGTCGTGACCGGTGACCTCGCGCCCGGCCTGCTCAAGGAGCGGAATCGCCTCGGCGGCACGGCCGCGCTTCCACAAGCCGTACCCCTCGAGCGCCCTGGCGGCGCCGGCGGCGCGGAGTGCGCCCAGCGTATCGCCCGTGACGCTCAGTCGCTCCGCCTGAGCGCGAAGATCGCGAACCCCCGCCGCGTGCTCGTTCCAACTTCCCCGGTCGGCGGCGTATGCTCCGGCGAAGAGACCCTCCAGGTCGAGAACAGGACCAACCGATCGATCGTCCGGTGCGAACCCGTCGGACCCCTCGACGGAGAGACCTTCGCCGGAACCGCCCAGGGATACGCCTTCGGTCCAGAGGACGTATCGGCCGAACGACCGAAAGCCGGGCGGAAGAGCCTCGTCGTCGAGCTGGACGAGGGCCGCGCGGTAGCGCCCGCGGTTGTAGAGGTTGAAGAAGATCCGGGTGCTGACCGCCGTCATGGGCGCGTCCGAACGGCCGCGCACGCGGCGCAGGATCACTTCCTGCTCGGCCAGTACGGCCGGATTCCAAAGGTAGAAGCCGGCGACGCCCCACAGGACGCGGGTCGCCATCGTGTCGAGGCCCGCGTAAGACCGCGCCCGCCCGCCGGTGTGGCTGAAAACGAGGTCAGCGGCTACCCGGTTCCTCCGATCCCACGTGGTGCCGGGAGCGAGCCCTCCGTATGTCTCTATCAACCGGCGCGCGTGCGCCCCGTCCCCGCCTCTGACGGCGTGCTCGACCAGGTGGATGTAGTAGGGCGCGAAGCTCGGATCGAGCTCCACCGCGTGACCGAGCGTCCGACCGACCTCGCTCTCGGCGACGAGGGCCTGGTCTCCAAGGTGGACATACGTATCGCCGAGCATGTACCACGCTTCAGGGTCGTCCGGATACTGCTGGATCGCCGCGCGCAAGGGCTCGATCCCGTCGAGCGACCCGCGCTGCAACGCGAGGTCCGCGCGGACGAGGAGGGCCTCTCGGGCCGGCAGACCCTCGGCCATCCGGGCGGCCCGCTCGAGGCGCTCGCCGGCCACCTCGCTGCCGACGTTTTCCATCCAGCCGTACGCGTTCGAGAGACGGTAGTACGCCAGCGAGAACGTCGAGTCGATCGCGACCGCCTGCTCGTAGGTCGTGATCGCGCCGGCGAAGTCCGATCGCCGGTAGCGGGCCTCGCCTTCGAGAAACGCCTTCAGCGCAGGCAGCGAACCGGTCGTTATGCTGGCCAGGTCGGGCGCCGGTGTGAATTCCTGCCCGCCGGCGCGCAGGATCGTCCGAACGACATCGATCGTGAGACGATCGACGAGAGCGAAGACGCTGTCGGGTGATCCCGCGGTCCGGCTCTGGCCGAGCTTCTCGCGGATTTCGAGATCGTAGACATCGGCGATCAGCCGCACATCCGGACCGATCGCAACGACGTGACCGACGATTGCGTAGCGGGCGCCGGTCCGGCGGGCCACGTCGAGCGTCCTGACGAGATCGGGCTCCTCCTCTCCAACCTGCTCCCGCCAACGCGCCATCACCGTTCGGCTGTCGATCGCCCGCAATCCACCCACGCCGTCCAGGTTGGTCGCCAGGAGGTCGACCATGCCCTCGCGCCAGAGGGCCAGGTCGACGCCGCTCACCGTGAACGGGACAACAGCGATCCCCGGGGCCGCCGGTTCGGTGGACATCTCACCGGAATCAGGCGGCCGCTCGCGATGTCGAAGGATGAAGACGGGGACGAGCGCGAGGAGGAAGGCGATGCCGGCGGCCGTTGCGACCCACGTGGGGCGGGTCGCGAACCGCACCGATGCCCAGCCGGCCGGCTCCGCCGCTCGGTCCGGGAGCCCGGTGACCGCGAAGATGCGCCAAGGTCCGGGGACACCCTTGAGATCATGGACTCCGCGGTCGGTGAAAGAGATCCCCGAACCCGCCTCGGCATCCCGCACCGTCCGCGACACCAGTACCTCGCCTGGCCCGGCCAGCGCCAGAATGCGCGAAGCGATGTGGACGGCGAGCCCTTCGACTTTGCCGTCCGTTCGCTCGACTTCGCCCATGTGCAGCCCGCAGCGCACCTCTATGCCGAGGTCGCGGACTGCGGCGCGGATCGCGTCGGCGCACCGGATCGCCCGCTCCGGGCTGTCGAACAGCGCGAGGAAACCGTCGCCTGCGGTGGCGATCTCGCGTCCCCTGTGACGCCGGAGCGTCTCACGGACCGCCCGGTTGTGGGCCTCCAGGATCGGGTGCCAGCGGTGGTCGCCCAGCGCCGCCGCGCGCTCCGTCGAGCCGACGATGTCCGTGAACAGAACCGTCATGAGGACGCGCTGAGAGGCCATTTCGATTCAGCATATCACAACCCGCCAATGGAGGGAAAGCCTCGCCCTCCGAACGACGAGCTTCGCGCCGTAACCGCTTGAGGTTACGGCAGCGGGACGGTAGCTTCATCTCGTCATAGGAGCAGACCGGGGTGCCGCGCGAACCCGCCCCCTGGACGGCCGTCGCGGCTGAGATCACACCCGTCGAACCTGATCCGGATCATACCGGCGAAGGGAGGCCCGTCATGATTTCCACGCGCTCGACCGCCACGCACTCGACATCCGCCCGCTCGACATCCGCCCGCGCCGAAACGGTCTACGCCGATGACCGGGCGGCCACCGCCGTGACCCGGGCCCCGTTCCCCGGCTCGCGGAAGGTGTACGTGGAAGGGAGCCGACCCGACCTCAGGGTCCCCTTGCGCGCGGTCGGGCAGTCGGCGACGCCGTCCGGCTCGGGCGCCGAGGCGAACCCGACCGTCTTCGTCTACGACACGTCCGGTCCCTACACCGACCCGGATGCCGAGATCGACCTCCGGAAGGGTCTCTCTCCCGTTCGGGCGGGCTGGATCGCCGAGCGGGGCGACACCGAAGCGCTCGATCTCCCGACATCGTCCTATCGCCGGCGACAGCTCGCCGACGACCGCCTGGCCGGCCTCCGCTTCCCGAGCCCGCGCGCTCCCCGCAGGGCGCTCCCCGGCCGGACCGTCACCCAGATGCACTATGCCCGCCGCGGGGTCGTGACGCCGGAGATGGAGTTCGTGGCGATCCGCGAGAACCAGAAGCTGGAGTCGCTCCGTGAGCACGGCCTTCTCGGGCAGCACGCCGGCGAGCCCTTCGGGGCCGCGATCCCGTCCGAGATCACGCCCGAGTTCGTCCGGCACGAGATCGCCCGCGGCCGCGCGATCCTCCCCGCCAACATCAACCACTCCGAGCTCGAGCCGATGGCGATCGGTCGCAACCTCCTCGTCAAGATCAATGCCAACATCGGGAACTCGGCGGTCACCTCATCGATCGAGGAGGAGGTCGAGAAGATGGTGTGGGCGATCCGCTGGGGCGCCGACACGGTCATGGACCTCTCGACCGGGAAGCACATCCACGAGACCCGCGAGTGGATCCTCCGGAACTCGCCGGTCCCGATCGGCACGGTGCCGATCTACCAGGCGCTGGAAAAGGTGGGCGGCAAGCCCGAGGACCTCACGTGGGAGCTC
>DATKDI010000066.1:0-2440 GCA_035512775.1 Actinomycetota bacterium | reverse complement strand
TCGAGCATCCCCTGCTCGTTCTTCGCGGCGTGGTACTCGAAGTTCTCGGAGATGTCGCCGAACGAGCGGGCGGTCTTGATCGCCTCGATGGCCTCGGCTCGCTTCGGCCCCTCGAGCTCGGCCAGCTCGGCCTCGAGCGCGGCGCGTTGGTCGGACGTCAGGAGCTCCTTGGTCGGATCGGTCATACACCGAAGGCTAACCGTCCGTAGAAAACCAGCCGCGGTTCGGTACGCCCCCCCGATGCTCGCGGCCCGACCGCGATGGCGTTTCCGACGAGATCGCCCACGAGCGCACTGCGACGTCCTCCTCGTGCGCTGAACGACGCCAGCGACGCGCCGGCGGAGCCGTCACCGTCGGCTGCACCGAGGGGGGCGAGGCCAGGCCGGCTCGCTGAACAGCCGGCCTCGTCTACGTTCGCCTGACACGACACACGCCGACGGATTACGCTCCCGCGAGCGACCTGGGACACGTGAGAAAAGGAGGGAGCGGTGGCGACCGACCTCGAACGCTTCGTCGAAGCGGACGGACGTGCTGATGCCGTCACGGAGGTCCGGCGGAGGATCGACGCCGAGGGGATCCAGTACATCTACTACCAGTTCCCCTCCGTGACCGGCCGGATCATGGGCAAGGGCGTCCCGGCGCAGCACTGGGAGACGATGGCCCGGAAAGGGTTCCAGCTCGTCTACGGCGCGACGGCGAACCTCTTCACCGACCGCCACGGCAACTACATCGGCTACGGCCCCGAGGCGGCCGAACTGGTCGGCATCCCAGAGCCGGAGACCTTTCAGACGCTGCCCTGGGATCCCAAGGTCGCGCGCGTCTGGTGCATCTGCTTCCGCAATCGCGAGGAGCGCGAGGACCCAGGGGCGTTCCTCACCTCGGACTGCCGGGGGAACCTCAACCGCATCCAGGCCGAGTTCGAGGAAGCGACCGGCCTCCACCTTCGCGCCGGCACAGAGCCCGAGATGATGTGGCTCAAGCTCTCCGAGGACGGCACGCCGTCGGTCGAGGGCATGACGAAGCCCTACTGCTACCACATCGACCAGTTCTCCGAGCTCCAGCCGATCATCCACAAGGTCATCGAGTACGGCCAGGCCATGGGGCTCGAAATGATCCAGGGAGACCACGAGGACGCGCCCGGTCAGATCGAGCTCAACTTCGACTTCGACCGCGCCGAGCGCACTGCGGACAACCTTTCGACCTTTCGCCAGATCTGCAAGGCGGTCGGGCGCGAGCTCGGCGCTTTCCCGTGCTTCATGCCCAAGCCGTTCATGGGCGTGTCGGCGAACGGCTGCCACCACAACATCTCGCTCTGGCGAGGCGACGAGAACGCATTCCTGCCCGAAACGGAGGACCAGCAGCGCCCGAGCCAGCTCGGCATCCACGCGATCGGCGGGATCATGGAGCACCTCGCCGCGCTGACGGCGGTCACGGCGTCGACGGTGAACTCCTACCGCCGCCTCTGGGACACCGGCTTCTGGGCGCCGGTCTTCGCCGACTGGGGTTACCAGAACCGGACCACCGCGCTCCGGGTGTCCGCCCCGGGGCGGTTCGAGTACCGCTCCGTCGACTCCGCGGTGAACCCGTACCTCTCGCTCGCAGCGCTCATCGCCGCGATGCAGGACGGGATCGAGCGCGAGCTCGACCCCGGCGAGCCCGAGGAACGGAACATCTACGAGGCGATGGAGGCGGGCAAGGACGTCACGAAGATCCCGATGACCTTCGGCGACGCGCTCGACGCGCTCGAGGCCGACGAGGTGGTCAAGAAAGCGCTTCCGGGTGACATGTACCGTGTCTTCATGCACTACAAGCGCGACGAGTGGGAGCGCCACTGCGCCACCGTCACGGACTGGGACGTGACCGAGTACCTCGACGTCCTGCCATGAACACCGTGTTCGCCAGCGGCATCGGCCGCGAAGCGGCCGCTTCAGTGGTGTTGCCGCCGCAGGCGACATCCGCGACCTGCCTCCACTCCTGCTGATGCCGGTCCTGCGGGAGGTGATCTGAGTGTGTGGTATCGCCGGGATCATCTACCGCGACGGGGCGACGCACCAGATCGGCAACGAGATGACGCGGATGCTCCAGTCCATGAAGCACCGCGGACCCGACTCGACGGGCTACGCGCTGTACGGGGCGCCCGAGAACGGCGGCCTCGTCATGCGCTACAAGCTCGCCGACGCGAACACGGCTCGCGACTTCGACTACGAGGATCGCCTCCGCCGGCACCGTGCGATCGTCGAGTCGCGCCTCGCCTCCCTCGGCGCACGGGTCAGCGAGGTCGAGGAGGAGACGCCCTATGCGTTCCGCGTCGCGTTCGACTACGACGGCGACCTGAAGCTCCTGGCCGACTTCGTCGAGGACATCCCCGAGGCGGAGGTGCTCTCGCTCGGGCGCTCGCTCGAGATCGTGAAGGACCTGGGCGACGCCGAGAGCGTCCACG
>DATKDI010000065.1:0-52756 GCA_035512775.1 Actinomycetota bacterium | reverse complement strand
CGGAAGGGAGCACCTCCTGGACCTGCGCGGCGACCGACGCCGCCGACGCCCCGTCCTCCGCGACAACGTAGATCTGGTCGAAGCTCCCTTCGCGGTCGAAGAGGCGTTGCGCGGTCTCGAGCTCGAACGACGCCACCGTGGCGCCGCCGATCGTCGTTGCGGACGGCAGGGCGATGACGCCGGTCAGACGGTACGGATCGACCCCGAGCGGCGTGACGATCCGGACCTCGTCGCCGACCTCGAAGCCCGCCTCCTCGACCGTATCTGCGTCGATCACGACCTCGTCCTCGGTCTGCGGCGGCTCCCCCGTGAGATCGAACGGCGTGACGTCTGGATCCCACGAGCTCCCGATCGTCGGCGCGCCGCCGCCCGAGATCACCTCGTCGGTCTGCGGGTCGATCACCTGCGCGAAGCCGCCCACGCTGCCGTTGACCGCCGCCACTCCCGGCACGGCCTGGACATCTCCCAGGACCTCGTCCGGGATCGGGTTCCGCTCCTGGCCCCCTCCCCCACCACCGCCGGCCGCGATGTCCTGGAACGCGTTCTCCGCCTGCACGACCACGTCGGTCTTCGCGAAGATGTCACCGAAGAGATCGTCGAACGCGGAGAGCGCCGTGTCCGTCAGGACCAGGGTCCCCGCGACGAAGCCGACGCCCAAGACGATCGCCATCGCCGTGAGCGCGAGGCGGACCTTCCTCGCGAGGAGGCTCTTCAGCGCGGCGCGCCACATCTCAGATCTCCAGCGACTTCATCCGATCGAGGACCTTCTCGGCGGTCGGGTCACGCATCTCGTCCACGATCTGGCCGTCGGCGAGGAACACGATCCGGTCGGCGTATGCGGCGCTGGTCGGGTCATGAGTGACCATCACGATCGTCTGGCCGTGGTCGGTCACCGCCGCCTTGAGGAAGGTGAGCAGCTCTCCGGATGCGTGCGAGTCCAGGTTCCCGGTGGGCTCGTCGGCGAACACGATCGCGGGTTGCGAGACGAGCGCTCTCGCCGCTGCGACCCGCTGCTGCTGACCGCCTGAGAGCTCCGAGGGGAGATGCGTCAGGCGGTCGCGGATCCTGATGGTGTCGACGACCTCGTCGAAGCGCGCCCGATCCACGTCGCGACCGGCGATGTCCGTCGGCAGCGTGATGTTCTCGGCGGCGGTGAGCGTCGGCACGAGGTTGAACGCCTGGAAGACGAAGCCCACGCGATCGCGCCGGATCTCCGTGAGATCTCGGTCCTTGAGGTGAGTGAGGTCCTTTTCACCGATCCACACGGTGCCCGAGGTGGGCTTGTCCAATCCCGCCATGATGTGTAGCAACGTGGATTTGCCCGAGCCCGAGGCGCCCATGATCGCCGTGAACTCGCCTGTGGCGAACTCCACGGACACGCCGCGGAGCGCCTCCACGGCAGCCGCCCCCGCGCCATAGACCTTCCGAAGGTCGACCGCGCGGGCAGCAGCAGGACGGGTTTCGACCGTGAGCATGACGATTCCCCCTCAACAGATGTAGCCGGGCAGCTTACGTGACGGACATGAACGCGTTGTGGATGCCATCTGATGGAGGGGCTTTCAGGGCATGCTCGGCGTAGGGTGCCTTCCGTTACCATAGAGGCGCAGTATTCCCCGGTCGCCTGGACTGTCGGCGCATGCCTGACTGGCCACCCCCCGACCTTTCGGATCGCGAGGCGCCATGTCTGTTTTCAGCATCACGTACAACGGTCCGATGAGCTTCTTCCTCGAGGGAGAGCTGGACATCGCTTCAGTCCCCTCTCTCACAGCCGCCATCAGCGGCTCGATCGGAGCGGGGGGGACCATCACGCTCGACCTGTCCGGCTTGACCTTCATCGACTCGAGTGGGGTGGGTGCGATCCTCGAAGCGGGGATGGATCATCTGCCCAACGGCTGCATCCTCCTTCACGGAGTCCGTGGCGCACCGCAGAGAGTCGTCGAGCTCATGGGCGTGGACAAGACGACGAACATCCACATCCTCCCTTGCCTCATCGCCGTGTGAGGTTCGCCGCCGCTCCCTGATCGGCATCGCAGGCCCTGGGTTGGCCGACAGGAACGGGATGATCCCGAACAACAACGATCAAGGTCCAGGCGGGGGTTGCACTGAACTCGATCTCTGCGAACTCGCTTGCGACTCCGCCAGTCTTGGCGCACACAGGCGGCAGCGTGCCTGCCTCGAGATCCTGGACCTTCGCGGCCGCTCCTGCGACAGCTCCCCCACGGATCCTCACGGGAGGTACGCCCCCGAGGCTACGACGCCACCAGGCGATTGGCGTATTTCTCCTGACCGGTCTAGGGTCTTCGGGACTCGGACGGATGGGGACTGGGTTTGGACGACATCTTCTGGGGGGCGGCTTCGCTCGCGCTGCTTGGCGTGCTGATCGGTCTTCTGATCCTGATGCTCGCCGAGGACGTGCACGGAGCGATGGCGCAACGGCGTCCCCGGTCCTTGTGACCACGGAAGACCGAAGGTTGCTGACCGGTGGTGTGTGGGGCGCGATCCTCGGCGCCGTGGTCGGCTATCTCCTCGGTTCGTGATCAGGCGGCGCGGCCGGAACCTTCAGGCGCGCTCCCCCGCGAGGATCGTGTTCACCTAGCGGCGACGGATAAAACCAAAAACCGCCAGGAGGAGTACAACCACGATGACGATCCAGACCCAGTTAGGCATGAGCGCTCGCCCCTTCCATCCATGCCCATCCTAGACGGCCGGTCCCTCATCTGCCCCGACCGCGAACTGCTGGGGCTACACGATGCGGTCATAGGGTCTCGAAGCTCGGCTCATCGGTGGGCGCGGGAGGTTTTGAACCTCCGACCTCTTGCGTGTGAAGCAAGCGCTCTCCCGCTGAGCTACGCGCCCGTACCGGGAGAAGGATAGGCGACGTCGCGGAGATGGTCACGTGGAACGCTCTCTAAGCGGCTACCGCGCGATGGGTGGGCCGGACATGAGGCTCGGATGGATGTCGCACTGGAACACGAGGAACTGCCCTCAGTTCCGCGGGGTTCCCTCGAGGCGGCCGTCCGCCATGGTGAGCACCCGATCCAGGTGGCGGATGACCTCGGGGTTGTGGGTCGCGACGACGACGGCGGTTCCCGCGTCGGCGGCGCGTCGGAGCGCAGCGAAGACGCGTTCCGCCGACGCGGTGTCCTGGTGTGCGGTGGGCTCGTCCGCGAGCAGCACGCTGGTCGGGATCGATAACGCGCGGGCGATCGCCGTGCGCTGTTGCTCCCCCACCGACGCCTCGCCCGGGTACCGGGACCGGAGCTCGGCGATGCCGAGCACACCGATCAGCTCCTCGATGTCGTCCGACCGCTCCTCGAGGATGCCCGCCAGCCGGGCGGGATACGCGATGTTCTCCTCGACCGTGAGCTCTTCCATGAGGCCGAGCTTCTGGGGGACGACCGCCACCGCGGACCACGGCGGCGAGGAAGGATCCACGGCTCCTCGCCACCGCACCTCGCCCTCGCTCGGACGCTCCCAGCCGGCGATCACGTTGAGCAACGTGGTCTTGCCAGATCCGGACCGGCCGACGAGTCCGACGAGCTCGGTGGGTCGAGCCTCGAAGCTCACCGACTCCAGCGCGTGCACGACGTCCCCCCCGTGGTGGTGGAACACCTTGCTCAGCTCATGCACCGACACCGCGGCCTCCGTGTCGTCGCCGGGGAGCCTCTCGCCCGGATAGCGCGCGAACCCGGCTCCACGGCCGGGAGGTGTTTCCGGATGCGTCCCCTTCATCCTGCCGTGGTCGAGCTCCACCACCTCGTCGGCGAGCCGACGGACGGCGCCGTCGTGGGTCGCGACGACGAACGTGACGCCCGCTTCCACCAGGGTGCGGACACCGTCCATGACGAGCCGGCCGGACTCCGTGTCGAGCTCGGCGGTCGGCTCGTCCGCCACGACGACCGCGGAACCCGCGACCACCGCCTGCGCGAAGGCCGCCCGTTGCTGCTCGCCGCCGGAAAGCTCGTCGGGGAGGTGGTCGATGCGGTGCCCGATCCCGAGTCGTTCGAGGATCTCGACTTCGCCTCGCCCGCCGGTTCGACCCGAGACGAGACGAAGATGCTCGCCGATCGTGAGGTTGGGCAGGAAGTTGTCCGAGGGGCGCTGGAACACGTAGCCGACGACGTGACGGCGGAGCCGGCGGAGCCCGCGGGCGGAGGTCCGGCCAACATTCTCGGTTCCGACCCACACGTCCCCGGACGTCGCCCGATCGATACCGGTCAAGACGCGAAGGAGCGAGGACTTCCCGCTCCCCGACGGCCCGACGACCGCCGTGAGGGCACCGGCCGGGAAGCTGAGGGTGACGCCTCGAAGCGCGTGCACGGCACCGGTCGGCGTTCGATACGTCTTCACCAGGTCGACGCAGCGCGCGGGGACGGGCTCATTCGGCAACGCGGAGCACCTCCCCCAGGTCGACGGCCGCCGCCCGACGGTGCACGAGCCAGCCGCCGGCGACGGCCACCACGGCGAGCCCCATAAGCGTCCATCCCACGACGGCGAGGGGGGCGTCGAACAGCGGAGCCGGCGGGATCGTCTGGAGCGGATCCAGCAGCGGCGAGACCAGGCGGGCCGCGATCATCCCGAGCGCCGCGCCGAGCACGAAGGCGGTCAGGAGCATCGCGGCGAGCTCGAGCACGAGGGCGGCACGCGCCTGGCGGGGGCGCATGCCCATCCGCATCGATAGGACGTTGGAGATGGTCCGGGCCCGTTGTCGCGCCTGCAGGTAGACGACGAGCACGCCGATCACGAGCAGCGCGGCCGCGAAGCCGAGGACGTTCAGCATCGAGAACGTTTCGATCGCGGCCTTGATGAAGGGCACGTCCTTGACCGCGACCGCGGTGGTGGTGGCGAGTGGGAACGCGTCGAGCTTGCTCAGGGCGGCGAGCGCCTCGTCCGGGTCTCCGGCGATCCAGAGCTCGGTTCGCGCGCCAGGACGTCGCAGCGGATCGTCGCGCGCGCCCAGCCGTTGCTCGAGCGCGGCGGCGTCCACGACGAGCAACGGGTCGTCCGAATAGACGCCGGGGAACGCGTTCGGGCGGCCGACCACTTCGATCGGCGTCACGACGCCGGAGATCTCGATCGCCTGCGGGGTGCCCTGCCCCTGGACGAGCAGGACCGGCAGCGGGCCGTCGCGCCTGCCGAGGCGACTCACCATCTCTTCGAGGGGTTCGTCGGCGAAGGCGTCGTCCCAGAACGCGGCCCCGACGAACGTCGACGGGTCGATGCCGACCATGTCGAAGCGTCGCTCGCCCGGCAGGAGCGATCCCGCGTACTTCAGTCGCGTCGCCCTCGTCATCGGCAGCGGGAAGCTTCCCGCTTGCACCGGTGAGTTGTGGTCAACCCAGACCTGCACGTCGCTCCCGACGAAGACCCCCGCCTTCGCGTCGACCGTGGCCCGAAGCGAACGCACCATCGTCTGCGCGTTCACGAAGACGCCGAGGCAGAGCGCCGCGGCCGAAACGAGCAACACGGTGAGCCGCGGGAGGCCCGTCAGCCGATGGACGGCGAGGTAGGAGACGGGCGAGCCGCGACCCAGCCTCGATCCCGTCCGGCGGAGCGCCTCGACCGCGATACGGGCACCGAGCGTGGCGAACCCCGCCACGAACAGGACCGGGAACACAAGCAGGAGCGCACTCGGCCGCCGGATGTCCAGCCGTGTGTCCTCGATCAGCGCGCCACCCGCGTGCAATCGGGAGAGCACCCAGAGCGCCGCGGCGATCGCGAACAGCTCCCACGGCACCCACGCGAACCGCCTCCCGAGGGCGTGCACCTCGAAGGTTCTGAGGAACGAGACGCCGGAGACGACTCCGAGCACGACCAGCGCGGCGGCGGCTGCGGCGGCGGCCCCGGTGACGGACGCCGCCCGGGCCGAGGAGGCCGCCGGCGCCGGCGGCGCGAACAGGGAGATCAGCAGCCACCCGAGTCCGAGTCCCGCGGCGGCGCCCAGGGCGACAGGGATCGCCGCCTCGAGCGTGGACTTCGTCGCGAACCGGAGCGGACCCCATCCTCGAGCGTGCAGGAGCGCCGCCTCGGTGCGGCGTCCGGCCACCGCGAACGCCGCCGCCGCGGCCACGACGGCCGCAGCCACGCCCAACCCCGCGATCAACAGCAGCCGCAGAGGTCCCTCGACCGTCGCCGCGCGGCGCTCCACCTCTCGCATCACGAGCGGCATCGCCGAGCGGAACTCGGTGTCGCGTCGACCGAAGAAGAAGCTGCCGCCATACGACTGGCCGCAACACCTGAAGAGTTGTCCGACCGTCGTCTGGCGGTCCGTCATCTCGCGCGTGAGAGCGCCGGTGTAGGCGTTGACCTCCCGAGCCTCATCGAGCGTGAGCGGGAGCCCGGTTACCGGGGCGACCCATCCGAGATCGACATCGCGCTCGCCGACCTTCCGCGTGAGATCGACCAACTGCTGCCGCCTCACGAGGATGAACTGAGGTGGCGCGGAACAGTCGGCGCACTGCGGGAAGATCTGCTCCCCCCACGGCAGCCAGTAGTCGCGTCGTGGCTGCGAGTACAGGCTCCGGTACACGCCACCGACCTGCAGGTCCACCGTTCGCCGGTCGCCGGTGATCTCGATCATGTCGCCCGGGCCCACGTCGAACTCGTCCGCGATCAGGTCGGGGATCATCGCGCCGCCGTCTTCGCTGCCGCTCACGACGTCCACGTTCCGGGCGGCATCCGTGCCGGAGAACAACCATCCGCTGACGGGGCCGGACTCGGCCTGGATGCCACCCGGAAGCGTCACGTTCACGGCGGCGCCCAAGGCATAGCGGACAGGACGCGCGAGGTGCGGCCCTTCGGCCGCCAGACGCGTGAACTCCTGGTCCAGTCGATCCGCGAGCAACACGTCGTTACTGCGGTCGACCTTCTCTTCGAACCTGACGTTCGTGACGCCGTAGAACATCCCGGCGCCGTAGGGGGTGATCGTGGGGTTCGCGATCTCGGCGTCGAGCAGCTCGCCTTCGGATCTCGAGAGGAACAGCGGGTACGCGGCCGAGACCAGGGAAAGCAAGAGCGCGCCGACCACAACGGCTGCCAGCAGCCCCGGATAGCGGAGGAGCGCGAGTGGCGCCTTCTTCCAGAGCGGATCGCCGGCTCCCCGACGTTCCTTCGCGTGCTGTCCCGTCAGCGGAGCCCTCCTCCCGGTCGACCCATAGATACGCCCGTCGAGGGTCGTTCGGTTCCCCGGGAGTGGGTGGGGACCCGTCGTGCGGGGGATGCTACTCCGTCTCCCCTCCGAAGCGCTCCTCGTGCCGCAGATCGCCCAGACTCTTGCGCCACCCGCGTGAGCCTGGCGGGGCGAGGGAGGACGGGTCCGCGGGAAAGCCGAAGGACACGACGAGGTCGCACGTCATCTCGGGCGGATAGGCCAAGACCTCGCGGACCCGAGGCTCGTCGTAGACCGAGGCGTGACAGCTGCCGATGCCGAGCTCCCACGCGGCGAGCATCGCGTTCTCCACTGCCTGGCCGAGGTCGAAGGCGATGCTCTCCCGCTCGGACACGTCCTCCGCACGAGGGGTGAGGAACGCGATCGCGGCGGCGGCCCTTGCGACGTGATCCATGTAGTCGCCGGCGCGCGAGAGCTCCCCGAGTCGTTCGCGATCCCGGCACACGACGAAGGCCCAGCGCTGCTCGTTCATCGAGCTCGGCGCGAGGGCCGCCGCCGCCACGATCCGGTCGAGGTCCTCCGCCGGGATCGGTCGGTCGTCGTATCGGCGGACGTTGCGCCGCGTCCTGATCGCGTCCCATGTCTCCATGCGGTGGCCGAGGCTACTCCACCTCCTGTACCCCCGTCAGGCATCGCGTTTGCGTGCTCCGACCTGCATGCCTACAGTCGCCACGGACGTGGCGAACCGAACACACGTGGCGAACCGAACACACATGACCTCGACGCGCAGGATGCGTACGCGCAGATCCTCCCTGATCGCGGGCGCGGCCATCCTGCTCACCGTGCTCACGATGTCGCCGGCTTTCGCACAGGGAGAGGACCCCTCCGGCGAAGACGAGCAGATCGTGCTGACCGGCCGACTCTTCATCGCGTCCGACGAGACGGTGGATACCGCGCTCATCTTCGACGGCCCCGCCCTCGTGGAAGGCACTGTGCGTGAATCGCTCGTCGTCTTCAACGGGGACGCGGAGATCGTGGGGACCGTGGAACAGGACGTGGTCGTGTTCAACGGGAACGTGGTAGTAAGGTCCGGCGCCGAGGTCGGGGGCGACCTCGTGACCCAAGAGACGCCCCAGGTCGAGGAGGGCGCGACGATCCGCGGCGACCGGACCAGCGTCGTCACCCGATTCGACGTCGACATGATCGGCTTCGCGGGTCGATTCGTCTGGTGGATCGGCTACTCGATCTCGGTCCTCGTCCTTGGACTCCTGTTGCTGGCGTTCGCCCCGCAGCTCTTCCCGGCGGTTCGCGACATCGTGCGCGATCGGCTGGGCTCGTCGATCGGGTGGGGCTTCGGACTCTTCTTCCTGCTGCCGATCGGTTCCGTGATCCTCCTCGTCACGGTCGTGGGCATCCCGCTCGGGCTCTTCCTGCTCCTCGCGCTCGCGTTCATCTACACGGTCGGCTACGTCGTGGCGACGTTGGCGGTCGGCAGCATGATCATGCGGTCGTCGTCGTCGCGGTTCGTGGTGTTCCTCGTCGGCTGGGTGGTGCTCCGTGTCCTGGCGTTGATCCCGTTCGTCGGCGGGTGGCTCTGGTTCCTCGCGAGTGCCTGGGGACTCGGCCTGCTGGCCGTCGCGATCCGGAGCCGCGGGGTCACGACGGTGGTGCCTTCAGGGTCTCCGCCGCCGATGCCCCCGGCGCCGGTGGGAGTGGCGTAGGCTCGGTCGGCTGCGAAGTACCCTCCGCGGGTGGCGGTCGAGGAGAGAGCGCGACCATCGAGCGACGCCCGAGTACTGAGGCATCCGTTGCAAGGCCGGGTCCGGCTCGTGGTGCTGAGCGCACTCATGCTGTTCGTGGAATTGATCCTCATCCGCTGGCCGGCCGAGAACAACATCTACCTCCGCTATCTGACCAATCTCGTCCTGCTCGCGAGTTTCCTCGGCGTGGGCGTCGGATTCCTCCGGGCGGATGCGAAGCGAGACCTCTTCCCGTACGCGCCGATCGCACTCGCGCTGTTCGCGCTCTTCGTCGTCCTGTTCCCCGTCCAGCAATCTCGCATCGGAGATGTCCCCGTTCTCCGCGGGATCGTGGGACTGCCTGCCCTCCCGCTATGGGTGTCGTTGCCGCTGGTGTTCGGGGGAGCCGCCGTCGTCATGGCGCTGATCGCCGAGGGAGTCGCCCGTACGTTCCGGACGTTCGAGGCCCTGCAGGCCTATCGGCTCGACGTGCTCGGCAGCATCGCCGGGATCGTCGGGTTCAGCCTGCTGGCGTTCCTCGGGATGCGCCCGGTCGTGTGGATGCTGATCGCCTGTATCGGATTCCTCTTCGTGCTCGCCCGGCCGATCCGACCTGCGCAGGTCGCCGCACTCGCCGGAGTGGCGTTGATCTTCGCCGCGAACTCGCTCTCGTCACACGACGCGTGGTCGCCCTACTACAAGGTCACCACGATCGAACCGGGCGACGGACGGATCGCCCTGCGCGTGAACGGGCTCGCACATCAGTCGATGTATCCACTCGGACTGCTGCGGACCCAGCAGCCGTTCTACGGATACGTGTACGCCCATCTGCGACCCGGGCCGCTCGACCGAGTGCTCGTGGTCGGCGCAGGCAGCGGCAACGACGTGGCGGTGGCCCTCGATCACGGAGCACGCCACGTCGACGCGGTCGAGATCGATCCGGTGCTCCTGGCGAGAGGGACGGAGCTGCATCCGGAGAACCCGTACGGAGACCCGCGCGTGGTACCGCACGTCGACGACGGACGTGCGTTCCTCGAACGCACCGACGGCCGCTACGACCTGATCGTGTTCGCGCTCCCAGATTCTCTGACGCTCGTGTCGGGGCAGGCGGGCCTGCGGCTCGAGAGCTACCTCTTCACCGAGGAGGCGTTCAGGACGGTGCGTGAGCGACTCAAGGCCGGCGGTGTCTTCTCGATGTACAACTACTATCGGCCCGAGGTCTTCGAGCGGTACGCGAGCACGTTGTCAACGGCGTTCGGCGGAGAGCCCTGCTACGACCCCGGACCGCGTCGAGGGAGTGGTCGCCGCCTGCAGGCCGTCCTCACGATCGGCCGAGACGGTCAGGTGGCGAACTGCGACACCCTCTGGGAGCCGACGGGCGCCCCACCGGCCCCATCGACGGACGATCACCCGTTCCCCTACATCGAGGGGAGGAGCATCCCGACCTTCTACCTGGTCTCCCTCGCGCTGATCCTGCTCGCCTCGACCGCCACCGTTCGGGTCATCACCGGGGGACTCCGTGTGCTTCGCCCGTACACCGACCTCTTCTTCATGGGTGCGGCCTTCCTTCTCCTGGAGACGAAGAGCGTGGTGCAGTTCGCCCTGCTCTTCGGAACGACGTGGTTCGTGAACGCGCTCGTCTTCATCGGAGTGCTCATCAGCGTCTACCTCGCGATCGAGGTCGCGCGACGCTTCGCGCTTCCCCACCCATCCCTCCTGTATGCAGGATTGTTCGTCTCCATCGCCGTCGCATGGGCGATTCCCCCGGAGTACCTGCTCGCGCTTTCGCTCGGGCCCCGATTCGTCGCTGCGGTCGCCCTCGCGTTCGCCCCGATCTTCATCGCGAACCTCGTCTTCGCGCAGCGTTTCAAGGAGACCTCGATGACGACCGTCGCCTTCGGGGCGAACCTGTTGGGAGCGATGTTGGGCGGCGTCGTCGAGTACGCGGCGATCGCGATCGGGTACCAGGCCCTCCTGATCCTGGTGGCTGCCTTCTACGCGCTGGCGTTCGTCCTGGAACGACGCCTCGGAGGCACGGAGACGGCGGTCTCCTCCACGTGAGCCGGATGCTCGGTCCAGGGGACCGAGACGACCTTCGGTCCTTAGACTTCGGCGGATGACACAGCCCTTGCGCGTCGGCGTCCAGCTTCCCGAGGTCGAAAGAGGCGTCGGCTGGGCCGAGTACGCCTCGATGGCCAGGGCGGCGGAGGAGGTCGGGTTCGATTCGATCTGGATCGGCGACCACTACCTCTATCGAGAGGACGACTGGGAAGGCGGTCCGTGGGAGGCGTGGACGTTCCTCGCCGGCCTCGCCGCCATCACGGAACGGGTGCGGCTGGGGCCGCTCGTCGCGTGCCTCAACTTCCACAATCCGGGGGTCCTGGCGAAGAAGGTGGCAGCGGCCGACGAGATCAGCGGCGGGCGATTCGTCTTCGGTCTCGGCGCCGGCTGGAACCGCACGGAGTTCGACGCGTTCGGGATCCCCTACGACCATCGCGCATCGCGCTTCGAGGAGTCCTTCGAGATCGTGCGTCGCCTCCTCGACGGCGAACGGTTCACGTTCGAAGGCCGTTACCACCGGGTGCACGACGCCGTGCTACTCCCGCGGCCCGCGCGACGCCCGCCGCTGATGATCGGCTCGACGGGCGACCGTGTCCTGGCAGCGACGCTTCCGCACGTGGACACGTGGAACACCTGGTTCGACTGGTACGGGAACACACCGGCGGGGTTCGAGACGAAGCTGCGGGAGATCGACGCTGCGTGCGAGCGTGCCGGTCGCGACCCCTCGTCGATCGAGCGCAGCGCCTGCGTCCTCGTGCGGCTCGGCGACACGAAGGAGCGACCCGACGAAAAGGGAGTAACGCCCCTCGAAGGATCACCGGAAGAGATCGGTGGCGGTCTCCACGCGATGGCGGAGGCCGGCGCCGACGAGCTGATCTTGGTCCTCGATCCCATCACGGAAGCATCGATCCGAACGCTCGGCGGCATCGTGCAACGACTGCGCACCGAGCCGTAGGCGCGGGTCAGGCCACGCGGGTCAGGTGCCGACCAGGAGCGTGGGGCGCGGCCCCGCGCAGGAATCTCTCGAGGTCCTCGGCGTTCAGTGGCTTCGCGAAGTAGTACCCCTGTGCCCGCTCGCATCCGATGGAACGCAGATACTCCAGCTGAGCCGCCTGTTCGACGCCCTCCGCCACGACCGTGAGACCGAGGGTGTGTCCGAGCTCCACCAGTGCCTTGACCAGGTCCGGGCTTCGCGTATCGATGCCCAAGGCGCCGACGAACGAATGGTCGATCTTGATGATGTCGATCGGGAACTCATAGAGGTGGCTCAGCGAGGAGAAACCGGTCCCGAAGTCATCCAGCGCGAGCTGGACCGGAAGCTCCTTGAGCTTGCTCAGCTCGGTCGCGACGGCATCAGCGTCCTGCACCAGCGTCGTCTCGGTGATCTCGAGGATGACGTCGGCCGGAGCGAGGCCGGAACCACGTACCGCCTCTCCGATCTCGTCGGCGAGGCCCTCGTGCCGGAGGTCGCGCGCCGACAGGTTCACGTAGACGGAGAGATGCTCGGCCCCGCGGATGCTCGTCTGCCATGCGCGGACCTGGCGGCAAGCCTCGCGGAGGACCCACCGGTCGATGGGCACCACATGCCCTGACTCTTCGGCCTCGCCGAGGAACTCCGACGGCGGGAGGAGACCCCTCTGTGGATGGTTCCATCGCACTAGCGCTTCGACGCCGGTAATCGATCCGTCGCCGATGTTCATCACCGGTTGATAGTGAACGACGAATTCCTCTTCCTCGACCGCGTGCTGGAGCTCTGCCCGGAACGACTTCGAGGTGAGCACCGTCGTCCCAAGGTCGGGGCTGAACACGCGCCACCGGCCCTGCCCGCTCGCCTTCGCCGCGTACATCGCAGTGTCCGCTTGTCGGAGAAGCTCATCGACCTCTTCCACTCCATCGCGCGAAGCGATACCGATGCTGACACCGACCGACGCGTAACCGGAGCTCAATGACCAAGGACGTTCGAACTGCCTGACGAGCCGCTGCGCCGTCTGCGTGGCGCCTTGCAGCTCCTCCTCCAGCAAGATCCCGAACTCGTCGCCGCCGAGGCGAGCGACCGTGTCCACCTCACGGAGCGATCGCCGGAGCCGCTCGCCCACGCCGACCAGAAGCTCGTCGCCGGCCGCATGGCCGAGCGCGTCGTTCACGGATTTGAAACCATCGAGGTCCAGGTAGAGCACCGAGATGGGGGTCCCTTTCCTTCGGGCCCTGGCGATCGCATGCTGCAACTGCTCCAGGAACAACGCACGGTTCGGCATGCCGGTGAGCGGGTCGTGGAGCGCGAGGTGCTGGAGTTCTTCGCGGCCCACCTGGAGCTTGTCGGCCATCGTGTTGAAGGCGCTGCCCACCCTCGCGAGCTCGTCGTTGCCGTGCACGTCGATCCGATGAGACAGATCTTCGCGGCCGAGGCGAGTCGTCGCATCCTCCAGAGCCTTCAGCGGGACCGTGATCGAGCGATACGTGCGGCGTGACAGGAATGCCCCGAACATGAGCCCGAGGAGAAGGATCGTGATCGACGCGTACAGCTCGGTGCGCTCGCGGATCCGAAGTGCAGAGATCTCGTCTCCGACCTCGGCGACGTTGAGTACGATCTCGTCCACGAGGAAGGAATCCGCCGCGTCCACGTGGGTGCGGAACGGATCGAGCCGGTCATCACTTGACGGGAAAAGGAGCGCCTGCTCCAGAGTCACGCGTGCGAGCTCCCATCGAAGGCGGGCTGATGTCGCGAGGGCGCGCTCGGGAAGCGACCCGGATCCGTCGAGGACCCTGAACCCCTGAACGATCTCGGCGTCGATCGCGGCGAAGGTCTTTCCTGTCTCGGGATTCTCCGTCTCCACGTAGGATTCACCCACGTCATCGGCTCGCTTCAGGAGATGACGGACGTGTGTGATGCGTTCGGTTTGCCCGACCGTGTGCGCACGGAACTCTTCGAGCGCTTGGGCCGTGGCTCGGAAGGAAAGCACTCGCACTCCCGCGACCACTGCCATCGCGAATAGCATCGCCGTCAGCACCAAGAACAGCTTCCGCGCGAGCGAGCCCCTGGGAGCGGACGCCGCAGATCGTCGTCCGAAGAACGGGATCAAGCGCATGTCCCTTATGTCGGCAGGATCGCCTCTCCTCTTTATGGGCAGGAACTCCTGGTCCTCAGTCTTCGCGTAGTTTTCCGCAACCCCGATCGCACTGGGATGCAGTGCTAATGTCCCTCGCCAGATCCGTGGAGGACGATCAGAAGGAGAGCTCGGAGGTGACGGATGGCAGCGTGGTGGAGCACTGTCGAGAACACGACTGTTGCATCCGGGTCCCTCTGATCGGGACCTCGCCCGACTCCTCTCACCTCGCTGGCGAATGGCACCTCAGATGGATGCCCGACGACCGGGCCTGGTTCTTGGTCCCGCCGCAGGGGAACGTTCGGGAGATCCGGGTCGCCCAGGACGCCGATCCGACGGGTGAGCTCGCGGTCGAGGGAGTGGAGTTCGAGAGCGTCCGCCACGCGATCACTCGGGACGGCCTGTTCCCTCCCTGTTGAGCAGCCTCTTGGGAGGATCTCGTCAAGCTCCTCCCCCGCGCGGTCGATGGGAAGAGGATGACGAACGAACAGCTCAACTCTGAGCGTGAGGCCATCTTCGCAGGGCTCCTTGCCGCGTTCGGCCGCCGGGATCATGAGTTCATCCGGGCCGCGATGCGGTCGGATGTCGTTCTCCAGCTGGATGGCTCTTCGCCGCTCGCGGGGATCTATCGAGGACTCCAGGAGGTCGGACCGTTCGTGATCGCGTTGAGAGCGGTGCTCGATACCGGCCGCAATTCCGTCTCCTTCCTCCACGCCGGCGACCAGATGATCGTTCGGCATCAGATCTCCGTCCACGGTCCGAGCCATGCGGCCGAGATGATCCTTCTCCAGCGATTCACCTTCGACGGCCCGACCGGCAAGCTCGCCCGGATCACCGTGGAACCGGAAGACGCCGGACTGTTCGATTACGTTGTGCAGTCCGCGCTCGGGGACGAGTGGGCCTCCTAAGCTTCCTCCAACACGCCTTCTCCCCTGCCGCTCCTCCGCGTCTTCTGCCGGAGCGCCTCTCTCGCGAGGCCCGAAACGCAGGTTCGCCCCTCGTCGATGACGCAGGCCGGGTCTGGCCAGCATCCGTAGAAAGTAGTTGCCTTCGGTTCAAGCCGCCCTGACCGGGGTACACGCTACGAGTGCTTCCGACCGGAAAAGGAGATCCGAGATGAAGAAGCTCCTCACGCTCGCACCGATCGCTGCGCTCCTCACGGCGTGCGAGGACGCAGGCAACCCCGGTGACGACAACCTCCTGACGGGAGGATCGCTCGTGCTCGTCGTCATCATCATCGTCGTGATCGTCCTGGTCCGACGCCGAAGGTAGTCCTCTCGTCGCGGTATGGTCAGCTAGGCATGGTAGAGGATCGTGCGTACGTCGATCAGAACACCCAGGAGCGCGAGCGCCTACGCGCCCTGGTCGAGCGCTTGAGCGAGGACGAGCTTCGCGCTCCGGTGAACGAACACTGGACGGTCGCCGGCGTGCTGGGCCACATCGCGTTCTGGGACGCCCGGGTGCTCTCGCTCGCCGACAAGCTGGAGCGTGGTGTGCCGTTCACGTCCTCCGACGCCGAGCCGGAGGACGTCGACTGGATCAACGACGCCTCGCGCGCCTTGATCCACGCGATCCCGCCGCTCGAAGCTGCTCGGCTCGCACTTCAGATCGCTGAGGAGACCGACGCCCGCGTAGCGACCCTGCCGACCGATCGCCTGTGGCCGCAGAACCCGGACAGTCCGCTCTACGCAGTGCGCGCATCGCACCGGGGCGAGCACCTCGACGAGGTCGAGGCGGCGCTCCCGAACTAGACGGTCAGCACCAGCTTGCCTCGGACGTGGCCGGTTCCGACCGCTGCCAGCGCCTCACCTGCATCCTCCAGTGAGTACGAACGCGTCTCCGGGGCCACGATCTCGCCTCGCGTGAGCATGGTGGCGAGGACCCTGCACCACCGTGGCCTCGAACGGATTCACCCCGGCGACGGCGATCCTCAGCCTGAACTGACCTTCCGCGGGGTCCGGCACCGGGAGATCACGAACCGAGCCCTGCTCTCCGAATCCATCCAACGCGAACGCCTTCATCTCACGTCTCCTGTCGTCGACGGCTCACCAGGTAACCCACAACGGATCGGCATCTTCCCGAGGTGGGATCGTGGAGCTCCGTCCAATGCCGCTCCTCTTCGGCCAAGAGCTCCCGATCCGAACCCGACTGCGACACGCCCGTTCTCACGCAGAAAACGCGCGCAGCACGTTCGCGGCGTGATCCGGTACGTAGGTGTAGATCTCGCGTGGCGGCCGGACGTATCCTTCGTCATCTTGGCGCTCGGGCAGCTCCAACTCCTTGAGCGTCTTCGGTACGTACGGGAGACGGCTCAGGAGGTGCGCCATGCAGTTGATACGGGCCCGGCGCTTGTCGTCGGCGGGGACAACGAACCACGGTGCCTCGGGGATGTCGGTATGGACGAACATCTCGTCCTTGGCCCGCGAGTAGTCGACCCAGTGGGTGCGCGAGCCCAGATCCGTCTCCGAGAGTTTCCAGCGGCGCATCGGGTCGTCGATCCGCGCCTCGAACCGCCGCCCCTGCTCCTGGTCGCTCACAGAGAACCAATACTTCGTGAGAAGGATGCCGTCCGCAACGAGCAGTCGCTCGAAGATCGGACATTGTTGTAGGAACATCCGGTGCTCCTCGGGCGTGCAGAAGCCAAGCACCTTCTCGATGCCGGCGCGGTTGTACCAACTGCGGTCGAACAAGACGATCTCCCCTCCGGCGGGCAGTTGCTCCACGTAGCGCTGGAAGTACCACTGGGTCGTCTGGCGTTCCGAGGGCACAGGGAGCGCCACCACGCGCGCGATCCTGGGATTCAGATACTCGGTGATCCGCTTGATGGCACCGCCCTTGCCCGCTGCATCCCGGCCCTCGAAGATCACGACGACACGCTCGCCGGAGGACTTCACCCACTCAGCCATCTTCACGAGCTCCTCCTGGAGCCGGAGGAGCTCGGCCACGTAGAGCTTCTTCGGGAGCGGCGGCGCCGACGTGGTCGCATCCGTGTCGGACGCACCACCGGATGATCCGCTGACGCGGTCCTTCCTCTTCACCTTCGAGTTGCCCATCTTGCGCCCTCCTGAGCACACGGTAGGGCATCGACCGCCCGGCGTGCGCGATAGCCCGGCCCGCGTGCTCGTTCGGATCGCTTGCCGTCTCCAGGGGACGGACGAAGATGCGCCCGTTGGAGAGATCCAGATCACGCGCGAGACGTACAAGCTGCTGAAGGATGAGTTCGTCTGCAGGCTACGGGGACGATCGAGGTCAAGGGCAGGGGCCAGATGGAGACCTGGTACCTGGAAAGACCGCGGTCGGACGACAGAACGGACCGGGACGGTGCGTCGGAAGCGCGGGAGCAGTCCATCGGCGGTCTGGGTTCTGCTTGAGAACGCCCTCTTCGCTCTCAGGCGAGCGAATAGGCAGGGAGCTCCGCTGGTTCCCCTGAGTCGAGCGGTACCCTGATGTGGTGCGCGCTCGAGGAGGAACACCTCGCACCCGCGGGCCACTGCTGTTGGTTGCCATCGCGGTTTTCGCGCTCGGTGCGTCGTGTGCGGAGGGTGGGACTCCCGACGCTCAAGCGCTCGTGCGGGCAACGGCACAGGACCTCGCCACATCCACGATCGACGCTACGTACTCGATGACGTTCGATTTCGCCGGCGAGACGTTCACGATGGAGGGCGAAATGGCGATGGACCTCCGGGCATCCATCGGCCGGATGACGATCCGGATGCACGGGGTGCCTGACGTCTCCGCCGAGGGCCAGCTCAGGGTGGTGATCGACGGGGACGACACCTACTTCCACGACCCCGATCTCTATGGGACCTCTGACTGGGTCCGGGTGTCCTCAGACGAGGCTGGTGTCGGTGATCAGGTGGGCACGGGGCCCGACCTCTCCGCGTTCCTCGGCTACCTCAACGGCGCCCGGAATGTCGAGACCATCGGCGCGGAGAACATCGCGGGCGCATCGACCACTCACTACACGGGAGATGTCGATCTGGAGCGGGCATCCACGGACACCCACACCCACGCGGCGAACGACGCGGAGGACGCGACCGAGAGGCTGACGGAACGACTCGGCGAGATCGACGTCTCGTTCGACGTGTGGATCGACGATACCGGGACCATGCGTCGGATGGATCTCGCGTTCGATCCCCGTGAAGGGGACGGCGGCTTCCGAGCCCGTGTGGATGTCAAGAAGGTCGGCGCCAAGCTCGACGTCCACGTGCCCACCGAGCAAGAAGTCGTCGATCTCCGAGACCTCGAACGAGCCACTTAGACGCGCGAACGACCTCTGAACTGCTTCTTTAACTGGTGGGCCAGAAGATCGAACCTCTGACCTCTTCCGTGTCAAGGAAGGCGATCGATCAGACGGCTGTCCCCCCGACAGACAGAAGAGAGGAGCCCGCCTGCAGGCGGGCTCCTCCCGTGAAGCGGCCCGGAGCTGTGGCCGCTCGCTCTAGCGTGTTGCGTCAGCGTGCTCCGGGTTGTTCGCCCGGTGCTCCGTCGTGGTCGCCGACACCTTGCCAGCGTGCCGGAAGCCGAGGATCGAGAAGATCCCGAGCAACAGGCCCGCTGCCACCATCGCGAACCCCGCCCACAGAGCGATCGTCGCGACGGTCCACCAGCCGTAGGCGTTCAGCAGGATCGCCTTCAGGGTTTCGCCCTTGAAGAGCGTGTCTGCCTTCCCTTGCAGCTCCGCGGCCGTGTCGGGGTCGAGGCCCTCTTCACGTGCGGCCGAGCTCGTCTCCGAGTAGGTCGCCCCCTCGTTGATGTCCACGAGGTGTCCGCCGATGTAGCGGGAGAACGCCTCGGCTTCCACGCCGGTGTCGACCTTCTCGCCGGCGAACTCGCCGAGCTCGGCCTTCTCCTCCGGCGACATCGCTTCGGCCGGGGGGAACGAGATGTTCTGTGGCTCCAAGCGGTCCCGCACGTTCTGCTGACCGAAGTTGCCACCGTAGATCGCCATCGCGCCGAGCGCGATGAGCACGACCGCGATCACGGCACCTGCGCCGCTCACGATCTTGTCCCAGTTGCTCCTGTCCATCTTCTGCTCCTTCGCTCCTGGGGGCCGCCGCTCCGGTGGGGACCCCGTTGTCCTCATGTTCCACCAGGAGCGCTTTCCTTCCATGGGCCTTTGGACCCCGCACCGGGTGGGACCTGCCCAGGACCACCGGGACCCGCGCAGGGGGCGCGTAGCACGCTCGTTCGGATCCAGGAGCCCAACGCGGCGATGATCGCTACGACCGGGTGAGCACCACCTTGAGCGCACCCGTCTCCCCGGCTCGCGAGAAGGTGTCGTATGCCTCGAGGAACCCTTCCATCGGGTATCGGCGGGTAACGAATCGACCAACGTCGAGCTGCCCGGATCGGGTGAGCTTGAGAAGAGTCGGGGTCGAATACGTGTCGACGAGACCGGTTGCTCACGCGCCGACCATGGTCTTGGACGGCCATGTGAGCCACACGATGCCCACGATCAGTGCTGCGTTGACCCCTTCGATGAACAGGTACCAAGGGTTGAAGTACACAACCATCAGGCTGAACGAGGCCGCCAAGCCGACCGCGGTCACGCTGCGCCACCAGCCCGCGTGACCCCAGAGACCCAGACCCCCAGCCACGAGTAGCACGGCCGCCGTCACGGCGAGGAGCATCGCTACGGTCCTCTGGTCGCCGAGCAACCATGAACGATCCGGGTCGAACGGAGCGTTCTGGTCCGCGGGCTTCGGCATGAGCCAGATCGCCAGATGCACGAGCCCGTGTGCGATCAAGAAGCCGATGAAGATGAACCGCCACATCCTCCTCACTCCTCTTTAGATCGAGCCAGCCGTCGCTGCCGCTTCCGCCGAGGACGGCATGCCCTGCCCCTCGACGACCGTCTCCACGCCACGTCGCTCAAGTTGTTCGACGAGCTCACGGACGCCCGCAAGGCAGTCGTCGTCTGGATAGCAAGGAGCGACCACCTCAGCACGCTCGATCCCTTCTTCGAGCTCGAAGTCCACGGCGCTCCACACCCCAGCCCAGTCCGACTCGAAGTCGGGCAGCACGACACGCAAGTACGGTCCGTTCGTCTGGATGACCAGCTCCTCAGACATGTCCGTTCCTTCCGCCACCTGCACGATGCGTGACGGGGCACGCACCGAGGGAGGTCGAAAGTCACGGTGTCGACGGGACAGAGGTCCCGACCGGCCCTTCGATGACGGGACGAGTGGCCCTGCGGCACGCCACCCTCCTCTTCCGATGGGTCGCCAACGGACATAGGAGGCCAGCAATGGTGTACGCATCGCTCTTCGAAAAGCTCTTCGAGATCGACCTCGCCGCCCCGGACGTCCCCGCTCGTTGGTGGTTCATCGACGGGTGGGTGGATCACGCCCTCACGAACGAGGAGATCCTCTTCAACTGGGCCACCCAGCCGCTCTCGAAGCAGCTCGCCGAAGCGGTCGAGACTTTCAGTTGGATCGCTGCTGCAGCCTAGACGCTGATCCGGCAGATCGGACCGTGGCTGTCGCCCGCGCCCTTCGCGGACCGACGTCGCCGGAGATTCCTTCCATGGAGGTACACCGTCAGGAGGATCAGCGGCACGTGGATCGCGGGCAAACTGTGGGCGAACCAACGGGGCAGGAAGATGTCGGTGACGAACCATCTTCGGCACCGAGCGATCCGGCCACATCGGTGAGCGGACAACGGAAACCGTTCGCGGCGAAGATCACGCTCTCGCCGCCCACCACGGCGGCCGCAACCGCGACGCGCCGGTCGGTCCGCTTCATGAACCCCGCATACAGCAGGTACCCATGCACGACTCGATGGAGAACCAAGCCACCGTATGGATGACCTTGACCGCGACGAGCGCCCGCTCAGGAGTTGAGCGGCGGTCGCCCGGATCCATGGCGAACTACCTTTCCGCGCGTGGGCCCACACCCAGCTCGCGGGCGATGCCGTCGGCCCAGTCCCGGATCGTGTCCCAGTTTCGGAAGTCTCCGTCAGGAGCCTTCACGGCCTTCACGATCATCCGTTCCCCGAATCCGAGTGAGTTCCGATCAAGTGCCCCGAAGAACATCTGGTGATCGATCGGGCCGATGATCCCGCTCATCTCTCCCAACTGCCGAGGCTGTTCTTCCTCGTCCTCGACATCGGTGCCGAGCGGGCCGCTGCTGAACAGCCACACCGATCGTTCGGCAAGCGGCTCGGCGAATCGATGCACGAACTCGACCGCCTCCTTCATCCAAGACCCCGCATAGACCGCGCTCCCGAGTACGACGGCCCTGAATGCCGCGAGGTCGACGACTTCATCAACGGATCCGACTTCCACCGGCTCGCCGAGCTCGCGCAGACGATCCGCGATGGCCTCCGCGATACCCTTCGTGGAGCCGTGCTTGCTCGAGTACGCCACGAGCACTGTCATGGTGACAACTCCTTCCGTACCCCGATCGTCGATCTGTCGCTCGCGTCATCTCCGCTCGCGATGCAGCAGGAGCGATAGCGTCGCCAGCGCGAAACCGGTCGCGAGAACGATGCCCTCCAACGGGGATGCCTTCACGCCGGGCACATCCGCTTGCGCCTGAAAGAGACCCGCCATCAGCAGATCCACTTGATAGACGCCCCCCATCACGACCATCGCCGTCCCGAACACCAGGCCCCGCGCTGTGCGCCCCCACAAGAGGATGCCGGACCACACGAGCGCCGGCACAAGGAGCGACGTGTCGATCGCGAACACGAGGTGGATCCCGTCGACCGGGATGTCGGCCATCAGCTCACCTGTGATCGCGAAGCGGATCGCGAGGAACACCCAGAGCCCGCCCAGGATCGCTCCCACGACCGCGAGGAACCCCCCGATCCACCTGGTGCCCCTGGTTTCCTGGAACCGAGCCGCGATCCGGCCGACGTCGACGTTGGCCACCGCAAGCACGAGCGTGATGATCGACAGCGAGAGCAGCGCGATATGCAGAACGAAGATGTCGTTGAACTCCGCTCCGAACGCGAAATACGCGTAGTTGTAGACCGAGTACGCGAGCACACCGAGCCAGACCGCCTGCGCTGCTTGAGAGCCGCGTCTGGCCAACACGAGCGAGCCGATCAGGATGGGAACGGCGACCGCGAGGGTCGTCAGATCCCCTCCTCGAAGGGCTTCTCGAGCCCAAGGACCGTCTCGATACAGCCCGTCGATGAGCAGACCGGTTGCCGATGCGATCACCATCAGGACCGCGATCACCCCGGAAAGCCGGTAGGCGGCGCGAAGACCGGGCTTCGCTCTCTGACCCTCGGCATCCCGAGGAACGAGGAAGTCCTGCCGTCTATCTTCTTGAACCAGATCCGCCACCATCGATCCCACCTCTCGTCATCTCGTGACGATCCGAGCGTAGGTATCAGGATCCTTGGCAACGAGGGGCCGACGGTCCCGCTTCCGAGGGGACCAGTCGCGGACTTCACGGCTCGTTCCTGACATCATCCGCTGACCTGGAGGGATGCTGTTGAGGGAAGTCGCGCTCGAGACACGATCGCTCGCCCAGCTCGAGGGACTGGTTCGGCCGTCCCACCTCGAGAAGTTCCGATCGATCCTCGGCACGGTCGCCAACCGACTCGAAGGGCGAACGCTCTGGCACGTGAACTCGACCGCTGAAGGCGGAGGAGTCGCCGAGCTACTCCATCAACTGCTCGGCTATCTGATCGAAGGAGGGATCCGGTGCCGATGGATCGTGGTCGAAGGAGACCAGGACTTCTTCTGGGTAACGAAGCGGCTCCACAACCGGTTGCATGGATCCGAGGGTGACGGCGGCCCCCTAGGAGAGGAGGAGCGAGAGATGTACATGGGCGTGCTTCGCCGGGAGCTCGCCCCGCTGCTCGATCTCGTCAGCCCCGGCGACATCGCGATCCTGCACGATCCTCAGACCGCCGGCCTTGCCGGCCCACTCGCAGACACGGGGCTGGGCGTGGAGTGGGTCTGTCACGTGGGCGTCGACACGCCGACCGATATCGTCCGCTCCGCCTGGGCATTCCTTCGTCCCGACATCGAACAGGCGCACGCATCCGTGTTCTCAAGGCGCGCGTACGTCTGGGAAGGACTCGATCGGCGGAAGGTCTCCGTGATCCCACCCTGCATCGATCCCGTATCGCCGAAGAACGCTGAGCTCGAAGCCTCGGATGTGGATGCCATCCTCGGTGCAGCCGGCGTTCTCACGGTGCCTGAGCCGTCGGAGGCTCGTGTCGAGATCGATGGCGTCGGTTCGGTTCACGTCCATCGAGACGCCGAGAGGGTCGAGGAGGGGCCGGTCCCCGCGGATGCGGCCCTCGTTGCCCAGGTATCCCGCTGGGACCGACTGAAAGGCCCTGTCGGGGTCCTGCAGGGGTTCGCGCGACACGTGCGGCCGAGCCTCGACGCTCACCTCTTGCTGGTCGGGCCGGCGATGGCCTCGGTGGCAGACGACCCCGAAGGCGCAGAGGTCTTCGCCGAAGCCCTCGCCGCATGGCAGCGGCTCCCGGCGAGATCGTGCGCCCGGGTCCATCTTGTGAACCTGCCCGCCGAGGATCGCATCGAGAATGCGGTTGTGGTGAACGCCCTGCAGCGCAAGGTCGACGTGGTGGTGCAGAAGAGTCTCGCCGAGGGCTTCGGTCTCACTGTGACCGAGGCGATGTGGAAAGAGCGGCCGGTCGTCGCCAGTCGCGTCGGAGGGATCCAGGATCAGATCGTGGACGGCCGAAGCGGTCTCTTGATCGCACCGACAGACCTGCCCTCGCTGGGGAAGGCGATCTCATCGCTCATCGCGGACCTCGATCTCGCCCAAGCGGTCGGCCATGCGGCCCGTGAGCGGGTTCGGAACCGCTTCTTGCCCCCGCACTTCCTGGGAGGTCACCTCGGCGTGATCGATCGGATCATGCGCGAGGTCCTGGAGTAAGCGGACGCTACGAACGACCGAGTGGGTGTGCGATCCCTTTCCGCATGTTCTCGACGTGGGAGAGCGGCCCCACCTCGTGACCGCGGATGCTGGCAGGATCGCCGGGTCGGTCGGCCTCGCACATGAAGAAATGGAGCCGGCATGTGTCGCAGTACACGTCAAGAGCGAGGGGCAGATCCGCCCCGTCCCACCGGGAGCTCCGCTCGCCCTCACCGGTCGCGATGTCGATCCCGCAACGGTGGCAGGTCCTGAAGTCTCTTCCTCTCGCCATGGGATCCACCTCCTCAGCGTCATCGTCCGCGCGTGGACACCTCCCGGTAAGGGTCGAACGGCCCACGCGACCCAGGGCGAACGGCGAAGGGGTCTGAAAACGGCCTACAGGCCCCTCCTTGGAAGACCGGATGGGACAGGGCACGTTCGTAGCCCGTCAGATGAAAAGCGTGATCGCGTCCTGGGCTTCGAGCAACGCCGTCGTGGCGCCGGCCGGCTCCTCGAGCCCGTCGATCAGATCCTCACGATGCAGACCCAGCAGATCCATCGTCATCTGACACGGCACCAGCTTCACTCCGAGATCCTTCGCGAGCTCGATCAGTTCCTCCGGGCTCGCGACGTGATGCTCCTTCGCGAGCTTCCGCATCATCGCCGGACCCGCGCCGGCGAAGTTCATCTTCCCCAACTTCACGTGTTCAAGGCCGGGCCGGTCCATCGTGGAGAGTAGCTTCTGCATCCAGTTGTCTCCGGTGATCCGCACGTCATCCTTCACGAGCGGGAAGAGCCCCCAGAAGGTGAAGAAGATCGTGGTCTCCATCCCCATCGCAGCCCCGGTGGTGCCGAGGATCAATGTCGGCCAGACTCGGTCGAGATCGCCGCTCCACGCCATGATCACCAGCTTCCGATGCGGTGTGTGGAGAACCTGCTCTTCAGTTGGGCGAACAGCTTCCGCCGTTGACGCCATGTCGCTCACCCCTTCCTGATCAGGAATCGGAACACGCCGTCTTCCTCCGAACGCTCGACGAGCTCGTGGCCCGTCGAGCTGGACCACGCCGCGAAATCGGGGACCGACCCGGGATCAGTCGCCAGGACCTCGAGCAGATCACCCACGGCGAGCCCCCTGATCGCCTGTGCGGTCTTCGCGATCGGCAACGGGCAAGCGAACCCCTTCATGTCGAGCGTCTTCACGACCGTCGCACTCATCGCCTACTCCTCTCCTCGCGCCGCCCGCTCCGGGATCCGCCCTTGGGGCACGGTTTCCCAATACAGGCGGTTGAACAGCCACTTCGCGGCATGCCACCTCCGATTCGGCTTTGGCGGGACCGGCGGATGCTCATAGTCGAACCGGAGTGCGGTCGCGCGCCCATCGCCGGTCTCCAGGAAGCACATGACGCGGCCGCCGTAGTTCGAGCGCGGCGCCGTGCCTCGGATCAGCGACGCGATCCGGCTGGCGACCACCGGTGCCTCGAAGTGCGCCGTAGAGCCACTCTTCGAGATCGGCAGGTCCGTCCCATCCCCGATGGCGAAGATCCGATCTTGGTCCTTCACCTGGAGCGTGTGGCGGTCTGTGGGGATCCACCCTCCCGGGTCGCCCAGATGGGAGGCATCGATCACTTCCTGTCCCCGGTGCGGGGGCACGAGCACGAGCAGGTCGTATTCGGCCTTGTCGCCCTCGAGTGAGCTCACGACGCCCGCCGAGGCATCCACCGATTCGACGTTGAAGAACGTCTCGAGCTCGATCCCCCGTGCCGACATGATCGGTTGGATCAGCTTCGAAGCGCTCTCGATCGTGAACGCCCGGTTCAACGGGGAAAGGAGGGTGATCTCGCTGCGCTCCCGCAGGCCGCGGCGCCGCAGGAACTGGTCGAGCATGAAGACGAACTCCACCGGCGCCGGCGGGCACTTGTACGGGATGCCGGCCACGCCCACCTTGACCCGCCCTCCGCGGAAGCGCCCGAGCTCCTCGCGGAGGCGCTCGGCGTCCTCCAGGGAGTAGAACCCGAACGCTCCCTCGGCGAGTCCGGGGATCTGCTCCGGGACCAGCCGGGCGCCGGTCGCGATCACGAGGTAGTCCCAGTCGAGGCTACCGCCCCGTTCCAGCTCGACGCTGCCCGCGTCCGGATGGATCCGGACCGCCCGCTCGATCGCGAGATCCACGTCACGCCGGAGCAACGAGCGCTCGCTGCGCGCGAGCCATCTGCTGTTCGCCTCGCCCAGCGCCAGGTACAGGAAGCCGGGCTGATAGACGTGCATGCCGGTCGGGTCGACCACCGTGACCCGCGCTTCCCGGCCGAGCTCTTTCGAGAGCAGGTTCGCCGCTAGGGTACCCCCGACCCCGCCGCCGAGCACCACGATCCTCGCCGGCATGGGTCACCTCATCTTCCGCACGACGAAGCTGGTCGCGCCGTCCGTCTCGGTCACGGAGACGAGCTCGTGGTTCGCCTTCGCCACCCATGCCGGGATGTCGGTGAACGAGCCTGCATCCGTCGAGAGCACCTCGATCACATCGCCGATCGACCCCTCCCGGATCGCTCCGATCAGACTCATCATCGGGCCTGGGCAGGGCATCCCCCGAGCGTCGATCGACCGGGTCACGTCCGCCACCTGTGTCATCGTGCCACCTCCATCTCCTCATACGAACGTGATCGCACCGTCGGCGGCGGCCAGGAATGCGGCCACGCCACTTACGTCACCCACCAACGGATCAAGGTCGTTTGGCGTGATCTTCAGCAGATCCATCGAGAGCGAACACGCGTGGATCGACACGTCGCCGATCTCCTCCGCCTGCCGGAGCATCTCGCTCCAATGCGTGCCCTCGTGCCGCTCCCAGAGGGTCTGTCCTTCGGTCCCCGCCTCGGGCGACAGCCCATGGTCCTTCGTGATGCGATCGGCCCGGAACGCGTCGAGCGCCCAGAACTGCAGCAGGATCTCGACCTTGCGCTCCATCGCGGCGGCCCCGACGACCAACACCGCGGCCCCGGTCAGCTTGTCGTCGGTGCCCGAGCAGAGCACCAGGGAGAGTGTCTCGTCGTTCCTGCCCATGGCCTACCTCCTTCACGCCCCCACAGCGTGAGCCCAAGGCATGGGCGACGAGGGGGCCGAACGGCGGGGTTCTTGGGTGACGTTCGGGCCTTCAGATCGGGGCTGGGGGCGGAGGCCAACCCCTCGTACGTCCCTCGGATCCGGAAACGTCAGGCGATCCCCGTCCCACGACCCGCCGTCGTGCGGGAGATCCACGTGCGGACGTTCTCGACGGTCGAAGCGGCTCGGCAGCATGTTCAGGCGATGAGGTCCTCCGATAGCGATCTTGCGTCCTATCCTGCAGGCGTGAGTTCCGTAGGTTGATGTGGACGATGGATAGCGACGGTCGTCATAGGGCCTCAGCAGATCACGAGAACGGGTCGCTGCATCGAACGTGTGCGGGGCGGAGAAACATCGGGGTGACCAGCGATGAAGGTGCTACTCGCGACGGACGGCTCCGAGCCCGCGATCCGAGCCTGTGACCACGCGTCGGCGTTGCTCGTCCCGGGCCGAGACCAGGTGAGGCTCCTCACGGTCCTGTCGTACAGCGAGTATCCGTATTCGCTGGTTCCCGACGACATACCCCTCGGCGATGAGCCAGAACGAGTGAGGCGCGTGGTGGAGGACGTCAATCGACTCACGGATCAGTCCCGAGGGCTACTCGAGAGCAGCGGTCACACCGTCGAGATCGCTCATCGATTCGGTAACCCGACCGATGAGATCGTTGCCGAGATCGAGGATTGGCTTCCGGAGCTGGTCGTGCTTGGACGGCGACGAGTGCGTGGAGTCGAACGATGGATGGGGAGCGTTTCCGAACACGTTCTACATCATGCGGATGTCCCAGTCCTTCTCGTTCCGTGATCAACGTCTCGGCAGAGGGCGACTCGAGGGGACCTATCGTCCATCCTCGGAGGTCGCGGCCTTCGGCGGGGTGAGCCTGCACCGCCGAGCGTTAGGAAGCCGCCACCCGCAAGCGTGAATCGACGACGACAGCTCGCGTTTCCCCGACCATCACCGGGTTGCAGTCCATCTCCCGGACGGCCTCGTGGTCGGACGCGAGAGCGCTGACACGGAGGATGATCTCCTCGAGAGCGGGAACGTCCGCGCGCGGCGCTCCGCGATAGCCGTCCAGCAACGGGAACGTCTTCAGCGAACGAACCATCTCCCGGGCCGCGACATCCGTGACGGGCGCAACCCGCACCGCGACATCCTTCAACAGCTCCGCGATCGTGCCACCCGCACCGCACGCGACGATCGGTCCGAAGACATCGTCATGCGTGACTCCGACCAGCATCTCAACGCCTTCGACCATCTCCTGGACGGAGAAACCCTTCAGCGGTTCCCCGAACGCTCCGAGACGTTCCTGCATCTCCTTCGCGGCCGCGGTCACGGCGCCCTTGCCGCTCAGCCCCAGCCGAACTCCTCCAACGTCGCTCTTGTGGAGCGGGCCGACGGCTTTGAGCGCCACCGGGACCCCGAGCTCGGCCGCGAGACGTCCCGCCTCCTCCGCGGTGATCGCCAGTTTCGACATGGCGACCGGGATGCCATAGCAGGCGAGCAGCCCGTCGACTTCCTCAGGTTCCAACCAGCCGCTCCCTCGGGAGAGGGCTGAGGCCAAGATCCCATCGGCCTCATCGGACCGGACATCGGTGAAGCGAGGCACGGTGCCAGGGGCGCGGTCTCGCCATCGTCCGTGCTCGACGGCCCGGGCGGCCGCGATGGCCGCCTGCTCCGGGAACGCGAACGAGGGGAACCATCCCCGCCCACTCACGGGGTCGACTGGGACCTCTCCCCCTGACATGAAGCTCGTGAGAACCGGCGTGCCGCTCTCGAGTTTCTTGATGGCCTGTCCGATCCCCCGGGCGACATCCTCGACATGCTGTTCGAGAGGAGGGATGTAGATCACGATCACGATGTCGACATCCGGATCGCTCGCGACAGCGAGCACGGCGCGCTCGAAATCCTGACCCGTCGCGGACGCGATCATGTCGACGGGGTTATCCGTCGACGCCTCGGACGGCAGGAAGGTGTGAAGCTCTTCGACGGTCTCCCGGGAGAGAGGGGGCAGGACGAGCCCGTTGGCCTCGCACGTATCGGCACAGAGGATCCCGAGCCCACCCGCGTTCGTGACGATTCCGACGCGGTTGCCTCTGGGCGAGGGCTGGGTGGCGAGCAGCATCGCGACGTCGAACATCTCGGCGAGTGTGTCGGTGCGGATCACACCGTTCTCCCGGAACAGCGCGTCGACCGTGAGGTCGGACGCGCCGACGAGAGATCCGGTATGCGATCCCGCGGCACGCTGGCCTGCCCGGGTGCGGCCGCTCTTCACGGCGACGATCGGCTTGCGCTTGCCGATCCGGCGCGCGAGATGCGAGAAACGGCGCGGGTTCCCGAAGGATTCGAGGTACAGGAGGACGACGTTGGTACGCGGGTCATCCTCCCAATAGCTGAGCATGTCGTTCCCCGAGATATCGGCTTTGTTCCCGACGGAGACGAACGAAGACAAGCCGATGTCCCTCCGGCCGGTCTCGCTCATCACGGCGATGCCAACCGCGCCGCTCTGCGATAGGAACCCAACCGATCCGGCCTCCGGCGCGATCGTCGCGAAGGTACCGTTCAGGTCCACGTCCGGATCCGTGTTGACGACTCCCATGCAGTTCGGTCCCACGAGCCGCATCCCCCATCGGCGGCAGATCTCGACGAGCTCTCGCTGACGAACCGGGCCCTCGCCTCCGGTCTCCGCGAAGCCGGCCGAGATCACGACGAGGCCACGCACACCCTTCCGACCGCACGATTCGGCGACCTCTGCGACGAGCGGCGCCTTCACCGCGATGAACGCGACGTCGACCGGGCCGGGAACGTCGTCGATCGTCGCGTATGCCTTGACCCCCTGGACCGCCGGAGCCGACGGGTTCACCGGATACACGGTGCCCTTGAAGGGATGGGTGAGCAGGTTCCGAAGGAGGCGCCCACCGATGCTCGCCTCGTCACGGGAAGCCCCGATGACGGCGACGGTCTCCGGTTCCAGGATGGTGCGCACGGCGCTCGCCGCCGCCACCGCCTCCCGTTCCTCGAAGTGGGCGACGGCCTCTTCCGTGGGCGCCGTGGCGATCTCGACCGAAACGGCACCGGGCTTCGCGCGGATGGAGATGGGGAAGCCGGTCTTGCGGAACACATCGATCATCCGGTGGTTCTCGGGGAGGACTTGGGCTTCCAACATCCCGATCCCCGCTTCGTACGCAGCATCGACCAGGTTGCCGACCAGAAGTGATCCGAGACCCGATCCTTGGAGCTCGTCGGAAACGCTCACGCTGAGCTCTGCCCTGGTCGCGTTCTCCCGGATGAACTGTGCGCCTCCGACCACGTGCCCGGGGTCGCGACCCGTGACCGCGAGCAGCGTGAGGTGGTCCGGGTACTCGGGCCTGACCGCCCTGGCGGCGAGGTCCGTGACGTCGATCGACGTCGACCAGAAGCGCAGTCTCCGGCTTTCGTCCGAAAGTCCGATCAGGTAGTCCTCGACAACTCCCCGATCCTCTGACCTGGCGGGTCTGAGATGTACGGTCCGACCGTCACGGAGGACGACATCCTTCTCGAGGTTCTTCGGGATCTCGCTTTCGTCCATCTGACCCGAACCGTATCCGGGACGGAGGTACCCCGCCAGGCCACGGGCTTTGGCAGGGTGTTCGGCTCCCCGCGTGGCGGGGAGCCGAACATCCCCAGCTCTATGGAACGACGATCACGGGCTTCTCGACCAGGTGCAGCACGCGATGTGTGACACTGCCGAGGAACAGTCCGCCGAAGTCGGATCGGCCGCGGGCGCCCATGAGGATCACATCGGCGTCCGCGGAAGCCGCGGACTCCACGATCCCACGGGCCATGTGGCCTTCGAGGACACGCACGACCTCGCCGCGAGCGTTCAGCCCACGATCCTTCAGATCCCGAACGATCTGATCCACCAGTTCACTGGCTGCACCCGGTTCCTCGAGGTCACTCGCCCCGGATCGCGAGACGATGCGGGGAACCGCGTGGAGTACGATCATCTCCGAACCGTGGTCTTTCGCCAGCCCGGCTGCGAGCTCGACGGCTCGCTCGCTGGGCTCGGAGGAATCGATCGCCACCAATATCCGCTCGAACATGTGAATCACCTCCTCTGCGGCCAGTCTCCTCGGCGGGAGGCATCTGGACGAGGGACCTTCGGCTCTCTCTCTGCGGGTCCCTCGATCCGAGCAGCAGCTGGCGCCAGCCGTAAGGATGTGCACGTGAGCGGAGCCACTCCACACCCGATGACCGGACACGACGCCTTCTCGCCGAGCGAGATCGCGAGCCTGGTGGAGACGCGAGGTGTCGCGAAGGCCAACGCACCGGCGTTCACCACGTTCGTGCTCTCTGTCGTCGCCGGTGCATTCATCGCGCTCGGCGCCGTGCTTTCCACGACCGTCGTCGCGGGATCCGCGCTCGGCTACGGGCCGACCAGATGGCTCGCCGGTGTGGCCTTCTCGCTCGGGCTGATCCTGGTGGTGGTCGCCGGCGCGGAGCTGTTCACGGGCAACAACCTGATCGTGATGAGTGTCGTCGCGGGACATATCCCTCTCGCCCGACTCCTCCGGAACTGGGCGATCGTCTACGTCGGGAACGCACTCGGTGCCCTCTCGGTGGTCGTCATCGTGACAGTCGCTGAGTGGTGGCGGCTGGGGGACGGCGCGGTCGGTGTCACCGCCCTGTCGACCGCTGCAGCGAAGACGGATCTGTCCTTCACAGCGACCTTCGGACGCGGGATCCTCGCGAACGCGCTCGTCTGTCTGGCGGTCTGGCTGGCGACCGGCGGTCGCACGGTCCTGGACAAGATCGCTGCGATCGTATTCCCGGTCTCGGCGTTCGTGGCGGCTGGGTTCGAGCACAGCATCGCGAACATGTACTTCATCCCGATGGGACTCGTTCTCCGGGAGAACGAAGAGATCGTCGCGGCCGCTCACCTACCTTCCCGTGAGCTCGCGAGTCTGGACCTCACTGGACTCTCGATGAACCTCGCGGCATCCACGTTGGGCAACGTGGTCGGTGGTTCGGTCTTGGTCGGACTCGTGTATTGGTTCGTCTACCTCGGCCCGGGCCAACGGACACGATGAGACTTCCCGGGGCGATCGTGCTCGACCGACTCACGAAGCGGTACGGCGAGCGCAGCCGGATACGTCGGTCTCCATCGGCCTCTATCGGCGCGGGCAGACCTGAGTCATCACCGTCGAAGGGGGTTCGACTACGCTCGTGCCGTGCCTGGAGGAGACCCCAGAGACGGAGATCGACGGCTGATCGAGGCCGGCATGATCCTCGCCTCGGAGCTGTCACTCGACACGGTGCTCCTCCGCATCGTCGAGCTGGCGGTCGATCTCACCGATGCCCGGTACGGGGCGCTGGGCGTCCTCACACCCGACGGGCGGTTGATCGAGGAGTTCATCACGGTGGGGATCACTCCTGAGGAACGGGCAGCCATCGGCGACCCTCCGACCGGCCACGGCCTCCTCGGGGCTCTGATCACCGAGGCCCGTCCTCTCCGGATCCCCGATATCAGGGCGGATCCGCGGTCGGTCGGGTTCCCTCCGAATCACCCCCCGATGAAGTCCCTCCTCGGAGCCCCCGTCACCGGACGCGGGAGGGTGTTCGGGAACATCTACCTCACGGATAAGCAAGGCGCGGACACGTTCGACGAGGAGGACGAACGTGTCCTAGTCGTCCTCGCGACCCAGGCCGCGATCGCCGTTGAGAACGCACGCCTCTCCGACGAGACCGAGCGCAAGAGCAGGGAGCTCCAGAGGCTCCAGGTCCTTGAGGAGCGTGAACGGATCGCCAAGGAACTCCACGATGGCGTCATCCAGTCGCTCTTCGCCGTCGGGATGAGCCTGCAAGGACTGGCGGCCGCATCCAGCGACGAGAACATGGCCCGTCGTCTCGAAGCTGCCGTCGAGGATGTCGACCACTCCATCCGGGACCTGCGCAACTACATCTTCGGTCTCCGCCCGGGGATCCTGGCGGACCGCCAGCTCGATCAGGCACTCAAGGAGATGGCGAGCGAGTTCGGCGCCCGCTCGGGCGTCGTCACGGTTGTGGAGGTGGACAGCGAGGCTGCGTCCCAGCTCGCCTCACGTGCCGGCGATGTCGTGCAGCTCGTGCGTGAGGCACTCTCGAACATCGGTCGGCACGGGGCTGCCACCACCTGCCGCGTCTCGCTCCGTCGAGGAGATGCCGGCCTCTTCCTCGAGGTCGACGACGACGGACGGGGGTTCGACGTCGACATGACGACCTGGGGCATGGGCCTGAGTAACCTTCGGCAGCGGGTTGAGTCCCTCGGTGGAGTGCTTCAGGTCGAGAGCACGCCGGGCGAAGGGACGACCGTCCGAGTGACGTTCGGGTCCTGAACGGGTCCCGCCCGAGTCAGGACCATCGACCCCTCCACCTCGACACGCCCGCGTGCATCCTTGCCTCTATGTTCGCCAGGTATTTCGTCGAGGTGTCGACCCCCCCAGAAGAGATCGAGCATGCCTTGGCCCGAGACCCGCGTGCGTGGCTTCCCGGGTTGGCGGAGGGAGCGAATCACCTCGGGGATCTGCTCCTCGCCGAGGTGGGTTTCGGGGAGCACCTCCGGATCAAGAGAACCGTGGCCGTTGAGCTCGGAGAAGCGGTTCGCTCAGGAGGCAAGACCGTGTTCCCTCTCCGGTGGACCGCTTCCGGTGCTGCAGGACTCTTCCCTTCGCTCGATGCCGACCTCGAGGTGGCACTCCTTCGTCCCGGGCGCACCCAGCTCGCGATGAGTGCGCGGTACGTGCCTCCCTTCGGCGCCATCGGCCGAGCGATCGATCGCGCGGTCCTCTCGAGGGTCGCTGAAGCCACCCTCAAAGACTTCCTCGACGGGGTCGCCGAGACGATCAGGGGGAGCCGAGAAGCGTCCCGACCCTCTGATCTGGGCCGAGCCGAGGCGGCGTCCGCATGAGCCGGGCGGGCTAACATCCACCGATGCCCGAGCCGAAACGTCCTCCCCTCCGCGTCATGCTCGTCGACGACCACGAAGTCGTACGAGACGGCATCCGAGCGATGCTCGCGTCGGAGGAGGACATCCACGTGACGGCCGAAGCCGGTACGGTTCGAGAAGCCATCGACGAATCTGACCGGACCAAACCGGATGTCGTCGTGATGGACGTCCGACTTGCCGACGGGAGTGGGATCGAGGCAACGCGGGAGATCCGCGCCAAGCATCCAACGACCCGTGTGCTCATGCTCACCTCGTTCGCGGATGACGAAGCGCTGTTCGCGTCGATCATGGCGGGGGCCTCCGGCTATGTGCTGAAGCAGGTTCGCTCCGGCGAGCTCGTCCGAGCGATCCGTGCCGTCGGAGCAGGCGATAGCCTCCTGGATCCCTCGGTGACCACGGCCGTCCTCGACCGGCTCCGCAAGGGTAAGCACCTGATGAGGGATGAGAAGCTCGCGCGCCTCTCTCCTCAGGAGGAGCGGATCCTGACCCTCATCGCCGACGGCCGGACCAACAAGGAGATCGGCGACGAGCTCACCCTCGCCGAGAAGACGGTGAAGAACTACGTCTCCTCGATCCTCTCGAAGCTCGAAGTCGCCAGGCGCGCGGAAGCTGCCGCCTACCTGGCCCGCCACACGACCATGCCTGGATCAGTCGAGTAGCCCGTCGCCTTCCACAGGACGCCGGAGGACGAACCCGTCTGCTTCGGCCGCGACCCGAACCGCCGCAACGACCGCCTGCGCATCGGGGTGGCGATCGAGGCGGATCGTGCTGCCTCGCGGGATCGGGTCCAGGCGCACCGCGTCGATGGCCACGACGGTGCGGCCGCTCCCCACGTACAGGGCGAACAGCTCGTCGGGCGACGTTCCGACGCCGATCTCGTCTCCGGCGAACCACGGATCCAGGACCACGACGTCTGCCCTCTCCAGAAGCGGACAGTAGCCCTCTCGTCCGCCGATGCATGTGTAGTCCGGAGCCGTCGGACCGGGGCACGCGATCACCTGGTACCCGGCGTGCTCGAGAGCCTTCCCCAGCCGCTCCCGCTCTCCCTCGTCTGACTCCACCAGCAACACGGTCCCCTCCTGCGGCATCGCACACCTCCTCGTTGCCCATGAGTCTCCGCTGACCGCTCAGAGGCGGAAGGTGCCAAAGGTCCCGGTACAACAGAGTCGGTGGACCGTAGAGGCGGGATGGGGGGGCCGAGATGCTGGCCAGGTGAACTCGAACAAGGAGGTGGGACAGATGGAGACGATCGAGAGAAGGGCTCTCGACATCCCGGCGTTGGAGCGGCTCGAGCCGATCCACACCAAGGGGTTGCAGCGTGTGTTCGGCGCCCTCCGGCTCGTCGCCGGATGGACGTTCCTGTGGGCGTTCCTCGACAAGGCGTTCGCCCTTGGATTCTCGACGGGACGGGTCCTGAACGACGCAGGCGAGACGGTGAGGATCGACTTCTTCGGACCGGACGCCTGGATCAACGGAGCCAGCCCCACGGCAGGAGCCGTCGGGTTCGGGCTGAAGGGTCCGTTCGCAGACAACATCCAAAGCATCACGAACTTCCAGATGACCCAGGCCGACCCTCAGGTGGCTGGATGGCTCGACTGGGTGTACATGGGCTCGATGCTGCTGATCGGCCTCGGCCTCATGCTGGGGATCGGGACACGGCTCGCCGCACTGGGCGGCATCGCGTGGATGGCGATCTTCTACACCGGCACGGCGATCTGGCCGGAGCACAACCCGTTCGTGGACGACCACGTCGTGCTCGCGATCGTGATGGTCGGGCTGATCCTGGCCAACGCCGGACGCTACTACGGCCTCGGCAAGGTCTGGCAGCGGGTCGGCTTCGTGAAGGACCGGAGGTATCTGTACTGATCGACCCAAGGAGCGAAGGCGGGGCCCGCAGGCCCCGCCTTCTTCGCATCGATGGAGGGATCTGAAGGTCGTTCCAACGACGGAGGAGTTGCACACCGCAAACTCGGGGTAGAGGCGCAGAGAGGTGACTTGAGAGTGCGGACGATGCGAAGGATCGCCCTGGTCCTGGTCGGCTGTGTCGTGGCGAGCCTCGCCGTGCTCGCCACACCCATCATCTGGCTCGGATCCTTGCTCGGCATCTCACGTGAGTCTGGATGAGTGCCAACAGCGAGGTGGCAGGCACCGCGACCACCCCGGCGCCTCACGTCCCTCCTCCATGCATCGCGGACCTGATCCGCTCGACTGACGCATTCCGAACGACGATGAGCGCCGTGTCATCGAGGTATGCGCCAGAAGAGATGTCCAGTTCGTCCGCGATCCGGGCCACCACTTCGAAAGCGCGCAGATCCCGTGCTCCCCGCAGGATCGAGGGCACGTCGCGGTCGCGGCCGGACTTGCCGTGAGGTCGCTCGTAAAGGCCGTCGGTATACATCACCACGCTGTCGCCCGGTATGAGCTGGGCGGTGGATCGCTCGAACGTCACGTCTTCGAGCACGCCGAGCAGCGTGCCCTTCGCTTCGACCGTCGAGGGTCCCTCCTCCCGTATCAAGATCGGTGGAGGATGACCCGCGCATGCGAAGCGTACGGACGCGGCGCCATCCGTGTTCGAGTCGAACACCGCGATGCAGATCGTGCAGTAGCGGCCGTCCGACATCTCGTCGAGGAGCGAAGCATTGAGACGATGGAGGACGTCTGCCGGATCATCGTAGAGCCCAGAGAGCGTGCGCACGATGTGCCTCACCCCACCGACGAACCCTGCAGCCTCCGGCCCTTTGCCGGACACATCGCCTACGACAACGGCGAGTTGTCCTTCGCGCGGCTGGAACACGTCGTAGAAGTCGCCTCCTACGTCGATCCCCTCACCGACCGGCCAATAACCGATCCCGATCTCAAACGGAGGTACATGCGGTATCTCGTTCGGCAGGAGCCGTTGCTGAAGCGACGAAGCGATGAAGCTCAGCCTCGCGTTCGCACGCTTCTGCGTGGCGTGGAGTCGTTCCACATGGGACACAAGGCTCGCGGTCCCGACGGACACGAGAGCGAAGATGCCCACGGAGACGATGTCAGTCGGGCTCTCGAGATCGAGTCGTCCCGTCGGCGCGATGACGTAGTAGTCGAGGAGGATCGTCGCGCCGATCGCCGATAGGAGGCCTAGCAGGAAGCGTCCGAGCACGGTGCAGACGACCACGGCCGCGACGAATGGCAACCCCGCCAGATGCTCCATGACGCGTGCGTCCGCCAAGACCGTCGCGAGCGGGAGGAGAACAGCGCCGGCGAGGACGGAGGCCACGATCCGGCCGAGCTGCGGGGGTATCAGGATGGAGTGTGGGTCGACCGTCAACTCGTGCCCCTCCGCGTTGGACGAAGGCCGACCAGTCTTCCCGGCGCACCCGGCGGGAAGACTACCCTCTGAGGGCTTCGGCCAACCACCTCTCCGCGCTCGATCCGCGTGCCGATCTGGGCGGCCCCGGGTTACTAGCACGGCGGCCGACACGACGGAAGGGCGCCTGACCTGCGGATCTTGCTGGTGGGCGCTAGAGGGTTTGAACCCTCTGACCTCTTCCCGTGTCAAGCAAGGCCTGGCCAACACCCTGACCAGCGCTTTCGCAGGTCATGCCGCTCTTGGGCTGTCTCAGGAGTTCGGTCTGGTACCGCGTGGCTCGGTCGGCTCGTTGACCTGGCGTTGACCGACGATGGCGACCGACATGTGATGGCCGACACCAGTTCCGTCTGCGACATTGTCGTTGTGCGGCGCGATCTCCCGTCCGGCACCGTCACCTTTCTCTTCACCGATGTGGAGGGCTCGACGAAGCTTCTGCACGAACTGGGTGCGGCAAGATATGCCGACGCGCTGGCCGAGCATCGGCGTGTCCTGCGCGATGCGTTCACGGCCCATGGCGGGAACGAGGTCGATACGCAGGGCGACGCCTTCTTCGTCGCGTTCCCAACCGCGCCTGGAGCCCTGCGCGCCGCCGCCCAGGCGATCGAAGACCTGGCGCCCGGCCGGATCCGGGTGCGCATGGGGCTCCACAGCGGGACGCCGCACCTGACGGAGGAGGGATATGTGGGGGTCGACGTGCATCGCGCTGCCCGCATCGCCGCCTGCGGTCACGGAGGTCAGCTCTTGATCTCTGCCGCGGCCGCCGCGCTGCTCGGCCCGGATGGGCTCCGCGACCTCGGCGAGCATCGACTGAAGGACCTATCCGCGCCGGAGCGGATCTACCAACTCGGCGACGCGGACTTCCCGCCCTTGAAGAGCCTCCACCAGACGAACCTGCCGGTCCCGTCGACGCCGTTCCTGGGACGTGAGCGGGAGCTGGCGCAGGTCCTCGACCTGCTGTCGAGAGCAGGGGTCCGCTTGCTCACGCTCACCGGCCCGGGCGGCACGGGGAAGACGCGCCTCGCCTTGCAGGCGGCGGGGAGCCTGGCCGACAGGTACCCGGACGGTGTCTGGTGGGTGCCGCTCGCTCCGCTGCGCGATCCGGAGCTTGTGTCCGCGACGGCGGCCCAGGCGCTCGGTGCCAAGGGCGACCTGAGCGAGCACGTGGGCGACGACTCGACGCTGGTGCTCTTCGACAACTTCGAACAAGTCGTGGAGGCAGCGACCCTCGTCGCCGACCTGCTCGCCTCCTGTCCCAACCTCGACGTGCTGGTGACGAGTCGCGAGCCATTGCACGTCACCGGCGAGCACGAGTATCCGGTGCCTCCGCTGGAGCACGAGGAAGGCATCGGCCTCTTCGTGGCGAGAGCGCGAGCCGTCAAACCCGACTTCGAAGCCGACCGAACCGTCTCCGACATCTGCCGCCGCCTCGACGACTTGCCGCTCGCGATCGAACTGGCCGCCTCGCGGGTGAAGGCGCTGTCGCCGACGCAGATCCTGGAGCGACTCGAGCAGCGTCTCCCACTGCTGACCGGCGGGGCTCGGGATCTGCCCGAGCGCCAGCGCACCCTCCGCGCCACGATCGAGTGGAGCCACGGGCTGCTCAACGCCGACGAGCAGCGTCTGTTCGCAAGGCTCGCCGTCTTCGCCGACGGCTGCGCGCTCGAGGCAGCCGAGGAGATCGCTGAAGCGGACCCGGACACGCTGCAGTCCCTCGTCGACAAGAGTCTGCTCCGCTCGAGCGGGGAGCGCTACCCGATGCTGGAGACGATCCGCGAGTACGCTGCCGAGCGACTCGCCGGAAGCGGAGAAGAAGACACGATCCGCGACCGGCATCTCGGATACTTCCGCAACGTGTGCGAGCGTGCGTACGAGGAGCGGTACACGTCTGAGATGGAATGGTTGCCCATCCTCGAAGCGGAGCACGACAACATCCGCGGCGCGCTCGACTGGGCGCGGAGGAGTCAGCCGAGGACGGAGGCTCAGCTCGCCGGCGCCATCGCCGATCACTGGATGGTTCACGGACATGCAGAGGAGACGCTCGAGCGGCTGACGGGGGCGCTCACGAGGTACCCCGCACGCGATCCGATCCGAGCGCGCGCGCTGACGCTACGCGGCGAGCTCCAGGACGATCTCGAGACCCTCGAGGAGGCGCTGAACCTCTGGCGCGAACTCGGCGATCCGCGAGGGGAAGCCCTTGCGCTCCAGTCGCTGGGCTGGGCGCACGATCATCACGGCAACTACGCGGAGGCACAGGAGGCATTCGAACAGAGTCTGTCGGTCCTCGGACAAGCTGGCGTCCCCGACGTCGAGGGGGCGTCGGCGAGGGCGGGACTGTGCCATCTGCTCGTCGCCGGTGGCGAGGTCGTGCGGGCGGAGGCGATGGCCCAGGAGCTCCTGGATGTCGCATCGAGCTCCCAGAGGTCATTCATGCGGGAGCTCGCGCTGCACTTCCTGGCGGACTGTCCACTGGTCGCCGGCGACTTCGCCGAATCCGAGCGCCGCTATCTGCGTGCGCTCTCCTATGCACGGAGCGCCGGGCTCCCCGGTCGAGCGACCGACGAGGTGCTCGGCGTCGCGATGTCGCTCGCGGGGCAGGGCGACTCCGCCCGCGCTGTTCGGCTGGCGGCAGCCGCGCATGCCGAGCAGGAGAAGCTCGGCATGGACAGCGACCGTTGGTGGAGAACGATGCAGGATCGGCTGATCGGCGGCGCTCGGATGTCTCTGACGCCCGATGAGCTCCAACGGGCAAACCGCATCGGGACAGAGACGCCCTTCGACGACCTCGTCGACGAGGTGCTCGCTTCCGAGTCAGGGAAGGCCAACGAAACGCTCTGACCACGGCAATCCTCGGCCCGGGCTCTCGATCAGAGGGCTGATCGAGCGTGCCAACTGCGGCGCGTGCTCGAATCACCTGAGCTGCGACGACTTATGTGGTGGGCGCTAGAGGATTTGAACCTCTGACCTCTTCCGTGTCAAGGAAGGCCCGCGCAACGCTGTGACCAGCGCTTTCGCAGGTCAGGCCGGTTGCGAGCTGTCACAGGAGTACCGTCGGGTACGGCCTGGTTCGGTCGGCTCCTTGACCTGGTGTTGACCGAGCGCCCTATCCGCTAAGGGCGATCGGAGCGGCAGGTGAGCTCACATCCTTCCGCGACTCGTCTTCGTCGGCTCGGGCGAGTGCTTCGGCCGATCCATCGGCGCCCGACCGGAAACCGAGCGTAAAGAGGCTGCCTCCACCCGAGCGGGGTTCTGTCCTGATCTCCCCGCCATGGAGAAGCATGATCCGGGCGGCAAGGAACAATCCGATGCCGATGCCTTCGTGGGTGCGTGTCACAGACTCCTCCGTCTGCGTGAATGCATCGAAGATGAGTGTTCGGTAGTCGTCCGGGACGCCGGGTCCTTGATCGGCGACGGAGATCTCAGTGCTCCCGTCGACCTGCGATACGACGATTTCGACGACCGATCCCGGGGGCGCGAGATCCAGCGCGTTCTCCACCACGATCGAAAGCGCTTTCGCAGCAAGCTCGACATCTGCGAGGAGCATCGACCCGCCAGGCGTGCCGTCTACGACCTGGATCCGCTCGCCGGCCTTCGGATGATCCTCTTCGAGCTTCATCAGGAGGGCGCTGACAGGCGTGTCGATCACCTCGAGCCGGACCGTCGGACGATCGAGCGCCGCTGCGGCGCGGAGATTCCCGACGAGCCGCTGCAGCCTGTTCGTCCCCGCGTCGATCCCTCTCAACAGCCCATCGATGTCATCCGAGCCGATCTGGTTACCGAGGCGCTGGATCGTGAGGACGGACCCCTGGATTGTCGTGATGGGTGTGAACAATTCGTGAGCGAGGATCTGGATGAGTTCGCTCTTCGTCCTGTTCAGCTCCTCAAGCTCCGCAGTCAGGCTGTCGAGCGCTCGTGTCCGCTCCCGGACCCGATCTTCCAGAACGTCGTTCTGCTCCTCAAGCGTTCGATAGAGAACGCGGGTCCGGAGCAGGTTCCGAACCCTGAGCACGACCTCGAGAAGATCGAACGGCTTGCTGAGGAAGTCGTTGGCCCCCAGCGCCAGTGCTCGCTGCCTCGTCTCTTCGCTGACGTCGGCCGTCAGTACGAGGATCGGAAGCCGACTCTCATGAAAACCCTCTTCTCGGAGCCGGTGGATGATCTCGAAGCCGTCCATGTGGGGCATGAACAGGTCGAGAGCAAGGAGATCGGGCGGGTTCGCGCTAGCGATACCCATAACCTCGCGCGGATCGCTGGTGGTACGCACATCTGAGAATCCCGCCTCCATCAGGATCTGCTCCAGGACCTCGATGTTGACGGGCTCGTCATCGACGATGAGGATCGAGGCGGTTTCGATCCGCGGCTGGTCGTTGGAACGCATCAGCCGCCGTTGACCCGACCGGTGGCCAACCCGAAGGACGGATCCCACGAGCTGACGGGGATCTCCGCCCCGATCTCAGCTATCTGGAGGAACACATCGAGCACCGTGGGATCGAACTGTTGGCCTCGCTGGTGCATCATCTCTTCCAACGCCTCGTCCACGGACCACGCTCGCTTGTACGGCCGTTCGTGGGTGAGTGCGTCGAACACATCCGCGACGGTCGTGATCCGCCCTACCAGCGGGATGTCCTCCCCCGCAGATCCCGCGTATCCGTTCCCGTCCCATCGCTCGTGATGCGACCAGGCGATCGTCTCTCCCATCGCGAGCACCGGTGACTTGCTTCCCGAGAGGATCTTCGCGCCGATCTCCGTGTGCTTCTTGATCACCTCGAACTCATCGGGCGTGAGTTTCCTCGGGGCGAGCAGGATGCTGTCGGGGATGCCGATCTTGCCGACGTCGTGCAGAGCGGCGGCCCGGCGAAGCGTCTCAACCTCTTCGTGGGGAAGGCCGAGGCGCTCGGCGATCAACGCTGCCATCGTGCCAACCCGGACGGTGTGCTGACCTGTGTCGTCATCGCGGAATTCGGCAGCCAACGCCAGCCGTTCGAAGGTCTCTGTCTGGGCTTCCTCCAAGTCCTTCGTTCGCTCGGTCACGCGATCTTCGAGTGTGTCTCGCTCACGACGGAGCGCTTGATCGAGGAACCGCATGTGCAAGATGTTGCGGATGCGGAGGAGTACCTCTTGGAAGTCGAAGGGTTTCGAGAGGAAGTCGCTGGCGCCGGACGCGAGCGCCCGTTGCTTGGCCTCACGCGTGATGTCCGCGGTCAAGACGATCACGGGTGATCGTGACGATGGATCCCCGAGCGCCTGGAGCATGCGCAGTACTTCGAAGCCGTCGAGGTGAGGCATATGGAGGTCGAGGAGTATCAGGTCAGGCATCGATCGACCGATGATGGCCGCGACCTCCGTCGGATCGGTGGTGGACACGACGTTGGCGTAACCGGCCTCGGCCAGCATCCCCTCCAGCAAGAGAACGTTCGGTTCCTCATCGTCAACGACGAGGACACGTGCATCCGGGTGCTTCGCTGCGACGCTCTTCATCCGGGATCGCCTTTCAGGTTGGACTTCCGGTCCGAGGTATCGGCACTACGCATCTCCGGCTTCACCGAAATGGCAAACAGACTGCTCCTCAAGGGCTCTCGGGCTCCTCAGCACCGACACTTGAGGGAGTCACTCGCGACGCCGATACCCGAGTGATGCACCAAGACGAAGCCGCCGAGCTCAAGCGGCGGAGCCGCCGGCCCCGGCTGGGTGGACGGTCCGCATGGTCCTTCTCCATCCTGCTGATGCTCGTTGCTGCGACATCTGCCTCCCTCGTGATCTCCCTCTACCACCGGGCTCAGAGTCGACTCACAGCCCAGACGCAGTTCTCGGAGTTCGCGGAAGAGACCTACGTGTTGAAGGCTTTGGGATGGCAGGTGCTCGCAGGCTCCACCACACTCACACCGGATGACATCCGAAGGATGCTCGATGAAGTCAAGGACGACCTCCGACAGGCAAGGTCGACGCTAAGAACGAGCATCGGACCGAGCGATGCGCGACTGAACTGGATCTTGGACACTCTCGCAACCTATGAAACCGCCGTGTCGGACCAGATCACGGCTGCCCAAGCCGGTGACGGTGAGCGTGCCCGGGCGATCGCTGAGGGACAAGTCGAGCCACTCCTCGAGAGGTTGGAACCCGAGATCGAGCGAGCGATGGATTCCTATCTGCACACCGCCACCCAAGCGAAGCGGTTCGCAGACTACGGCGCGGTGCTCATCTTGACTCTTGCTGCTCTGCTCACGTCGACGATGCTCTGGCAGAGGAATCGGGCCCGCGAGGGGGCAAGGAAGGTCGAGCTCGAAAGGGCTGCTGAAGCGAAGTACCGGGCGTTGGTAGAACAGGCTCCGGTCATCGTGTACGAGTGGGAGTTCGGCGATCCGGGGCGCTGGCGGTATGTCAGTCCCCGGATCGAGAGCCTCCTTGGGCACCCGGCTGACGAGTACTTCGCCAACCCCGATCTGTGGTTCGACCAGGTCCACGAGGATGATCGCGAGGCAGTGCTCGCCGCGGAGGTCAAAGCACAAAGCGCTGGTCGAGGAGAAAGGATCGAATACCGGATGCGTCACCGTCGTGGAGCCGTGGTGTGGGTTCAGGATGAGGCCATCGTGGTCCGGGACGCATCCGGCCAGCCCTATTACCGAGGCATCCTCGCCGACATCACCGCCCAGAAGGAAGCGGAGCAGGCGCTCGAGTCACTGAACGCCGACCTGGAGCGGCGGATCGAAGCGAGAACGACCGACCTGCTGACCGCGAACGAGGAGCTCGTCAAAGCCAGAGACGAGGCGGAGAGCGCTAGCCACGCGAAGAGTGAATTCCTGTCGAGGGCGAGCCACGAGTTGCGCACCCCGATGAACGCGATCCTCGGCTTCGGTCAGCTCCTCGAGATGTCGGAGCTCTCCGATCGGGACAGGGAGCGCCTGGCTCACTTGCTGCGGGGTGGCCGGCGTCTCCTGCGGCTCATCAACGACATCCTCGATATCAGCAAGGTTCAGGGGGGCGATCTCTCGCTTTCGCTCGAACCCGTTTCCGTCCCAGAGGTCGTTTCGCACGCGGTTGCCTCGATCCGGCCCGCTGCGGAGACCGCGGGGATCGATCTTGTGGTACGCACGTCGAGTGAAGAATTCGTCCTCGCGGACCGGCAGCAGCTCCTCCACGTGCTGTCGGAGCTCATCTCGAACGGCGTCGCGTTCAATGGACCCGGAGGGGACGTCAGCATCAGCTGGAGCCATGCCGAGGGCAGGATGTGCATCCGGGTCGTCGATACCGGCTCAGGGATCCCACCCGCCGATCTTGCCGGCGTCTTCGCCGTGTTCGAGCACGCCGGGCCTCGCGTCTCAGATGACGAGGAGGGAACCGGTCTGGGTCTGCCGCTCTGCAAAGCGCTCGTCGAGGCGATGGGCGGGACCATCGCCCTGGAAAGCGAAGTCGGCAGGGGCACGTCGGTGTCGCTGGAGTTCCGATCCTCGAATGCCCCGGCTCCTTCGGCGAGCCCATTGGCCGCTGTGTCGAGTCGGTCGCTCAGGAACCTCACGATCCTGTACGTGGAGGACAATCCCCTGAACCACGTCCTCATCCAGAGGTCGTGTCGCATCGACCCCACATCAGGATGATCCGGGCCGAGAGCGGTGAGATCGGGATGGATCTGGCACGGACCCAGCATCCGGATCTCATCCTCCTCGATCTCCATCTCCCGGACATCTCAGGGGAGGTTGCGCTCTCTCGCCTGAAGAACGATCCGGAGACCATGGACATCCCCGTGATCGTTGTTTCCGGGGAAGGGGATGAGGTCCAGATCCGCCGACTCGAGGAACATGGCATGGACCGATTCGTTTCCAAACCGATCGATGTGCCACGTTTCCTCGAGGTCTTCGACGAGACGCTCTCCTCACGGTCCGGTCACAGGGTCGCCGGAGAGCTCGGCGGATAGATCAGCCGAGCACCTCATCGAACATCCGGAGCAAGACCGAGACGTTGATCGGCTTCGTGACGTAGGACCTCACTCCCGCCCGCTCGAGCCGCTTGATGGTGTCGCGACTCGCGTCGGCGCTCACGATCACGACGGGGATATCCCTGGTACGTCCATCCGCGCCGAGCTGCTCGAGGACTTCCTCGCCTGACATGTCGGGAAGGTGAAGGTCGAGCAGGATCAGGTCCGGTCGGTGTTGCTTGGAGAGCTCGAGGGCGATGCTTCCCTGCATCGCGCTCAGGAGTCGGATGGTGGGACGGTAGTCAAGGATGCCCTGGATGAGCTGAAGGTTGGCAAGGTTGTCTTCCACATAGAGGATCGTTCGTTCGAGCAACGCTTGGTCTCGCGCGCCGACCTCCTCAGGGACCTCATCGACCTTGATCCCAGTCCGCTCGGTGAGCGGCAGTTCGATCCGGAACGTGCTGCCTTCGCCGGGCACGCTGGTGACGTCGATCGTGCCGTTCATCGCTTCGATGAGGCTCTTCGAGAGTGCGAGCCCCAGGCCGGTTCCTTCGATGCCTCGCCGCTCCGCGCCGAGACGATCGAACGGTGTGAAGAGACCGACCATCAGCTCCTCCTCGATGCCGACGCCCGTGTCGCTGACACTGAGTTGGAACGAGGACTCAGAAGCTCGGCTCGTGATCCGAACCTCTCCTCCGACATGGTTGAACTTCAGGGCGTTGGACAGCAGGTTCAGCAACACCTGTTTGAGTCGCTGCCGATCGGCTTTCACATGGACGTCCAACTCGTCCGTGGGAGCAACCAATCGAACTCGACCCCCTTCTGCGATGGGGAGGACGAGCTGCAACACCTCACGCAGGACTTCTCCCACGTGAACCGGCTCGGGCGAGAAGGTCATCTTCCCCGAGGCGATCTTCTCGATATCCAGGATCTCATCGATGAGACCCAGGAGATGCTCGCCCCCTCCGCGGATCTGTTTGACCGACTTCCGCTGAGTCCCCGTGATCTCCTCCATCTCGAGGAGCTGAGCGAACCCGAGGATCGAGTTGAGAGGGGTACGGAGCTCGTGGCTGACGCGGGAGAGGAACTCGCTCTTCGCATGGTTCGCGCGATCAGCCTCCTCTCTCGCCCGCCTCGTCTCCTCCTCGGCGACCGTCCGATCCGTGATGTCTCGGATCGCCGCGAGCGCGACGGTGCCCTCACCGGTTTCGATCGCGTTCAGACTGATCTCGGCCGGGAACTCGGTGCCGTCCGCCCGGCGACCGGCAAGGTCCAGGACCACCCCCATCGGACGGGTCCTCGGCGCTTCGAAGTAACTCTCCCGGTGCGCCGGGTGAACGGCCTTCACCCTGTCGGGAACAAGGGTCTCGACAGGCTGGCCGACCAGCTCCCCTCGCCGATAGCCGAATACCGCTTCCGTCTGCTCGTTCGCCAGCACGATCGTACCGTCGCGGCTCACTCCGACCATGGCATCCGGCGCCGCATCGAGCATCGCTTGGAACGTAGCTTCGGCCTTCTTCCGGTCGGTGATGTTTCGAACGGCGGCGATGACCACCGGTCCATCCTCCGTCTGGATCGAGCTGAGGCTGATCTCAGCCGGGAACTCGGTGCCATCTGCCCGCCTGCCCCCGAGGTCGAGCCCGCTGCCCATGGGACGAGTCAACGGCTCCCGGAAGTATTTCCCTCGGTGCGCCTGATGCACCGCTTTCGCTGGGTCCGGGACGAGGAGTTCGATCGGTTGCCCGAGGAGATCCTCTCGGGGATATCCGAAGAGCGCCTCCGTCTGAACGTTCACCATGACGATCCGGCCTTCGGTATCCACGCCGATCATGGCGTCGGGCGCCGCGTCCAGCATCGCTTGGAACGTCGAGCCTTCGCTGGATGGGGAGGTCAACTTGCGGTGCGCCATCGTCCGACCTCGCGCTCGGAGCTACCTCCAGAGTATGCACGGCAGCTGTTGCCCTATCAATCACCACCGGATGGGCGGGATCGGACGCTCGTGGAGGGTCGCGCCCTCACTAGACGATCGCCTGTCCTGGGAGAGAAGCCTCGAGCGGGATGCTGCCTTCGTCGGGAGGCCGACCCTGCTCACCGGTCACCGGCCGGACTGGCTGCCAGAGCCTTCCCGACCGCGTCGTCGGGCGTCAGCCTTTCCCCCCGCTCCCACGCCCGATCGAACGCCGATGGATCGAGCTGTCGCCGCGCGGCCGCGAGGGTCTCCTCCTTCTTCCGCTCCACCCAGGTCCTTTCGCCGTGCTCCTCCCGAAGCGCCGTCGAGAGCGAGGCGAGCTCGACCATGCTCTCCCAGCGGCCGAGCGACGCAAGCGCCTCCGCGAAGCGCCATACGTCCACTGAGACCTCCAGCGCCTCGCCGAGGTCTCGGTGCAGCCGGTACGCCTGCTCGAGGAACGGGAAGGCGTCGTCCGCTCGCCCGTCCTCCACGAGGATCGTGCCGAGGACGCCTAGCGTGGTCGCCTCAAGGACCCGATTGCCCACCTCGCGGGCACGCTCGAGGTTCCCCTCGTGGATCGCTCGCGCCCGTTCGAGGTCCCCGGTGTCGTGGTATGTCCAGCCGACGCTCCGGGTGGCCCACAGCGCGTAGTCCTCGTCGCCGGCCTCGCGGACCAACCGGACGCACTCCTCGAAGAGCCTGCGAGCGGTCTCCCAGTCACCGCTCTCCGCGGCGATGTAGCCGAGCGTGTGGACGTCGTCTCCGATCCTCCACGCGTCCCCAAGCTCGCGGTGGAGCGCCAGCGCCTGCTCGGCTGCCTGCCTCGCCTCGTCCAGGTCGCCGCCCATCAGGGCCGCGGCCATGCCGAGATGGGCCAGCGCATTGGCGCGAGCCGCTGAAGGACGGCCTTCGGCGGCGAGCGCCCACTCGAGTCGTCGCCGTCCTTCGGCCAGGGGGCCGCGCTCCTCCCAGAACCAGGCGAGCGCGGCTGCCATCCTGAGCGCGCGTTCGCCCTCGCCGTTCGCCTCGAACAGATCGAGCGCTGCGCGGAGGTCGTCTCGCTCCGCCTCGATCCGTTCCTGCCACCCGCCGTGGCGTCCGAACGTCTCGCGGATCAGGTGCTGCTCCGCCTCCTCGGCAAGCGCGAGGAAGTGCTCGGCATGTCGGCGTCGGAGCTCGTAGGCGTCGCCGCTCGCCTCCAGGCGTTCGAGCGCGAACTCGCGGATCGTCTCGTACATCCAGAAGCGGTCGCCGGTGCGGCGAACCAGGCTCTTCTCCACGAGCGACTGGATCGTGTCGAGCTCGGCGCCGGCGACCCGTTCGGCGGTTTCGAGCGTGGCCCCTCCGGCGAAGACCGCCAGTCGCGCGAAGAGGCGCTGCTCCGCCGGGTCGAGGAGGTCGTGCGACCACTCGATCGTCGAGCGGAGCGTGCGCTGCCGCGGGTCGGCGTCGCGGCCGCCGGTGAACAGGTCGAGGCGCTGTGAGAGCCGTTCGAGGATCTGCGACGGCGGCAGGACCTTCGCGCGAGCAGCTGCCAATTCGATGGCGAGGGGCATCTCGTCGAGCGCTCGGCAGAGCGCGCGGACGTCGTCGTCCGGTTCGGCAAGCCCCGCGCGAGCGAGGAACAGCTCGGCCGCGTCATGCACGACGAGCGGCTCGACCGGGTACTCCACCTCACCGCGGACGCGCAGCCGCTCCCGGCTCGTGATGAGCATCCGGAGGCTCGGGCACGCCTCGACGAGGTCGGCGAGCTCCGGCGCGGCGTCAATCACCTGCTCCAGGTTGTCGAGGACGAGCAGCAACTCGCGCTCGCCGATGTGGTCGGCAAGCCCGTCCTTCGCGCCGAGGGTCTTCCCGATCTCGGCGGCGACGAGGGCGGCGTCGCGGATCGGCGCCAGCTCGACCCAGAACGTGCCGGCCTTGTGGTCGCCGACGAGCTCGGCGGCCGCCTCGATCGAGAGCCGCGTCTTGCCCGAGCCTCCGGGGCCGGTGAGCGTGACGAGGCGGGCGCCGTCGTCGCGGATCAGCGAAACGACGTCGGCGATCTCGCGCTCGCGACCGACGAACGAGCTCGCCGGCCGCGGCAGGTTCGTGTTCGAGATCGTCTTCAGAGGTGAGAAGCGCTCCCCGCCGAGCTGAAGGATCCGGATCGGTCGCTCGAAGTCCTTCAGGCGATGCTCCCCGAGGTCCAAGAGGTCTGTGACGTCGTCGAGGCGCGCGGATCGGCGCGTCTCCTCCGAGAGCAGAACCTGTCCGCCGTGACCGGCCGCGCCGATCCTGGCACCGAGGTGCACGACCTCGCCGATGTAGCCCTCGTCCGTCAGGTGCGGAGCGCCGGTATGGATCCCGACGCGGACGTGGATCGGCCCTGTCCTCAAGGCTTCGCGCGCCTCGTCGGTCGCCGCCACCGCTTCCCCCGCGTCCTCGAACGCGTAGAAGAACGCGTCGCCCTGCGTGTCGACCTCGGCGCCGCCATGGCGGGCGAATGCCTCGCGCAACAGCCGGCGGTGCTCGGCCAGGGCGTCCGCATACGCCTCTGTCCCGAGCTGGTGCAGCAGCTTCGTGGACCCCTCGATGTCGGTGAATACAAGGGTGACGGTACCGGCTGGAAGATCACTCCTCATCGCCGCAATGATGCACGAGGTAGGACAACGGTTCCTAGACCGTGCTCCCTGACTAGGCTTCTGCCGAGGGGACTGGCGAGTCGTCTGTCGCAGCCGCTCCCGAACCCTCCTCGATCTTCAGGACCGCTCCTTGGTCCCGATGCCGATGTTGACCGCGTTGGAGAGGACAGTTCGTCCATCGGCCCCCGCGCGCTCTCGAAGCATGCCGTCGAGGATCTGGCGTAGGCGCGCTCGCTGCTCGTCGGTGAGGTCCGCGACCACCATGCCCGAGATCGGATTGCTGTACAGCATCCAGTCCCACATCTCCTCGCCTGAGGCGAACAGTGGCCGCTCGGCCGTCTGCTCGACGCGGACGCCCTTCAATCCTGCATCGGTCAACCGCCGACGAAGGACGCCCGGGTCGGACACCTGGAACTCGAGCGGCGGCGGATCGTCGGGCAGCCCCGGGAACTCTGGAGCAACCACCTTCAGAGCGCCGATGAAGACCTGAAGCGTCTCGAACTCCGCGGGTGCGCCGTAGGCGATCAGGAGCACGCGCCCGCCGGGCTTCGTCACCCGAACCATCTCCCGGAGCGCACGCTGCTGGTCGGGAACGAGCATGACGCCGAACTGCGACCCGGTGACGTCGAACGTGCCGTCCGGAAGGTCCAGGTCGTGACAGTCCATCACTCGCCCCTCTGCATCGCGTAGACCCTCTTCGCGCGAGCGGGCTTCGAAGCGCTCGATCATCGCGGGTGACCAGTCGGTGGCGAGCACCTGCGCGCCGAGCCGGGCGGCAGGCAGGCTGAGACCGCCCGGTCCGGCTGCGACGTCGAGGAACCGCTCCCCCGGCTCGAGCCCGACGAGACGGAGTGCCTCGCTCGCCAGATCAACTTCCTGGGGAGCCACGTACCGGTCGTAGCCTTCCGCGATGTGATCCCAGGCCTCTGGCGGCGCGGTGTGCTCTTCCGTCGTGGCTGCATCGCCCTGACGCGTGTTCATCGTCTCCTCCTCGCTCCTGACTGGTTTCCGACGGTAGAGGGCGAGGAACGCTCCGACTTCGGAAGAACCACCCATTCTCGGATGCCCATGAAGTGGGTAGTTCTGTGTAGTGGCGGCTACCGGACGAGGTCGTGCTCGTAGGCGTATGCCGTGGCCTCGGCCCGAGACGAGAGCCGAAGCTTCGTGAAGATGTTGCTCATGTGCCGCGCGACGGTCTTCTCACTTATGAACAAGTCGGCCGCGATCGCGCGGTTCGTCTTGCCCGAGGCGACCAGCACGAGGACTTCGCTCTCCCGCTGGCTCAGTCCTCCCGGCCTGGGTGACCCGGTGAGTCGATCGAGCCGCTCGAGATCGGCGCGAGCGCCCAGCTCCTCGAGCGCTCCACGTGCCGCCTCGAACTCAAGCTCGGCGCTGGCATCGTCGTTGAGCCCGCGGCAGGCGACCCCGATCAGCAAGCGCACGCGCGCCGCCTGATGTGGCGCGTCGAGGGCACGCCACGACCGATGCGCGCCCCGAAGCGAGGCGAGCGCCGCCTGTGGATCACCTTCGGCCAGCAACACTGCTCCGGACGTCTCAGCCGCGAGGGCATGTAGGTATGGAGCGTGGAGCGCAGCGGCGAGCTCAGACAGCTCGTCGGCGGCCGCACGGGCGGCTCCGACGTCGTCGGCCTCGAGCATGACCTCCACGTACGCCGGGAGCAGGCGTGACCTGGACGTCGGATCCGTGGCCTCCTTGAGCGCTCGCTGGATCGCCGGCACCGCGACGTCGACCCTCCCCTGTGCCACGCGGAGCAACGACATCCCGGGCTCCGGATCCCGTCCCGCAAGACGGGCGCTCCGATAGGCCTCCTCTGCCTCCGGGAACTCGCCCCGCAGCCGCTGGATCTCACCCAGTTGGTAGTAGGCGGATCCGAGGGTGTCCCATGCGGGTGGCCCGGCGAGCCAATCGCATGCTCGCCTGGCCGTCTCAAGAGCCTCCATCCACGCGCCCTGGAGCTGGAAGATCGCGCAGCGGTGAACGAGACAGTTGCCTCGGAAGGGGACCAGGTCCGGCTGCGAATCGCTCCACCGCGTCAGAGCCGCCGTCCACTCCCGTGCGCGACGGAGGTCGAACACCTCTTCGCACAGGGCGATCACTTGACAGTAGGCGATCCCGGCGAGCATCGGCGACACCTCGTCTGCCGTGACGGCCACCATGGCCTCGTCCAGCAGCGCCATGCCTTCGGCGACTCGTCCCTGCAGGATCTGCGCGTATCCCCGGCCGATCCGCGCGAACATCGACGCGTCCGCATCCCCGACGCGATCTGCGATCTGCCCCGCCTCGACGAAGCTCGGACCTGCGCCTTCATCGCCGTCGAACAGGAGAGGCAGCGCCGTGAGCATCCGCAGCCAGGCCTGCTCGGCGGAGTCGCGAGGGCTGTCCTCCAAGAGCCGTCCGCCGCGGGCGACCCAGCCCGTCGCCGGAGCCAGGTCTCCCCGGAAGAAGAGCCCGAGGGCCTGCGAGAAGGCGCAGCGCGCGGCGCGAGCGGGATCGTCGCGGCCCAACCATTCGTGGTGGGCGGCGATCCACGCCTGTTCGCACTCCTCGTCTCTCCCGACCATGTAGGCGGCGATCGCAAGCCGCTCGACATCCTCTATGTGCAGCTGACCGTCGCGATGCGCCGCCGACAGGAGGTCGAACGCCTCACCCCACATCCGGCGCGCGAACGAGCCGCGAGCTCGCTCTTTCCAGTTTGCGATAGCCATCGGCCCCAAGATATGGCACGAAGATGCGGCCCGGGGAGGGCTCGTTGAGCTGTCATGAGAGTTCTCGGAATCACGTGTTGACCGGGCGGGTCCGAAAGGAAGCTGAGACGGGCGTACGATAAGGACGGAAGGCCGCCTGACCTGCGGTTTGCTGGTGGGCGCTAGAGGATTTGAACCTCTGACCTCTTCCGTGTCAAGGAAGGCCCGCGCAACGCTGTGACCAGCGCTTTCGCAGGTCAGGCCGGTTGCGAGCTGTCACAGGAGTACCGTCGGGTACGGCCTGGTTCGG